>NZ_AGUF01000085.1 GCF_000236785.1 Achromobacter arsenitoxydans SY8 | reverse complement strand
GGAACGCGAATCCGGGACGGCCCTGGCCTTCGCGGCGCTCGGAACCGTACGGAACCGACGACGTCGCCGCCGACGGCCTTCGCCGCGCTCGGCCGCCGCCGAAGGACGAGCGCGAGTCCGGGCGGCCCTGGCCTTCGCGGCGCTCGGAACCGTAGGAACTGCGTTCACCGCCACGGCTTTCGCTGCGTTCGGTCCGTTCACGCGGGAGAGATTCGCGGGCGTCGCCCTTGGGACGCGAGAAAAAGGACCGACCATCGCGTCCTTCGGAGGCTGCCCTCGGGGCGCCTGCCGGACGGGAACGCGGGGATTGGGGTTTAGTCATGGTGTATTCCAGAGGGGCGGAGAACTTCCGCCCGATAAAAGCAATTCGGGGCCGCTTAGGCAGCCGGCGTCCAGGAGAAAAGGCGGACCGGATCGCCCTGGACGTCCACACGGTGGTCGCTCGTCAGGGTAACCCGGCCTTCGGCCAGCCAGCGCACCGCGGCGGGAAAAGCCTGATGTTCCACCGCCAGGACGCGATTGGCCAGCAGTTCCGGCGTGTCTCCCGCCAGGACCGGCACGCAGCCCTGGGCGATTATGGGGCCGTGGTCCAGCACCGGGGTGACGAAATGCACAGTGCAGCCATGCACCCGCACGCCCGTCGCCAGCGCCTGCGCGTGGGTGTGCAGGCCGGGGAATGCCGGCAGCAGAGACGGATGGATATTGACCAGCCGGCCGGCGAAATGATTGACGAAGCCGGGCGTCAGCACGCGCATGAAGCCGGCCAGGATGACGTAGTCGGGCGCGTAGCGGTCGATTTCGGACGCGAGCGCGGCATCGAAGGCGTCGCGGCTGGCGTAATCCTTGTGATACAGGGCGGCCGTGGGGATGCCCTGCCCGGCCGCCCACTCCAGCCCCGCCGCGTCGGGACGGCTGGCGATGACGGCGGCGACTTCGGCCGGCCAGCCCTCATTGCGGCAGGCCTCGGCCAGCGCCTGCATGTTGCTGCCCCGCCCCGAAATCAGGATGACAAGGCGGCGCTTGGTAGAAGATGTTTCCGGCAAGATGAAGAATTCCAAGGGAAATCGGGCCTGTCCGTCCCCGGAAATCCGGAGCGCAAAACGGCCAGTGCGGTCGGCGGCGATGGGATAGGAACAAACCCGTAATCCAAAATTGTAAACTCTCGCTCGTGAAACCATCGCTGCGCATCTACCGATCCCTGCCTCCGCCCGACCGGCGCGCCCCTTGCGCGCTGACGATCGGCAATTTCGACGGCGTCCATCGCGGACACCAGGCCATGCTCGCACGCGTCTGCCAGGTCGCCCGCGAGCGTGGGCTGACGCCCGCGGTGATGACCTTCGAGCCGCATCCGCGGGAGTATTTCGCCACGCTGAACCAGCGCCCCGAGCTGGCGCCGACCCGGATTTCCGGACTGCGCGATAAGCTTGCCGCCCTGGCGCGCTACGGCATTTCGCAGGTCGTGGTCGAGCGCTTCAACGCCCGGCTGGCCGAAATGTCCGCCAACAGCTTCATCGAGCAATTGCTGGTGCAGGGCCTGCGGGCCAAATGGCTGCTCGTGGGCGAAGACTTCCGTTTTGGCCACAAGCGCAGCGGGGACATCGAGCTGCTGCGTGAAGCGGGCATGCTGCACGGCTTCGAGGTCCAGACCCTGGCCGACGTGACCGACCGGCAGGGCCACCGAATCTCCAGTTCCGAGGTGCGCACCGCGCTGGCCGTGGGCGACCTGGAGCGCGCGCGCCATCTGCTGGGGCATCCGTTCCATATCAGCGGGCACGTCATCCACGGCCAGAAGCTGGGCCGCACGCTGGGCTTTCCCACGATGAATCTGCGCGTAGCCGAGCGCTGCGCCGCGCGGTCCGGCATCTATATCGTCCAGGTTTACGGGCTGGCCGACCGCGCCCTGCCGGCGGTGGCGAGCCTGGGCGTGCGCCCGACCGTCGAAGACCGTGGCCGCGTGCTACTAGAGGCGCACCTGCTCGACGAGACCGTCAATGCATACGGTAAACTCGTACGCGTCGAATTCCTGCAAAAGCTGCGGGACGAAGAAAAATTTCCTGATCTCCCTTCCCTGACTGCCGCCATCGCCGAAGACGCGCGAAACGCGCGCGCCTATTTTGCCGTTCATGGACTATAAAAAGACCCTCAACCTGCCCGATACCCCCTTCCCCATGCGGGGCGACCTCGCCAAGCGCGAGCCCGCCTGGATTGCGCAATGGGAGGAAAACCACGTCTACCAGGCGATCCGTGCCGCCAGCCGCGGCCGGCCGCGCTTCGTGCTGCATGACGGCCCGCCCTACGCGAACGGCGACATTCACATCGGCCACGCGGTCAACAAGATCCTGAAGGACATCATCGTCAAGAGCCGCAACATGGCCGGCTATGACGCGCACTACGTGCCGGGCTGGGACTGCCACGGCATGCCCATCGAGATCCAGATCGAAAAGAAGTACGGCAAGCACCTGCCCGTGGCGGAAGTGCAGTCCAAGGCCCGCGCCTACGCGCTCGAACAGATCGACCGCCAGCGCAAGGACTTCAAGCGCCTGGGCGTGCTGGGCGAGTGGGATCGTCCGTACATGACGATGAACTTCAGCAACGAAGCTGATGAAATCCGCGCGCTGGGCCGGATCCTGGACAAGGGCTACGTGTTCCGCGGCCTGAAGCCCGTGAACTGGTGCTTTGACTGTGGCTCGGCGCTGGCCGAAGCGGAAGTGGAATACGCAGACCGCGTCGACCCGGCCGTGGACGTCGCCTTCCCGTTTGCCGAACACGGCAAGCTGGCGCAGGCGTTCGGCCTGGAATCCGTGGACGACGGCGCCATCGTGATCTGGACGACCACGCCCTGGACCATCCCGTCCAACCAGGCGCTCAACCTGCACCCGGAAATCGAATACGCGCTGGTGCGCGTGTCGCCGGCGCCCAAGTTCGGCCCCCTGCTGCTGATTGCCAAGGAACGCGTCGAAGCTTGCCTGAAGGCCTGGAACCTGGAAGGCGAAATCATCGCCACGGCGCCCGGCCAGGCGCTGTCGGGCATCGAATTCCGCCATCCGCTGGCGCAGTTCAATGCGGCGTACGACCGCAAGTCGCCCGCCTACCTGGGCGACTACGTGACCGCCGATTCCGGCACGGGCGTGGTGCACTCGGCGCCCGCCTACGGCATCGAGGACTTCGTGTCGTGCAAAGAGCACGGCATGAAGGACACCGATTTCATCAGCCCGGTCATGGGCGACGGCAAGTACGTGGACAGCCTGGCGCTGTTCGGCGGCCTGTCCATCTGGGACGCCAATCCCAAGATCGTCGAAGCGCTGAAGGAAGCCGGCGCGCTGATGCACGTCGAAAAACACAAGCACAGCTACATGCACTGCTGGCGCCACAAGACGCCGATCATCTACCGCGCCACCAGCCAATGGTTCGCGGGCATGGACGTGGCCCCCAAGGACGGCGGCCCGACCCTGCGCGAATCGGCGCTGGCCGGCATCGACGCCACCGCGTTCTTCCCGGCTTGGGGCCGCGCGCGGCTGCACGCCATGATCGCCAACCGTCCGGACTGGACCCTGTCGCGCCAGCGCCAGTGGGGCGTGCCGATGGCCTTCTTCGTGCACAAGGAAACGGGTGAACTGCACCCGCGCACCTCCGAATTGCTGGAACAGGTTGCGCAGCGCGTCGAGCAAAGCGGCATCGAAGCCTGGCAGGCCCTGGAGCCCCGCGACCTGCTGGGCGACGAAGCCGACATGTACGAAAAGAACCGCGACACGCTGGACGTGTGGTTCGATTCGGGCAGCACGCACGCCACGGTGCTGGGCGGCAAGGACGGCGAATTCGCCGGCTCGCACGGCGCTGAACTCGCCTGGCCCGCCGACCTCTACCTGGAAGGCTCCGACCAGCATCGCGGCTGGTTCCATTCGTCCCTGCTGACGGGCTGCATGCTCTATGGCCAGCCGCCCTACAAGGCGCTGCTGACCCACGGCTTCGTCGTGGACGGCCAGGGCCGCAAGATGAGCAAGTCGGTGGGCAACGTGATCGCCCCGCAAAAGGTGTCCGACTCGCTTGGCGCCGAAATCCTGCGCCTGTGGGTCGCTTCCACCGATTACTCGGGCGAACTGTCCATCTCGGACGAGATCCTCAAGCGCGTGGTGGAAGGCTACCGCCGCATCCGCAACACGCTGCGCTTCCTGCTGGCCAACCTGGCGGACTTCGACGCCGTGTCGCAGGCCGTGCCCTATGGCGACCTGTTCGAGATCGACCGCTATGCGCTGGCCATGACGGCGCAGATGCAATCGGAAGTGCAGGCCAACTACGAGCGCTATGACTTCCACCCGGCGGTGTCGCGCCTGCAGACCTTCTGCTCGGAAGACCTGGGCGCGTTCTACCTGGACATCCTGAAAGACCGCCTGTACACGTCGGCTCCCGGCAGCCTGGCCCGCCGTTCGGCGCAGACTGCGCTGCTGGACGTGACGCAGACGCTGCTCAAGCTGATGGCCCCGATCCTGTCGTTCACGGCGGAAGAGGCCTGGAAGGAGCTGGTTGCCTCGGCCCTGAAGAACCAGGCCGACGCCGCCCGCGCGACCATCTTCACCGAGGTCTACCACGTGCTGCCGCCGTTCGCAGACGCCGACGCGCTGACGGCCAAGTGGACGCGCCTGCGCGCCATCCGCGCCGAAGTCCAGCGCAAGCTGGAAGAAGTGCGCACGGCCGGCGACATCGGTTCGTCGCTGCAGGCCGAAGTGGACCTGACCGCCAGCGGCGAAGACCAGCAGCTGCTGGCCAGCCTGGGCGACGATCTGCGCTTTGTGCTGATCGTGTCGCGCGCCACCGTGCACGCAGGCGAAGGCGAAACCACCATCCAGGTGACGCCGTCGGCGCACAAGAAGTGCGAACGCTGCTGGCACTGGCGCCTGGACGTGGGCCAGGACGCGGACCACCCCGAGATCTGCGGCCGCTGCGTGTCCAACCTGTTCGGCTCGGGCGAAGCCCGCGACAAGGCCTGAACATGGCCCGCCCCTCCGACAACGGGGTGACGGGCGCCGCCCCCACCCGCGCGGCGCCCGCGCGCGTGGGCGGCTGGCTGGCGCTGGCCGCGCTGATCATCGTGCTGGACCAACTGACCAAGGTCTACTTCAACACCGCCTTCCAATACGGTGAGCGCGTCAACATCCTGCCGTTTTTCGACTTCACGCTGGTGTTCAACCGCGGGGCCGCCTTCAGCTTCCTTGCGTCCGAGGAAGGCTGGCAGCGCTGGCTGTTCACCGGCCTGGGCTGCGTGGCCGCCGTGGTGATCGTCTGGATGCTGCGCCGCACGCACGAGCAGCCGCGCTTCAGCCTGGCGCTCACGCTGATCCTGGGCGGCGCCATCGGCAACGTCATCGACCGTGTGGTGTATGGCCACGTGGTGGACTTTCTGCTGTTCTACTGGAACGAATGGCAATTCCCCGCCTTCAACCTGGCGGACGTCGGCATCACCTGCGGCGCGGTGCTGCTGGTGCTGGACGAGCTGCTGCGCGCCCGCAAGCCGCAGGCCTGAGCCGGCGCGACAGACTATCCGGACCCGGGCGCGCCAGCGCGTCCGGGCGGCCCTCTTCAAGGCGCGGCCCGGATGGCTTTTGTCCTGTTTGACGCCCCCTGAACGCAAGACGAACGGCGCGTTGCGGTAATGCAGAATAAAATCACCCTCCATTCCTCGTTTTCACGGCGCTGAACCCGCCGCTCCGCCCTCATGCTCGATCTCGCCCGCAAACGTATCGTCCTCGGACTGACCGGGGGCATCGCCTGCTACAAAATCGCCGAGCTGGTGCGGCGCATGACCGAACAAGGCGCCACGGTGGACGTGGTGATGACCGAGGCGGCCACGCACTTCATCACGCCCGTCACCATGCAGGCCCTGTCGGGCCGCCCGGTGTTCGTGGACGCATGGGACGCGCGCGTGCCCAACAACATGGCGCACATCGACCTGACCCGCGGCGCGGACGCCGTGCTGATCGCGCCCGCCAGCGCCGACTTCATGGCCAAACTGGCGCACGGCATGGCCGACGACCTGCTGTCCACGCTGTGCCTGGCGCGGGCCTGTCCCCTGCTGGTGGCGCCCGCCATGAACCGCGAAATGTGGGCCAACCCGGCCACGCAGCGCAATGTCGAACAACTACGCGCCGACGGCGTCAGCGTACTGGGCCCTTCGGCCGGCGAACAGGCTTGCGGCGAAACCGGCGACGGCCGGATGCTGGAAGCGCACGAACTGCTGACCGACCTGATCGCCTTCTTCCAGCCCAAGCTGCTGGCGGGCCGCCACGTGCTTCTTACGGCCGGCCCCACGTCCGAACCCGTGGACCCCGTGCGCGTCCTGAGCAACCGCTCGTCCGGCAAGACGGGCTACGCGCTGGCGCGGGCCGCGCGCGAGGCCGGCGCCCGCGTCACGCTGATCACCGGCGCCACCTTCCTGCCGGTTCCGCGCGGCGTGACGGCCCTGCCGGTCACTACCGCGCGCCAGATGCATGACGCCGTCATGGCCAGCGTCGGCGACGCCGACATCTTCATCGCCGTGGCCGCCGTGGCCGACTGGCGCGTGAAGAACGTCAGCACCCAGAAGCTGAAGAAAACCAGCGAAGGCGGCGGCGCGCCCCTGATGGAATTCGAACCCAATCCGGACATCCTGGCCGAAGTCGCCAAGCTCGATAACGGCCCCTGGTGCGTGGGCTTTGCCGCCGAAACCGAAAAGCTGGCCGAACACGCGGAGGCCAAGCGCGCGCGCAAGGGCATCCCGTTGCTGGTGGGCAACCTGGCCCACAAGGTCATGGACGCCGACACCACGGAACTGGTGTTGTTCGACGCGCAAGGCGCACACCCCCTGCCCGCAGGCGACAAGCTGGACGCCGCGCGCCGCCTGATCGCCGAAATCGCCGCGCGCATGCCTGCGTAGCCGGCACGGCCCGGAACCAGCCAGCGCCCCGCCCTGCACGCTGCAAGGTCTCAAAAAAAACGCCAGATCCGTTGCGGATCTGGCGTTTTGCTTTTTGCAGCTTCCAGGCCGGCTGGCGCGGCTCACTGCTCCAGGCTGATGTTCGCGGCCTTGACGATATCCGCCCACTGCTTGCGGTCGTTTTCCAGGAACTCGCCGAACTTCTCGGGCGTCATGCCGGTGACAGGCTCCGAACCCAGGCCAGCCATCTTCTCGACCAGCGCGGGCTGCTTGAGCACGTCCTGCAGGGCCGCGTAATAGGCGGCCAGCACGTCGGCGGGCAGGCCGGCCGGCGCGAACACGCCTTGCCACGTGGGCATGTCGAAACCCTTCAGGCCCTGCTCGTCCAGCGTGGGCACGTTGGGCAGCTGGGCCGCGCGCTTGATCGACGCCACGGCGATGGCCTTGACCTTGCCTTGCGAGGCCAGCGGCGCAGCGGTGGAGATATTGTCCATCGTCATCGCGATGTGGCCACCGAGCAGGTCGGTGATCACGGGCGCGGCGCCGCGGTAGGCCGCGTGCGGCACCTTCACGCCCAGCTTGTACAGCATGGTCTCGGCGATCAGGTGGTTGGAGATGCCCACGCCGGCCGTGCCGTAGGTGGCGGCCGGCGTCTTCTGGAAGTATTCCTTCAGTTCGGCCAGATTGTTGGCCGGCACGTCCTTGTTCACGATGACGACGTTGGGCTGAACGGCGGCCAGGGTGATGGGCGTGAAATCGCCGGGCTTGTAGTTCGTGCCCTTGGGGTTGAGCACGTGCGTGATGGCCATGGAGCCGGCGGCGGCGATACCGATGGTGTAGCCGTCGGCGGGCGACTGGCTCAGGCGGTAGGCCATGATGTTGCCGCCGGCGCCGGCCAGGTTCTCGACCACGACCGGCTGGCCCAGGCGCTGGGACAGGGGCTCGGCCAGCAGGCGGGCCAGCGTATCGGCCGAGCCGCCCGGCGCGAAGCCGACCAGCAGGCGCACCGGCTTGGCGGGTTTCCAGGCGTCGGCGGCAAGCGCCGGCGTGGCCGACAGCGCGGTAACGGCGAACAGTGCGCCAGCGGCGCGGTGCAGGGTACGGCTGAACATAAAAAAACACTCCCAACAAATGATTGACGAAGACAGCTTCGTCTCCTCTCGCCGCTCGCCCGGACCCGCCGCACTCTGTTCATGCGGCCGGGGCTTCGGGATTGCGTCCGGCGGCGTTATTCCAGTATTTGCGCCAGCGATTGCGCGACCATGCGGTTGGACAGCAAGACGGGCCGGCCCGACGCGCGCGCCACGGCCTGGCGCATGTGTTCGGCGTAGCCCATGCAATGCATGACAATCAGATCGCAGGACGCGAGGTCGCGGCCGGCGGCCTCGAAATTTCGCGCGGCCTGCCCGGCGTCGGCCTCGTACGGCGACGCATGCACCACGTGCGTTTCGCATTCCAGCGGCACGACCATGTGGAAGGCGTCGACCTGCGCTTCCAGCGGCACCACGAGCCCCACCTTGCGGCAGTGCTGCGACAGCCCGGCGACCAGGTGGTCCACGACCTGCTGCGGCTCCACCACCAGCGTGCGCATCGGCGCGATAGCCGTGCCGGTGCACAACGGCACCAGCACGTCATAGCCCTCGCCGTCCGCCTGCCGCATCACCTGCGCCAGGCGGGCCTCGGCGGCGGCCGCATCCAGTTCGATCTGCGCGCCGTCTCGCATGCGCGTGGCGAAGCGGTATTCGCCCGGGCGTGGCGCCAGCGCGGCCAGCGCCGCCGCATCCAGGCCGTCCAGCGCGCCGAATTCGTCAATGCGCACGTGCGCGCCCAGCAGCGGCGCCATTTCGGGCACGACGTCGCTGCGCGGCGATTGCCCGATCGTGAAAAACGCCACGCGGCGAGGCGTGCGCGCGCTCATTGCGCGGCTCCGTCGGCGCGGCCCACGGTCTGCAGGTGCGCCATCGAACCATAGCGGGCTTGCAGCGCGCCCCATTCGGCGTCGTCGAAGAAAGTCATGGTGCGCTGGCCGTACAGCTTGGCGATCTCGATGCAGAAGCGCATGGCGACGTCGGCGTCGACGGCATTCGTAACACCCGTGGCGCAGCCCGGAACGGTGGTCTGCGCCGTCAGCGCCACGCCCACAACAGGCGCGTCCGTGACGATCGTCGGCTGCATCAGCGAGTTCACGTGCCAAAGGCCGTTCTCGTAAGGCGTGATGTCCTGCGTGGTCAGCGGCAGCGTCACCGGCAGTTCGCCGCTGACCCAGCCCATCACGTCGAGCATGGTTTCGGGGATGCGCAGCAGGTAGCCCTGCTTGGCGACCGGCGTGAGCGCGACACCGCGCTTGTTGACGAGGCGGTTGCCGCGCGTCGTGTCCACGGACAGGATGGCGTCCATGCGGGGGTCGACTTCGTGCGACATCATTTCGCGCATGGGAAACGGCGAACGCATCATCGGCACCGGATGGTGCGGCCGCGTGCCGGCGCGCGGGCAAATATGGGTGCGGATGCGCACGGTGCCCGGCATCACATCGCCCTGCCGGGCCATGGCCATCAGCTTGAGCGCGGCGGCAATGGCGACCACGGCGCCGTCGCTGTCGGAAACCAGCCCAGTCACCGCGGGACGGGCGCCGATGCCGCCCAGCCGGCCCACGATGCCCAGTTGCGGCGCCGACGCATCGGCGCCGGGAATGACGATGGACAGGAACTCCGTGGCGGCGCCGTCGCGCTCCAGGCGAGTCACCTCCACGTCGCAGTCTCCTGCGTCGCGCAGGACCTGCGCGACGGCCTCGCCCGTGACGTGCGCCGACGACAGCAGTTCGATGGTGTCGATGACCTGCTTCATGCCGAGATCTCCACGGGACCGGGACGGAACATGCGCGGCTCTTCGTGGCCCTTGAACAGCGGCGCATCGTGCGGACCGACCAGCGCGACCTTGTGGCCGCGCACGCGCAGCGCGGCGCCTTCCGGCAGGCCCAGGACGGGCATGGACGGGTTCAGCGTGCAGAACTCGGCCAGGCGCTGGGCGCGCGTTTCGCCGCGGTGGCCCGGAGGATGGGCGTTGGTGTAGTGCGGATTGATCTGAAAGGACAGCAGGCCCAGCGCATCGAAGCCCTGCGGGTCCGTAATGGGCATGTCGTTGGTCGTGCAGATGGTGGGGCACGTCAGGTTGGAACCGGCGCTCCAGCCCAGGTAGGCCGCGCCTTCGCGCACGCGGCGCGCCACGACTTCCAGCAGTCCCTGGCGGCGCAGCTGGCCCAGCAGGTTGAACGTGTTGCCGCCGCCGACGATGATGACCGCCGCGCCTTCGAGCGCCGCGACCGGATCCTGGGCAAGGTGCAGGCCCTGGATATCCAGGCCGGTATCAGCCAGCGCCGACGCCACCAGCGCCGTGTAGTCGTCCCAATTGCGCGTGACGCCCGCGTAGGGCACGAACACGGCCGGGGCGCCCTGCGGCAGGGACTCGATCAGTTCGCGGATGTCGGCCATGGCGTGGACCAGGTAGCCGGCGTCGCTGCTGGAATTGCTGAGAAGCAGGAGGTTCATGGAGAAGGTTTCCGGTAGGGAGATTTTTTGAAGGCGGCCCGGACGGGCGCCTCCGCGGATTCAGGTAGTCAGTTCAGCCAATAGGGATCGTTCAGTTCGCGGCCCAGCGCGGCCACCTGGTCGAGCACGGATTCGCGCAGGCGCGCCACCCGCGCGGCGTCCGCCTGGAAGGACACAAACGACAGGCACAGACCGCGCAGTTCGCCGGTGGCCGGATCGCGCACCGCCGCGGCCACGGCGCCGATGCCAGGCATGGCCTGGTCGATGGCGACGCCGCAATGGTCCGCGCGGGTCTGCGCCACCAGCCGGGTCAGGTCGCCGACGGTTGCGGGGCAATCGCGCCCTTCCACCGGCAGGGGCAGCGAAGCATCCGAGCCATACAGCGCCTGGAATTCGGTGTCGGTCAGCCGCGACAGCAGCGCCCGGCCCATCGCCGTGCCCGAGGCGGCGCGGCGCGATCCGGGCGGCGACAGCACTTGCACGGGATGTGAACCGTTCAGCCGCTGCAGCACGACGGTTTCGCGCTGATTAAGGGTGGAGAGATACGCGGTGAGGCCGCTGTCGTCCGAAAGCCGGGCCAGCACGGCGCGGCAGGCCTCATCCAGCGGTGTGGCCGCCATGCCCGCGCGCACGGCCTGAGTCAGCAGCGCGCCGGGGCGATAGCGGCGCGTGGCCGCATCCTGGTCCAGCATGCCGTAGTTCTGCATCTGGTTGAGCAGGCGCGACGCCGTGCTCTTGGGCATGGCCAGGCGAGCGGCGACTTCGGTGAAGCTCAGCTCGGCCGCGCCTTCCGCATAGAGCGAGAGCACGCGTTGGACGCCGTCTAGAATACTCATGCTTGTTCCATAAAACGGAACCTAAGTTCCTTATTAGAGAACAAGAATAATGCAAGCGAAGGAAACTGGTCAATACGCGCGGACCATGAAAAACACCCCAAAAGTTGGACCGGTATCCAACTTTTGGGGTGCTGTTCACACAAGGGGCTTGGGGCAAGGAGCGCGAAAACGGGGCGCTATTCCTATTCCGCTATTCCTATTCTTTCGCCAGCTCCGACCATTGGGCCAGGGGCAACGGCGGCTGGGCGTGAAGAATGCGCCTCAGCACCAGCTTCAGTTCGGACCACCCGCCACGGTCGGTCGGCCAGACGGAAGGCGTCACCGGCTTCCAGGCGCCGTCCGCGGCCCGCTCGGCCATCTTGAAGCGGAAGGTGTAGTGCCCGGCCATGCCCATTCGCAGGTCCGACACCACCAGGGCATCGCCGATGGCGTCGTAGCGCAGCCAGTCATCCGTGAACCAGCGCAGCCGTTCGTGCAGCGGCACGCCCGCCAGGGCCTGGCCGATATCCAGGTTCAGCGGCAGGCGCACCCATTCCGGCGTCTCGCGGTCGAAAAGGCTGCTGACTGCCTCGTAATAGTGGCCGTCCGGGGTCTTGGCGATCACGCGCCACACCAGCGTGTTGAAGGGCATCGGCGTGGCCCTGAGCTCGGCAACGGCAATGCCCTGCCCCTGCATGGCCTCGCGCACGCGGTGTTCCGCCGCCATGCGCCCCGCCAGGCCGAACCCCAGGTAGGCCGTGCTGAAGACCAGGGCCGCGACCAGCAGCCGGCGCGCGGTTCGTTTCAGCCCGAAAGCGATGGCGAACAGCACGGCCAGCAGCAGGGGCACGGTGTAGACCGGGTCGATGATGAAAATGGCCGACCAGCTTTCTGGAATGGTCGCGAGCGGCCAGAACAATTGCGTGCCATAGACCGTGAACGCATCCAGGATGGGATGCGTCACCAGAACCAGCCAGATGGTCAGGAAGAGCCTTCGTCCGCTATAGGGCGCCTGGGGCCAGTATTTGCGGATCAGCCAGGCCAGCAGGAGCGCCAGCCCGGTCAGGACGAAGACCGAATGCGAGAAACCCCGGTGATACGTCATGAGCGACACGGGATCGGGATAACTCATCAGGACATCCAGGTCCGGCAGGGTGGCCAGGGCCGCGCCGTAGATCAGCGCCCGCCTGCCCTGGACGCGTCCCAGCATGGCGCCCTGTATGCCGGCGCCCAGCACCGCTTGTGTAACTGAATCCATGGTTCTCCAACGTTGAGCGTCCGCCATTTGGCCTAGCCGCCTGTGGGCGGCCCGCGCAGGCGTTAACATACCCGATTGCGTTCAGCTAATTTTCAACTTCCCATTCATGGACCAATACATCACCGCGATCGGCCAGTTCATCGAAGCCAACCAGGCCTGGGCCGGCCCGATCACTTTTCTGCTCACGCTTGGCGAGTCCATGGTACTCCTGGGCCTTTTCATTCCCGCGACCGCCCTGATGCTGCTGACGGGCGGCCTGATCGGGTCCGGCACGCTGCCGCCCTGGGGCATCCTGGTCTGGGGTATCGCCGGCGCCATCGTGGGCGACGCCCTGTCCTATGGGCTGGGCCGCTGGCTGGGGCCGGGCGTGCTGCGCCGCTGGCCGCTCAAGCAGCAGCGCACCGGCGTGGCGCGGGCCCGGCTGTTCTTCTACCGCTACGGCTTCGCGTCGGTCCTGATCGGCCGCTTCCTTGGCCCCATCCGCTCCACCATCCCCACCGTCGCGGGGGTGATGGGCATGGCGCATGGCAAGTTCCAGCTGGCGAACGTGCTGTCGGCCGTGCTGTGGATGCCGCTGATGCTGGCGCCGGGCTACATTACCGCGCGCAGCCTGGGCGCCGCCGAAAACGCCCAGCAGATCGCCATGATGATCGGCGCGGGCCTCTCCGTTTTGCTAGGATGCGGGCTATTGCTAGCCATGCTGCGCAAGCGCCGCCAACCGGTGCGGGTACGGCGGGGCAACTGAACCGGAGAGCCTGATGGCCATTGATGGCGAGCCCAAGAACGGCGATTTCGCGCGTTACATCGAAAACCTGACACGCGCGGGCGGCGCCGCGCCCGGACGGGCTTCCGATACTGGCAGCGCCCGCCGCGAGGCGCCCACGGCGCCTGGCTCGCTGTCCGACGCCCCTTGGGGCAATACCGCCCCGCCCCCGCTGCAGTCGCGGACCGCCCCCGGCGCCACTGCGCCCGCGCAGGCCGACGAAGGCACGGTTTCGCTGGCCCGGCATGCGCGCCAGCGCAAAATCGGCGTTGTGCTGACGATTGCAGGCATGCTGGCCGGCTGGGCCGCCGTCAACATCGGGTTCCGTGCGCTGCACAACCCCCGGTTCGACATGGACGAGATGATCCCCGCCATCTTCCTGGCTTTCTTTGCCTTCATGCTGTTCAAGGCGGCCAGCGGCGCGCGCAATCCGCGCAAGACGCCCCTGGAAAAACTGCCGCCGCTGACGCCCTCTTCCTACCGCAAGGACGGCGGCTGAAACCCGGCGGGCGGCTGGCGCAATGGTGCTAACATCTGCGCCCAGTCGCAAAGACCCCCACGATTCCCGGAGAGAAAGTGAACAACGTTGTCGGATTGAACCAGGCCCAGGCGGCCACGATGCTGAAGCTGCAAGGCCACCTGAACAGCATGATCAATCCGGACTGGATCAATGGCGGAGCCCGCTTCCTGCGCGCCGCCTTCGTCGAGTCGGCCGAAGCACTGGAACACTACGGCTGGAAGTGGTGGAAGAAGCAGACCATCGACCTGCCCCAGGTGCAGATGGAACTGGTGGACATCCTGCATTTCTACCTGTCGCACACCATCGTCCAGGCGGGCGGCGACGTCGAAGCCGCCGCGCGCGCGCTGGTGGCCGACCTGGCCTCCCCCGCCACGGTCGCGCTGGACGGCAAGTCCTACGCCCTGGACGCGCTGAACGTGCCCGAACTGCTGGAGCTCATCGGCGGCCTGGCGGTGTGCGGACGCGCCAGCTTCAAGGTCCTGGAACAGACCATGACCGCCTGCGACATGAGCTGGAACGACGCCTACACGCAATACGTGTCGAAGAACGTCCTGAACATCTTCCGCCAGCAGCACGGCTACAAGGAAGGCACCTACATCAAGATCTGGAACGGCGAAGAAGACAACGTCGTGCTGGCCCGCCTGCTGTCGCAGCAGGATCCCGCCAGCGCCGACTTCGCCGACGTCCTGCACCGCGAACTGGAACTCGCGTATTCGCGCCTGTAAGCCGCGCGGAACCGGGTCATGAAAAACGCCGCATCGCGGCGTTTTTTTGTTGGCGCCGGCCTTGCCTATCGCTGGCCGAAGCGCGTCTCGCCGAACAGGGCCTTCAATTCGCGCGGCTGCGAACGCCAGTACTGGCGCGGCGCATCGACCTGGCCGCCCAGTTGCGCGGCGGCATGCCAGGGCCAGCGCGGATCGTAGAGCATGCCGCGCGCCAGCGCGACCATATCGGCCTTGCCCTGCGCGAGGATGTCCTCGGCCTGCTGCGCCTCGGTGATCAGGCCGACCGTGATGGTGGGCAGGCCGATCTTGCGCTTGATCTCTTCGGCAAACGGCACCTGATAGTTCGGGCCCACCGGGATCTTCTGCTGCGACGACACGCCGCCGCTCGACACGTCGATGAATTCGCAGCCGCGGTCCTTCAGCGCCTGCGCAAACACCAGCGTCTGCTCCAGGTCCCAGCCCCCGTCGACCCAGTCGGTGGCGGACACGCGCACGCCCAGCGCAACCTCCGGCGGCGTGATTTCACGCAGGGCCTGGAACACTTCCAGCGGAAAGCGCATGCGGTTTTCCAGCGAACCGCCATAAGCGTCTTCGCGCCGGTTCGACAGCGGCGACAGGAACTGGTGCAGCAGATAGCCGTGCGCGGCGTGGAGTTCGATGGCGTCGAAGCCCAGGCGCAAGGCGCGGCGCGCGCTGTCGAGGAACGCATCGCGAACGCGCTCAAGGCCCGCTGCGTCCAGGGCATGGGGCGCGGGTTCATGCGCATTGTGCGCCAAGGCCGACGGCGCCCACCCTTGCCAGCCGCCTTCGCTGGCGGGCACGAGCTGGCCGCCGTTCCAGGGCGCGTCGCTGGATGCCTTGCGGCCGGCATGGCCCAGCTGGATGCCCAGCTTGATGGGCGAGTAACGGCGCACAGCGGCGACCACCTTGCCCAGCGCGGCCTCTGTTTCGTCGGACCAGAGGCCGAGGTCTCCCGGAGAAATGCGGCCGTCGGGCTCCACCGCGGTGGCCTCCGTGAACAGCAGTCCGGCGCCGGACAGTGCCAGGTGCCCCAGATGGATCATGTGCCAGTCGGTCGCACGGCCTTCTTCCGCGGAGTATTCGCACATGGGCGCAATGACGATGCGATTGGCCAGTGGTACGTTGCCGATTGACGTGGTGCTGAACAGGTGACTCATGGGTGAAGCTCCGGAGCGTTGGACGCCACAGCATAGCGCCCGCGCGTCGAAATGGCGGCAATCCCGGGGCCTGCGGCAGGGTTAAATTCCGCAGCCCCGGCCATCGACTATTGCCCTTCGATCACGCAATCCAGGAACTGGCGCGTGCGCTCCTCTTTGGGCTGGCTGAACAGCACGGACGATTCCGCGTCCTCGACGATGTTGCCCTGATCGAAGAACAAGGTGCGGTCCGAGCTGCGTTCGGCGAATTTCATCTGGTGCGTGACGATGATCATGGTCATGCTGCGGCGGGCCGACAGGTCGCGCAGGATCTGCAGGATGCCGCCCACCAGCTCGGGATCCAGCGCGGACGTGACTTCGTCAAACAGCATGATCTCAGGACACATCGCCAGCGCGCGCGCGATACCCACGCGCTGCTTTTGCCCGCCCGACAACTGCGCGGGGTAGACATCCAGTTTGTCGCCCAGGCCCACCATGTCCAGGTATTCGACCGCGCGCTCGCGCGCCTGGTCCCGCGACATGCCGAGCACATGCACCGGCGCTTCCATGGCGTTGCCCAGCGCGGTCATGTGCGGGAACAGATTGAAGTGCTGGAACACCATGCCGATCTTGCCGCGCACCTTGCGCAGATGCTCGGAGTTCGGGCCCGCAGGACGGCCCTGCTCGTCCGTCCACATCGGCTGACCGTCGATCTCAATGTCGCCGCTGCTGGGCCGATCCAGTGTCATCAGCACGCGCAGCAGCGTGGACTTGCCCGACCCCGAAGGACCGATGACGGCGACTGTCTGCCCTGCCGGAATCTCCAGATTGATGCCGCGCAGCACCTCCAGTTCCCCGTAGCGCTTATGCAGATTCTTGATGTTCAGGCTGGCGCTCATCGCTTTCCTCCATATCGTTGCAGGCGGGCCTCAAGGCCGCGCACTCCCCAGGCCGCGACCAGGCTCAGCGCCAGGAACAGCACGCCCACCAGCGTCAGGGGTTCGGTGTACCGGAACGTGGCGGACCCGATCATCTTGCTCTGCTGCAGCAGTTCCACCACGGTAATGGCCGACAACAGCGGCGTGTCCTTGAACATCGCCACCAGGTAATTGCCCAGCGCGGGCACCACGGGCGGAATCGCCTGCGGCAAGACCACGCCGATGGCGGTGCGCCAGCGCGACATGTTCAACGCCGTGGCCGCTTCCCATTGCCCGCGCGGCACCGCCTCGATGCCGGCGCGGTAGACCTCGGCGCAATACGTGGCGTAGTGCAGGCCCAGCGCCACGATGCCGGTCATGAGCGGCGACATCCGCGCCCCCGTCAATGGCAGCACGTAGAACAGGAAGTACATCTGCACCAGCAGCGGCGTGCTGCGCACGAACTCGATGAAAAAGGCCGTGGGCAGGGACACGATGCGCAGGCGAGAGCGGCGCAACATCGCCAGCGCCAGGCCTAGCGTGACGGCCACCAGCATCCCCAGCACGGTGGCCTGGATCGTGATGACGAGCGCGGAACCCAGGGTGGGCAGGATTTCCAGCGCGAAGGACCAATCGAATATCGGTGTCATCGGACTCGGACCCTCCGCTCAAGCAGGCGCACGCCCGCCGTGATCAGCAAGGCCACCGCGAAGTACATCAGCAGCATCAGGGTGAAGATTTCGGTGGTGCGCAGGGTTTCGCTGCGCAGCAGCTGGCCCCGGAAGGTCAGATCGGTGATGGTGATCAGCGACACCAGCGCAGTGTTCTTCAGCAGTTCGATCAATAGGTTGCCGGCGGGCGGCAGCATGGCCGGGACCGCCTGCGGCAGCACAATGCGGCGCATGATCTGGCCGCGTGTGAGGTTCAGCGCCACGCCTGCCTCGCGCTGGCCCGGCGCCACCGCGCGGATGGCGCCGCGCACCACTTCCGCGCCGTAGGCCCCGGCGTTCAGCGCCAGCACCACGATGCCCACCAGCATGGCCGGCAGCTGCACGCCGAACAGCGGCAGCACGAAGTAAAACCAAAAGAGCTGCACCAGGGCGGACGTGCCCCGGAAGACTTCGACATAGACCGACGCCGCCCACCGCACCGGCCGAAGGGACGACAGGCGGCCCATGCCGCCCAGGAGCGCCAGCGGCACTGCCAGCACGACCGCCCCGGCCATGATCTGGAGCGTGACGGCCAGCCCCTCCAGCAGGGGCGGCACCAGCTCCGCGATATGTTCTGAGATCAGCTGCATCGGCGCCCCTTAGTTGCCGGCGCAGAGCTTGTCCGCCGTGACACCCTGGGGCAGTTCCTGCTCGGTGAAACCGAACGGTTCCACGAGCTTCTTGTGTTCGTCGGTGCCGATGAACTTGGCGAGCTCGGCGTTGAACGCGTCGGCGAAAGCCTTGTCGTCGGTGCGGAAGGCATAGGCGCCATAGCCGCGCACGCCCTTGCCGTCGATCACGGGATCCGTGAAGGGGTCGGCCTTTTCCAGCCCGCTGCCGGCCTGCGTCTTGCCCATCAGGTCGTTGACGGTCAGCGCGGTGGCGGCATAGGCGTCGGCGCGGCCGGCCTGGACGCCGGACAAGGCGCTGACCGCGTCCGGAAACACCACGACCTGGCCCGACGGAATCTTCACCTTCTCGGCGTACTCGCCCTCGATCGCACCCACCACCACGCCCAGCTTCGCGTCGGGGTTCTTGGCGACGTCTTCATAGCTGTGCAGGTTCTTCGGATTGCCCTGTTTCACCAGGAAGGCCTCCCCTACGCCGTAGGTCGGATTCGAGAACGCCACCTGCTTGCAGCGCTCCGGGGTGACGTACATGCCAGCCGCGATGATGTCGAAGCGCTTGGCGGCAAGGCCAGGGATCAGCGAGCCGAATTCGGTCAGCACGCCTTCGACCTCATTGATGCCCATGCGCTTGAGCACGACGCGGGCGATCTCGACGGATTCGCCCGTCACCTTGGCTTCCTTGCTGTCCATATAGGCGAACGGCGCCTCGTTGGCATAGCCGATGCGGATCTTGCCAGCGGCCTTGGCGGCCTCAAGGGTGCTGCCGCCCGCGGCCGGCGCAGCGCCGGCCGCGGGCGCCGGCTTGTCCGAACCCGAGTCGGAGCAGGCGGCCAGGACGCCCAGGCTCAAGGCCAACAACAGTCGTCTGGATCGAAGCAAGGTCATGAATATTTCTCCCGTATTTATTTCTAGGTGCATGGCTTCACTAAAAATAATACGCTATTAAATGATTTCTACACGAATGATATAGACGAAAAAAAGCAGGCCTAAGCCTGCTTTTGGGGTCTGTTGCCCTATGACGGGTTAGGACACGTTACAAACGGTAGGGAGATATGGCACCTATTATTCGGCGTACGAAAACCGTCCGTTCTTGACGATGCCCATCACGCGCGCGCGCTCGTCGAAGCCTTGGTGGTTGTCCTTCGTGATATTGAGCACGCCGTTGGGCACGACCAGGTCGCGCGTGCTTTCCAGCGCGTCGCGCAGCGCCAGGCGGAACTCCGGCGTCCCGGGCTTGGCGCCCGTCTTCAGCGCCCGCGCCACGGCCGAATCCAGCAGCATCCAGGCGCCGTAGGCGTCGCCGGCAAACTGCGTCAGCGTGTTGGGACCGTACTGGCGCTCATATTTGTCGGCGAATTCAACGGCCACCTTCTTCACAGGGTTGGAATCCGGCAGTTCGCGCGCCACGACGCCTGGGCCGGTCGGGAACAGCGTGCCCTCGACGTCCTTGCCGCCGACCTGCAGGAACTCCAGCGTGCCGATGCCGTGCGTCTGGTAGATGGCGCCCGTGTAGCCGCGTTCCAGCAGCGTCTTCTGCGGCAGGGCCGACGGCGTGCCCGCGCCGGCGACCAGGACGGCGTCCGGCTTGGCGGCGATGACCTTCAGCACCTGGCCCACCACCGACGCGTCGGTGCGCTGGAACCGCTCCTGCGCCACAATCTTCAGGTCAGATCCGGCCGCGGCGGAAAACTCCTTCCACCAGCTATCGCCATAGGAATCCGCGAAGCCGATGAAGGCCACGTTCTTCAGGCCCTTCTTCTTCATGTCCTCGACCAGGACGGTCGCCATCAGCGAATCGTTCTGCGGCATCTTGAACGCCCAGGCGCGCTTGGGATCGGACAGCGGCTCGACAATGACGCTGGACGCGGCCAGGGCGATCATCGGCGTCTTGGTCTCGGCCAGCACATCCAGGCCCGCCAGCGCGGCGGCCGTCGTGTTGGGGCCAACAATGGCGTCAACCTTGTCTTCCGAGGTCAGCTTGCGCATGTTCTTCACCGCGCGGCTGACATCGGTGCCGTCATCCAGGACCACGTAGCGCGCGGGTTCTCCGCCCAGGGTGTTCGGCCACAGGCGAATCGCGTTATTGGTCTGGATGCCGATGGCGGCGGCCGGGCCCGTCGTGGACACGTCCACGCCGATGACGATTTCAGCCTGGGCGGACAGGACGGGAACGGCCAGCGCAACGGCGCAGGCGTAGCGGGCAAGGATGCGGGACATGAAAACGGCTCTCGGGATGGTGTTGAGGGATGCCGCTATTTTGCCTGATGCACGGCGCGCAGCTTTTGCGCGGCCGCATGGGCGCATGGCCCGGCTCGTCCGTTACATCGGCTTGCCGTTGCGTACGGCCGTTTTCCGCGTCAGGCGGCCGGGCGCGCCGTATCATCGACGATGCCGCCTGAGGCAAGGCTGTCCGCCCCCGCTGGCGGATCTCCTACCCACCCCGGACGCGCCGCAAGCGGCTGCGTCCCTACACAGGAGTCACGTATGAAGAAAACCGCAACCGCCGCCTGGTCGGGCGATCTGAAGACTGGCAAGGGCACGATTTCCACGCAGAGCGGCGCGCTCAAGAGCCAGCCGTACGGTTTCAATACCCGCTTCGGCGACACGCCGGGCACCAACCCCGAAGAGCTGCTGGGCGCCGCACACGCCGGGTGCTTCACCATGGCGCTGTCCAACATACTGTCCGAGGCCGGCATGGTCGCGCAGAGCCTGGACACCAAGGCCGAAGTCACGCTGGACAAGGTTGATGACGGCTTTTCGATCACCGCCGTCCATCTGACCGTGGAAGCCGTCATCCCGGGCGCCTCCGCGCAAGCCTTCGAGGAAGCGGCGCGCAAGGCCGAAAAGGGCTGCCCGGTCTCCAAGGTGCTCAACGCCAAGATCTCCATGGACGCCAAACTCAAGTCCTGATTGGCAGCATGTCCGGTCCGGTCCCGAATGGGGCCGGATCATTGGCCCGCCCTATTCCGGGCTTGGTCAAAATCAATTTGACGGTCGACGGCCGCTTCTGGAAAATGAGAACCATTCTCAGGAGTGTCGCATGACCGGATTCATCTACGCGATATCGGGCGGCAACGCCGCAGTGGCCCATGACGCGCGGGTCACGGCAAACCTGCGCCGCATGGTCGGTTCCGGGATCCTGGTCGCCGTGGGCTACATCGACCCGGGCAACTGGGCCACGGATATCGCGGGCGGCAGCGGCTTCGGCTATGGACTGCTGATGGTCGTCATCACGTCCGCCTTTCTGGCGCTGGGCTTTCAGGTCCTGGTATCGCGGCTGGCGCTGGCCACCGGCGAAGACCTGGCCACGCTCACGGCCCGGCATCTGTCCCCCCGCCTCTCCAAAGCCGCATGGGTGGCGGGCGAAGCCGCCATTCTTGCCACGGCCCTGGCCGAACTGATCGGCGGCGCGATCGCCTTGCGGCTGCTGTTCGGCCTGCCCCTCATTGCCGGCGTAGCCGTCACGGGCATCGGCACATTCGCGGTCTTGACGATGACGCGCGGCAATGCCGACCGGCACGAGCGCGTGATCGCGCTGCTGCTGTCCGTCGTGGCGCTGTCGTTCGTGTTTCTGCTGTTCAAGGCGAACCCGGCCTGGACCGAGGTGGCGCACGGCGTGACGGAGACGGGCAAGGCGCTGCGCGACCCGCAGGGCTTCCTGATCGCCCTGGGCATTCTGGGCGCGACCCTCATGCCGCACAACCTCTACCTGCATTCCGGCTCGCTGGCCCAGCGCGCCCGGGATCTTCCCGCCGACGCGCGCGGCTTTGCGATGCGCGTGGCGCGCAACGACACCATCGTGTCGCTGGGCGTGGCCATGCTTATCAATTCGGCCATCATGATCGTGGCCGCCGCGTCCCTGTCGGGCTCCGGCATGGCCGTCTCCAGCCTGGACGATGCCCACGCGGTGATCGGCCACACCCTGGGCGTCGGCGCGGCCGTCGTGTTCGCCGTGGCGCTCTATGCCGCTGGGCAGAGTTCCACCATCACCGGCGTACTGGCCGGCCGCATCCTGTCGCGCGGATTCCAGGTTCGCAGCAACTGGTCGGACCGTCGCCGCGCGCTGGCGACGCGGCTGGTGGCCGGCTTGGCTGCCGTGGGCCTGCTGGCCTTCACGGGCGGGCAGGACCCGGACGGTCTGCTGGTGCTGAGCCAGGTGATCCTGAGCCTGGCGCTGCCTTTCGCGCTGGGGCCGCTGGTGGTGCTGGCCTGCCGCAAGAGCCTGATGGGCCAGCATGTATTGCGCGGCGCCTGGGCCTGGGCCGCGATCGGCGCAACCGTGAGCATCATCGTGCTGGACGGCTATCTGCTGGTGGACATGGTGGCGTAAGTGTTGCCCAACAAAAAAAACGCCAGCAATGCTGGCGTTTTTTTCAGGCTGACGCTGGGGCTCAGTGGTGGGCGGAAACCACCGGATGCTGCCTGCGGCCCGCGTCCATGTCGTGCAGGACTTCACCCACTGCGCCACCCAGTGCCGCGAGGCGCACTTTCAAGCGCAGCCAAGCCGAGCGTGGGGTCGGACCGGACAGGGTTTCCGCCTTGATGGCCTCGCGGATCAGGGACCGCTCCAGCGCATCCGACATACGGGCATTTTTCAACGCGGTATCGCTCATGATTCTCTCCTTGAGAAAGCGCGATGTGGAACAACACGACTTCATGTTAGATCCGCGTTTGTTGCGCCGCAATAAAAATAACAAACATTTTTTTTGGCGTTGCGCAATGGGTACAAACACCACCATTACGGTGCATGCGGCACCCTATTTCGCACTAGTTTTGTGCGTAGCCCTCCTCCATTCAGGCGGGAAGGTGGGCCTGGATCAGCTTGTCGGCCATGTCCGCCACCCGGCCAGCCGGCCCGCCTTCGCCAAATAGCTGGCTGGAGACGAACGCGCCCTCGATCAGCAGCAGCAGGCCGTCGGCCAGCGCGTTGGGGTCGGCGGCGCCCATTTCCGCCGCCATGGCGTTCAGCCTGCGGCGCAGCTCGTGCTTGTGGGCCACGGCGACCGCCCGGGCGGGATGGTCCTGCTCGGGATACTCCACCGCCGCATTCGTCAGGCCGCAGCCACGGTAGCCGTTCTGCACCGCCCTGCCGCCCAGGCCGGACAGATAGTCCAGCAATTGCGCCCTGGGATCGCCCGGATGGGCGGCGCACGCGGCGTCGAATCGCGCCCAGAACTCGGCGTCGTAGTCGCGCAGATAGGCGGCCGCCAGTTCGTCCTTGGACGAAAAGCTGCGGTAGAGACTGGGCTTGGTCACACCGGCCTGGGTGACGATGGCGTCCACGCCCACTGCGCGTATGCCGTCGCGGTAGAACATTTCGCGCGCGGTCTTGCGTATGCGGTCCGCCGCAAGCAGCGGCTTGGCCCCGGGCTTGCCGGAGGTGGCGGAGGCGGCGGGAAACTTGCTGGCCATGGTCGGCTCCTTTTCCGCGGGAGGGCCGGATAACAGCGCGGCCAGTCCCGAAAACAGGGTCGCCAAAAACTGCTTGACGATGTTACTGACCGGTACGTACTATTCGCGAACCCTAATACGTACCGGTCAGTAACATGAGTATAGCCCAGCCTCCCTTCCCATTCCGGCGCGCCGGCCAGAAGTACGCGTTTGTGGTCGTCGCGGTGATCTTTTTATCGTTGCTGGTCGCGGCTGGGCTGCGGTCTTCGCCCAGCGTGCTGCTGGTGCCGCTGGAGGAAGCCTTCGGCTGGAGCCGCAGCTCCATTTCGTTTGCCGCCGCGCTGGGCATCTTCCTGTATGGACTGGTGGGCCCCTTCGCCGCCGCCGCGATGGAGCGCTTCGGATTGCGCCGCGTGCTGATCTGCGCGCTGATCCTGATGGCCGCATCCAGCGCGGTCAGCGCGTACATGACCCAGCCCTGGCACCTGATCATGACCTGGGGAGTTTTTTCGGGCATCGGGTCCGGCGCGGTCGCCATCGTGATGGGCGCCACCGTCGTCAACCGCTGGTTCGTCAAGCACCGCGGCCTGATGATGGGACTGCTGACCGCCAGCGCCGCCACCGGCACGCTAGTGTTCCTGCCTGTGCTGGCCGCGCTGGCTTCCTCGGGCGACTGGACCCGGGTGGTGTGGACTGTGGCCGGCGCGGCCGCCGCCCTGGTGCCGCTGGCCTGGTGGCTGGTGCCCGATCGTCCGTCCAGCGTGGGGCTCGTCCCGTTCGGCAGCGATCCGCACGCCCAGCCCGCGCCCGCCGCACCGCGCACCGGCATGGTCGCCGCCACCTTTGGCACGCTGGCTCGCGCCGCCAAGACCCGCACGTTCTGGTACCTGTTCGCCACCTTCTTCGTGTGCGGCTTCACGACGAACGGGCTGGTCGGCACGCACCTCATCGCGCTCTGCGGCGACCATGGCATGGCCGAAGTGCAGGCGGCGGGCCTGCTGGCCATGATGGGTATCTTCGACCTGTTCGGCACCACGGCGTCGGGTTGGCTCACCGACCGCTACGATCCGCGCAAGCTGCTCTTCGTCTACTACGCGCTGCGCGGCCTGTCGCTGATGTACCTGCCCTACTCCGACTTCTCGTTCTACAGCCTGTCCATCTTCGCGATTTTCTTCGGGCTGGACTGGATCGCCACGGTGCCGCCGACGCTGCGCCTGACGACGGAAGCCTTTGGCGAACGCGATGCTTCCATCGTCTTCGGCTGGATCGTGGCGGGCCACCAGATGGGCGCGGCAAGCGCCGCGTGGATGGCCGGCGCGCTGCGCGAGGCGCAGGGCAGCTATCTGATGGCCTTCGTGATTTCGGGCGCGACCGGCCTCATCGCCGCCGTGCTGGCCCTGATGATCGGCAGGAAGCGCGTCGTGGCGCAGCCCGCCTGAATGAACGCGGCGCGGGGCGGCAGACGCCGCCCCGCGCCTTGCGGCTACTCGGTTTCGCCGAGATACGCCGCGCGCATCTTGGGATCGTGCAGCATGTCGCGAGCCGGGCCGGACAAGGTGATCTCGCCCGACTCCATCACGTAGCCGCGGTGGCTGTTTTCCAGCGCCAGCCGCGCGTTCTGCTCGATCAGCAGGATGGTCACGCCTTCGCTGGCGATCGTGCGCACCACTTCGAAAACCTTTTCCACCATCAGCGGCGCAAGGCCCATCGACGGCTCGTCAAGCAGCAGCAGCCTGGGGCGCGCGATCATGGCGCGGCCCATGGCCACCATCTGCTGCTCGCCGCCCGACAGCGTGCCGGCCGCCTGCTTGCGGCGTTCGGCCAGGCGCGGAAACAGCGTGAAGACGCGGTCGGTGTCCTGCCGGATCTGCGCGGCGTCGCGGCGGATGTAGCCGCCCATCGCCAGGTTTTCCTCGATGGTGAGCTGCCCGAAGATGCCGCGGCCTTCCGGCACCATGACCAGGCCCTTGCGGACCAGTTCATGCGACTTCTGGCCGCCGATAGATTGCCCCGCGTAGACGATTTCGCCGCCAGCCAGCGGCACCAGGCCGCAGATGGCGCGCAGCGTGGTGCTCTTGCCGGCGCCGTTGGCGCCGATCAGGCAGACCAGTTCGCCTTCGTCCACGCGCAGGTCGGTGCCGCGCACCGCGCGGATGCCGCCGTAGGACACCTGCAGGCCGCGCAGCTCCAGCAGGGGTTGGGATGCCGTCATGTTGCCTGGCCCTCGTTGTGGATGAGCGGGTCCTGGGCGGCGCCCGCGCCCAGATACGCTTCAATGACCTTGGGATCGCGCTGCACCTGGGCGGGCTTGCCCATCGCCAGCACTTTTCCGTACTCCAGCACCAGCACGCGATCGCACAGGCCCATGACGAGCTTCATATCGTGTTCGATCAGCAGCACCGTCACGCCGTCCGCGCGGATCTTCTCGACCAGCTTGCGCAGCACTACCGTTTCCGATGCATTCATGCCGGCGGCCGGCTCGTCCAGCGCCAGCAGCTTGGGATCCGTGGCGAGCGCGCGGGCGATCTCCAAGCGCCGCTGGTCGCCGTAAGGCAGCGAACGCGCGACGTCGTTGGCGCGATGGCCGATGCCGACGTAGTCCAGCAGTTCCTGCGCCCGCGCCTCGATAGCAGCCTCTTCGGCGCGCGTGGCGCGCGTGCGCAGCACGGCGCCAAACACGCCGGCCCTGGTGCGCATGTGGCGGCCGATCATCACGTTCTCAATGGCGCTCAGGTTGGCGAACAGGCGGATATTCTGGAAGGTGCGCGCCAAGCCGGCAAAGGCGACCTCATGCGGCTTCTTGCCCGTCATCGTTTCGCCATTGAAGGTGCAGGCGCCCTCTTCCGGAATGTAGAGGCCGGTCAGCACGTTGAAGAGCGTCGTCTTGCCCGCGCCGTTCGGACCGATCAGTCCGTAGATCTCGCCCTGCTCGATGTCGAAGCTGACGTCGGACAAGGCCTGCAGGCCGCCGAAGCGCTTGCCCAGTCCCTGGGCTTGCAGCAGTTTGCTCATGCCGCGCCTCCCTGCGTCTTGGTCACCAGTTCGCGCTTGCGCACCGCCGACGGCCACAGGCCCGCCGGACGGAACAGCATGACGCACACCATGGCCAGGCCGAACAGCAGCATGCGGATGCCTTCGGGATCCAGCACCACGGCGCCGAACACCATGTGCTGGATGGGTTCGACCACCGCGCGCAGGAATTCGGGCAGGGCTGCGAGGATCAGCGCGCCCAGGATCACGCCGGGGATGTGGCCCATGCCGCCCAGCACCACCATGCACAGGATGGAGATGGACTCCATGAGCGAGAAGCTCTCGGGACTGACGAAGCCCTGCATCGACGCGAACAGCGCGCCCGCCACGCCGCCAAACGACGCGCCCATCGCGAACGCCAGCAGCTTGATGTTGCGGGTATTGATGCCCATCGCCTTGGCGGCGATCTCGTCTTCGCGGATGGCTTCCCAGGCGCGGCCGATGCGGGAATTCTGCAGGCGCACGCAGACCACGATGATGATCAGCGTCAGCGCAAGCAGCAGGTAGTAGTACTTTTCCGGCCCCGTGAAACGGATGCCCAGCAGACTCTGCGTGCGGCCGAACGCGAACTCGCCCACCTTGAAGGTGTCGATGCGGTTGATGCCCTGCGGCCCGTTGGTGATGTTGAAGGGCGCATTCAGGTTGTTCAGGAAGATCCGGATGATCTCGCCGAACCCCAATGTCACGATAGCCAGGTAGTCGCCCCGTAATTTCAGCGTTGGCGCCCCCAGCAGCACCCCGAACAGGCACGCCACCGCCAGCGCGATCGGCAGGATGGCCCAGAACGGCAGATGCAGCCCGAAGTGCGGCGACGCCAGCAGCGCCCAGGTGTACGCGCCCACGGCGTAGAACGCGATATAGCCCAGGTCCAGCAAACCCGCGAACCCCACCACGATGTTCAGGCCCAGCGACAGCATCACGTACAGCAACGCGAAGTTCAGGATGCGCACCCAGCTCTGGCCGGCCATGCCGATCACGAAGGGCAGCACGGCCAGTACGATGCCGATGAGGGCGATGCCGATCAGGTTGCGGGTCGAGAAGCCGCTGTTCTTGAGAGTTGTGCTCATGCGCGATCTCCCACGCGTTCGCCCAACAGCCCCGAAGGACGGAAGATCAGCACCAGCACCAGCACGAAGAACGCGAACACGTCCTGGTAGTGGCTGCCGAGGAACCCGCCGGTCAGGTCGCCGATGTAGCCCGCGCCCAGCGATTCGATGATGCCCAGCAACAGGCCGCCGGCCATGGCGCCGACCAGGTTGCCGATGCCGCCCAGCACCGCCGCGGTAAAGGCCTTCAAGCCCAGCATGAAGCCCATGGTGTACTGCGACACGCCGTAATAGGTGGCGACCATCATGCCCGCCACGGCGGCCAGCGCAGAGCCGATCAGGAACGCCGCCGAGATCACGGTGTTGATGTTCACGCCCATCAGGCCGGCCACTTCACGGTTCTGCGCGGTGGCGCGCATCGCCGTGCCCAGCCGGGTCTTGTGCACCACGGCCAGCAGGCCGCCCATGATCAGCGCCGCGATCACGACGATGGCGATCTGCAGCGTGCTCATGCGCGCGCCCGCAAACTCAAACACCTGCGGCGACAGCACTTGCGGAAAGTTCAGGTAATTGCGGCCCCAGCCCATCATGGCCACGTTCTGCAGGATGATGGACACGCCGATGGCCGTGATCAGCGCGGCCAGGCGGGGCGCGCGCCGCAGCGGCCGATATGCCACGCGCTCGGCCGTCCAGCCCACCGCCATGCACAGCGGCACCGAGACCAGCAGGCCCATGCCCAGCACCACGAAGGCCGATGCGCCGGGATCGCCGCCCACCAGCGAAATGGCGATCGTCGTAGCCGCCATCGCGCCGATCATGACGACATCGCCATGCGCGAAGTTGATCAGCCCGATGATGCCGTACACCATGGTGTAGCCTAGGGCGACCAGGGCGTACACGCTGCCTAGCGTGACGCCGTTAATCAGTTGTTGAATGAAGATATCCATAGGGGCCGCTGAATAAGCCTGGAAATAATGCGCGTTGCGGCCAGGGCGCAAAGGCCTGGCTTGGCGTGCGCGCGCCGCGGCGCCGGACGGCGCCCGCGGACGGAGCGGGCGGACCTTGGCGCAGCCAGGATCCCCCCTCGTTCAACCCGCCTCAGTTGGCTTGGCTGACCATCGTTTCAACCATCTCCCACTTGCCGTTCTTGACTTCGTAGATGGTGACCGAGATTTCCTTCAGGTCGCCCTTGTCGTCATACGAGATGTGTTCGCTGGTGGCGCCCTTGCGGTTCAGCTTGGCGAGCGCCGGCAGGTATTTTTCGGGCTTGGCCGAACCGGCCTGCTCGATGGCCGTGATCATGTTCCACGCGCCGTCGTAGGCGTACGGCGCATAGACGCCGGGCGCCTTCTTGAAGCGCGTCTGGTACTTCTGTTCGAAGTCCTTGCCCGCGGCCATCTTGTCCAGCGGCACGCCCGCCAGCGATGCGTAGGTGCCGTCGGCGGCGTCGCCCGCCAGCTTGATGAAGGTGTCGCTGCGGGTCATTTCGCCCGAAACCAGCGGCGCCTTCAGACCGAGCGTGGCCAGTTGGCGCTTCATCGGGCCCGACTGCGCGTCCAGGCCGCCGTAGAAGATGGCGTCGGGCGCGGAGCCCTTGATGTTGGTCAGGATGGCCGTGAAATCGTTGGCCTTGTCGGTGGTGTATTCGCGGCGCACGACCTGGCCGCCGGCGGCCTTGACCGCCTTTTCGACCTCGTCGGCCAGGCCTTGGCCGTAGGCGGTGCGGTCGTCGATGATCGCGACCTTCTTGGCCTTCAGGTTTTCAACCATGAACTTGCCGACCGCGGCGCCCTGCTGGGTGTCGCTGGTCATCATGCGGAACGTGGTTTCGTAGCCTTGCTTGGTGTATTCCGGCGACGTGGCCATGGCGATCTGCGGCAGGCCCGCCTCATGGTAGACGCGCGAAGCCGGAATGGTGGTGCCCGAGTTGAAGTGCCCCAGGATGCCGACCACGTCCTGGTCGACGAGCTGCTGGGCGACCTGCACGCCGACGCGCGGATCGGCCTGATCGTCGCGCGACACCAGCACGAACTTGGCGGGCTGTCCGTCAACCTTGATGCCCTTCTTGTTGGCTTCTTCCAGGGCCAGATTCAGGCCATTTTGCATGTCCTCGCCGTAGTGGGACTGCGGACCGGTCAGCGGCGCGGCGAAGCCGAATTTGATGTCGGCGGCCTGGGCCGCGGCGGTCAAGCCGGCAGCAGCGATGCTGGCGGTAAGCAGCTTCAAAGTGGTGCGGAACTTCATGGGGGTCTCCTCCGAATAGGTCGGACTTAAGGCCTTGTCATACCTGAGCTTTTAGCCAGGCTTTTGGTTCTTTTTACTACCGCGGGCCCGGTGATCGCCAGGTCCCGCGTATGCATTTTCTGCAATGCCCGGCTGCCGGATTGCGACAGCCAGGCCAGAGGTGCGACCGGATTTTCGATCCAGTGCAACCCAGCCCGATATTAGAGATAACCCTTGGATGCCCAAGGGTTGCCCCAGGCGGGAACTACCCGATGGTCATGAGGCTGGCGTTGCCGCCCGCCGCTGCCGTATTCACGCTGATGGAGCGCTCCGTCAAAAGGCGTTCCGGCACGTAGGCGGCGCCTGCCGCCAGGGCGTCGGGCGTCAGGCCATGCACCGCCAGGATCGCGCCCGGGCGCTGTGCGATGCGCTGGTTCAGCGCCTGCAGCGCATCGCCGTCGCCTTCGAACAGCACGGCGTGGTAGTCCGCCTGGTCGACTTCGGCGTCAGCCAGGATGCCCGCCTGCCCCTGCTGCTCGGCGTCCAGGCCGGACAGCAGTTTCTGCGCCGCGGGGGTGTCGGCGAACCAGGCATGGTTGCCGGTCAACCGCGCGACAGACCACTGGGCCCGCGCGCCGGCATCGGTGGCCGCCACGCAGTACACCGCGCCGCGCGGCTCGACCATATAAGTGTTGGTCTCGCCCGTGGGCCCCGGCAGCGCGATCCGCTGCGGCAGCGGCGCCGCGGCGTCCAGCGCGGGCGGCAGGCCAGCCGGGCGCGTGCCCAACAGGCGGTACATGTACAACGGGCCGCCGGCCTTGGGGCCAGTGCCGGACAGGCATTCGCCGCCGAACGGCTGCACGCCCACCACCGCGCCCACGATGTTGCGGTTGACGTAAACGTTGCCGGCATGGACCTGGCCGGTCACATGGGCAATGGTCTCGTCGATGCGGGTATGCACGCCGAACGTCAGGCCATAGCCCGTGCCGTTGATGGCGTCGAGCAGCGCATCGAGCTCATCGCGCTGGTAGCGCACCACGTGCAGCACCGGGCCGAACACTTCGCGGGTCAGCTCGCTGATGTGGTCGATCTCGATGATAGTCGGCGGCACGAAGGTGCCGTGGCGGCATTCGCCGGCCAGTTCGACCTGGTCGACGCGATGGCCCGCAGTACGCATTGATTCGATGTGGCGCTGGATGCCGTTGCGCGCCTCGGTGTCGATGACCGGACCCACGTCCACCGAGAGGCGGTCGGGGTTGCCCACGGCGAGTTCGCGCATGGCGCCGCGCAGCATCGTCAGCACGTGGTCGGCGTTGTCGTCCTGCACGCACAGCACACGCAGTGCCGAGCAGCGCTGGCCGGCCGAATCGAAGGCGGAGCTGAGCACGTCGAAGACGACCTGCTCGGACAGGGCCGACGAATCCACCACCATGGCGTTCTGGCCGCCCGTCTCCGCAATCAACGGAATGGTGTGGCCGTCGTCGTCCAGGCGATCGGCCAGCGTGCGCGCGATGATGCGCGCCACATCGGTGGACCCCGTGAACATCACGCCGCGCACGCCCGGGTTGGCGACCAGCTGGGCGCCCACGGTCTCGCCGCGGCCCGGCAACAGCTGCACCGCGCCGGCGGGCACGCCCGCCGCGCGCAGGATGGCCACGGCCTGCGCCGCGATCAGCGGCGTCTGCTCGGCCGGCTTGGCCAGCACGGTATTGCCCGCGGCCAGCGCGGCCGCGACCTGGCCCGTGAAGATGGCCAGCGGGAAATTCCAGGGACTGATGCACAGCACGGTGCCCAGCGGACGGTGCGTGTCATTGCCGAACTCGCGCTCGGCCTGGTCGGCGTAGTAGCGCAGGAAGTCCACGGCCTCGCGCACTTCGGCAATGGCGTTGGGCAGCGACTTGCCGGCCTCGCGCACGATCAGGCCCAGCAGGGTCTGCATCTGCTCTTCCAGCAGCTGGGCGGCGCGGCGCAGGCACTGGGCCCGCTCGGCCACCGGCGTGGACTGCCAGATAGGCGCGGCGTTGGCGGCGGCGCGCAGGGCGAGTTCCGCCTCGTCGGCCTGGGCTTCGATCACGTGGCCCACCACGTCGCGCAGGTTGGCGGGGTTACGCACTTCGATGGCGCGGGCGGCGTCCCAGACGTCGCCGCCTTCGCCCAGCATGGGCGCGGCGCGCCAGGGCGTGCCCGCGCTGGCGAGCAGCGCAGCGGACAGCGAACCCAGGCGATGCTCGTTGCTCAGATCCAGGCCCGCGGAATTGGCGCGGGCGCCCTGCTGCGGATTGCCGTAGAGCTCGCGCGGCAAGGGTATCTTCTCGTGGGGCGCGCCCAGCGGGACGATGCGCGCGGCCGCTTCGACCGGATCGGCCACCAGCGTTTCGACCGGAATGCTGTCATCGCCGATCAGGTTCACGAACGAGGTGTTGGCGCCGTTTTCGAGCAGGCGGCGCACCAGGTACGCCAGCAGGGTTTCGTGCGTGCCGACCGGCGCGTAGATGCGGCACGGACGATTGAGCTTGCCCTGCGACAGCGCTCCGACAACTTCGTCGTACAACGGCTCGCCCATGCCGTGCAGGCATTGGAACTCGTACTGGCCCGGATAGTAGTTCTGGCCGGCCAGCTGGTAGATGGCCGACAGCGTGTAGGCGTTGTGCGTGGCAAATTGCGGATACACGGCCTCGGGCGCGCCCAGCAGCTTGCGGGCGCAGGCCAGGTAGGCCACATCGGTGTACACCTTGCGCGTATAGACCGGATAGCCTTCCAGGCCGTCCACCTGGGCGCGCTTGATCTCGCTGTCCCAGTAGGCGCCCTTGACCAGGCGCACCATCACGCGGTGGCGGCTGCGGCGGGCCAGGTCGATCACGTAGTCGATCACGAACGGCGCGCGCTTCTGGTAGGCCTGGATGACGAAGCCGATGCCGTTCCAGCCTTCAAGTTCCGGCGTAAAGCACAGCGCCTCCAACAGGTCCAGCGAGATCTCCAGGCGATCGGCCTCTTCGGCGTCGATGTTCAGGCCGATGTCGTAGCTGCGGGCCAGCGCCGTCAGCGCCTTCACGCGCGGCAGCAGTTCGGCCATGACGCGCTCGCGCTGAGCGCGCGAATAGCGGGGATGCAGGGCCGACAGCTTGATCGAGATGCCCGGCCCTTCATAGATGCCCCGGCCGGCGGCGGCTTTGCCGATGGCGTGGATGGCTTGCTCGTAGGACGCGTAATAGCGTTCGGCGTCCTCGGCCGTGGTGGCGGCCTCGCCCAGCATGTCGTAGGAATAGCGGAAGCCGCGGGATTCCATCTTGCGGTTGTTTGCCAGCGCTTCGGAAATGGTCTGGCCCGACACGAACTGTTCGCCCATCATGCGCATGGCCATGTTCACGCCCTTGCGCACCAGGGGCTCGCCGCCCTTGCCGATCAGGCGCGTCAGCGCCTTGGACAGCGACTGCTCGCTGCTCACGGCCACCAGCTTGCCGGTGATCATCAGGCCCCAGGTGGCGGCGTTCACGAACAGCGATTGCGAACCGCCCATGTGCGACTTCCAGTCGCCGCGCGCAACCTTGTCGCGGATCAGCGCGTCGCGGGTGGCGCGGTCGGGAATGCGCAGCAGCGCTTCGGCCAGGCACATCAGCGCCACGCCTTCCTGGCTGGACAGCGAGAACTCCTGGATCAGACCTTCCACGCCGCCGCCGCTGCGCTTGCCGCGCAGCTTCCTGACCAGGCCGGCCGCCATCGCATGCACCTTTTCCAGGTTGGGCATGCGGGCCTGGCCCAGCAACAGCGGGACGCATTCAGGTTCGGGCCGGCGGTAGGCCGCGGTGATGGCGGCGCGCAGCACGGACTGCGGCTGTACGTCCTGGCCAAACTCGTAAAACGGCGGGGTCGGCGCCAAATGGCCTTCGGCGTTGTCTTCCTCGGCGGCTGCATCGGCGCCCAAGTGGGACATCTCGGCGGGAAGATGGCCGCGCTCGATCTTGTCCAGGTAGGAAAGGATCGCCTGCTTATGCAGCCAGTGCGGCGTGCAGTTGAGCTTGTGGGCGGCGGCTTTCAGGCGGTCGCGGAGTGCGTCATCGACTTTGACGCCGAGGGTCGTGCTGGCCATAAGAGATTGCTTCCTGTCGCATGGCAAAGGTAACACTGGGCCCGAACGAAGCCCAGTATGGGTAGGACCGTATGCTAGACAGGTTGCAACCGCGTTTGTATTAAGGTTAACCCTAGGTTAAACCGGAGTTAACCGCTTGAGATCGCGGGGTTTATCCCGTACCGACCTAAATTCAGTCCTTCAGCGCGGAACATCCCATCATCTGTACCGAGGCGCTGCCGGCAGGCGACTGCCCCCGGATAGCCGAGGCCATCGCGCCGGCCAGGCTGACCACCGCCCGCTGCTGCGCGGCGATCAGGCTGGGCACCGCGTCATCCGACACCGGTTCGGTGACGACGCTGCGGCAGAGCAGGCCCGAGCCCTTCATATTGACCGGACGCACCCGCCACGTCGCGTCCAGCTGCGCCATGCTGCCGGACACCAGCTCGAACCGCTGCACGTCAGTCTGCACGCGCCAGACGGGCGCTCCCGGGCCGGGCTTGACCACCTGCACGTCCAGCGCGCCGAGCTCGCGTTTCAAGGCGTCCGACAAGGCGCCCCGCAGCTCATCGCCCAACGGCGAACTCCAGCGCTCGGAATACAGGGCCGACACGCTGCCGTCGCCGGTGCGCACCATGAGTTGAGGCTGATCGGCCTGGGTCGAAATGGAGACCGGCAGCACCTCGATCAGAAAGGACGCGGCCGGAGCGCCCTGCGCCGCCTGGCCTGCGGCGGGCGTTTGCAGCGTGTAGTAATGCACGGGCGGCGACGAACCGCAGGCCGCCAGCGCCCCGGCCAGGACCAGCGCCGCCAGAGCGGCTCGCGGCCGCGACGCGCCATTCATCGGGGACGGGGTTGCGACGCGGACGCAGCGTGAGAATCGGCTTTTCATGGGCATCTAGTTCCTGACAGGGCCAGCGCCGGGGATCGGATCCTCGCCCCGGCCGCGCAGCAAGGCTTCGGGATTGGATTGCAGGAAGTCGGCCAGCGCCCGCAGCGAGCGCGCCGCACGGCTCAGTTCCTGCATCGCCTTTTCCGCGTTGACCGGCAGCGACGCGTCCGAGGCCAGCATCGAATTGATGTTCGCCATCGACTCCTTGGCCTGCTTGAGCACCTTCTGCGCTTCGGGCGCCACCTGCTTGTCCAGGCGGTTCATCAGCTTGGAGGTGCTGGCCAGCGTGGTGCGCAGGTCGTCGCCGATCTTGTCGAACGGAATCTTCTCGATCTTGGCGACGATGTTGCTGACCTGTTGCTGCAGTTGGTCCAGATTGCCCGGCACCGTCGGAATCATCGCGGGCTCGGACATCTTGAATTCGACCGGCTTGGCATTGGGGAAGTCGTCCAGCACCACGTAGAGCTGGCCGGTCAGCAGGTTGGAGGTGCGCAACTGCGCCCGCAAGCCGTGCTTGATCATGACGCCCAGCAGGCGGCCGCCCGCCACATCGCCGTCCTTGAGGGCGCGCTCGCGCACTTCTTCGTACACCCGTCCCAGGCGTTCCGGGTACAGCGTGGCGTCCACCAGCGAATAGAAGCGCTTGGATTCCGGATCGAAGTCCAGCGTGATCTGCGTGACGTTGCCCAGCGTGATGCCGTTGAAATCAATGGGCGCGCCGACCGCCAGGCCGCGGATGGACTGGTCGTAACGCATGCGGATCGGGAAGGCTTCGCCGTCGGGATTGGCCTTGGCGGCCGCCTCGGTAGGGTACAGGTCGAAATTGGAATCGGCCGGCGCCTGCGCGCCGCCGTCGCGGACGGTCTGCACCGGCTCGAAGGCGACACCGCCCACGGCCATCGACACCAGCGACTGCGTGCGCACCTTCAGGCCGTCCGCGTTGACGCTGAAATCCACGCCGCTGGCGTTCCAGAAACGCGTGCCGTTGGTGACGAACCGGTCGTTGGGCGCATCGACGAACACCTCGACATTCACGGCGGCACCGTCCTTGTCCAGGGCATAGCCGATCACGCGGCCGACGTTGATGCGGCGGAAGTACACCGGTGAACCGATATCCAGCGACCCCAGGTCGGAGGCCCGGAGCTTGAAGCGCTTGCCTGCGCGGTCATGCGTGACGGCGGGCGGGACTTCGAGCCCTTCGAAGCTGCGCTTGGTGGCCCTGTTGGACTCGCCCTTACCCTCTTCCGCATCCACGCCGATGTAGGCGCCGGACAACAGCGTGCCCAGGCCGGACACGCCGCTGACGTCAAGGCGCGGCCGCACGACCCAGAAGTTCGTGCCTTCGCGCGCCAGGTCGGACACTTCCTTGGCCAGCTCGGCCTGCACGACCACCTTGCTGCGGTCGCTATTGAATCCGATGGACTTGACCGTGCCGATGTTCACGTCCTTGTAGCGGAGCTGGGTCTTGCCGACCTCAAGGCCTTCCGCGGTATTGAAGGAGATCGAGATATCGGGTCCGGCCTGCATCCACGTCCGAACGACCAGCGACAGCCCCATCAGCGCGGCAACCACAGGCACCAGCCAGATCCAGGAGACCCGGCTTTTCTGTTTGCGCGAGATCGAGGGCGACGCGTACTTCTCTTCACCAGATCCGGGTGCTTGCTCGGACATCTACTCTTCCTTTTATTGAGCGGGGAATAACGGCCTTCCTAGCCCATTTCCTTGCCGGCGACCTGCGCCGGCGAACGCCGGGCCTGCACCGGCGCTGATTCGATTTCGCTCTGGCCTTCAAGGTCCCAGCTGCGGCGAAGGTCGAAGCTCATGGCCGACAACATGGTCAGGATCACGACGACGCCAAACGCGGCGGCGCCTGCGCCCGCGCTGATTTCCATCAAGCCCTGAAAATCGGCCAGCGCCGCCAGCAATATAACGACAAATACGTCCAGCATTGACCACTGGCCGATGAATTCCACCATTTGATACAGACGCGTGCGCGGCCGCAGGTTGGTCGTGCTGCGCCACTGCTCCGTCAGCAGCAACAGAATAAGCGCAAGCAGCTTGGTCAGCGGCACCGCCACGCTGGCGATGAAGACGATCAGGGCGATATCCCAGGAACCCATTTCCCAGAGTTCCACCACGCCGCCCAGGATCGTGTGGGCGCTGTCGCCCAGCACCGAACTTACCTGCATCACCGGCAGCACATTGGCGGGTATGTAGAACACCACGGCGGCAAGCAGCAGCGCCCAGGCGCGTGCCCGGTGATCCGGCTTGCGCAAGTGCACCACCGCGTCGCATCGCACGCAATGATGGTGCGCTTCGGGATCGGCGTCGCGTGGAAGCGCCTGTACCTGCCCGCACACGTGGCAACTGGTCAGGACCACGTCCGGCCCGGCCTCCGGCACATGCACGGGCACCACGTCAACGCTTTCGGCGTAGCGCCATATCACGTGAGGCGACAGGCGGCCCAGCATGGTCAGCAGAATGGTCAGGACGCCGAACGCGCCCAGTCCGATGCCCGGCGATACGGCCGCCATGCCCGCCAGCTTGACCACGGCCACCAGCACGCCCAGCAGGAACACCGGGACCATGCACCACGGCCTGAGCAAGCCCAGCAGCCGCATGGCGCCGTGAAAGCCGGCCGGTTCACGGCCCTGCGACAGCGGCCCCAGGACCCAAAGCAACACCGAGAGCTGCAGCAGCGGCAGCCCAAAGCCGGCCAGGCCGGTCATGACGGCGACCACCCAGTGCCCCTGGCGCCAGGTGATGGAAATGGCATCCAGCAAGGACGCCTGCTGGACCATGCCCTGGACGGACATCGAAGCGACCGGGTAGGCGTTGGCCACCCCGAAGACGATCAGGGCGGAGATGGCGAGCGCCAGCCAATTGGACAAAGTAAGCCCGCTGTAGCGCCACAGGGTGGCGCCGCAGCGGGCGCAATTGGCGGTCTCGCCAGGTTCAAGCTGATGTCGGCGATAAATGCTCGCGCAGTGTTCGCACTCGATCAGCGGCTGGCGGTCCGCGGTCATCAGATTAGTCGACCAGTTCGACTTCCTGCTTGTCCGGCGCGTCCGATGACGGCGGCTTGCCGCTGTCGTCGAAGTCCAGCGTAACCTTGCCCGACTCGTCCAGGTCCACGGTGACCGAACCGCCGTCGACCAGCTTGCCGAAGAGCAGCTCGTCGGCCAGCGCGCGCCGGATGGTGTCCTGGATGAGGCGTTGCATGGGACGCGCGCCCATGAGCGGGTCGAACCCCTCCTTGGCAAGGTGTTCACGCAGGCGCGTGGTGAAGACGGCTTCCACGCGGCGCTCATGCAGTTGGTCTTCCAGCTGCATAAGGAACTTGTCCACGACGCGCATGATGACTTCGTGGTTCAGCGAGGCGAAGGGGATGATCGCGTCCAGGCGGTTGCGGAATTCAGGCGTGAACATGCGGCGGATTTCCGCCATTTCGTCGCCCACCATGCGCGAATTCGCAAATCCGATCGACGGACGATTCAAGGTCTCGGCGCCCGCGTTGGTCGTCATGATGAGGATGACGTTGCGGAAGTCGGCCTTGCGCCCGTTATTGTCGGTTAGGGTGCCGTGGTCCATGACCTGCAGCAGGATGTTGAAGACATCCGGGTGCGCCTTTTCGATTTCATCGAGCAGCAGCACGCAATGCGGCTGCTTGGTGATGGCCTCGGTGAGCAGCCCGCCCTGGTCGAACCCTACGTATCCCGGCGGCGCGCCGATCAGGCGCGACACCGCGTGGCGTTCCATGTATTCCGACATGTCGAAGCGCAGCAGTTCCACGCCCAGTGTGAAGGCGAGCTGGCGGGCGACTTCGGTCTTGCCCACGCCGGTGGGACCCGACAGCAGGAAGGCGCCGATCGGCTTTTCCGGCTTGCCCAGGCCCGAGCGCGCCATCTTGATGGCGGCCGACAGCGCATCAATGGCGCCGTCCTGGCCGAACACCACCGTTTTCAGGTCGCGGTCCAGCGTGGCGAGCTTGCTGCGGTCGTCGTTGGAGACGGACTGCGGCGGAATGCGCGCGATCTTGGAGACGATGTTCTCGATATCGACCTTGCCGATCACCTTCTTCTGGCGCGAACGCGGCAGCAGGCGCTGGGCGGCGCCGGCCTCGTCGATGACGTCGATGGCCTTGTCGGGCAGATGGCGGTCATTGATGAAGCGGGCCGAAAGCTCGGCGGCGGCCGACAGCGCGGCAGCCGAATAGCGCACGCTGTGGTGCTCTTCGAAGCGGCTCTTCAGGCCGCGCAGGATCTGCACGGTCTGTTCGATGCTGGGTTCGGGCACGTCGATCTTTTGGAACCGGCGCGACAGGGCGTGGTCTTTTTCGAAGACGCCGCGGTATTCGGTGTAGGTGGTCGCGCCGATGCACTTGAGCTGCCCGGACGACAAAGCCGGCTTGAGCAGGTTGGAGGCGTCCAGCGTGCCGCCCGAGGCCGAGCCGGCGCCGATCAGCGTATGGATTTCGTCGATGAACAGTATGGCGTCGGGGTTGCCGCGGATCTGCTTGAGCACGCCCTTCAGGCGCTGTTCGAAGTCGCCGCGGTACTTGGTGCCGGCCAGCAGCGCGCCCATGTCCAGCGAATAGACCTGGGCGGCCTGCAGGACTTCGGGCACTTCGCCGCGCGTGATGCGCCAGGCCAGGCCTTCGGCGATGGCGGTCTTGCCGACACCGGCTTCGCCGACCAGCAGCGGATTATTCTTGCGGCGGCGGCACAGCACCTGGATGACGCGCTCGACTTCGTGCTCGCGGCCGATCAGGGGGTCAATGCGGCCCGCAAGCGCGGCGGCGTTTAGGTCGGTGGCGTACTGATCCAGCGGCGACTGGCGGGAGTCGCCCTGCTCTTCGCCATTAGGCTGTTGCTCTTTCTGCACGGCGGCGGACTCCACCTGCGGCTGTTTGGTAATGCCATGAGACAGGAAATTGACGACGTCCAGCCGCGTCACGCCCTGCTGTTGCAGGTAATAAACGGCATGCGAGTCTTTTTCGCCAAAAATGGCCACCAGCACGTTGGCGCCGGTAACGGGCTTCTTGCCCGTTCCGCCGGCCGAAACATGCATGATCGCGCGCTGGATAACGCGCTGGAAACCCAATGTCGGTTGCGTGTCGACTTCGGCGCCGCTGGGAATCACCGGAGTGTTTTCCGAAACGAACTGGCGCAGGTTGCGGCGCAAGTCGTCAAGGTTGGCGGCGCATGCGCGCAGAACCTCGACTGCCGAAGCGTTGTCGAGCAACGCCAACAGCAGATGCTCGACGGTAATAAATTCGTGCCGGGCCGAACGGGCCTCGACGAAAGCCATATGCAGGCTGACTTCAAGCTCTTGAGAAATCACGCTTCCTCCGTAACGCATCGAAGCGGGCAAATACACGATTCATATTCTATGCCGATCATGGCGTAACGCCAGCGATTTCAAAAACCACGCTGTCGTGGCGGCCATGTGTATCCATGACGGTTAGCGTATACCGACCGTCCCGCGCCAGCACCAAATTAAACGGATGACCCGCCTGACCGTGACTCGCGACACGGCCATCGAGCATCCACCATACTTCGCCTTCTGCGCCCTGGACGTCCACGTCCACCGCCACCTGGCGCATGCCGGGCACGGGCCGCAGCACCGAGCCGCTGGCGACGCCCCCCAGGCGCAAGGGCCCCTTGGCGGCATCGGCGTAGCCCGCGAACGACGGCGGCGCCGTATCGTTGAGCGTCCAGGCCGCACGCTGTTCGGGACACGTTCCCGAGGGCACGCTACCCAGCCGGTAACCCAAGGGCCAGCACGTCACGGCCGCCTGCACCGTTTCGGGCTTGACGCGGACCTGCTGGGCGCCTTCCGGCAACGCCGACACGATGTCCTGCAGTAGCGGCGCCGCCACATTCGCCCCGAAAAACCCCGGGTTCGGCGTGCCGTCCGGGCGTCCTACCCAGACGCCGATCGTCCATCTGTCGGTCACTCCGACGGCCCAGGCATCCCGAAATCCGAAACTGGTCCCGGTTTTCCAGGCCAGTTGCCGCCCGGGACTGCCCGGCTGATAGAACGGGCGGTCGGGGTGACCGCCGCCTTCCAGGATATCTCGAACGATCCAGGCCGCACCAGGACTCATCATACGGGACTCGACCCTGGGCTGCTCCGCCCTGAGCCGCGGCCGCCCCGAGACGCCGCCACGGGCCAGCGCGCGATAAGCGCCGACCAGTTCTTCCAATGTGGTGCCGCCCCCGCCCAAAATCAAGCTCAAATTCGGTTCCGCGCCAGCGGGCAAACGTAACTTGACCCCGCCCGACAGCATGACCGAGGCAAAACTGACGGGGCCGACGCGGTCCAGCAGGTCCACCGCCGGCACGTTCAGCGACCGCTGCAAGGCCTGCGCCACACTGATCGGGCCGGAGAAAGCCGCCTGGAAATTGCCCGGCGCGTAGCCGCCGAACGACATCGGCGCGTCGATCAGCAGGCTTTCCGAATGGATCAGCCCTTCGTCCAGGGCCTGGGCATACAGGAACGGCTTGAGCGTGGAACCCGGCGACCGCACGCCCCGCACCATGTCCACATGGGCGTAGCGGGTATCGTCGGAGAAGTCCGCAGACCCCGCGTAGGCCTTGATCTCCAGGCTGTCGTTGTCCATCACCAACACCGCCATCGACACCTTAGGCGGCAGACCATCGACCCGGTCCAGCAGCATTTGCTCCACCGAGGCCTGCATATCCGCGTCCAGCGTGGACGTCACCAGCGGCGGCCGCACGCCCGGACGGCGCGCGCCGGGCGCGGCGCCCGCCTCCTGCAGAAGCCGCTGCGCCGCCAGGGGCGCCAGCCAACGCGCCCGCAGCGGCGGAGCGATCACCGTTTCGATCTTGGCGTCCGCCACTTTTTCCGGCGTCCAGCGGCCCAGTTCGGCCATGCGGTCCAGCACCTTGTCGCGCGCGGCCTGCGCGGCTTCGGGATGGCGGTCGGGCCGCAGCCGCGAAGGCGCCTGCGGCAAAGCAGTCAGCATGGCGGCCTCGGCCGGACCGAGGTCGCGGGCCGGCTTGCCCAGCCAGAGCCGCGATCCCATCTCCACCCCCTCCACGATGCCGCCCATGGGGGCATGCGTCAGATAGAGCGACAGGATTTCATCCTTGCTGTAGTGCATCTCGAGCTGCACGGCCCGCCAGGCCTGACGCAGCTTGGCGGACATCGAGCGCGACGGCTTGCCGGCAAGCTGGGGGTCGATGAGCCGCGCCACCTGCATGGTCAATGTCGATCCGCCCGACACGATCCGGCGGTTGGTGGCCCACTGCCAGCCCGCGCGCGCAAGCGCCACCGGGTTCACCCCGGGATGCCAGTAGAACCAGCGGTCCTCATAGGTCAGCAGCGTTTCCAGATACGGTTTCGACACCTGGTCCGGCGTGACCGGGTAGCGCCAGATGCCGTCGCGGCTGGGATAGTTGCGCAGCGGCGTGCCGTCGTCGGCGACGACCACCGCCGCCCCGCCCGAATCAATGGGCGGCAGCGGATACAGGCGATCCAGCGCGAATAGCAACGCGGCCAGCGCTGACAACGCGCTGGCCGCGAGGATCCCGCGCCGCCGCCAGCGGCGGGCGCGCGCGGCGCCCGCCGTTGCAGCGACATCGGGGTTCAAGGACGCTTGGCGCCGCGATCCCGGATTTCGACCGTGCTCCATTGCTCACCTACACCCCGGATTTCCGGGCGATACATGTCTTCGGCCACCGTCGACGGCACCGCATAGCGGCCCGGCGTGACGACACGCACCAGATAGAACACGTCCACCTTGCCGCGGCCCAGCGACACTGCGGCCACGTAGCGGTCGTCGCGGAATTCGCGATGCTTGATGTTGGAATCGGACATGGCGTCGGCCACGCGGCGTCCGCCGATCCTCCAATCCTGCATCTCGGGGCTTTGCGACAGGTTCAGGTTCTCGACCTCGAAACCGGCCGGCACGCGATCCACCAGCAGCCCGTCAGGGATATTCTGATTGGCGCTGGCCTGCACCCACACCACCAGCATATCGCCGGTCTGCAACGTGCCGCCGTCCCAAGGCTTGCCGTCCGGGCGATACCAGCCGCGCTTGAGCTGGATGACGTCGTTGCGCGGCGCGGGCGTGGCGGTCGGGCTGCCCTGGATGTCGTATTCGACGAACAGCGATTGGCTACCCGTGTTCTGGAGCTGCGTGTTCGCCAGGTCGGCCGCCGTCAGCGCCACAGTCTGGTCGCTCTTGCCGCCCGACAGCGGCTTGCGCTGGCCGTTGACCGTCAGCGCCGCTTCCCACGGCGTGTTCTTGCTGCCGCCGGCGGCGCGGGCTGCCAGCAACAACGCCATCTGTTCCTGGGTGGACAGATAGGAGCGGTTGCCCAGGCGGCTCGACAGCTGCGTCAGCAGATTCTCGCTGCGCTCGTGGCGAAGCTCGTACTGGTCGACCAGCGCATAGGCAAGCGCATAGTCGCGCACGCTGCTGCCGTAGTCGCCCATCCACTCGTCGTAGTAGGCGCTGTTGCGGTTGTTGATGTTGATGCCGTAGGCGCGATTCATCGCCAGATCGAGCGCCTGCTTCATGCGCCCTTCGTCGCCCATCAGCTTGAAGGCGGCGGCCAGCTGCACCAGCGGCAACGGCGAGCGCGCGCGCTCCTGGTAGTTGTCGAAGATCTGGCGCACGGTCGACAGCGGCGCCTTCTTGTCGCGCGCCAGCACCAGCGCGGCGGTGGCCAGGCCGGCAAAGCGGCGGTGGTCTTCGCGCAGGATGTTGGCGTCGCCGCTGTCGATGCGGCCCGCGTCGACGTTGCGGCGCAGGTTTGCCGACCACGTGCCGAAGCCGCCCGTGCCCTGCTGCACCTGTTCGAGCAGCCAGGTCCGGGAACGGTCCAGCGTGGCTTCCTGCACCTCGAAGCCCTTGTCGCGCGCATCTTGCATGAAGCCCACGGCGTAGGCCGTCAGCCACACGTCGCGAGACGACGAGCTGCTCCACAGGTTATAGGAGCCCACGGCGTTGCGCATGCCTGCCAGGCGGCCGAGCGCGCCCGCCACCTTGGCCTCGCGTTCAGCCTGCGTGCGCGGCTTGAGACCGAACTGCTTGGCCGCGTCTTCGTCCAGCATCACCCACGGCAGGGTCGCGCTGATGGTCTGCTCGGTGCATCCGTACGGATAGTTGAGCAGGCCCTCGACCAGACGGTTGACGTTGAACGGCGGGCGGTTCGACACCGTCAGGCTGACGGTCGTGGAATCCGGATAGTAGGACGCCACCCACGAGGCCTGCGGCGACTGCGTTTCGCCGGGGTTCAGGCGCAGGCGACGAACCTGACGCTCGGGCGCATGGGCAGGCTGCACCTGCAGCACCGATTCGCGCACGATATGCACCGGCTTGGCGCCGCCCTGCCCGTCCACGGTCAGGCGCATCAGGCCCAGGCCGTACGAGCCCGTGGTGGTCGCGGTAAAGCGCAGCGTGGTCCGTTGCTTGTCCTTGAGGGTAATGGTGCGCACGCCGTCGATGATGGCCAGCGGATCCAGCGCTTCCAGCTTGACCGACACCTTCTGTTCGGCGCCGCTCAGGTTGGTCACGTCCAGCGCGATGGCGGCCTGGTCGCCCGGCGTGATGAAGCGCGGGGTATTCAGTTCAGCCACTATCGGGGCCGCCACCACCATTTCGGCGTCGGTGCTGCCGTAGTTGTCCGGCGTAAAGGCCACGGCCATCAGGCGCAGCGTGCCGTTGAAGTCGGGCAGGTCCAGCGGAATGTCCGCCTCGCCTTGAGCGTTAAGCGCCACCGGGCCGGAGAACAAGTCCACCAGCTTGACCTTCTTGGGCAGGCTCTTGCTGTCGCCGCGCATCGCGGCGTCGCCGCCCCACTTCAGCTTGCCCTTGGTGCCGTCCATCTTCTCGATCAGCTTGCCGTACATGTCCAGCAGTTCGGGCGCGTAACGGTGCTTGCCAAAGAAGTAGTCCAGCGGATCGGGCGTGGCGTACTGGTTGATGTTCAGGATGCCGACGTCCACCGCGGACAGCGTGACGGTGGCCTGCTTGCCCTGGGCGCCGTCCACCTTGACGCGCACGGTCGTTTTGGTCTCGGGCACCACCTTCTGCGGGGCGGTGAGCTTGACGTCCAGCTTGCGGTCGGCGCTGGCGATCGGCAGGAAAGCCAGGCCCAGCGCGCGGGCCGGCGTGACGCGGTCGCCCTCGCTGCCCGGGCGGAACACTGCCGCGGCGACGTACAGGTCGTGGCGCTTCCAGTCCTTGTCGACGGGAATCTCGACTTCCGTGCCGGTCGCCTTCACCGCGACCCACTTGGACCACAGCATGCGGTCGCCTTCGACCGTGATCAGCGCCTGGCCGTCATGCGGCGGCGTGAGGGTCAGCTTGACGCTGTCGCCCGGCTTGGCCGGCACGCCCTCGAGCTTCATCTGCACGCGGTCCGGCCGATTGCCCATGGCATCGGCGTCCTGAGCATTCCAGCCCGCATAGAAGCGGTAGCGCATGGTTTCGCCGGTTTCCGGATCGGAAATCTCCAGGCGATAGCGGCCCCACTTGACCGCCACGGTGAGCTGGGTGCGGTCTTTCAGCGCGATCTCGCGCGAATCCACCAGTTCCTCGGTCTCGGTATAGCCGCTGTTCCAGCCGCGCTGATCGTCGAAACGCCAGTAGTACTGACGTTCTTCGCGGAACAGGCGCATCTGGGCCTGGGCCAGCGGTTCGATCTTGCCATCGGCGTTCGCGCGGATCACTTCAAAGGCGGCGGGCGCGCTTTCGCGGGTCACGTCGCTGTCGAACTGCGGCCGCACCCCGATCAGCTTGCTGGCGGGCCAGACGCTGCGCTCGATCGAACGCACTACCGGGCGGCCGCCGGATTCCAGCAGGCTGGCCGACACCCGGACCTTCATCGGCGAATGCGCGCCGTCCGCGTTCGGATTGACTTCCAGTTGGGCGTAGCCCTTGCTGTCCAGCGCCGCCTCGGGCAATTCGCCGAAGCTGCGGCGCGTGTCGTCCGCCACGTCGCCGAAGATGAAGCCGGGCCATTGCTGGGCCAGCGCATATCGGTCGCGCTTGACCTGGAACGTCGCCAGCAGGCGATTGCCCGCCGCGGGCGCGCCGTACAGGTAGTCGCCCTGCACGTCCACCGTCAGTTCCTCGTTGGGCGACAGCACCTGCTGCCCGGACGTCAGCGTCATCTTCATGCGCTCGGGCAGGAATTCCTCGACCTGGAATTTCCAGGACGCGTCCGCCGCTTTCGAGGCGGGATCGACCCGCAGCTCCAGCAGCCACGTGCCGGTCTGCGCGTCCAGCGGCAGGTCGATCGCGCGCTCGACATAGCCGGGCAGATCTTTCCTGGGCTGCCACAGCGCCGTCTGGACGGTGCGGCCGTCGGGACGCTTCAGGGTTGCGGTCAGGGGCGACGGCGTCAGGACGCGGCCGTCCAGGTCGCGCGGCAGCACCGACACGTTGAAGGTTTCGCCGGGGCGGTAGAGATTGCGGCCGGCATAGACGAAAAGATTATTGGCGCGCGATGCGTGGCCGCCGGTGTCGAATTCGGACAGGTCGAGCGCGGGTTCGCCCAACGCCAGGACCGTCATTTCCTTGTCACGCGACGCGCGAATGACCCGCGCGTTGGCAAAGCTGCCATCGAAGCGGACGTGGCCCTGCGCATCGGCGGCGGCCTTGGCCAGCGACTTGCCCGCGCCGTCCACCAGTTCGAACACCGCGCCAGAAATCGCCTGGCCCGACTTCAACGACACCGAATAGGCCTCGATGCGGTCGCTGTAGCGACGCGCATGCAGCCCGATGTCGCTGACATAGAAATACGTGACCTGGTATTCGTATCGGAAACGGCCGGGCTGGCTCATGACCGCGACGTAGATGCCGGGCTCCTGCAATTCCTTGATGCCTTCGACCGGCAGGAACGTGACGTGGCGGCGATTGGGCTTGTCGTCGGTGACGAAGCGGCCCTGGTAGACGCTGGTCGTGAGCGTGTTGAGCCGGTCCAGATCCCAATTGCTGACCGAGCCCTTCAGGCTGCGGTTACCGGCGTAGCGCCAGTCGTTTTCGTCATAGTCGCCACCGTCATCGTCTTCCGCCTGGGCGGCGCTGCGGCCGACGCCCAGCACGGTTTCAAACAGTTCGGGCACACGCTCGGGGGACACGCGCAGGAACTGCACGTCCACCTCGGGCACGTTCACCGTGGCGACGGGCAGGCCGCCATTCTGGCCGGCCGGCAGCACCACGCCGCGGCTGGCGAAATAGAACGAAGGCGGCATGGCCTGCGTGCTGACGTCGCAATGCGAGGCTTCGGCCAGCGCGACCTTATCGCCTGCGCCGGGCAGGCCCGAGCGCACCGTGATCGAGTAGGAGCGCTGCGGCTGCACGTAAGGAAAGTAGACGACGCGCGGGTTGTCGCCGACAACCCAGTTGCCCTTGACGATCTTGCCCTTGGGCGCGGAATCGCCCGGCCGGACCGAGGCCGGCTGCTGGCCCGCGGAGGCGGCCGATTCGCTGTCCTGGTCGGACTTGCCGACGGTCGATCCCGTGTCCGTGACCTGCAGGAAGGAATCCAGATTGGCCTTGGCATCGACCGGCTGGGTGAAGGTCACGGCCAGAGATAGCGCGTCGTTAAATTGACGCGGCTGGCAGTTCAAGGCCGCGAAAGGATCGGCGTTGCCGACCACGGCGCTGGCGGGCAACGCCGGCGTGCCTGCTTGCTGAGCGGCGCCCGCCGCTGCCTGCGCGACCGGAGCGGGCGCCGGATTCACCGGTTGGCGCTCCTTGCCCATCCACCAGCCCACGCCGATGGCGCCGGCCAACACCGCGACACCTGCTACCGCCAGCCAGGTCTTGCTGATCTTTCCACTCACGGCCAACCTCCCCGCCTTACTAGAATGCAACGCTCCTTAGCGGCGGAGCTGCCGACCCGACGTGCGCCGCGCGCTTCCCGTTGCGCGGCCAGGACCTGTCGACCCTGAAACCCACCAGACAGTGGGCAGCACAACGCCGCCATTGCTGGCGGCGTTGTTTCTTTTTTATTTCAAACCGGTTCCATCACGCATTGAAGCGGGTGCTGGCGCGCCCGCGCGTATTGCCCGACCTGCGCAATACGCGTCGCGGCGAGATCGCGCGGGTAAACCCCGCACACGCCGCGCCCTTCGTGATGGACCTGCAACATGATCCGCGTCGCCTCTTCCTGATTCTTATTGAAGAATTTCTGCAGCACTTTCACGACGAACTCCATCGGCGTGTAGTCGTCATTCAGCAACAACACCTGGTACATCGGAGGCGGCGCAGCGCGAGCCGGCGCCTTTTCGACGACCAAATCATGCTGGGTATCCAAGGTAGAACTCATAGGGCGGGTATTCTATTTAAACTGGGGACGGCAACCACTCAACTTACTGAAAATTACACGCAGAAATACGTAGTATCCATACTTGACTGAACGAAGAAAAGCGGCGCATTATCCACGCATTCTGGGGTTTTCAATTCATCGAAAATCTGCCAGGAAGCCGGAGGGGGGACAGGGGTCTAGGCCGCATTGCCCTTCTGTCAACATACGATTCAATGAGGCAGGCCGCATGTCTGATACGACCGCAACCGCCGTCCAAGGGGACAATCCCAAATCGACGGGCACCGTCAAATGGTTCAACGATGCAAAGGGGTTTGGCTTCATTACGCCCGACGACGGCGGTGAAGATCTGTTCGCCCATTTCTCGTCCATCCAGATGAATGGTTTTAAAACCCTGAAAGAAGGCCAGAAAGTGGCCTTCGAGATTATTCAGGGGCCTAAAGGCAAACAGGCGCTTAATATAACGGCTGCCTGAGTTACCCTTTAAAGCGCAACGGTAAGGTTGCGCCATTGATCCAGGCGGGGCTTTCGGGCCCCGCCTTGCTATTTTCTAATTACCTCGCCTGGCCATGCTGAAGAAAGCCGTATTGCTTCCGATCGTTCATGCGTTGTTCAAAACGACGTTTACCCAAGCAGCCTCTGCAAGGCGCGCAACCCGGCGGGGAGCATCGGCGGCAATCGCGGCAGTGCTGGCCACTGCGGCCTTCGCACTGCCCCTGCCTGCCGGCGCCCAGCGCCAAGGCCCGCAGCCTGCCTTGCCCACGACGCAATTGTCGGCCGGCATCCATATTATCCGCGCAGAAGTCGCCAATACGGACGCCACCCGCCGCGACGGGCTGATGTTCCGCCGGGAGCTGCCCGGCAACGACGGCATGCTGTTCGTATTCGAACAGCCGGACGTGCAGTGCTTCTGGATGCGCAACACGTTGCTGCCGCTCTCGATTGCCTTTATCGCCGACGACGGCACGATCGTCAACATCGAAGACATGGCGCCGCAGACCGAAGACCCGCATTGCGCCAAGAAGCCGGTGCGCTACGCGCTGGAAATGTCGCAGGGCTGGTTCAAGCAGCACGGCATCGCCGCCGGCAAGAAACTCGACGGGCTGCCCTGAACGCGCGGCGGGTCCGCCGCCTGAGCAGCCGCATGAAAAAAGGGAGCCCGCGAGGCTCCCTTTTCAATTGCGCCCCGGCCTTGCGGCCAGGAACGCGGACATGACGGCTTAGACGCGCTCGATGATCAGCGCGATGCCCTGGCCGACGCCGATGCACATCGTGCACAGCGCATAACGGCCGCCCGTGCGATGCAGCTGGTTGATCGCGGTGGTGGCCAGGCGCGCGCCGCTGGCGCCCAGCGGGTGGCCCAGGGCGATGGCCCCGCCGTTGGGATTCACGCGCGGGTCGTTGTCGGCAATGCCAAGCTGGCGCAGCACGGCCAAGCCCTGGGCGGCGAACGCCTCGTTCAGTTCGATCACGTCCATCTGGTCCAGCGTCAGGCCAGTCTGGGCCAGGACCTTCTGCGTGGCGGGCGCCGGGCCGATGCCCATGATGCGCGGCGCGACACCGGCGGTGGCCATGCCGACCACGCGCGCGCGCGGGGTCAGGCCGTGGCGGGCTGCGGCCTTTTCGTCAGCCAGCAGCAACGCGGCTGCGCCGTCGTTCACGCCGGACGCGTTGCCTGCGGTGACGCTGCCGCCTTCGCGGACCACGCCCTTGAGCTTGGCCAGCGATTCGAGCGAGGTTTCACGCGGATGCTCGTCCTTGGAGACGATGATGGGATCGCCCTTCTTCTGGGCGATGGACACAGGCACGATCTCGGCGTCAAAGAAGCCTTCCTTCTGGGCGCGAGCCGTCTTCTGCTGGCTGGCCAGCGCGAACAGGTCCTGGTCGGCGCGGCTGATATTGAAATCGTCGGCGACGTTTTCGGCCGTTTCAGGCATCGAGTCCACGCCGTATTGCGCCTTCATCAGCTTGTTGACGAAACGCCAGCCGATCGTGGTGTCGAAGATGGCGGCGTTGCGCGAGAACGCGCTGTCGGCCTTGCCCATGACGAAAGGCGCGCGGCTCATGCTTTCAACGCCGCCCGCCAGCATCAGACCGGCCTCGCCGGCGCGGATGGCGCGTGCGGCGGTGCCGATGGCGTCCAGGCCCGACCCGCACAGGCGGTTGACCGTGGCGCCGGGCACTTCGATCGGCAGGCCCGCCAGCAGCGTGGCCATGCGGGCCACGTTGCGGTTGTCTTCGCCGGCCTGGTTCGCGCAGCCCATGATGGCGTCGTCCAGCTCTTCCCAGCGCACGCCGGGATTGCGCGCCACCAGGGCCTTGATGGCTACGGCAGCCAGGTCGTCGGGACGCACGGAAGCCAGCGCGCCGCCGTAACGGCCGAAGGGGGTACGGATCGCATCACAAATAAAGGCATTCACGGTCATGGGAAGCTCGGAGTGAAGTGAGGAAACTCGGAATCAGCCGATCTTAACGCAGGGCTTTCGCGCCAAGTTGGTGCGTGGCGGCGATGTCCGCAGCACGGACAGTGTCCAATGGCCGTTCACATATAGCGGACGGCGTCGCGCACCGAATCGGGCAGCGCGATGCCCGATTTCAGTGCGTGGCGGACTTGGCCGCGCGCCCCGCGTCCACGATGGCCTGGCGGCGGAAACGACCCGCCGCCAGATGGTAGAAGGGCTGCGGGCAGAACTGGCGCGACACGCCGGAGGCCAGCAGCGACCCCACCAGCAGCCAGAACAGCATCGGCTGGCTGCCCGTCATTTCCATCACCACGACGCTGGCCGTCAGCGGCGCCTGCGTGGCGGCGGCCAGGAAGGCGGCCATTGACAGCAGGACCAGCACGCGCTGGTCCACGCCCTCGCCCGCCAGTTCCCATATGTGGTGTCCGATGCCCGCACCGGTAGTTAGCGCGGGCGTGAAAATGCCGCCAGGAATACCGGCCCAGTACGACGCGACGGTGGCGGCAAGCTTGGCCAGTCCGAAGCCGTCCGGCACCGACTCCTTGCCGTTCAGCAGGTCTGCGGCAACGCCGTAGCCGGTGCCATAAACGCTGCCTGCGGTGCACAGGCCGATCACGGCCAGCGCAAGGCCCATGACGAAAGCCGTCCAGATGGGATGGGCGCGGATCCAGGCGCGCCAGGACTGCGGGGCCGCGGCCACCGGCCCCTTGCCCAGCAGGCGGGCGAAAATGCCGCCCAGCGCGCCGTTCAGCGCCCCGCAGATGATGATCCACATGACCATGTTTTCTGAAAGGGGCGCCCCGGCGAACACTCCGAAATAGGGATTGTTGCCTTCCACCGCCACCACCAGGAAACCGGCGGCCAGCACGCCGATCAGCACCAGCCGCTGCCAGCGCAGCACCGTGCCGCGACCGAGCTCTTCGATGGCGAAGATGACGCCGGCCAGCGGCGCATTGAACGCGGCGGCCAGGCCGCCTGCGGCCCCCGCAGCGATGAGTTCGTTGGCGTGGAAGCCCCGCAGCTGCACGCCGCGCCGCTTCCAGAAGTCGCCCCAGGCGAGCATCAGCGCGGCGCCGACCTGCACCGATGGCCCCTCGCGCCCGATGGACGCGCCGGCCAGCATGCCGAAAAAAGCCAGGGGGATCTTCCACAGCGTCTGCGCCAGCGACACCAGGCTGTTCTGGCTGGCGCCCGGCGGCAGGGACAGCGCGCCGATCACCTGGGGGATGCCGCTGCCAGCCGCGTTGGGGGCAAAGCGCAGCGTCAGCCAGCGCAAGGCGGCCAGACTGAAAGGCAGCACCAGCAGCGCCAGCCAGCCGTTGTAGGCCACCCACTGCCGGTTCCAGGCCAGCGCCGTGTCGGCCAGATAGGCGAAGCCCAGCGACATCAGGGCCACCAGCGCGGCCCCGCCGAGCAGCAGCGCCAGTTGCACGCTCTTGCGAGACAGGCGATTGATCTGGCGCACCTTGCGGCGCGCCTGACGTCGTGTACTGGCGATGACTCGGCGGACGGGGTCGGGCAGACTCATGGACAGAGCTAGGGCGGCTGGAAGGTTGCTAACCTTACCATCCCGTCCTGACCCGTAGCCTAAAGCCCGCGGCCGCGTCGGTCAGAAAGCCGACCAGTCGTCGTCCTGCGCCGCCCTCGCCAGCGTGCGCTGCGGCTGGACCGGGCGAGCCTTGGCCACGACGGGCTTGCGCGCCGGCGGGGCTCCCGCGGGCATCAGCCGCGCCTGCGCATGATCGGCGTCCGCATCCACCTTGAAGCGGCGCACTTCCTGAGCCAGGCGGCCCGCCTGATCCTGCATGCTGGCGGCGGCGGCCGCCGCCTCTTCGACCAGCGCCGCGTTCTGCTGGGTCACGCTGTCCATCTGCGACACGGCCTGATTCACCTGAGCGATGCCAGAGGACTGCTCTTCCGACGCGCTCGCGATCTCGCGCACCAGGGTGGCCACCTGACGCACACTGGCCACCACGTCGCGCATTGTGCTGCCCGCCTCGTCCGCCTGGCGCGTTCCGCTCTCGACGCGTGTGACCGATTCGTCGATCAAGGCCTTGATTTCCTTGGCGGCCACGGCGGAACGCTGCGCCAGCGCGCGCACTTCCCCAGCAACGACAGCAAACCCGCGCCCCTGCTCGCCCGCCCGCGCCGCTTCCACGGCGGCGTTCAGCGCAAGAATGTTGGTCTGAAATGCAATTCCGTCGATTACGCCTGTAATTTCCGCAATCCTGTGCGAGCTTTCCGAAATCGCGTTCATGGTCTGAACCACGGCATCGACCACCTCGCCGCCCCGTATCGCCACCCCGGATGCCTGACCGACCAGCCTGTCCGCTTCACCTGCATTGCTGGCGTTCTGTTGCACGGTGCTGGTCAACTGTTCCATCGACGCGGCGGTTTCTTCCAGTGAGGCAGCCTGCTGCTCAGTGCGCTGCGACAGATCCGAGTTGCCCTCGGCAATTTCTGACGATGCCGATGCGATGCTTTCACAGCCGTCACGCACGTCTCTGACGATGCGGACCAGACTCTCGTTCATGGCCTTGAGCGCACGCATCAGGTCGCCGGTTTCATCGCGCGTCGCAATTGTGATGTCCGTCGTCAGGTCACCCTCGGCCACCTGACGGGCCGTGTGGACCGCCTGCCCCAGCGGGCGCACGATGCCGCGCGTGACCAGCCAGCCCAGCAGCATGCTGATGACTACGCTCGCCACCACCAGGACGATCATGATGAGGCGGACCCAGACGTAAAGATCCGTGCCTTCCTGCACAGTTTGTGCGGCCATCTCCTCCTTGCCCATGGCCAGGTCGGTCATCAGGGCGTCCAGCTCATCCGACGATACATTGACGCGTTTTTCCACTTCGGCCAGGCGCGGCTCGATTTGCGTCAGCGGCTGGGAGCCGGCCACCTCGAAAAATACGTCCGACTCCCGCTTCCACTTCTGTTCCTTCTCCGTGAATTGCGCCAACAGACGCTTGTTTTTTTCGGAATAGAAATGCTCGGCGGCCGTCTGGCGCAGCGTCTCCATATTGGTGACGGCGGTATCGAACTCCTTACGCAACTCCTCACGCTCTTGCTCCGTGGACGCAGCAAGGTAGCCGCTGCGAGCACGGCCCGCGTAAATCAGATTGATATTGGCTTCTTTCAGATCGGAAATTCCGCGCAGCTCGGTGTAGTAGAGCCGGTCGTTCATTTCGTCGATCTGGGCCAGCCCCCAGATGCCAAAGGCCCCGACCGCAGCACCTATCACCGCCACCAGCAAGAACGCGCCCGTCAGGCGAGCACCGATGCGCAACCCCAAAAATAACCGCAACATGCTTTTCTTCCCTGTAAGTGCCCCGGCTTGTTACAGGCTTGCCGCCCTCATGCGACCCGAGGCTCGGCCACATGCAGCAGGCAACGATAGCGGGCCAGGAACCTAGGGATTACCCGGAAAATAAACCTGTTCGCGCTTCATTTCGACAAAATGAAATATACAGTCGACATAATTTTCTATACAAAATTATTACGGCAACAAAAAAAGCCCTTCATTGCTGAAGGGCTTTTATCGCGGACCGCAGCAGGCAGGCCGTTGGCCTGCCCACAGCTGTCTTATCAGGCGAAGTTCTTGGCGGCGAACTCCCAGTTCACCAGCGCCCAGAAGTTCTCCAGGTACTTGGGACGGGCGTTGCGGTAGTCGATGTAGTACGCGTGTTCCCAGACATCACAGGTGAGCAGCGGCACGTCGGCCGTCGTGAGCGGGGTGGCGGCGTTGCTGGTGTTGACGATGTCGACCGTGCCGTCGGTCTTCTTGACCAGCCAGGTCCAGCCCGAGCCGAAGTTGCCGGCGGCCGACTTGTTGAACGCTTCCTTGAACGCGTCGAAGCTGCCCCACTTGGCGTTGATGGCGTCGGCCAGCTTGCCCGAGGGCGCGCCGCCGGCCTTGGGAGCCAGGCTGTTCCAGTAGAACGTGTGGTTCCAGATCTGGGCTGCGTTGTTGAAAATGCCACCCGAGGACTTCTTCACGATGTCTTCCAGCGACAGCGTTTCGAATTCGGTGCCCGGGATCAGGTTGTTCAGATTCGTGACGTAGGTCTGGTGATGCTTGCCGTAGTGGAACTCCAGCGTTTCCTTGGAGATGTGCGGCGCCAGCGCGTCGAGTTCGTAAGGCAGGGGGGGAAGAGTGTGTGCCATGTGATGGTTCCTTCTGTTGAGTGCACGATCAAGCCGGTCAATTGTATCGGCAACTAATGAGGATACCGTGTTAACCCCGCGCTGGCGCGGGGTTAACGGGCACATGCATATGCCGCCGATGTCTTTGTTTTGCGGCCGGGCGGCCGCCAGGCGTCAGGCCTCGTCGCGCGTCTTGCGCGTTTCTTGAACCTGCACCTGCGCGCCGCCTTGCGCGAAGCGGAGGTGCAGCGGCTGGCCGACGGACAGGCCGGCTGCGTCGCGCACGATGCGCCCGTCGGCATCGCGCGCGATCGCGTAGCCGCGCGCCAGCGTGTTGCCCGGATCAAGGGCGCGCAACTGGGCGGTGGCGGCGGCAAGGCGGTTGCGGCCCTGCACCAGCAGACGCGCGTGGGCCTGCCCCAATTGGCGCGCGGCGCCCGCCAGGCGGTCGGCGGCGCGGCCGGTGTCGGGTACGCGGTGCGTCAGCCGCTGCGCAAGCAGGTTCACGCGCGCGACACGCCGGCCCTGCGGCGCCGACCAGGCCGAGGCCAGCCGGAATCGCAGGCTGTTGAGCCGTTCGCGCTGATGCTCCAGCCGCTGGGCCGGGGACACCAGCTGCGCGGCCGCCCGGTCCAGACGCTGCGCGGCCCGCTCCAGGCGTCGCTGCTGGCCGCGCGCCATGGACTGCGCGGCCTGCATGACCTGGCCCAGCAGTTCGGAACGCGGCGCGCACGCCAGCTCTGCCGCGGCCGTCGGCGTCGGCGCGCGCAGGTCCGACACGAAGTCCACGATGGTGAAGTCGGTTTCGTGCCCCACGCCGCTGATGACGGGGATCTCGCTGGCCGCCACCTCGCGCGCCAGGTCTTCGTCGTTGAAGCTCCAGAGATCTTCGATGCTGCCGCCGCCGCGCACGAGCAGCAGCGTATCCACCTCGGCGCGCTCGTTGGCAGCGCGCAGCTGCGCAGCCAGCCTGCCGGCGGCATCCGCCCCTTGCACCGGGGCCGGATAGATGACAACAGGCACCTGGGGCGCGCGCCGCGCCAACGCGGACAGAACGTCCCGCAACGCGGCAGCGTGCAGGGACGTGATGACCCCGATCGCCCTCGGCAAGCGAACCGGCTCGCGCTTGCGGGCGGGATCGAAAAGACCTTCGGAAGCCAGTTGCTCCTTCAGCCTCAGGAAGGCCTCGTACAGATTGCCTAAGCCAGCCCGCCGCATGGCGTCAGCCTGCAGCTGATAATCGCCGCGAGGCTCGTACAGGGACACTCGCGCCCGGATCTCGACCTGATCGCCCGCCCGGGGAACAAAACCCACCGCGCTGGCGCGGCTGCGGAACATGACAGCCCGCACGGAGGCCCGGCTGTCCTTGAGCGTGAAATACCAGTGCCCGGAAGCCGCCTGCGTGAAGTTGGAAATCTCGCCGCGAACCCACAGGGCCGGGATGCTGCGCTCCAACAACTGCCCCACCGCTTGATTCAGCTGGGCAACTGTAAGGATATCCCGCGTGAATGCGTTGTTTGTGACTGGGAATTCAATTGTCATGGGGCTTTCCGACGCGAACCTGTCCACAGGGCATGCATAGCGGGCCGCAATGATACCGCGTTCCCAGGAATTTGCAGCGCCTGCCCAGATAACAAGCAAATTCGGTGCAGGTATTTGATTTTTATACGTTTTTATAGGAAGAAGGGATGCGCGATTTTGAAGCAAACAAGCGCAAGCCCTGTGCCCATCAGCCTTTCGGCGGAGTTTTACACAGAATTATCCACAGTTTCTGTGGATAGATTCGGGGTCACCCCGCCTTGCCACAAGTGCGCCGCGCCGTTACAGTTTCGGCTTGTTCAGTTGCCAATGCGCGCCCTCCGGCGCCCTCGGCCCCCCAGGAGTTGACCGCTTTGCTTTCCATATTGCGCGAGGCCGGCTGGCCGATCTGGCCCCTGCTGGCGACATCCGTGCTGGGCCTGGCGCTGATCTTCGAGCGCTTCCTGTCCCTGCGCCGAAACCTGGTCCTGCCGCGTGGCCTGAACGAGCAGGTTGCCGAAATGCTCCGCAACCACCAGGACACGCCGGACTCCATCCATCGCCTGGAACGCAACTCGCCCCTGGGCCGGGTGCTGGCCGAAGTGATGCGCCACCGCCACCTTCCCCGTGAAGAACTGCGCAGCGTCGTCGAGGACGCGGGCCGCGCGGTCGCGCACGACCTCAGCCGCTATATCTCCGCCATCGGGACCATCGCGGTCGTCGCGCCGCTCATGGGCCTGTTCGGCACGGTGGTCGGCATGATCGAGATCTTCGGTTCCTACACGCCCGGCGGCGGCGACCCCGCGCAACTGGCGCGCGGCATCTCGATCGCCCTGTACAACACCGGTTTCGGCATTCTCATCGCCATTCCCGCCATGATCGCCCACCGTTACCTGCGCGGCCGCGTCGACGGCTACCTCAGCGCCATGGAACAGGCCGCTTCCCGCCTGATCCGCGCCGTCTCGCCGGCGCGCGCCGCGCGCGAGGCACGCCCATGAATTTCCGCGGATCCCGGGGCGACCGCGACGAGCTGGACATCAACCTGATCCCGCTCATCGACGTCCTGCTGGTCATCCTGATCTTCCTGGCCGCGACCACCTCGTTCGCGCGCTTCACGCAGCTGAAGGTGACGCTGCCGCAGGCGTCATCCGAACAGGACACGCCGCCGGCGCTCGAAGTCGCCGTCAGCCAGGACGGCCGCTATGCCCTGAACGGCACCCTGATCGACGTCTCCACCCCGCCTGAAATCGCCGACGCCTTGCGCCAGGCCGCCGCAGGCAAGACCGAGCCTCTCGTCGTCATCAACGCCGACGCCCAGGCCACGCACCAGTCCGTGATCAACATCATGGAAGCCGCCCGCCTGGCCGGCATCGGCCGCGTCAATTTCGCCGCCCAGACCACCCGGTGACTTCGAAACGCGCATCGCTGCTGGCTCGCCAATGGCAGCTCGGCGGCTGGCTCTCCACCGCACTGCTACCCCTGTCGGCGCTGACCGCGCGGGCGGTGGCGCGCAAGCGCGCGCGCTACGCCAGCGGCGAGGCGGCCGCCTACCGGGCGCCCGTCCCCGTCGTCGTGATCGGCAACATCTACGTCGGCGGAACCGGCAAGACTCCCATGGTGATCGCCACTGTCGAAGGCCTGCGGGCGCGTGGCTACACCCCCGGCGTTGTCAGCCGCGGCTACGGCGTCAAGGTCGGCCCGCATCCTCGCGTAGGGCTGGGCGACCTGGAAGCGGCCCGCTTCGGCGACGAACCGGCCCTGATTGCGCGCGCCACCGGCGCGCCCGTCTCCATCCATCCCAGGCGCCCCCTGGCCGTCCAGGCGCTGCTGCAGGCCCATCCCCAGGTCGACGTGATCGTGTCGGACGACGGGCTGCAGCACCTGGCCCTGGCGCGCGACGTCGAGATCGTGGTGCAGGACCAGCGCGGCATCGGCAACGGCCGCCTCCTGCCCGCCGGTCCCCTGCGCGAGCCGGCCAGCCGGCTCGCCGAGGTGGACGCCGTGGTGACCAACACCGGCATCCCCGCCCCCGGACCCGACGCCCGCGGCGCCAGCGGCCCGCGCCAGGTGCGCATGTGGCTGGAACCGGGCGACGCCCGGCTGATCGGCGGGCACGCGACCCGTCCCCTTTCGGAGTTTGCCGGCCAGCCGCGGATCGCGGCAGCGGCTGGCATCGGCAATCCGGAGCGCTTTTTCGCCACCTTGCGGGCCGCCGGAATCACGCTGGCGGACACGCTCGCCCTGCCCGACCACTACGACTACGCGACCTCGCCGTTCCAGGACATGAAGGCCGACGCCATCCTGGTCACGTCCAAGGACGCGATCAAATGCGGCGCGCTGAACGAAGCCCGCCTCTGGGAAGTGCCGGTGCGGGCCGCCTTTTCCGACGCCGGACTGTTCGATTGGCTGGCGCAGACGCTGCGCGCCAGAACCCCCGCGCCACGCTAGCCGCGCGAGACGCCGCCAGAATTTTTTGCGCGCCTGACCGACACGGCGACGCCGTAAAACTGTTTTAGAATTCCGGTCATGGAATCCCGCCTTCTCGACATCCTCGTCTGCCCCTTGTGCAAGGGCCGCCTCGAACACGACCGGCAACAGGCCGAACTGGTCTGCCGCGCCGACCGCCTGGCGTTTCCGCTGCGCGACGGCATCCCCGTCATGCTGGAATCGGAAGCCCGCGTGCTCGACGACGCGGCACCTGCCCGCTGACCGCCGCATCGTGAGCTTCATCGCCATCATCCCGGCGCGCACCGCCTCGACCCGGCTGCCCGACAAGCCGCTTGCCGACATCGCCGGCAAGCCCATGGTCGTGCGCACCGCCGACCGGGCCGCTCAGTCCGGCGCCTCCCGGCTGTACATCGCCACGGACGACGCGCGGGTTCAGCAGGCGGTCCAGGCGCACGGCCTGCACGCCCTGATGACTCGCGCCGACCACCCCACCGGCACCGACCGGCTGGCGGAAGCCGTCGAGCTGCTGAGCCTTCCCGATGACGCCATCGTGGTGAACGTGCAGGGCGACGAACCCCTGATCGAGCCCGAACTCATCGACGCCGTGGCGGCGAAGCTCCAGGCCTGCCCACAGGCCGACATCGCCACTTGCGCCAGCCCGCTTGCCGATGCCCAGGCCTTGTTCAACCCCAACGTCGTGAAGGTGGTCTGCGCCGCGGACGATCGCGCACTGTACTTTTCTCGTGCGCCGATCCCCTGGGCGCGCGACGCGCTGGCCGGCGGCGAACGCGTGCTGGCCGACGGCCTGCCCGCCCTGCACCACATCGGCCTGTATGCCTACCGCGCCTCGTTCCTGCGCCGCTACCCGACCCTGCCGCAAGGCGTGCTGGAACGGTTTGAATCGCTGGAGCAGTTGCGCGCCATGGAACACGGCCACACTATCGTCGTACACCGGGCATCCACCCCTCCTGCCGCGGGAGTCGATACTCCGGCGGACCTGGAGCGCGTCCGGTTGATCTACAGCAAACCTATATAAGGGTTATTTCGCATGGCGCAGCCCCGCATAGGCTGCTGCGTTGCGGCATAATCCCCCGGATCACAAAAAATAAACCCCATCAGGAGCACTCATGCGTCTCATCTTGCTCGGACCCCCCGGCGCCGGCAAAGGCACCCAGGCCGCGTTTCTAACGCAGCACTTCGGCATTCCCCAGATCTCCACCGGCGACATGCTGCGTGCGGCGGTCAAGGCGGGCACCCCGCTGGGTATTGAAGCCAAGAAGGTCATGGACGCCGGCGGCCTGGTCTCCGACGAGATCATCATCGGCCTGGTGCAGGACCGCCTGACGCAGCCCGACTGCGCCAACGGCTACCTGTTCGACGGCTTTCCGCGCACCATCCCGCAAGCCGACGCGCTCAAGAGCGCCGGCGTCAAGCTGGACTACGTCGTGGAAATCGCCGTCCCCGAAGAAGACATCATCGAACGCATGAGCGGGCGCCGCGTGCACCAGCCCAGCGGCCGCAGCTACCATGTGCGCTTCAACCCGCCCAAGGCCGAAGGCAAGGACGACGTCACCGGCGAAGACCTGATCCAGCGCGACGACGACCGCGAGGAAACCGTACGCCATCGCCTGTCCGTCTACCGCGAACAGACCCGCCCCCTGGTCGACTACTACTCGGCCTGGGCGCAGCAGGACGCCGCCGCGGCGCCGAAGTACCGCAAGATCTCCGGCGTGGGCGCGGTCGACGAAATCCGGTCGCGCCTGTTCGAGGCCGTCAAGAGCTGACCGGCGCCTCGATGGCCCAGAGGCCTTCGGCGCCGGCCGGACGCGATGCGTCCCGCCCCGGCCCGAAGGCCTTGTCATATCCGGCGCCTGCCGCGCCGGCTTCTCTCCCTTGAACTGATCTGGTGATAGATACATGGAAATCGCGAACAAGGTATTCATCGTTACCGGCGGCGCATCCGGCCTGGGCGCGGGCACCGTCCGCATGCTGGTGGAAAACGGCGCCAAGGTCGTCATCGCCGACCTGCAGGACGCCCCGGGCGAAGCCCTGGCCAAGGAACTCGGCCAGCGCTATGTGCATTGCGACGTGACCCAGGAAGCCGACGGCAAGAGCGCCGTCGCCGCCGCCCTGGAACTCGGCTCGCTCTTCGGCCTGGTCAACTGCGCGGGCGTCGCGCCCGCCGCCAAGATCGTCGGCAAGAACGGCGCGCATCCGCTGGACTTGTTCCAGAAGGTCGTGACGATCAACCTCATCGGCAGCTTCAACATGATGCGCCTGGCCGCCGAGGCCATGAGCGCGAACACCCCGGAACCCACCGGCGAACGCGGCGTGATGATCAACACGGCCTCTGTCGCCGCGTTCGACGGCCAGATCGGCCAGGCGGCCTACGCCGCATCCAAGGCCGGCGTCGCGGGCATGACGCTGCCCATCGCGCGCGACCTGGCCAAGACCGGCATCCGCTGCATGACCATCGCCCCGGGCATCTTCGGCACGCCCATGATCTTCGGCATGCCGCAGGAAGTGCAGGACTCCCTGGCCGCCAGCATCCCCTTCCCCGCCCGCCTGGGCCGCCCGGAAGACTACGCCAAGCTGGTCCAGAGCATCATCACCAACGATATGCTCAATGGCGAAACGATCCGCCTGGATGGCGCCATCCGCATGCCGCCAAAGTAAATGCAGTACAAAGGCTGGCCCACGGCATGGGCCACCTTTCCAGTGGCCGGCATTGCGCCCCCATTTTCGCGGCGCGCCGGCCCGCACTTTCTCCTGTAGTCAATCCATGAGCCTGTTCCGTTCGGCGGCCACGGTCAGCAGCTTCACTCTGCTGTCTCGCATTTCCGGCCTGATCCGCGACATCCTGGTGGCCCGCGCCTTTGGCGCCGGCCCCCTCACCGACGCCTTCTGGGTCGCCTTCCGCATTCCCAACCTGCTGCGCCGCCTGTTCGCCGAGGGCGCGTTCGCCCAGGCGTTCGTGCCCATCCTGGGCGCCGCGCGCAACAACCGCTCCGAAGAAGAGGTCCGCACGCTGCTGGACCGGGTGGCCCTGCTGCTGACCGCGGCGCTGATGCTGGTGACACTGATCGGCATCGTCGCGGCGCCCTGGGTCGTGTCCGCCATGGCCAGCGGCCTGCGCGGGGCGGCCCGCGACACCGAATTCGGCGCGGCCGTCTGGATGACGCGGATGATGTTCCCCTACATCCTCTGCATGTCCCTGATCGCCTTCGCGTCCGGCGTGCTCAATACCTGGCGGCGGTTTGCGGTGCCCGCCTTCACGCCAGTCCTGCTCAATCTGTCGATGATCGCCGCCTGCATCTGGCTTGCGCCGCGCATGGACGTGCCGGTCTACGCCCTGGCCATCGGCGTGATGATCGGCGGCGTGGCGCAGTTGGCGGTGCAGTGGGCGGCCCTGGCCCGGCTGGGGCTGACCCCGCGCTTTTCCCTGCGTTTTCGGCAGGCGTGGGCCGATCCCACGGTGCAGCGCATCCTCAAGCAAATGGCGCCCGCCACGCTGGGCGTGTCCGTGGCGCAGATCTCCCTGCTGATCAACACCAACATCGCCACCTGGCTGACCCCGGGCAGCGTGACCTGGCTGTCGTTCGCCGACCGCCTGATGGAATTTCCCACGGCGCTGCTGGGCGTGGCCCTGGGCACGGTGCTGCTGCCCAGCCTGTCCGCGGCCCATGCGCGCGACGACCACGGCGGCTACAGCGCGCTGCTGGACTGGGGACTACGCCTGGTGCTGCTGCTGGGCCTGCCCGCCGCGGTGGGCCTGGCGCTGCTGTCCGACGGCCTGGTCGCCACCCTCTTCCACTATGGCGCCTTCGCCGCCCAGGACGTCCTGCAGACCCGGCTGGCCGTCATCTCGTATTCCGCGGGCCTGATCGGCCTGTTGGCGGTGAAGATCCTGGCCCCCGGCTTCTACGCCAAGCAGGACATCCGCACGCCGGTCAAGATCGCCATCGCCGTGCTGGTGCTGACGCAGCTCCTGAACCTGGTCCTGGTGCCGCTGATGGCGCATGCGGGGCTGGCGCTGGCCATCGGCCTGGGCGCCTGCCTGAATGCGCTTGCGCTGCTGATCGGCCTGCGGCGCCGGGGCGTCTACCAGCCCGCCGCAGGCTGGACCTCGTTCACCCTGCGCCTGCTGCCCGCTCTGGCCGCACTGGCTGCGCTGCTCTGGTACGCGGGCGACCGGATCGACTGGCTGGCGCTGCAGGCCCATGCGGGGCAGCGGGCCGCATTGCTGGCCGGGGTGCTGGCGGCCAGCGGGGTGGTGTACTTCGGAATGTTGTTACTATTTGGCTTTCGCCCCAGAGACTTCGGGCGGCGTCCAAAGCGGTAATTTCAGCTGTACGGGCTACATTCCCATCCAAAAGCCGGCCAAAGGTCGGCTTTTTGCATGAAATTCGTCAAGAATTGACAACCAGGCCGTAATCTTTGGTAAAAAACCCTTATTATTTAAAAATTGCCATAGAAAGGACCCCCGCTGGCCATGCCTGCGGGAACATGAAGTGAAGTACGCCCAAGGACAACCCATGGCGGACCAGGTGATCAATTGGCTGTTGCTGCTGCGGTCAGGCAAGGCAACCGCGCAGGACTACAACGACTTCCTGGCCTGGCGCGCGGCCGATCCCGTCCATGAAAACGCCTGGCAGCAGTTGACAGGCACCCTGGCGGGGTCGACGTTCGGCCGGCTCGGTGACGCATATGCCACCGGCGACGCCGCTGCGGCCCAGCCCCTGATCCCTCCTCCGCCCGCCATCGCGCCCGCGCGCCGCCGTTTCCTGACCGGCTCGCTTGCGCTCGTCGGTGCGGGCGCCTGCGCCGCCTATGTTGGCAATGCGTTCTATCCGCTGAACAACGTGGCCGCCGACGCCGCCACCGCCACCGGCGAACGCCGCCGCTACGTCCTGTCCGACGGCAGCCAGTTGCTGCTGGACGCGCGTAGCCGCGTCAACCTGGATTTCTCCCCGGCCTATCGCCAGGTCCGACTGCTGGACGGTGCGGTCACGGTGTCGGTCGCGCCCGATTCGCGCCGCCCGTTCCTGGTGCAGACGGCTCAAGGCACGGTCCGGGCCCTGGGCACCCGCTACATGGTGCGCCAGCAGGCCCAGCGCACCGTCGTCGTGGTGCACGAACATGAAGTCGAAGTCGAAACCATGGCCGGGGCCCACGGCACCATCCGGGCCGGCACCGGCGCGCGATTCGACAACGCCCGTATCGACACGCCCCGGGCCGAACTGATGGCCGAGGCCGCGTGGGAATCCGGCTGGGTCGAGGCCCGCGGCCGCCCGCTGGCCGAGGTAGTGGCAGCCCTGCGCCCCTATCGCAGCGGCACGCTGCGCGTTTCGATGGCTGCAGGCGGCCTGCCCGTGTCCGGACACTTCCCGCTGGACGACACCGATGCCGCGCTGGACAGCCTGCGCGACCAGATGCCCATCCAGGTGCGCCGGTTTACGCCCTGGTTCGTTTCCATCAACGTCGCCGCCTGACAACGAAGTCGCCGCGATAACGACCCCGGCGGCCGCTTCCGTTGTATAATCGGTACCGCGTTTTTATCCAGTGTTTTACCAGTAGGCGCCGCGGATTTTCCTCAAGGCAATATTTGAGGACCAGCCGCAAGGGTTCTCCAGCCCGGGAGTCACTCCCCTCAGCGCCCCCCGCCCGGTTGACGGGCGCCCCCATCGGTTAAAGCAACATTAAAAGCTTGCATTCCCTCAGGGACTTGCTACAATGTTCGACTTTGCCGAATTCAACTTACAAAGCAACATGGCCAATACCGCCCAAGCCCGCAAGCGCGCTCGCCAATCCGTTGAGCGCAACAAGCACAATTCCAGCCTGCGCTCGATGCTGCGCACCGCCATCAAGCGCGTTCGCCAATCCATCGCCGCTGGCGACAAGGCTGCGGCTGGCGAAGTGTTCCAGAAGGCCTCCAGCGTGATCGATCGCGTGGCTGACAAGAACATCATCCACAAGAACAAGGCCGCTCGCCACAAGAGCCGCCTGGCTGCCGCCATCAAGGCGCTGGCCTAAGCCATTCTGCCGCCCCGGCATGCCGGGGCGTCACGAATACGGCAAATGAAGAAGGATGCCCTT
>NZ_AGUF01000086.1 GCF_000236785.1 Achromobacter arsenitoxydans SY8 | reverse complement strand
CCGCATTGACCGCACCCGCCTTCACCCCGGTCAAGGTCCGCGCACCGGCCGTGCCGGTCATATCCACCAGCGTGCCGTCCAGATTCTTGGCCACCGTGATGTTGCGCGACACCGCATCCTGGCGCACCAGACCCTGCGTGCCGTTATTCAGCGAGTTCGTCAGGTTGACGATGTCGCCCGCGTTCTTGGTCACGCGGCCGTCAATCGCCGTAATCGTGGACCCCTGGCTCGACACCAGGCCCTGCAGGCTGCCGATGGCCGTCGAGTTGCCCGACACGGTCTGGTTGGTCGCATACAACTGCGAACCGTTCACCGCTTCCAGGCTGGACGCATTGAGCGCGCCCGCCTTCACGCCGCCCACCGTGCGCGCACCGGCCGTGCCCGTCATATCCACCAGCGTGCCGTCCAGATCCTTGGCAACCGTGATCTTGCGCGTCCCGGCATCCTGGCGCACCAATCCCTGCGTGCCGTTGTTCAGCGAGTTCGTCAGATTGACGATGTCGCCCGCGTTCTTGGTCACGCGGCCGTCGATCGCCGTGATCGACGACGTATTGCTCGTGACCCGGCCGTCCAGATTGCTGATGGCAGTGGTATTGCCCGCTACGTTCTGATTGGTGGCAAACAACTGCGAACCATTGACCGCATCCTGGCTGCCTGCCGCCAGCGTGCCCGGAGCCAGCTGCGTGATCTTGTTGCCGTTCATCTCGACCACGTTCAGCATGGAGATGCCGCTGGTGCCCTTCAGCTCCAGGGTGCCGTCGGCATATCCGGAAATGCGCGCGGTCGACGCGGTATATCCCGAGGCGCCGGTGTCGCTACCCGCATTGTTCAAAGTGAAAGCCAGATCGGTAACGCTGCAGGTTAGGGCGTGAAACCCCCCCGCCGATCCCGCTGAGCTGCCAGACCCAATCCCCGATGGAAGGGTAGGCCCCATCGCCGGGTCGCAAAGTTGCAGGCCCGATCCCGCCGCCAGGGAGACCGGCGAAAACGCCAGGGCGCCAAATCCGCCCAAGACAACCGCGGCGGCCGAAGCTACGCGGCGCGACCGGCCCGGCTTGCTGCGCGAACGCGCGGTTTCAGCGACGGCCACCCACATTTGCGTGGTGGCGTTCCAGATGAGGGAAAAGATGTGGTTCATAGTGCGTGTATTCACTTTCTAGAGCGAAACCTACTCGACATCGAGACGGCGACAGCCTTAGGCACACTCATAAGCCGTTGTTAAATAAGGTTTTTTCAACGAGCCAACTATAGTGATCAAGCACTTGGGGGCAACATCGAAGGATTCTTAAAATCGGACTGGTCTTATGCAAAACATTGTTAAGTCGTACATGACATATTGCGTTTCATTTGAAGTAATGAGTTACGACTACCAGCCGAACACGGGCGGCGTGACATGAAAATGACAGCAACGCCGCCCTACAATGGCGTCGCTGCACTGCACAATCCGAATCTCCCTCCGTAGCCCCATGCCCCATTCTTCTTCAACGCCGCACCGGCCCGCCCTGGTGCTGCTTGCACTCGCCATTGGCAGCTTCGCCATCGGAACCACCGAATTCGCCACGATGAGTCTGCTGCCCTATTTTTCGCAGTCGCTTGGCATAGACGCGCCCACCGCGGGCCATGTCATCAGCGCCTACGCGCTGGGGGTCGTGGTCGGCGCGCCCATACTCGCGGTCCTGGGCGCCAGAATGCCGCGCCGCAGGCTGTTGATTGCCCTGATGGGTCTGTTCGCCGTTGGCAATGGCCTGAGCGCGGTCGCACCCAATTACCACTGGATGCTGTTCTTCCGTTTTCTCAGCGGGCTGCCCCATGGCGCCTATTTCGGCATTGCGTCGCTGGTGGCCAGTTCGATGGTGCCGCCCAGCCGTCGCACCGTGGCCGTGGGCCGCGTCTTCCTGGGTTTGACCGTCGCCACCATCGTGGGCGTGCCGCTGGCCAACTGGCTGGGTCAGGTCATCGGCTGGCGCTGGAGTTTCGGCCTGGTTTCGCTGCTGGCGGTGCTGACCATGATCAGCGTCCACCTCCATGCGCCCGACACCCCGGCCGACCCGCAGGCAAGCCCGCTGCGCGAGTTGAGCGCGCTGGGCCGCGGGCAGGTCTGGATCACGCTGGCGATCGGCGCGGTCGGCTTCGGCGGCCTGTTCTCGATCTACACCTATCTGGCCGACACGCTGACCGCCGTCACGCAGGTTTCCCCGGCCACCGTGCCGCTGGTGCTCAGCGCCTTCGGCGTCGGCCTGACCGTGGGCAATATGGTGGTGCCGATCTTTGCCGACCGCGCGGTGATGCGCACGGCAGGACTGCTGCTGCTGTGGTCGGCCGTGGTGCTGGCCCTGTTTCCATTCATGGCGCACAACGTCTGGCTGATCACGCTGAACGTCTTCCTGGTGGGCGTCGGCGGCGCATTGGGCACCGTGCTGCAGACGCGCCTGATGGACGTGGCGGGCGACGCCCAGGGCCTGGCCGCGGCGCTGAACCACTCCGCCTTCAATACCGCCAACGCGCTCGGCCCCTTCCTGGGCGGCCTGGCCATTGCGGCGGGGTTCGGCTGGACGTCGACCGGCTGGGTCGGCAGCCTGCTCGCCATCGCCAGCCTGCCCCTGTGGCTGTGGGCCGTGATGCTGGAGCGCCGGACCCGCTCTGCACGCGCCGCAACACTGGCCGTCAGCGCCGAATCGGCGCGCTGATGCACCGGGGACGCCTGCCTTGCCGGCGTCCCTTTTTTTGCCCCTTGCACACGTCCCTATTTCATCGCCATGCGCCCCCGTTTATCTTTGCCGAGAAAGCGTCGGGCGCCCGCCACACCGGGCTTGCTCCTATTGCCGGCCAAGCGCGGGCGACAGCTATACTTTCCGCACTCTTTACCACTCAAGACGCGCTGCACCTTCGTATGCAGCGCTTTTTTTATGCCCGTTTTGACTGCCTTGCTGCGCCCATTCCGCCTGGCGCTCTGCGGCTTGGCCGCAGTCCTGATTTCCCTCCCCGCGCTGGCTGCCCCTCCCACGCTGGAGCAATGCCACGGCATCAAGGACCTGGCCTTCGTCGCCCACCTGGATGACGACCTGCTATTCATGAACCCCGACGTCGCCTCCAACATCGAGGCCGGCGGCTGCGTGCGCGTCGTGTACCTGACCGCCAGCGATGCCGGCGAAGGCGACGGCTACATGCTCGGCCGCGAGCGCGGCGTGCGCGCGGCATACGCCTACATGGCGCACAAACCCGACGTATGGAAAGAAGACACCGGCACCGCCGGCGGACGCCAGATCGCGCGCTTCACCCTGCAGGACAATCCCCGCGTGCAGCTCTGGCACATGCGCCTGAAAGACCCCTGGCTAGGCAAGGGCTGGGGCAGCCTGACGCCGCTCAGCCGCACCGAATCCGAACCCGGACACAGCGTCGACACGCTGGGCCCCTATGCGGCCACCTACACGCGCGAACAGCTGATCGACACCCTGGCCGACCTGATCCGCCAATATGCCCCCACCACGGTGCGCCACCTGGACGACACGATCAGCGTGCCCTACACGCAGCTCTGCTGGCGCTGCGCCGGCCACGGGCATCCGGACCATATCGCCAGCGCGCGGCTGGCGCGCGAAGCCATGGTCCGGGCGCCCGGCAACTACGCCGAAACGGGCTATATCGACTACCCCAGCCAGGAGCGCGCCACCAACCTGACCGAAACCGAGATCGCCAGCAAGTCGGTGATCTTCCAGCACTACGCCTGGAACGACTACCACTATTGCGCCGGCCCCACCGGCTGCAAGGAACCCGCCGGCCCGGCCGCCGCCTGGGTGCAGCGCGCCTACTACGTGTCGCGCCACGACATCGCGCCGCAGCTTTATCCCGACGGCCGCGGCGGTCTGGTCGTGTTCGCCGCGGGCGAAACCAATGCCGCCGTCAATCGCTGGGATTCGGGCGAACGCCGCTGGCAGAGTCTGGGCGGACGCACCACCGGCCCGGTGGTGTCTTTCGCGCACGCGGACGGCACGGCCGGCCTGATGGCGCGCGACCCGCTGGGCGGCGTGTGGGCGAACAAGCAACGCCATGACGGCACCTGGCAGGGCTGGCAGGCGCTGGGCGGCATGCGCGTCACGCAGATCCCGGCCGTGGCGCCCCGCGGTGAAGCGGCAGCCGTGGCGCTGGGCTACGACGGCCTGCTGCACTGGATCGCGCCGACCGGCATCGACGGCAGCTGGAGCACATGGCAGGACCTGCCCTATCTTGAAGGCGTCACCGGCGCCCCCGCCGCCGCGCGCGGCGCCGACGGCCGCTATGTCATCTTCGCCGTCGCGGCGCGGGGCGAACTTTTCTATACCCGCCAGCTGCCGCCCAGCAAGGGCCAGCAGCCCGAATGGCAGGACTGGCGCCGCGTGTCGGCGCCCGAGGCTGCGGGCGGACTGGCCGCGATCCGCAACCACGAAAACCGGATCGAACTCTATTTCCGCCAGCGCGGCAACAACCACCTGACCAAGCTGCTGGAAGCCGGCGACACCACCGACCTGAACATGGACTGGAGCGCCCCGGAGGACCTGGGCGTGCCCTACATCGGACGCCCGGCCATCAATGCCGACGCCCAAGGCAATGTCGCGCTTGCGATCCTGGAACGCGCGGGCGGACAGCTCTGGCTGGTCGAACATGGCAAGCCGGCCAGGCTGGACGCCGAAGCGGCTTCGCCGCCCGCAATCAGCCTCACCGACGGCACGCTGTATGTCGTCGCGCGCGCCGCGGGCGCGCCGCAGCGCTACCAGGTGCTGTCGCGCAGCAACGGCGCCTGGGCCGCCAACCTGACCTTGGACGGCGTGCCGGCGGGCGGCGGCGGACCATTCGCCGCCGTGGCCGCCCGCCCGTCGGATCTGCCCAACCTGGGCGCCAACAGCATCAACCAGGCCGTGGTCGTCCGTCCGTCGCCCAGCGAGCCCAACGCGCTGAACGTCGAACGCATGCCGGCCCAGACTTCGCGCGCGGCGACGCCGACCCAGGTGCAGTAGATATCGAAAGAAAGCGCGTCAGGAACCCGGCAGCGCCGCGCCCATCGCGGCGAAGAGGCCGCCGCACACTTTGTTGAAGCGGCGGCCGGCGCGCTCGAGCCAGGGACGCACTCGATGCGCCAGGCGCGCCAGCACGTACTCCACCACGAACTCAATCACCGCAAACGTGCCCGCCATGATCAGGAACTGCATGAACAGGCTGCGCGCCGGATCAATGAACTGCGGCAGGAACGCCCCGTAGAACAGCAGCGCCTTGGGATTGGAAATCGCCGACAGCAGGCCTTGGCTGAACATCCAGCCGCGCCGCGGCCGCGGCATGTCGGGCGCCGGCCGCAACTGCACGCCGGGCGCGCGCCAGAGCTGGATGCCGAGCCAGATCAGATAGGCGCCGCCCACCCACTTCAAGACGGTCAGCGCCGGCCCCCAGGCCTTCAGCAGCGCGCTGATGCCCAGCATGGACAAGGCGATCAGCGCAATAAAGCCCACTGCCCCGCCCGCGATCGTGCACAAGGCCTTGCGATGACCATGCAGCGCGCCGTGCGTCAGCGCCAGCAACGTGTTGGGGCCGGGCGTGATGGACAGGCCCGTGACCGCGACCAGATAGATGAGCCAGCTGTGCAGGGCCATGGCGGAAATCGGAACGAGAGTTGAACGGCGCAGTCTAGCACTCACGCGTCATGCGGCAGCGCATCAGCGCGGCATGATCAAGCAGCCATCCTGCCGCAGATCTCTGCGCACTCGCGGCAGGCCCGCGCGCAGTCGTCCATTCCGTCCATTCCCTCGCAACTTGCCGCGCAGTCGGCGCAAAGAACGGAACAGGCGCCGCAGACCACCCCATGGTTCTCAACGCCTACAAGCATCGTGTGCGCCGCGGTGCGGCACATTTCGGAGCATCCCATCATCAGCCGGAAATGGTGAGGCGTCACATGCTCTCCTCCCGTTTCCAGACAATGATGCATCGCAGTTTGTACGCACTGCCGGTAGCAGGCAATGCAGCTGTCTATGCACTGCTCCATCTCGTTCGCAACGGCATTCATTTCCGGCTCCTTTAGCTGGTGTTTACGTTCACCAGCACATTCCGTTCCTGAAAACGCCGCGCGGCCGCTCACTGCCGCTCGATCTTCGCGTCCACCGCACGGAGTCCAGATCTTGCGCTGCGATGACGCGCACCCCATACAGCGGACCCGCCGTTACGTCGACTCCTTGTGCTGCTTGCGCGCCAGGAAAGGCGCCATGTAGCGGCGCGGCTCGTCGGTGGTGAAGGCGTCGCCGAACGCATCCACGCTGCGGTCCAGCCCGGCCTCCACCGTCGATCCGACCCAGTAGCGCAGCAGCGCCTTCTGCGAGCGGACGGCGCGCGGTCCGCTCGCCGCGATAGGCGCCACCGTGCGCTCCACCAGCGCATCCAGTCCACCCGCCTCGCACACGAACTCCAGATAGCCCCATTGCCGCGCCTGCGCCGCATCCACCGTCTCGCCGGTCAGCAATAGCCAGTTGGTCGCCCCCTGGCCGATCAGCGCCGGCAGCAGCACGGCGTGGATGACAGAAGGAATGCCCACGCGCACCTCGGGCATGCCGAAGACGGCGTCCGCCGATCCCAGCCGGATGTCGCAGGCCGCCGCCAGCTCCATGCCCGCCCCCAGGCAAAAGCCCGGAATGCGCGCGATGGTGGGCACGGGAATCGCGGCCACGGCGTCGCACAGATCGCGCAGCCGCGTAATGAAAGCGCGCGCACCCTGCGGATCCAGTTCCGCCATCTCGTAGATGTTGGCGCCGCCCACGAACGCCCTGTCGCCCGTGCCGCGAATGACAACCGCCCGGGCGTCTTCCTGCGCCGCGATCCAGCGCGCGGCATCGGTCAGGCTGAGCGTGACCGCGGAAGCCAGAATGTTCAGGCTCTTGGCGTCGTGGATCTGCAGGGTGTAGACGCCGCGCTCGTCGCGGCTGACACGGGCGTGGGCAAAGAAAGGAACAGGCGCGGCCATGAAAGCTCCAGCTAAGAGGTTAATCACCGATGCTACTGGCATCCGGGCAAGCCGTCAGGCGCGGCGCGTCACGCGGCGGCGTCGTCCGCCACCACGCGGTTGCGTCCGGCCGCCTTGGCCTGGTAGAGGCGTTCGTCCGCACGCTTGAGGATGCTGTCCGACGCAGGCGTGTCCGGCCCGCGGCGCGCGACGCCGATGGAGATGGTCAGCTTGCCGACCGGGTCGATCGGTGTGCCAGCAATGGTCGACCGTATCCGCTCAGCGATCTCCCGGGCGGCATCCATGCCGGTATCGGGCAGCAGCAGACAAAACTCTTCACCGCCGGCGCGGCACGCCAGGTCGCCCGTGCGCGAGCATTCCTGGATGATTTGCGCAATGCGCCTGAGGGTCACATCCCCCGCATCGTGCCCGAACGTGTCGTTGACGCGCTTGAAATGGTCGATGTCCAGCGCCAGCGCCGCGTACCCCTTGTCGGAAGCGTCCAGCACCTTCAAGGCCGCATCCATGGCCCGCCGATTGGCCAGCCCGGTCAGGGCGTCGGTGTCGGCCGCGTGACTCAGGCGGCCCAGGTGCTGCTGCAGAAGCTGCACGCCCGAGACGAGCGCCTGGCGGATCGAGGCCGCCTCGGCGTACCAGGCCTTGACCGACTGCAGCCGCGCGGCGGCCTCCGGTTCGGCCAGATGCCCCACCTGCGCGGACAATTGCCGCAGCGGACGCGTGATCAGCATGGCGCCAAGAAGAATAAGCGCCAACCCCGCCAGCCCTGCCGGAATGATCTTGACGATCATGTCCCGCATGAGCTGCCCCAGTGGGGCCAGCGCCTCGTCCCGCGGCTGCTGGGCGACCACCGCCCAATTGGCGCTCGCGACATGGGCATACCCGGCGAGCATGGGTATGCCCTGATAGTTCAGCGCCTGCATCTCGCCGCTTTCCCCGCGCAATGCCGCATCCACGGTCTCGCTGGAGCTCAGCGCCTCGCCTATCCGCTCATGCTCGGGGTGATACAGCAAGCGGCGGTTGCCGTCGGCAACGAATGCAAAGGCGCCACTGAGCTGATGTTCACCGATCAGACTATGCAGCGCCCCGTGCTCCTCCAGGTAGAGGGATGCTCCGACCAGTCCCAGGTACTCCCCCCCGGGCCCGAAGATCGGCTGCGAGACGAAGACGATCAGCCTGCCGCTGGCCGCCCTGTAGGCAGGGCTGACATCTGGCCGTCGCCCGGCCAGCGCCTTGGCCAGCTCGTCCGACGTAATGAAGGAACCGACGAACTCAGGCATATCGGGATGCGTCTGCCGGATGGCTCCCGCAGCGTCCACGATCAGCACGGCGTTCAGCTCCGTATCCTGCGCCTGAAGCCGGGTGGCTTCCGCCTTTAGCAGTTGCGGATTGTCGAAGTTCCTGCCGATCTGCTGGCTGCTGTAGCCCAACCGCGCATGCACCGACGTCAGAAACTCGTCAATGGTGGATGCAACCTTGAACGCATACGCCCGATTGGACTCAAGCGCGAAGTGGACTAGCGCATCGCGCTGCACGCCGTAAGCGACGATGAGGCTGTTGCACAAGGTCGCCAGCACGGCGAGCAGGACGAATATCAGTATCAGCCCGCGCAGGCCGATGAATGCCGGGTTGAATCTACGCATGGATGACGCCGTCTCCCGTCCATGTTCCAACCAGCGCCTGATGCGCTACGAAACTTGAGCGTAGCGTATTTTTGCCCGCGTGCATGCCCCCGCGGTTTCGGCCCCCCCACGCCCCGTCTGGCCGTTCGATCCGTTCCTGCGTACACTTGCCGCATGCTACGCATCGACAATCTCAGCAAGCGCTACGGCGACCATCTCGTGTTCCAGGGGCTGACCCATGTCTTCCCGCCCGGATGCGTGGCGTTGTGCGAAGAAGACAGCACCGGCAAGTCCAGCTTGCTCGGCATCATCGCCGGCACGGTCGCGCCCGACTCGGGCGAGGTCTGGATCGACGGGCATTCGCTGGCTCACGCGCCGGCGCAGGCCAAGGCCCGGCTGGCCTATGTGCCCGACAACTGCCTGGCGTTTCCGGCGCAGACGGGGCGCGGCTTTCTCGAACAGGCGGCGCGGGACAAAAACGCCGCGCTGGACGACGCCGTGTTGGATGTAGCCTTCCGGCTGGGACTCGAACCTCATCTCGACAAGCGCTTCGAACAGATGTCCACCGGCACGCGCCGCAAGGTCTACCTGACCGCGGCGGCGCTGGGCGATCCGGCCGTCGTCATCGCGGACGGCCCCAGCAACGGCCTGGATGCGCAGGCAAGGTCCGTCCTGGCCGACCTGTTCAAGACCTGGTCGCGGGATCGCGTCGTGCTGTTCGCCAGCCACGATGCCGAACTGGTGCAGGCCTGCGAGGCCAGGACAGTCGACGTCGCCACCCTGCGCTGACCCTGGCGCGCATGCCGGCAGCTCCCCCAGCGCGGACCTGAACAGCGTCCGCACAGCCGGGGCGCTTCGGCCCAGCTTCCTTACCTGCCCTTGTTCAACGACAACGGCACGCCCCAGACCGGATCTTCCATGCCCTGCTTGCGCAGCGGCGTAATCTGCATCGGCTGCAGCCTGGACAACAGTTCACGATGCGCATCGCTCAGGTTCGTACGCTGCGCGATGTACTTCTGCGTGAACTCCATGGGCGCCGGCCACGTGTAGACCGTAAAGTCTTCCAGCGGACACTCGATCATCTTGGGTTCGACCGCGCGGCACGCCGCCTGGTTGTACTTGTAGCTGGGCGTCTTCATGTGCATGCGCTGGCTCAGCACCAACTGGCCGCCCTTGAGCGTGAAACTGGCCAGGGCAAGTTGCGGCGGAACGCGCGACTGCACCTTGATCGCGGGAATGTCGCGCGAGTTCGTGTCCTCGTAATACCCGGCCCGCGACCCCTGCGAGGTCTCCGTGTACTGCTGCTCGCCCCAGCTGACGCAGGCGCCTGACGCCACGTGCACCGCCGTGCAGACCTGGCGTGTCTTGGTCTGCGTGCTGGTGGTGCCTTCGTGCCAGTTGGTCTCTTTGAAGAACTCGCGATAGAGCTCCGGCGACAGATAGGCAGTGCCATTTGCGCCGCGGCCCGAGCCCACCGGGCCGGGCTTCGCGCCTACCTGGTCCAGCAAGGCGTTCAGTTTGTAATCGTCGCCGCCGGTCAGCAAGTACTTGCCGGGCGGCAAGATATGTACTTCGAACGCCTTGAACAGGTAGGTGGTGTCCTTGTCGCGCTGCAGCGCATTGTTCTGGAACTTGCGGCCGAAGGTGATGCGCGGATCCTTTTCGAACATCCAAACCGTATTGCCGGTCCACTTCGTCATGGTCATCGCGTCTTTCAGCGTCGCGTGCGGCATCAGGTCAGCCACCAGCACCACGGCCATGTCCGCCTTCAGCGCCTCGCCGATGATGTCCAGCAGCTGGGCATAGCGGGCATCGTCCCTGGTGCCCTCGCTGCTTGAAAACTGATTCGTGGCGCAACCCGAAAGGGCTAACGCAACCGTAAGGGCGGACAGGGCGAGTCGCGGCAGGGGCATGGGATCGGTCCTTGCATGGGCTGAATCGGAGAGCTGAGCGCGCATGCTACCGACTCGGGGACGGATCGCAATAAGCTAGCCGCTGGCTGAAACATGGCGCCCGCCTCACGGCGTGTACATGGCGGCAAGCGCCGGCAAATGCTCGCCCTGGGATCTCCGATGCAGATCCAGCAACGACGCGGCTCGCGGACCTGCCGCGCAGGGCGGCGGCGGCAGCGCGCCACCGTCCAGGACACGGCCGGCTTCGCAAACTATTGTTTCGATTGTTTCGCGCCAGCTTATTTCGCGGGCAGGAGGCGAGGCAGGTCCGTACCGTAATCCTCGTCCGCATAGACCAACGCGGGCAAAGGCGACACGCCACGCCCCGCACGTTCCCAAAGCGCTTCGATCCAGTCAGCCGCTGTATCGGCGATGGCGTCCTGGACGCAATACGCCGGTTCCTGGGAAAACATCGGAACTGGCGGGGAGACGCCGTTTTCGCCATGGACCACGTCAAAGAGTGACCGATACTCCTGGATGGCTTTGTTCAACACATACAGGTCCGGACCGTCCAAGCCGATCACCACCGAAAATGTGCCCTCCCCGCCCTGGTCAGGAAAAATGCCGAACTGGATTTCACGCGCCTTTTCGGGCAGGCGCGGGAACAGCCCCGCTAGCGTGCGCAACGCGGACTCGGTGTGCGCATCCAGCACGCGCCGCAGCGCGTCTTGATAGTCTTGTTTCATCATCGGGCAAGCATAGCGGAAGCCGTCCGCCCCTGCGTCACTGCACCGCAGGCGCCTGGACCTGTCGCGGCAACACCACCCGAAACCGCGTGACGGCGTCGCGCGACTCCGCGCTGATGCGGCCACCATGGGACAGCACGATCTGCTGCGCGATGAACAAGCCCAGGCCCAGCCCCTGCCGGCCGCCCTGCGGACGGGCGCCGCCGCGAAACGGGTTGAACAGATGCGGCATCAGTTCCGTTGGAATGGCGCCGCCATTGATGACGGTGACGACGACCTGGTCTGCGGCCGCGCCGTCCACCTCGACGCGCACCGGCGCATCGCGGCTGCCGTGATGCAAGGCGTTGCCGATCAGATTGGCGATCACCTGTGAAATACGCTGGCCGTCCCAGTTGCCCGCCGCATTGCCAAAACACTGGAATTCGATCTGCCGGTCCGGCTGGCCCGTCCGGGCCTCGTCCAGCGCGCGGTTAACGAGCATCTCCATGCAAAGCGCCTCCGGCGCCAGCGTCAGCCCGCCGGCCTGACGGATCCGGGTGACGTCGAGCAGGTCTTCGATCAGGCGCGCCATGCGGTCGCCGCTGAGCAGCATGCGCTGCGCAAGGCTGGCGGCGCGCGCGTCTTCGCTTTGACGCTGCAGCAGCGAGGCCCCCATGATGATGGCCTGCAACGGGCTGCGCAGGTCGTGGCTCAACACCGCCATGAACATCTCGTTCACGCGCAGCGCTTCGGTGCGCTCTTCGAGCTGCTGCGCCAGCGCGCGCCGGCGCTCGTGCAGTTCGAAGAACACATTGGCCTTCGTCTTCAGCATGTAGGGATCTACGGGCTTGTACAGAAAATCGACCGCGCCGCTTTCGTAGCCGCGGAACTGCCAGCCCTGCTCTCGCGCGCCGGCGGTGATGAAGATCAGCGGAATGTGGCGCGTGCGCTCGCTGCCCCGGATCAGTTCGGCAAGCTCGAATCCGTTCATGTCGGGCATCTGCACGTCCAACAGCGCCAGCGCCACGTCCCCATGCTCCAGCAGCAGTTCCAGCGCCTGCGGGCCGGACTGCGCTTTCAGGACCTCGACACGGTCGCTGGCCAGTAGCGCCTCGAGCGCGACCAGGTTTTCCGGAACGTCGTCGACCAGCAGGCACTTGATGCGGTCGTCTTGGGGTTTGAAGGAGGTAAGGATCATGGTGTCAGGAAATTCTTGTATCAGGCAGTCGCTGTACGGGCAGCCGGGCGAACAGGTCTGCGATGTCTTCGGGGGACAACGCCAATGATTCGGGCACACGCGCCAGGGCGGCATCGGGCATCGCGCGCATGGCGGCGGTGGACGGCGCCTGCACGACGGCGCCGCCGCCTGCGGCATGGATCGACGCCAGACCGTCGGCGCCGTCCTCGTTCGCGCCCGACAGCAGCACGCCCAGCAGCCGCTCGCCGTAGCAATCGGCAGCGGAGTGGAACAGCACGTCGATCGACGGCCGCGAAAACAGCACCGGCGGGTCGATCGACAGCGCCAGGCGCGGCCCCTGGTCCACCAGCAGGTGGTAGCCGGGCGGCGCTACATACACATGCCCCGGCCGCAACGGCTGCTGATCCTCAGCCTCCAGCACGGGCAGGGCGCAGCGATGGCCGAAGATGTCGGCCAGGCGGCTGGGGCGGTCGCCCGCCACGTGCAGAAGCACGATCACCGACGCCCGCAATCCTGCCGGCAACGCCGGCAGCAGGATGTTCAGGGCGTCGATGGCGCCTGACGAGCCGCCGATGACGATCGCCTCCCACGGGCCCGCGGGCCCGTCGGCGACTCGGCAATCCGGCACAGGCTCGCTCACAGTTCCGCCTTTTTGCGATAGATGCGGTCGTCCAGTACGAAGTCGTCGAACCCGCCCGCCAGCGCGGAAAATCGCACCGACTCCTTGGACCCGAGGCCCAGGAATCCGCGATGGACCAGCGCGTCGTGGAACAGCCCGAGGGCGCGGTTCTGCAGGTCGCGTTCGAAGTAGATCAGCACGTTGCGGCAGGAAACCAGATGCACCTCGGCGAACACGCTGTCCGTGGACAGGCTGTGGTCGGAGAACACCATGTGCTCGCGCAGCGTCTTGTCGAACACGACGCGCCCATACCGCGCGGTGTAGTAGTCGGACAGCGAACTGCGCCCGCCGGCCCGCGCATGGTTCGCGGTGAAGGCCGCGGCCCGGTCCAGGTCGTAAACGCCCTGCTCGGCCGCGCGCAACGCGTGCGGATTGATGTCGGTCGCGTAGATCAGCGCGCGGTCCAGCAGGCCTTCCTCGTGCAGCAGAATGGCCAGCGAATAGACTTCCTCGCCGGTGCTGCACCCCGCCACCCACACCTTGATCGAGGGATACGTGCGCAGAATGGGCACGACCTCGCGGCGCAGCGCCAGGAAATAGCTGGGATCGCGGAACATGTCGCTGACCTGCACCGTCAGGTACTGCAGCAGCCCGGTGAACACCGAGCTCTCGTGCAGCACGCGGTCCTGCAGCTGCGACAGCGTCTTGCAGCCGAACTCCGCCAGCGCGCTTTTCAGCCGCCGCTTGAGCGAGGCCTGCGCATACTCGCGAAAATCATAGTGATACCGGTGGTAGATCGCGTCGAGCAGCAGCCGCTGCTCGATCTCCTCGGTATGCACCCTGGTCGATGTGGGCATGGTCTGTTCTATCCGTGATTGCGCGGCGCGCGCCTATTTCCGCATCCAGACGCGCACCAGGGACAGCAGGCGCTCGACGTCCAGCGGCTTGGCGATGTAGTCGTTGGCCCCGGCGGCCAGGCATTTTTCCTGGTCGTCCTTCATGGCCTTGGCGGTCAGCGCAATGATGGGCAGGCGGCGCCAGTCCGGCCGGGCGCGGATCTCTCGCATGGCGGTATAGCCATCCATCTCGGGCATCATGATGTCCATCAGGACCAGGTCGATCGCCCGATGGCCGTCCGCGCCAGCGCGGCCCAGCGCTTCGAGCGCCTCGCGTCCGTTGCGTGCGATCTCCACATGCAGGCCCGTCGGCTCCAGGATGCTGGACAGCGCAAACACATTGCGCACGTCGTCCTCCACCACCAGCACCGTGCGGCCTTCCAGCGCGGTGTCGCGGCTGCGGGCAAGCTCCAGCATCTGGCGCTGCTGCGGCGGCAGGTCGGCCTCGACCTGGTGCAGGAACAGCGTCACTTCATCGAGCAGGCGCTCGGGAGAGCGCGCGTCCTTGATGATGATCGACTTGGAGAAGCGGCGCAGTTGCTGCTCTTCATCGCGCGACAGCGCGCGGCCCGTATAGACGATCACCGGCGGGAACGACACGCTATCCTGCTCGGCCATTTCGCGCAGGAGTTCGTAGCCGCTCATGTCCGGCAGGTTCAGGTCCATGACCACGCAGTCGTAGGTGGCGTCGCGCAGCAGGTCCAGGGCCGCGGCGGCATTGGCCGCCGGCACGATCTGCACGTCGTCGCGCGCCAGCAGCTCGCGCACGCTGTCGCGCTGGCGCTCGTCGTCCTCGACGACCAGCACGCGCCGCACGTTCTGGGTGAACTTGGCCTCCAGGCGCTGCAGCGCCTGGACCAGTTCCTCGCGCTTGACCGGCTTGAGCGCATAGCCGATAGCGCCGCGGCCCAGGGCCTCCTGCGAGTAATCGGCCACCGACACGATGTGCACCGGAATGTGGCGGGTATGCGGATTGCGCTTAAGCTGGTCCAGCACGCCCAGGCCCGAGAAGTCCGGCAGGTTCATGTCCAGGACAATCGCGTCGGGGCGCCGCTGGGCCGCCAGGGTCAGGCCATCCGTCGCGTTGTGGGCGGCAATGCAGCCAAAGCCCATCTCGCGCGCAAGGTCGCCCAAAATGCCCGCAAAGCGCTCATCGTCCTCAATGACAAGAATGGTCCGGGCACGCGGCGCATCGACGGGTTCATCGACCGCCGCCATGCTCAGGGCGGGCAACTCCGCGCCCCTCTCCGGGGCAACAGCCTGCGCGGGAACCTCCGGCACGGCCGGCGCCGTGCCGGCGTCGCGCGGATCCCGCGCGGTCGGCGCGGCATCCAGGCGCATCGGCAGCAGCAGCGTGAACACGCTGCCCTGTCCCGGCACGCTGACCAGCGTCAGGGCGCCGCCCAAGAGCTTGGCCAAGTCCCGCGAGATCGACAGGCCCAGGCCTGTGCCGCCATGCTTGCGGTGCGTGCTGCCGTCCGCCTGGCGGAACGCTTCGAAAATCAGTTCATGCTGGTCGGCCGGCACGCCGATGCCCGTGTCGTGCACGGCGAACGCAAGCCGGTAGCCGGGCGCGCGCGTCACTTTGAGCGCGACTGTGCCTTGCTCGGTGAACTTGATGGCGTTCGACAGCAGGTTCTTCAGCACCTGGCCCAGGCGTTGCGGGTCCGTGTGCAGGGATACCGGCACGTCCGGCGCGATATCGAGCGCCAGCCCCAGGCGCTTTTCCTGCGCCAGCGGCCGCAGGGGCTCCAGCAGCCGCTGCAGCGCCGGCGCGATGGCGACCTCTTCGACCTCCACGGTCGCCTGCCCGGCCTCGATCTTGGCCAGGTCGAGGATGTCGTTGATCAGCGCCAGCAGGTCGCGGCCCGCGGCATGGATGGTCTGCGCATACTTGACCTGATCGGGACTCAGGTTGCCCGGCTTGTTGTCCGACAGCAGCTTGGCCAGGATCAGCGTCGAATTCAGCGGCGTGCGCAGTTCGTGGCTCATGTTGGCCAGGAACTCGCTCTTGTACTGGCTGGCCTGCGCCAGCAGGCGGGCCTTGTCGGTCAGCGCCCCCTGCACCCTCAGCAACTGCTCAGCCTGGGACTCCAGGTTGACGTTGGTCTGCTCAAGTTCGGTCTGCTGCAGCTCCATGCGCGCCTGCGACTCCTGCAGGATGCGGCTCTGCTGCTCCAGCTCTTCATTGCTGACGCGCAACTCTTCCTGCTGGGTCTGCAGCTCTTCCGACTGGCGCTGGGTTTCCGCCAGCAAGGACTCCAGCCGGCTCCGGTCCTGGCCCGCGCGGATCGCGGAAGCCAGCATTTCGGACGCCCCTTCCAGCAGGCTGCGCTCGCTCTCGCTGACAGGATGGTTGAACCCCAGCTCGATCACGGCGTAGACGCGCTCATTCTGCATGGCCGGCGCCAGGATCAGTTCCGCGGGATTGGAGCGGCCCGTGGCCGACGAGACCTCGAAATGGCCGGCGGGCACATTGCGCACATGCAGCAGCTTGCGCGAACTGGCCGCCTGTCCGGCGAGCCCCTGCGCCGACGGGATTCTCTGCGCCAAGCGCTCGGCCGGCAGCGCGTAACCGCCGAAGAGCTCCAGATCGTCGCCGCCATTGACCACGTAGCCCGCCCCGACGCTCGCATTGAGATACTCCGCCAGGTAGTCCAGAGCCCGCCTGCCGATATCGTCCAGCCGGTGATCGCCGCGAAGGCGCAGGCTCAATCCCGACAGGCCGGCCGTGACCCAGGCCTGGCGCGCCTTGGCGCGGTATTCGCGGATTGTCATGGCGGCCGACGCAAGGATCAGCAGCAGCAACAGCAGCGATCCGCCCCAGGAGTAATAGGTCGAAGTCGACGCGGCCTGGTTCCAGGCTTCCCGCTCTTGCTGGACCTGGGACATCTGCAGCGCGTAGAGTTCGGAGACCAGATCGCGCAGGCGGTCCATCGCATCCTTGCCCGAGTCGGTGCGCACCACGCCCAGCGCGCCTTCGGCATCGCCCGCCTTGCGCATCTCGATCGTGTTATGCAGTTCGGTCAGCTTTTGCTGCGTGATGCCCGCGATGTCATTGGCGATCCGGCGCTGCGCGACGTCCTCCTGCGAAGCCTCCTTCACTATCGCCAGACGCTGCTCGATCAGCGGCAGCGAGCGCAGATAAGGCTGCAGATAGGACGCATCGCCTGTCAACAGATAGCCCCTTTGTCCGATTTCAGCGTCTTTCAACGCCGAATTGAACAGACTGAGCTGGCGGAGCGCCTCGGTGGCCCGGTCCATGGATTGGACGGCCCGGGTCCGGGTTTCCGCAGAGCGCACGTTAACGAAAGCGATGACCAATGTGGCCATTGCCGCCAAGATGAAACCGGCCATCAAGGTCCGGGGCAAGGCAAGGCGGCTGGCGGGCTGCGGCGATTTCAGCATGAGAGCGATGTACCAGTTCAGGGGAAAACGCGCGAACTGCGCTAGGCGAGGCTGCGAAGAATTATCAGGACGACGCGTTGCGCCGGCCATCCTTCGAACTGGTGAACTATACAGGTCCGGAACCGGTTCCGTTTCGTACGGATACAATTACGACACCAACGCGGCGCGTCCTTGCCCTAGGATTCGGCCTTCCTTCACGCTCTGCCAACCCCCATACTGTCCGGCTGCCACGCTTTTCCCCGTGCGCCACTTACTGCCATCTCGGCACGGCCTTGCGGATACCCAGGCCGGGCAAACATCCAAATTGCTGCCGTCCGTGGCGTTGAACAATCATGACGAAAATCCTTATGGTCGACGACCAACCTGCGTTGGTCGCCCTGATGAGCGAATTCCTGAGCGGCGAAGGCTATGACGTCACGACGCATACGGACGGATTGACCGCGCTGCAACAGATGATCGACCTGCGCCCCGACGTCGTCATCACCGACTTCTCCATGCCCGGCATGAACGGCGGCGCACTGCTGACTGCCATGCGGGAAAATGCCTACCTGCATGAAACGCCCGTGGTAATGCTGAGCGGCCGGCCGGAGCACGAGATCGTCGAGGCCTGCGAAGGACGCGCGGTTCTGATGCGCAAGCCGGCCAATCCAGGCGACGTGCTGGAGGCCGTCCGCCGTCTCACGCAAGGGGCGGAACCGCAATCGCGCCACCGCGCAGACTCCGGCCCGATGGCGGGAGCAATCGGCCATCCGGCATGCGCGGGCCAAGCCTCGCCCCTCCCCGCGGCATAAGTCCGGCAGGCACTTCCGCCGGCAATCTCCACTAAGGAAAAATGGCAGCTGACGGTCGTCAGCGGCCCCGCGCCCGGGCGGATGATCACCCCACGGACCGAACTAATTTCGTGACATAAATTTACGCATTTTGTATAACCCTTGGTTTGGCTAAACAGGGACAAACCATGTCGTTACTGCAGAATTCGCGAAGGTGGATAGGCGCCGTGTCGGCTGCCGCGGTGTTGACGCTGACCGGGTGCACCACGCCAGTGCTGCCTTACACCTACTCGCCAGCATCGGCGCTGGCGGCCACCGGCGACGTCGGCGTCGGCCAATTCACCTACGAACCCAACAAATACCTGCAGAGCCTGCCGGGTGGCGGCGCCGACCCCCAAGCCACGCGTTACCCCAATGCGGGCCTGTCCACCTCGCAGCAACACACCGGCGGCCCTCCCGGCGCGTACCGTTCAACCTACTCGCAAATTCTGCCCAATCAGGCGCGCAACACCGCAGTCGGCACCGTGCTGTTCGAACGCAATGTGGCCGATATCATCCGCGATGCCGCGTTTACGGAGCTGCGCGCGATCGGGATCACCGTTGCCGGCCCTTCCATCAGCCGCGAGCTGACGGGCGAGGTGCAGAACCTGATGGTGGACGAGCTGGGCATGAACATCGACTGGACCTTGCGCGTGGTGTACACCGTGGCGGAAAAATCCAATGGCGACGTGGTCTACAGCTCGGTCAAGGAAATCAAACGCACGACACCGAAATTTCTCAACGTGCTGGGCGCCCTCAACGACCTCATCCGCCTGAATATCGAAGCGCTGGCGTCCGATCCGCAATTCCTTGCCGTGATCCAGAACCAGGCGCAGCCGACGACATCCACCCGGAACTAAAGCCATGAAATTGCGCTGCCTGATCGCTTCGGCGATGCTCTGCCAGGGCGCCGCCGCCCTTGCCACTCCGGCGTCGGCTTTGTCCCGCGCCCCCACGCCCGCGCCCGCTGCGTCCCCGCCCGCGACGCCCCCCTCATCCGGCAATGTCGTCAGCGTGCCGTCGATGGGCGTCACCTTTACGGCGCCGCAAAACTGGTCGCACAAGATCAAGCGCAACGGACGGTTCGGCGTGATCGTCGTCGACCCGGTCGAGGTCGACCCCAACCGGATGCTGCAATGCCACCTCAAACCCATGGTGGAGCCGCGCACGCGAGGCTTGTCGCAACAACAGGTCAATGCCCGCATGCTTGCCAATCCGGCGACACCCGAACAATTTGCGGAAATTCTGGACAGCCGGGTGGAGGATCCAACGCTGAGGATGAGCGTCAGCGATGGTGGGCAGATGCACGTGGGCGAACGGCTTGTCTACTGGTACACCGCAAAGGTGACGTCAACGGCGAAGGGCAAGGAAGGCTTGGCGTTCATGAAGCTCTACGTGATCAGCGTTCCTGGCTTTACCTGGAGCGTGGTTTGCGGTGCAGGCGCGCCAGGCGAGGCCGCCAACGCTTCGGCGAAGTACCAGCAATGGCTGCCGGCCTTCGACCGATTGGTGTTGTCGCTGCGATTCTCCGACAACGTCCTGCCGGCTGCCATTGCGGCTGCTCCGGCCGCCTCATCCGCCGCAAACCGCACGCCAGCGCCCGTCCGCCTGCCCACCGCGAACCCTCCTCCCGCGTCAGCGACACAACCCGCCGCGGTCCCGGCATACAACGACGGCAGACAAGCGGCAATCAGGCCGTCGATGGCCGAACGCCAGGCCGGGGCCGGCGTAGCCTCTTCGGCATCGGCGGCGCGGACAACGGCGCCGGTCGTTGCCGACCGTGACGTTCAGCCGTACTCCGGCTACGGGTTTGCAGTACGGACGCCGCAGGACGCCGATCGCTCGATCATGGACAGCACCATCGTGCAGGACGCCCTTGCCCAGGGCTGCAAAGTGCGCAAGCCGCAGCGGCAAATCGTCATAAGCCGCCACGCCGGCCCCTTGAACGTGGACGAAGTGGCGTTTCCGCAGGGGTGTTTCGGCACGCGCAATACGCCGCCGCTGTATGGCGTGGGCACCATCCAGTCGCCCGCGCGCAACGCCGGGCAGTACCTGGTGTTCGACTACGACGATCAGGCGCGCGAACGTCTGATCGACTACCTGACCAGGCAATAATGCCGCGGCCTTCGCTATCGCGACGATGGCGAAGGCCAGGGCCTTATGTCCGTCACGGCATTGCGCCGTCGTCTCCGCGCCAATGGGACTGTCCGGACAGTCGCCGGCCGACGGCGGAACTATGACGCAATGCCCGGCCCGTCTTCCTCGCGCCGTTCCGCCTCTTCCTGCGCCTGCACGTCCTCCAGCCTGACGCGGCTGGTGCTGCCGTGCGCCGCCGCGCACTGGCCGGGATCGGCGCTGCCTTTCACGCATTCCGCGAACGCCAGCGCGGCGTCCACCGTGGCGAAGTGATAGGCATGACCGTCCGCAAACGCAACTTTTCCTTCGACCGAGCAATCCATGGCGCCTCCCGTTGATGGAAGGCACATCCTATCCCGCGCCGCGGGCGAAGTCAGCCCGCCCCGGCGGCGTCAGGGATTACCCGCAAGCAGTTACCCGAGCCTCCCGCCCGCGCCGGGAGCCCTCCGACTACTCGTTGGCTAGCGACAGTGCCGACCCGTCTTCGTCGACCACAAGATCCCCGCCTTCCGCCAGCAATCCCGATTCATAGGCAAACCGGAACAGCTCGACGTCGCGCGCGATCCCGAGTTTGCGCATTGCGCTTGCCTTCTGGGAACTGATGGTCTGCTTGCTGCGATTGAACTGTTCGGCGATCTCGTTGATGGACACGCCGGACACATAAAGCCGGACGACCTCGGTCTCGCGGCGCGTCAATCCCTTGACGGGCTCGGGCTGCGGCGCGCCATCCTGCGTCGTGGGCGGACGCAGCCTGGGTGAAAAATAGGTGGCGCCGGCATACACCGCGTGAATCGCGGAGATCAGGTGGCCGATGACGTCCACCTTGCTCAGCACGGCGCGAACACCGACCTTGACCATCTCCGCCACGATCGCGCGGTTTTCCATCGTGGTGAACACGATGATTTTCAGTTCAGGGTAGCGGCGGCGCAGGAATGACAGCATGGTCATGCCGTCGCCGAAGTCCCCTCCCGGCATCACGTAATCGGTGACCAGGATGTCGCAATGGGACTGGCTCAGCAGGTCGACGATTTCGGTCGAGTTGCTGGCTGTTCCCACGATGGAGATCGTATGGAAATCCGCCAATTCATGCTTCACGCCCGCGATCAGCACGGGATGGTCGTCGGCGATTACCAGAGATATCTTCATGCGTCGCCCCCTTCTTTTAACTGCCTTCTTGGTTTCAAGTGCCACCACTGTAGTGCCCGAGTCAAGGACGGTACTTAGTACAGGTATCCCAATCCTTCGAAAAACTTAAGACTAGTACGAAATCGTGGGTGGAGATGCGCGGCGACAGATCTTCGATCTGATTTTCCGCAATCACTGAAGGTGCGGCATCGCCGCCGGATTCACCACAAGGGAATTCGAAACCGGCCTCCTGCAACGCGCCAGGCGCCAGTATCAAGCCGACCGCAGCCGGCATCAATGTTTTCCCGACCTTTTCAGACAGAACCGATAGCAATCGGGCGTGGCGGTTCCTACCATTGCCAGAGTTGGCTTGCGCCATTTCCCAGAATCTTCCCGGACACGCATGTGGGCCGGGCGACCGACGCCATGATTGCATTCGCCATAGACAGATCCGAGCCCGTTGCCTGGGGCATATCGTTGGCCGCCCATGCCGGGCGGCCGCCACAAGGCATGCGCATCCACGCGCTGCAAGCACAGCCGTTGTGCATGCAAGCCGTGGACGCCTGCCTGCTCCCCTACGACGACGTCACCCACAACGATTCGGAACACGCCCTGTTCAATCTGGACGACAGCCGCCTTGCCTGGATCACTAATCGCTGCCAGACACTGTCCTGCCGGGTCAACGGCGCGGAAATGCGTCCTGGCGAACGCTGGAGGCTGGCGGATCGCGACCAGGTGACCATCGGACTGTCTCGGCTGACCGTGGTGCAGTCCGACTCGCCCCAGCAATGGGACGCCTGGGCCGGCAACCTGCCTGGCAGCGTCGCGCCGGATGAAGCGGCCGCCCTGGAAGCCTTGCGCACGCTGGATGACCCGGCCACAGAGGGCGGCATACTTTCGCCGGCCGAGCGTCCCCGCAACCATGATGGCGTCGCCGCCGACGCCATCCCTGCCGCGCAGCAGGATCCCCTGCAAACGCTCGCCACCGAATTCGACCAGGCCATTCAAGGCACCCATCGGGGGTTGCGCGCCATCCAGGGCGCCGCCCCGGCTGTCCCGGCCAACACGCTCCCCCCGCCCCCGGATCCGTTCGAACCCGCCGCGCAAAGCCGCACCCGCATGCTGCTCGAGGGCCTGCTTCCCCAGGCCACCGACATTGATTCCATCCTTGCCGACATGAACGAATTCGAAGCCGGCGAACTGTTCGCCCAGGCGCCCCGCCAGGACGTACTGCGCCTGCTTGCCGAACAGGCGGGACCCGCCGCCAGCAGCAAGACGCTGGCATCGCTTTCCCGTCGCGAGCACCACGACCTGTCGATAGACAGCTACTTCGAACAGCACCTTTCAGAACCCACGAAATAGACCTCTCGATCCATGCCTCCCATTGATGACCAAATCGCCAAACCACGTGACTCGCTGCGCCATCTGCTTGGCGGGCGCACGCTTGCCGCCGCCATCGACGACGCCGCAATCCAGCTCCGAAAACAGCCCGCCCACGTCAGCCTGCGCTGGCTGCTGTTCCAGCTGCTCTGCCTCGAAGGAGACTGGCCCCGGGCGCTCAAGCAACTGCAGGTCTGGGCCAGCCTCGACACCGACCACCTGCGCGAAGCCCAGATGCTGCGGGAGCTCCTGCGCGCGGAAAGCTACCGTGCAGAGGTCATGAAGGGGCGCAAGCAACCAGGCTGGCTGGACGAGCCGCCCGCCTGGACCAGCCTGCTGAGCCAGGCCGCGGCGGCGCTGGCCGGCGCGCATCCCGAATACGCGGACGACCTGCGCCGCCGGGCGCTAGACAACGCGCCGGACGCGCCGGGGCATGCCAATCCGGGCACGGGATTTTCCTGGATCAGCGACAGCGATACGCGCCTGGGCCCCATCTGTGAACTCATGTTCTCCGGCGGCTACCGCTGGGTGCCGTTTGCGTGCATCGCGTCGTTGTCCTTTCCGCCGGTCGCCAGGGCGCTGGATCTGATCTGGCGCCCATGCAAAGTGACGCTGCACGACAACACGGTCCTCAGCACCTACATGCCCTCGCGCTACCCGCTGATCCAGGGTGAAACCGACGCGCAGAAACTGGGCGCCGTCACGGTGTGGCACGACCGCAGCGAAACCACCGTTACCGGCGTCGGCCAACGCACCTGGATCACCGATTCCGGAGAGATCGGCATGCTTAACGTGCTCAGCATGCATTTCGAGGGGCAGTCCATTGAGGTCGCCTGACGCATTCCAGAAGGTGCGGTATCTGCCTTCCCTGTTCGACCGGCTTCGCGACAACGATCCCCGCGCCGCGCACGAGCACGCCGACGCCTATGCCCCCGACGCCGCCAGCATGCAGCGGCTGGTCCGGCGCGACTTGGCGCTGCTGCTGAACACCTGCAATCTCGGCGCCGCGATCGACGCCGCCCGGCACCCGCATGCGGCCAGCTCGGCCGTGAACTACGGGCTGCCGCCGCTTTCGGGCAGCCTGCGCGAAAACCACAACCCGGTCGCCATCGAAAAGCTGGTGCGAGACACCATCGTGACGTTCGAACCCCGCCTGATTCCCGAGTCCCTGTCCGTGCGCGTGCTGCCCTCGAAAAGCCCGGGCGCCTACAACGTCATTCATCTCGAAATCAGGGCGCTCATGCACTGGTCGCCCTACCCGGTGGAGTTCCTGGTCAAGAGCCTGTACGACCTGGAATCCTCTCACGCCTTCGTCGATCCGCTGTACGGAGTCTGAGATGGATCCCAAGCTTCTTGACTACTACAACAACGAACTGACGTACCTGCGGGGTATGTCCGATGAATTCGCACAGGCCCATCCCAAGGTTGCGCGCCGGCTCGGCATGCAGTCCGGCGAGATCGCCGACCCCTACGTGGAACGCATGATCGAAGCGTTCTGCTTCATGGCGGCCCGGGTGCAGCTCAAGCTGGACGCGGAGTTTCCCCGCTTCACCCAGCGTCTGCTGGAAGTGGTGTATCCGAACTATGTGGCGCCGACGCCGTCCATGAGCGTGGTTCAGCTTCACCCCGCCACACGCGAGGGCGACTTCAGCCACGGGGTATCGGTGCCGCGCCACAGCGTGTTCAGGTCTCCGATCGCCCCCGGCGAACAGACCGCATGCGAATTTCGCAGCAGCCAGGACGTCACGCTCTGGCCCGTGGCGATCGTCGACGCGTCGCTCAGCAATGTGCCGCCGAACCTCCCGGACCTGCGCCGCCACCTCGCCTCCGGCACGCGCCTGCAGGGCGCGCTGCGCATCCGCTTGCGCACGACGGCGGACATCAATTTCTCGCAGATCAAGGGCCTGGACCAGCTCTGCTTCTACATCACCGGAGACGAGCGCGTGACGTCGCACCTGTTCGAGCTCGTGCACGTGGGCTGCGTCGCGTCGGTGGTGCGCGGCGCAGACTCGGACGAGCACGCCGGCCACATCGTCACCCGGGATGCCGTCACGCACGTCGGCTTGACGGCCGGCGAAGCGCAGTTGCCCGCATCGTGGACCAGTTTCCATGGGAACAGCCTGGTCCAGGAATACTTCGCCTTCCGCCAGCGCTTCTACTTCTTCAACGCCACGCAGCTGTCCCGCGGGCTGGCGAACGCCAACTCCCGCGAAGCAGAGATCATCCTGCTGCTGGACCGCTTGCCGCAGGCGTTGTCGACGCACGTCAACGCATCGCGGTTTGCGCTCTTCTGTACACCTATCGTCAACCTCTTCGAGAACCGCACGGATCGTGTCGAGGTCGACCGCTCCAAGACGGAATTCCACCTGGTGCCCGATCGGACCCGGCCTTTGGACTACGAAGTCTTCTCGGTGCAGCGCGTGGTCGGGCAACAGGCCAAGACCGCCAGCGAAGTCGTCTTCAACCCGCTTTATCACACCGTGCATAGCGATCTGGGCAACTACGGCCGATATTTCTCCGTAAACCGCGAACGCCGCCTGCTTTCCGACAACGCCCGCAAGTACGGCACCCGCACGCAGTACATCGGGACCGAGGTCTATCTGTCGCTGGTCGACCAGCATGAGGCGCCGTATGGCGGCGACATCCGCTACCTGTCGGTGGACGCGCTGGTCACCAACCGCGACCTGCCCAGGCTGATTCCGCACGGCACCCACAATGACCTATCCATGCGGGAATCGGTGCCGATCGAGCGCGTCACCATGCTGCACCCGCCCAGCGTGCCGCGCGAACCCTACGCGCTCGGCGAAGCCGCCTGGCGGCTCATCCGGCAGCTCAGCTTCAACTACATTCCGCTGGCCGACCTGGATGAAAGCGGCGGCGGCCAGGCGCTGCGCAACATGCTGCGCCTGTTCCTGCATCCCGGCGAAACCGAGCTCTCCAACCAGATCGACGCCCTGATCGGGTCGCGCGTCACACGCGTCGCGCGCCGGCTGCCCCGGCATCCACTCATGGTCTACGGCCGGGGGGTGAACTGCCGCCTGACCGTGGACGAAATCGGCTTCTCCGGCATCAGCCCCTACCTGTTTGGCCTGGTCCTGGAGCAATACATCGCCCGCCACGTTTCCATCAACGTGTTCACGGAAACCTCGCTGCGCTCCATACAGCGGGGCGAAGTCGCAACCTGGGCTCCTCGTCCGGGCGGCCGGAGCGTGGTGTAGCCATGGCAGCCCTTCCACCCCAACAAGCGCGTGAACCCGTCCGCCCCGCCGCCCCGCTGGCGGAATGGTTCGACCCTGAGCAGCCCTGGAAAAGCAGCTTCATCAGCCTCATGCGCGCGCTTGCCGCCCAGAACAGCGATGTCCCGATCCCCGGCACCGCCTTGCTGCCGCAAGAAGAGAACCACCGGATCGGCCAGCGCGCGAGCCTGCGGTTCGCGCCCAGCGAAGTCGCCACGGTAGTCCAGGACGGCCGCCACATCCGCGTGCAGCTCTACAGCCTTGGCATATGGGGCCCTCAAGGCCCGATGCCCCTGCACATGTCGGAGCAGGCTTATACGCGCGTCGAAAGCCACCACGACAGGACCCTGACCGATTTCGCCGACATCTTTCATCACCGCGCGCTCTCGCTGTTCTACAGGGCCTGGGCGGCAGGGCAATCCACGGCGTCGCTGGACCGCCCCTCGGACGAGCGCTTCACCTTCTACATCGGCAGCCTGATCGGAGACGATCCGAAAGACAGCGCCAGCCTCCATCCTTCCACCCACGCGCGCTACGCGGCCGCCTCGCACCTGGTGCGCGAGGCGCGCAATCCAGACGGTCTCGCCCGCGCGCTGTCGTTCTACTTCGGGGTCCAGGTCGAGGTCGAGGAATTCGTGCCGTACTGGATGCCGCTGGACCTGGCCAATCGCAGCGTCCTGGGTTCGCCCTCGCCTTGCGCCGCCCTGGGCGACCAGGCCATGCTGGGCCAGTCGATTCCCGACTGCCAGCATCGTTTCCGGCTGGTGATGGGCCCATTGAGCCTTGAACAGTACTTGCGGCTCACCCCGCATGGAGATGACCTCCCCACGCTGGTGGACTGGGTGCGGACATTCATCGGCCACGAATTCGACTGGGAACTCAAATTGCTTATCCAGCCGCGCGCCGCGCCCGGCGCGCGAGCGCTTCCCGAGCACCGCCTGGGCTACTCCACCTGGCTGGGCCAGGCATCGGCCGACGTTCCCGTCGTCGGCATGGTGTTCGAACCCGAGTTCTACCGCGACACCAGACCCTGAGCACACCTCACCGACCCATGACCACACACCTCCCCCCAGACGCCGGTCCGGAAGCCGACCTGCTACAGCCGCTGGACGGCGACTCGCCTTGCGGTCCCGACCTTGAATACGACCCCGGCTTCGTCATCCTGCTGGCGAACGTGGCCACCCGCCGCGACGCCCAATATGGCGACTTCGTGGACGCCGCTACCCCCATCAATTGGGGCGAGGCCGAGCGCGATTGCCGCGCGCTGCTGGCGCGAAGCAAGGACCTGCGCCTGCTGGTCATCCTGGCCAGGTGCCGCGTCCGGCAGGCCGGCGCCCCGGGTCTGCGCGTATCGCTGGAGTTGATCGACGCGATGCTGCGCCGCTATGCGGACGGCTTGAACCCCGTGCCGACGCTCGATGGCGAGCATGATCCGATGATTTTCGCCAACGCGCTGGGCGCGCTGGCCGACCCCGACGGGCTGATTGCGGATGTGCGCGACATCGCGATGCCCAAGAGCATGGGCACGCCGCTCCAGCTGCGCGACATCGAACGGGCGCTGGCGAAGACCCGCAGCAAGGATGCCCTGACGCCCGAGGCGGCGGCCCGGCTCGTGGCGGATCTGCACGACCGGCGCGACGCCGCCGCGCAGGCGCTGGCTGGCGCCGCCGGCGCTTTGGCGCGCATCAACGCGTGGACGTCCGACACCTTCGGCGCGATGGCGCCTGACCTCGCGCTCCTCACCCGGCTTCTGGAGCCGTTTCAAACGCCGGGCCCGGTCCACGAGCATTCCATGGCGGCCGCCACACCGTTGGCGCAGGCCCAGGCCAGCCCGGACAAGCCGCCTCCCCCCACGAAACCGGCAAAAGGTCGCGCGCCCCCCCCGGCCGAAACGCCGCGCCCGATACCCGCCTACACGCGCTGGGACATGTTGGAAACCCTGCGCACCGCAAGAGTGTGGTTCGAGACCCACGAGCCCAGCAGTCCGGTCAGCGTCCTGATCAAGCAGGCCGAGCGCATGGTCGGCCGGCGCTATTCGGAGCTGCATCGGATGGTGCCTGCAGAACTGCTCGAACAATGGGATGCCCCCCAAGACTGAACGAACGAATCCACATCCGACGCTATATCAGGAGGACGTCACATGAAGACCCTATGTGCGGCGCTGGCCGCAACCGCATTGTTCTACACACTGCCCGCCTCTGCGGAGTGTCGCAAGCTTACCCAGGCCGACATCGACGCCTCGCGACCGCACGTCATAGAGCCGATGGAAATCGAATCCGTGCGGCAACTGTCATTTTCCGGAACCGCAATCGACGTCGAAGCCAACCATCCGATAAATGAGCCGTTTGCCATCGGGGCAACGGCATCCCAGGGGGCGATCGCCATACTGATCTGCCAAGGCTCGACACGCACGGTGCATTTCGAAGTCCCGGGGGCCGTCGGCACGGGTGTCTACCCGACCGGCGCCCCGGGTGTGGGTTTCCGTATCAAGCATGTGCGCGGCAGCGGAACGACGTCGACGCTCCCGGAAACCACTCGCTGGACCCGATCTCCCGAATATGGGCCCGAATACCCATTAATCGGGGATGGCGCCACCTTTGTGGTCGAGCTTATCAAGACAGGACCAATGAACAGTGTTTCGGTCGTCAACCTCGGAACGGTCGTCCAGGTAAGCGGCGCCGAAGACCGCGCCATCGTCTTCAGCGTGAATGCCGACTCCGTGATCCTGAGAGTGCTCCCGCATTGCTGGGTCACAAGCAACCACTCGGAACCGATCGACTTCGGAACATTCGGCCCCAGTGAAGTCTCCGCCACCGCGGGCCCGACCAAGCCCGTCGTCATCGACCTTACGTGCGATGGGCCGACTGCGCCGAACACGGTTTCGGCCACCTTGGCGGCAACGCCAGACCCGGCGGTTCCCGACTACATCCGCAATGTTGGCGGTGCCGACAACCTGGCCATCCGGCTGCGCGACTCCGGCAGCCAGCAGGTGCTCAAGCCTCAGAACGCCAGCAGCACACTGGTCAAAACGACGCCGGGGTTCAACACGTCGTTCGCCCTCGAAGCAACCGTGCTGCGCGTGGGAAGCGCCGCCCCCACGCCAGGCATGATCGACGCGCATGGCATCGTCACCCTCTCCTTCCAATGACACCAATGACCTCGATGACCGCAGACCAGATGTCCACTCTCTTCGTCCAGATCGCCAGCTATCGGGATCCCGAACTGATCCCCACGCTGCACGATCTGGTCAATCGCGCCGAGTTTTCCGGCCGGCTGCGAATTGTCGTGAGCTGGCAGCACGGGACCGACGAGACGCTCGGCGGCTTTTTCCTTGAGGGGTTCCAGAAGTGGCGGCTGCAGCCCGACCAGCCCTTCTGCGTACATACCTTCGAGTTGCGCGGCGCCACCGTCGAGCTGATAGATATTCCGCATGAACTGTCCCAGGGAGCATGCTGGGCGCGGAACCTTATTCAGCAGCGGTACCAGGGCGAAACCTACACGCTGCAGCTCGACTCCCATCACCGCTTCGTGCCGCACTGGGATACGCAATTGATCGCCATGCAGGAGCAGTTGCGCGCGCGCAGCCCCAAGCCCCTGCTGACCGCCTACCTGCCTGCGTATACGCCGGCCGCCCCCCATCCCGGCGACCAGGGCGCGTCCGCGGCGCTGGGCATGCGCTTTGACCGGTTCACCCCCGAGAGCCCGATCTTCTTCAGGGCCTTCGAACTGCCGGAGTGGCAGTCGCTGCCAGAACCCGTCCCGGCCCGGTTCTACAGCGGCCATTTCACCTTCGCCGACGGCAGCTTTGCGCGCGAAGTGCAACACGATCCCGAGTACTTCTTCCACGGCGAGGAAATCTCGCTGGCCGTGCGCGCCTACACCCACGGCTACGATCTTTACCATCCCCACCGGAACCTCGCGTGGCACGAATACAGCCGCGAGGGGCGGCCAAAGTTCTGGGACGACCATGACGGAAACGCCCGCGATGCGGGGCGCGTTTCCCAGGCATGGTGGGAACGCAATGCGCGCTCTCTTGCGCGCAACCGGGCGCTATTCGGCATGGAAGACGCATCCGCCCCGGCCGCCGAGGCGCCCGAGGCGAAGTACGGCTTCGGCCAGGCCCGGACGCTGGCGGATTACGAAGCCTACGCAGGCATCAGCTTCTCCGATCGCGCGGTGCAGCCCGAGGTCATTGCTTGCCAGCCGCCGGGCGCTGGCGCCCCCCTATCCGATCCTGCCTCGTGGCGCTCCACGCTGCGCCGATCCCATGATCTGCATATCAGCGCTCACCGCAGTGTGTTCGACATACAGGCCTGCACCCAGGCAACGCAGGTCCGGGTTCGCGCGCTTCGGGCGGACGGTTCCGTGCTGCATGAAGACACCGCCACCATCGAATCCTCGCGCTCTCACTGCAAAAACGATTGGTTCGACCGCCGCCTGGCTTTCCTCTGCGATCTCAGCGAACAACCCGCGGCGTATCAGATCGCCGCCCTGGACGCCAACCAGACGGTCCTGGCCAAGTTCGAAAAGGCGCTGACGGCTTGAGGCCTGCGGGCTATGCGTCAGGGTCGGACAACGCGGGGAACCGGACGCCGGCCCAGTCTGCCGGCGCTGGCCATGGGCAAATGACGCCCGTGCGCGCGCCGACTCCCGCCGCCCCCACCGCTCGGCCGGCGGGATTGGCCTGGGACACCGGCGCACAGACGTATCGGTAGGGGCTGACGCCCGCCGGGGCGTCCCGGTCCGGACTCATGTAGCGCCCCGTCAACGGGTCATAGAATCGGACGCCATTCCAGCACAGCATCGTATCTGGGTCGGACCACTGCCCGGCGAAGCCGGGCGGCGGCACGCCGTCCGCACCGGACTCGCCGGGCGGCTCTCCCCAGGGACGCACACCGCCCTGCGCGCATCGCCGGCCCTCGCCGTCGACCACCGCATGCACGCGTCCGGCGGCATCGAGAAACAGGTACTGCACCTCGGGCGCGGACCAGGGCATCTTCGAGTTCGCCCGTCTCTGCACCAGCCGGGCGGCCGGGGCATAGGACTGCTGGCCCAACGGCGCCGGCTCGTAGACGTACGTCGCACGCCAGTTCGGCGTAACTTCCTGGATGAGCCGCAGGCCGTCCCAGAGGAAGGTGTGCGACATTTCCTGGCCTTGGTTTCCGACGCGGCGGCCCACCAGCCTGCCTGCGGCATCGTAGACATAAGAAATGACCCTGCCGCGAAGCTGCACGCACGCCAACCTGCCCGCCGCATCCCAGGTCAATTCCGTCCGGATCAGAGGCCCTTCACGCCGCAGCACCCGGCCCCATCCGTCGTACGCGAGCGTCATCGGTCCGACGTGCGTTACGCGATGATCTGGCGTAAGCCGGGGAGGCGCCCACCCCGCGCCATCCAGGGCGATGATATTTCCGCCGGCGTCCCATGTCGTATACACGGCATACGCCTCGCCAATGCTGCGCACCAACCGCCCCCTCCGGTCGTAGTCGTGCAGGGTCCGCCCCGAGGCGTCCTCCACCTCGACCAGCCTGTCCGCCGCGTCTCGCCGCGTACGGCGCGCCAACGCAAGGACTTCCTCGCCATTTTCACCCAGCCGCACGCGCTCTATCCGCACGCCTCGCGCCTCGTCCCGCTCGATTCCGCGCAAGAGATTTCCGGCCAGGCGAGCATGCTCGCGGCCCGCCGAGTCCTGGCGGATCGTAAGAATGGTCATCGGCGGACCGCCATCCACATAGCTCAGCTGTATCAGTCCTTGCGCCGCATCCCGCGCGGTCAGCAACGCCAGGCCGCAGGGCAGCTCCAGAGCAACCTGATGCCCCAACCCGTCTCGCGTGAGGGTCAGCGTCCCCTGCGCGCTGGTCTCGCGAACCGCCAGCCCGCCTGCACCGTATTCGAAAACCAAAGGTTCGGCCGCAAGGCCGTCATCAACAGCCGCCGGCCTTACCGCCACCAGCCTGTCCTCGGCATCATGCTCGAATTCACATCGCAGACCATCGCGTTCGCGAGATGCCACGCGCCCCCGGGCGTCATAGCCTATCAGGGTCTCCAGGGTCGCCGAACCGGCCGTCTCATGTATGCGGGCGACGCGGCCCGACACGTCCAGGCACTGCTCGGTCACCACACCGTCGGCGTCCCGCCGCGCCACCGCCCGCCGCGCCGCATCCTTGACCCAGCGCTGCGTGCCGCCGCCCGGCCCCTGAACTATCAGTTCTCCATCCGTCGAGTTCCTGGCATAGCGGGTGATCACGCCCTCTTCGTCGACCTGCAGTTCCAGCCGGCCCTGCGTGTCGTACCGCCAGTGACGCGCATGCCCGGCGGCGTTGGCCAACGAAAGCAATTTCCCCTGCGGGCTGTACACGGCCAGACGCGCCCGCGCGCCCTCGCCCTGGCGCACCCGGAGCTTTCCCGCGTCGTCGTACTCGCGATACTCGGCAACGTCGTCCTGACCGCCTCGGGCGCGCAACAGCCCGGCCGCGCTCCAGGCGTAGCGCTCCACCCGGCCATCCGGCAGCTCCCGCCGCACGAGGCGCCCGATCGCATCATATGCATAGCGGGCCTCGCCGCCAGGAACCGTGCGCACGCATCGCTCCGAGTCCCCGGCATAGTCTATGTGGGCAACGCCGCCGTCCGGCGAACGCCGCCGGGCCGGACGCAAGCGCTCATCGCGCAGCCAGAACCAATCGCGCCCGCCGTCGCGCGTGAGCATCATGGGCATGCGGGTCGCGTAGGAGTAACTGACCCTGCGCAAGAATCCGGCCGGGCCGCTTTCCTCCACCACACGGCCAAAGTCGTCATAGTCAAACGCGCACCGCCCAGCCGGCGCATCCACGGCAACCGGACGGGATTGCGAGTCGTAGGCGATCCGATACACGCCGCCATCCGCATCCTGGTATTCCGATGTCCGGCCCTGGTCGTCAAACTGCCAGCGGCTCTCGCTGCCGTCCGCGCAAACGATGCGGACGCAGTTCCCTGATGGATCCCGGTGAATCAACCACATCTGGTCGCCAGGCGCGCGCAGCCCGGCAACCTGCATCCCCGTACCGTCGTCGCGCCACCGGATTGACCAGGTTCCGGCATCTTCCGCCATTTCGGACAAGAGGCCATCCTGATAGCCGTAGCGGCGCAGCCCTCTTCCGCGTCCCGAATCCACGCTGGCCAGCTTCCCATCCGCCCCGTAGGCGAACATTGCGCATGGATCGCCGTCCAGACTCCGAGCCGCCGATGTCACGCAGCCCAGCGCATCCAGCGTAAACCACAGGCCCGTTCCGGCAGCATCCAACAGCGCGGCAATCCGGCCCTGTTCATCGCGTCGCACCTCTATGCGGTAGCCATCAAGGAACTCCACCGCAGCCAGCGCTGCAACACCCTCCGCATCAGGAGACGTGAAATAGCGATAGGCGGGCTGCAAATCGGCCACCACATAGCGTCCATCGTCCAGGCAGGCGAACGTCAGCGATTCGCTGGCCAGGATCACCTGATGCCCCGGCTCGGGGCGCGGAACCCGCAGGGTTCGGCCCCATTCATCGCGGTAGGCAAGCACCGATCCCTGTACCAGCAAAGACACATCCCAGCGCGTGCGCCAGCCCAGGCCGAACATCCCGGCCTGGCCGATCCGGCTGTCGTACCGGCGTGCAAGGGCAGGCCTGCGCGGCCCGGCAGGGAGCGCATCCCGATGCCGCGCCGCGCCGCGCGCAAGGTGCCCTCCATTTACGTTCACGCCGCCCGGCCCCCAACCCGCCAGGGCGGCCGCGGGCAGGCGCCGCCACAGCACCCCATACTCGCTGCGCAGCCACCAGCCATGGGATCTTTCCTGAGCCGGCAGCTCGACCCGTTCGCCCGGAAAGCTGGTCAGCAGGCCGGCCAGCCCGCTCAATGCCGTCATTGCCGTCCGCTCACACCGCTATGAAGACATTTGGCGATGCCGTCGCCGCAGGCGACCCGCAGGACGTGCAGCACGCCATATGAGCAGCATTGAATCCATTGACGAACACCGTGGTTGAGCCCTTCGCAACCGCCTGCGCCGAGACATGCAGGGCGCAGCATGCCGCGCAACCCATGAAGGCGGCGGGCAGCCCATTGATGAAGACATTGGGCGAACCGCACAGGACTTTTCCGCCGTGAGCGATCGCGTCTCCTTTACGCACTGCGGGAAATGATTTGATCATGGACTATCCCTCTGAGGGAGCCGGACGCCGCGCGCCTTCGGCCCGCATAAAAGCCTGGAGTTAAAAAAACAACTCCGTCGTGGTCGGCGTCGGCGTCGGCGGCGGTGTTTCGGTCGGTGTCGGCGGCGGCGTCTCCGTCGGTGTCGGCGGCGGTCGTTTCCGTCGGCGTCGGCGGCGGCGTTTCCGTTGGCGTCGGCGTCGGCGTTTCG
>NZ_AGUF01000087.1 GCF_000236785.1 Achromobacter arsenitoxydans SY8 | reverse complement strand
GTCGACGAACCGTTGCCCGTCGACGGACCAGTACCCGTGGACGGACCTGTACCCGTGGACGAACCGTTGCCCGTGGACGAACCGTTGCCCGTCGACGAACCAGTGCCCGTCGACGGACTGGTGCTTAGCGCCGAGGTCAGATACCAGTTGCCGTCGGCGGGCAGCGACGGGCTGTTGTGTTGCAGGGTGTAGGCGTAAGCGCCCGCCACCACCGCCTGCTGCCCGTCGGCGGTGACAAAGTCCCCAGTCAGTGCAAAGGCGTTGGCGGGCGAGGCTCCGCCGATTTCGATGACCTTGATGCCGTTGACCGTCTGCGCACCGGCGCCGCCCCGGTTGGTAACCGATACTTGGGTGGTGCCGGAGACGTCGCCGGTGATCACCAGCCGGTCAGTCGGCGAGGCATCGCCGTCCAGCACGGTTTCAAGGTGCAGCGCGCCGCCCGCGCTCGTGTAGTTTCCGGCAATGGTCATGTTGCCGATGGACGAACCCGGAGCGACCGTGCCGCGGCTCAGGACGCTGCTGGCAACCTTGCCGGTGCCGGACAGGGTTGCGCCCGCTGCGATGTCGATCGAACCGCCGACCGTGCCGGCAAGCGCCGTGCTGCCGAACTTCAGGGTTCCTGCGCTGACGCGCGTCAGGCCCGTGAAACCGGACAGCTGGTCGTCCACATTAAGAATGCCGGAGCCGTTTTTAACGAAGGCGCCGCTGCCGGCTAGCGCTGTGGAAAGTTTCCAGTCGTTGTGGTCGGTTGCTACAAACGTGCCGTCGTTGTGGATGCTGGCCGCGCCGAGGTCTTGACTGCCCGATGCCCGCAGTACCGAGCTGGCGTCGATTTCGAAACGCCCAGCAAAAAGGGAGTAATTGCCGTCAAGCCTGACATCCGAGCCGTCCCGGATCTGAACCGTACCCAGGCCGGAAAGTGGCGTCTGCATTACGCCGTTGGCGACGCCCGTCCAGGCGGGGTCATGCGCACTCAGGTTGCCGAAGCGCAGGATGTCGGAGGCCGACGTCAGCGTGATGCCGGAGGCGTTGTTAAAGGCATCGGGAGAGTTGAGCAGCAACTGCGATCCCCCCGAGACCGTGACCGAGCCGGTATAGCCGGCCTGCGCGCCATTGACGTGAACGATGTTCGGGCCGTCATGTCGATTGATCAGCAGTGAACCGTTGCCAAACAGTGTGCCGGCCTCGATGCTGCCGCCGCTTATGGATTCTGGGGATCGCTGCTTATCCGTGATGGTCAGGGCGCCGTCGATGCCGATGCGGCCGCCCGCAAGCGTGTTCAGCGCGCCGACGGATTGGCTGTGGCCGTTCATGGCCACCGCCGCACCCGCGTCCACGAAAAGGTTATCGGTTTGGCCCAGGACATGGTTTTCGTCCAGGCGCAGCGTTCCGGCACGAACCAAGGTTGCGCCGGTATAGCTGCTGTTAGTGTTCGACAGCCTGAGTTCGGCGGGGCCTTCTTTGACGAGGTCGCCCGAGCCGCTTATCGCCATGTGTGCCTCCCAGTTGCGGATGTTGGCGGTTGCCACAAACGTGCCGTCGTTGTGGACGCCTGCCGTGCCAAAGGGCAAGAAGTGCGTTGTTCGCAGTACCGAGCTGGCGTCGATCTCGAACCGCCCGGAAAAAGGGGAGTTGTTGGGGGGAAGGGTGTTGTTGACGTGAAACGCGACTTCCGCGCCGTCTCGGATCTGAACCGTGCCCAGGCCGAAAAGTGGCGTCTGTATTATGCCGTTGGCGACGCCCGTCCAGGCGGGGTCATGCGCACTCAGGCTGCCGAAGCGCACGGTGTCGGAGGCCGAGGTCAGCGTGATGCCGGAGGCGTTGTTAAAGGCCTGGGTAGAGTTGAGCAGCAACTGCGATCCCCCCGAGACCGTGACCGAGCCGGTATAGCCGGCCTGCGCGCCGTTGACGTGAACGATGTTCGGGCCGTCATGTCGATTGATCAGCAGTGAACCGTTGCCAAACAGTGTGCCGGCCTCGATGCTGCCGCCGCTTATGGATTCTGGGGATCGCTGCTTATCCGTGATGGTCAGGGCGCCGTCGATGCCAATGCGGCCGCCCGCAAGCGTGTTCAGCGCGCCGACGGATTGGCTGTGGCCGTTCATGGCCACCGCCGCACCCGCGTCCACGAAAAGGTTATCGGTTTGGCCCAGGACATAGTTTTCGTCCAGGCGCAGCGTTCCGGCACGAACCAAGGTTGCGCCGGTATAGCTGCTGTTAGTGTTCGACAGCCTGAGTTCGGCGGCGCCTTCTTTGACGAGGTCGCCCGAGCCGCTTATCGCGCTGGGTACCTCCCAGTTGTTGATGCCGGCGGTTGCCACTAACGTGCCGTCGTTGTGGACGCCTGCCGTGCTAAGGGGCAAGAAGTGCGCTGTTCGCAGTACCGAGCTGGCGTCGATCTCGAACCGCCCGGAAAAAGGGGAGTTGGTGGGGGAAAGGGTGTTGTTGACGTGAAACGCGACTTCCGCGCCGTCCCGGATCTGAACCGTGCCCAGGCCGAAAAGTGGCGTCTGTATTATGCCGTTGGCGACGCCCGTCCAGGCGGGGTCATGCGCACTCAGGCTGCCGAAGCGCAGAATGTCGGAGGCCGACGTCAGCGTGATGTCGGAGGCGTTGTTAAAGGCATTGGGAGCGTTGAGCAGCAACTGCGATCCCCCCGAGACCGTGACCGAGCCGGTATAGCCGGCCTGCGCGCCGTTGACGTGAACGATGTTCGGGCCGTCATGTCGATTGATCAGCAGTGAACCGTTGCCAAACAGTGTGCCGGCCTCGATGCTGCCGCCGCTTATGGATTCTGGGGATCGCTGCTTATCCGTGATGGTCAGGGCGCCGTCGATGCCAATGCGGCCGCCCGCAAGCGTGTTCAGCGCGCCGACGGATTGGCTGTGGCCGTTCATGGCCACCGCCGCACCCGCGTCCACGATAAGGCTATTTCCAGCGGTGATGGGGCTTGCGTGTCCGATATACGGCATGCCACAGAACGCAAGCAGCGATGCGCCGTATGTGACGCGAACCAAAGGTGAGCGCAGATTTATTGTTGAGGCGGCCTCCTGGTTCCTGGCCCCCCTGATGGCGGTCACTATTGCATTGCTGATGAAGGGAGCCGATTTTTCATGCGGGTGCCGCGCGGCTTCATGCGTTGTTGCGGCATCCGGCAATGAAGGTTGGATAAGCGTAGATTTCCTGTAAGGGTTAGCAGACATAAGACCCACCGATTCAGTTGATATTGACGTTGGTGTTGACCTTTGGTGAAGCTAGGTCAGTACCGCGGCATTCTTCAGTGAAAGTCTCGCCAGATATATGGGATAAGTACGAAAGTTAGCTTCCTTTGTGATATGTCATTGATAAATAACGACTATTTAAAAGCGAGTCGGGTGCCAGGCGGCCGGGTTCTGTCAGGGGCGGGACGGGGCTAACGGGTTTGCGGGCATGTCGCGGTCGTGATGGGCGAACGAGCGCAGGCGCGGCGGTGAGATCGTGTTCTGCATACACATGAATGCCGCGCCGGAAATCAAGAAAGGTCTTGGTTATCGTAGAATCCAGGTGCAGTCAGCCCGCAACGGCGGGGGGGCTGCTCAATCGACTGGCGAGCCTGGCGTTCCTCCCGTGCGCAGCTCGAATCACCAAGGTCGCCTCATCAGGCCCGAAAGCGCACAACTTCAGATGCTGCCCCATCGAATCCCGCTCGCCGCGCTGACGCCCGCTGCCTTTGCCCCTTACGGCGCCGTGATCACCAGCGCAGGCCGCGATGGCCGCGATATCAACGCCGGGACGACGCTACGCGTGGATATGCCGGAGCCCGACATCCTGAGCCACGGCGGCCGCCCTTCGCTCAGTGTGTTCCGCGCCAGGCCGGGCAGCCTGCCTTTCGAAGTGAAGATGATGGAGCGGCACCGCTTGGGCAGCCAGACCTTCGTGCCGATGATGGGCACGCCGTTCGTGGTGATGGTGGCCTTGGGCGCCACGGCGCCGGACATGGCGACGCTGAAGGCTTTCCGCGCGGATGGCGGCGCCGGCATCACGCTGGGGCCCGACGTCTGGCATCACCCTCTGCTGGCGCTGGCTGCGGGCGACTTCGTCGTGCTGGAGCGCAAGGGGGAGGAAGTGGACTGCGAGATCTTCGACATGCCTGCTGGCATGTGGTTGGTGGATGAACCCGTCATCGCAGCCGCTCAATGAGCGCCCGGGCCTGCTCCAGCACGTCGGCGTCATTGGGCCGAAAGTCCATGCGCAGGGCCTGCGGCAAGCGCACGAAGTGCGATTGGGAACTGCGCGCATAGGCGGGGTCGTAGTGGCGTTCGATAAGGTCGCGCGCCAGGTCTACGCGGCGGCCTTCGTCCACGAGCCTGATCCAGCCGCCGATGGTGTCGCGGCTGTGCAGGCCCAGCATGCGCTGCAATTGCGCCTTCAGCCACTGCGGGTCGTCGAATAGCTGCGCGTAGTCCTGCTGCAGAAAGGCCGTGCGGTCTTCGCGCGTGGCGCGGACTTCGATGCAGGCTCCCTGGTGCATGGCGTGCAGCAAGGCGGCCGGCACCTCGACCGCGCCGATCTTGCGGCTTTCTGCTTCGACGAAGACCGGCAAGCCGGGATCGAATTCGCGCAGGCGGGCGGCGAGCAGGGTGTCGAAACGCTTTTGCGAGGGCTGCTGCGCGTTGGGCAGGGCGCCCAGCAGCGAGCCGCGATGAGAGGCGAGCTCCTCCAGGTCCAGCGTCTGTGCGCCCGCTTGCATCAGGGCGTGCAGCAGCCTGGTCTTGCCGCTGCCGGTGGGGCCGGTCAGCACCACGTATCGCAGCGCGGATGGCAAGGCCTGCAGGGTTGCCAGCGTGGCGCCGCGGTAACTCTTGTAGCCGCCGTCCAGTTGCCGGGCGCGCCAGCCGATCATGTTGAACATGAGCGTCATGGAACCCGAGCGCTTGCCGCCGCGCCAGCAGTACACCAGCGGACGCCAGCGTTGGGGACGGTCCGCAAAGGTGGTCTCCAGGTGGCGGGCGATGTTGCGGGCGACGATGGCGGCGCCGGCCCGCGAGGCTTCGAAGGGCGAAATCTGCTTGTACATCGTGCCGATCAGCACGCGCTCTTCGTTGCTGAGCACGGGCGCGTTGCAGGCGCCGGGAATGTGGTCGTCGGCAAATTCCAGCGGCGTGCGCACGTCGATGACTTCATCGAATTCATGCAGTTTGTCCAGGCTGGCAAGCAGGTGCTTCACGGGGATGGCCTCGGCGGGTAGACCATGGATTTTCGCACGCTGCGGGCCGTACGCATCCACGCAGCACCCGCCCAGATCATGGAGGCTTCATTCAAATGCGGAAGGGGTGGCGGGCGCCGCGCAGGCGGGCCCGCCGCCGCAGACGCGCCTCAGGCGCCGAAGGTCAGCGCATTGGTCAGGTCGCCCATTGCAGCCTGGCCGCGGCCGGTCATTGCGTCATCGCGCGCCTTCAGGCCTTCCAGCATGGGCAGGTCAAAAATTCGCGTCGCCAGGCGCAGGATCGACCCCGTGTCGTAGACCGTGTGGTCCACGGTGCCCTTCTTGGCGAAGGGCGAGGCGATCACCGCGGGGATGCGCGTGCCAGGGCCCCAGCGGTCGCCCTGAGGCGGCGCCACATGGTCCCACCAGCCGCCGTTTTCGTCGACGGTGATCACGACCACCATGTTGTCCCACTGCTTGCTTTTCCTGAGACTGTCCACGATGTGCGCGATGTGACGGTCGCCCGAGTCCACATCCGCATAGCCCGCGTGCATGTTCAGATTGCCTTGCGGCTTGTAGAACGTCAGCGGGGGCAGCGTGCCGGCCTCGGCGTCGGCAAGGAACTTGTTGGTCGAATTCAGATCGCCCAGGCCGCCGTCGCGGATATGCGCCGTGCGCGCTGCGGTGCCGGGCGCGGTGCTCTTGAAATAGTTGAAAGGCTGGTGATGCGCCTGGAAGTTGGGCGACGACGGGAAGCCGGTGCTGGCGGTCGAGTCCACGGCGGCCTGCCAGCCGCCGGCGTACCAGGCCCAGTCCAGTCCCTTCGCGCTCATCAGGTCGCCGATGTTGGCGTGCGATTGCGGCGGCATGGTCTGCGGGCTGGTCGGGTCGGCTAGCGTCGGATCGGTGGTGTCGCGGCTGAACGATGGCCAGTAGGGCGGGGCCATGGTATTGACGCCATAGCCGTCGGGCGTCAGGGCGCTGGCCCCGAATTGCGGAATGCCCGTCAGCGCGCTGGCGGGCGACGCCGGCTTGGGCGCCAGGCGCGGGTCGGCGGGGTCGGAGCTTTGCAGTTGCGCGATCTGGGTCTTGGCGACCGAATCCGCAGCATCGGGATAGAACGGCGGGCGTCCGGCCACCAGATACTGATGGTTCAGGAACGAGCCGCCGAAGGCGCCCTGGAAGAAGTTGTCGCACAGTACGAATTCCTGCGCCAGCTTCCACAGGCGCAGGTTGTAGGCCGAGTCGCCATAGTGGCCCATGACCAGCGCGCCAGAGTCCGCCCAGGCGACAAACTTGTCGTTCTTGCCGCCGTTGATCTGCATCTGGTTCTGATAGAACACGTGCCAGAGGTCGCGCGTGACGACGCCCTGGGGCAGGGGTTCGCCCTGCGGCCCTTGCAGTGCGAAGGGCGCGTTGGGCAGGTTGTTCATGTAGGCCGCCGCCTGATCGACCTGGTAGGCGATGTGGTTGACCTGCTGCGACGTGGGCACCATGCCGTTCCAGACGGGCGGAAGCACGGACAGCGGCGTGCCGTCGCGATCGAGCTGGGTGTAGTCGGCCGCCGTGAGTGCGGACAGGGGCTTTTCGACGCCGGGGAAGTTGGCGAACAGGTTGTTGAAGCTGCGGTTCTCGGCAAAGATCACGACCAGCGTTTTGACGTTCTCGCGCAGTTGCGTGGTCAGGTCCGGGGCCGGCGTGGGGTCGGGGTCGGGCGTTGGCGTGGATGCCGCGGGGGTGTCGTCGTCATCGTCGCTGGAGCAGCCGGACAGCGCGCCCATGGCGGCCGCGCTGGCGCCCAATGCGGCGATGCCGGTCAGAAAGCCGCGGCGGGTGGCGCGTACGGGCGGCGTTGCGTCCGTGGATTCCTGGGAAGGTTCTCCAGTGCTTTTTTCTTTGTCAGACATGAATGGGACTCTTGAGCTTGCGGATGGCGCGGCGCACTGTCATTGCGTCGCGAGATCGCCGGATGACAGCCGGCATCGGTAACGGCCGCTAGGCTAAAGAGACAAGGTTTTATCGGTGTGACCATCCGCTGTCGGGAAGCTGTACGCACGCGATACATGCGCTGCCCGACTTGCGCGAATTTAGAAACAACGCTATTATTCAAGGCTTGCTTTTTGACGCGCCCGTAGCTCAGCTGGATAGAGTACCTGGCTACGAACCAGGGGGTCGTAGGTTCGAATCCTGCCGGGCGCACCAAGTTTCACGTTGCATGCATCATTGATGCGGGCAGCCTGGGATCAGAAAAGCAAAAGCATTAAAAAAAGCAGTGCAATAGTAGTAAACGCGGCACGATTATTCTGATATAATTTTGCCTCTTTGCCGGAGCGCCCGTAGCTCAGCTGGATAGAGTACCTGGCTACGAACCAGGGGGTCGTAGGTTCGAATCCTGCCGGGCGCACCACTTGTCGCAAGACAGCCGCAAAGAAAATGGAAAGGCCTTTGATCTTGAATCGAAGGCCTTTTTGTTTTGCGTCGCCGGTTTGCTTGCGGATGCGCGTGCGGCCATGATTGGCGGCCACGCAGCGTCAGTGGCTCATTGCTTCTTCTTTCCTGGCTTGCGGCTTTTCGTCGTTGTCGTCGAATCCCCAGTCTCCGAACAGATACCAGTCGTCGCCCAGCGATTCGGCGGGATGCATGGTGCGTCCGGAGCCGTTGCCGCAGGCCATGGAATCGGTGGGGCAGTAGCGGTCGCAGCCCCAGCAGATGCGTTCGGGGTGTTTGGGGTGCAGGGGAAACTTCTTGGCCATGCTTGTCTGCCTGATGCGTTTCTATGAAGCTTTGTTCAGCGTACTGCGCTGTGCATGTGCGTTTCATTGATATCGCACAAACACGCCGGAGGCAGGTTGGTCCATGACCGGATTTTTCCCAGCCGATTTGCATGGCATGATTCTTTCGTGTTATAAACACGCCTCTTTCGGGGCGCCCGTAGCTCAGCTGGATAGAGTACCTGGCTACGAACCAGGGGGTCGTAGGTTCGAATCCTGCCGGGCGCACCAACTTATTCGAAATCACGCAAAACAGCGCGGTTTCAGCGGTAAAAAAGGCGGCTTGATGGTTTTCCATCAAGCCGCTTTTGTTTTGTCCGGCGCAGCCCTGCGCAAGCTCACGACGTTTATGAACATCGTGGTGGCGCGCTTTGTGACGCTAGCCGCGTCGTCGGTCCACCGCCGTCAATGATGTGCCGGTCTTGAGCAATTGGTAGGTCTGGCCGCCCAGCCACGCGACTTTTTCGCCGGAACTGGTGCGGCAGACGCAGTGGGTCTTGGGGTCGAAACGGGAAGTGCCCAGCGCGGAGTACGCGCCGGGATCGGAGACGAATCGTTCTATGCGGTACAACGTGCCGTCGGGCGACGTGGCAAGCACGTCGGTCAATCGTCTTGCGGTGCCGAGCATTTTCAATACCTCCATGCGCGGGCCGTTTTGAGTCGGCGCCAAAGTCGTTTGAACATTTCGTAGTGCCGGCGCGAAAAGCATGCCGCCGAGCCGGGCGCTAACGAAGCTGTCCTCCTAACAATGAATCATCGAGTTGTTCCGGGGAAACGCCCAGGGCCGCCGACACGCGATCAAGGATGATCTGCCGGGGCCGCGGACGCGGCCGTTCCAATTCAATATAGATGGAGTGGTCGACGCCCAGCCGAGCAGCCATATCCGCAGTGGTGATATTGAGGTGCTCGCGCCACGCGCGTATCAAGCTCCAATCGTTGCCGGTTTTTAGATTGACTACAGCTGTCGGCAAGTGCCTGAGGGCGTTGGCAAGATCATTGCGCGTAGCCCCACGAGCGACTGCTGCGTTTTCATCGCCCGGAGCGCCGCCGCTTTTGCGGTTCTCGCCCCGAGGTGTGGTGGTCGCGGATTCGGCAAGGTAGATAGCGTCGCCGTCCATCTGGCGATACTGGTTGTTGCCGATCCAGCACAGGGTTTCGCCGTTATCGAGCTTGCATTCGCAATCCAGGTGGTAATTGCTGGGCATGCCCTCAAGCTTGGCGATGGTTTCCGTCGTCGTGGCATGGCGCACCACACGGTGCAGCACACCGTCTGGCGAACGTACGAAGACATCGGGAAGTCTCCAGGAAAACGGAATGATCATCTCCACAATCGAAACCCATTACAGCACTGTATCGCTCTGTTGCAATGGTGAGATTTGGGGTTTCCCCTCGGCTGGCGTGCGCGGCGTCAATGAATGCCGCATGCGGCCCTTACTTCCTCACGAATCCTCGCCGAAGCCTGCGCTGGCGAGCAGGCAGGGCATCACGTCGGCGGCCGCGCCGCGCAGATTGTGGTGCGCCTGCGCATCCAGCGGCGTGGCGGCGGGATTGACCTGCACGACCGTGGCGCCGCCCGCCAGGGCCAGCCGGGGGAGTTCCGCCGCCGGATAGACCAGCGACGAGGTGCCGATGCTGAACAGCAGGTCGCAGCCCTGCGCCGCCCGCAAGGCGTCGTTCCAGGCCTGGGCGGGCAGGCTTTCGCCAAACCAGACCACGCCGGGCCGCACGGGCGCGCCGCAGGCGGTGCAGGCCGGGGGCGTGATGCGGCGGCCGGCTTCGGGTTCATCGGGGACATCCACGGCAAAGGCCTGTGGCGACGCGCAGCGCGAACAGCGCGGCGCGTGCAGGCTGCCGTGCAGGTGCGTGACGCAGGGGCTGCCCGCGCGTTCGTGCAGGTCGTCCACGTTCTGCGTGATGACGGCCAGTTCGGGCACGTGCCGCGCCAAGTCCGCGATGGCCCGGTGCGCCGCGTTGGGCGCGGCGCGCAGGACCTGCGCGCGCCGCCACTCGTACCAGCCCCAGACGATATCGGGATCCGCCGCAAATGCTTCGGGGGTGGCCAGCGCCTGTGCGTCAAAGCGCGACCACAGGCCGGTCAGCGCGTCGCGGAAGGTGGCGATGCCGCTTTCCGCGGAAACCCCGGCGCCCGTGAAGACGACGACGCGCCGCGCCTGGCGCAGCGCCTGCGCCAGCGCGGGCGGAATATCGTGATGCGTGTTTTTCATTTCCAACCTTGCAGACAGTCCGATACGCTGCACGCGCGGGCAAGGACCTGTCAAGCGCCGCTTTGCGGGAACTAGGGGCTCCGTGCGGGGAGGGGACGTGCGCGGATGTCCCGAATGGTGGATACTGTTTTTTCAATCTGGGATTCCAATCTGCTGGGAGACAAGCAATGCCTGAATCGAACGCCGGACTGGACCGGCTGCGCCGCTTTATCGCCACCGCGACCCGGCTTGCGTCGCCCGAGGCGCTGGCGCAGACGCCCGAGCTGGAAGCCGCGTTCGCGGACCTGGTGGGCCACGACGACTGGCTGCCCGAGGCCTGTACCGCGCCGCATCCGCAGTACTACCAGCAGTACCTGCTGCATTGCGATCCGCTGGAGCGGTTTTCGCTGGTGAGTTTTGTGTGGGGGCCGGGGCAGTTCACTCCGGTGCATGACCACGAAGTCTGGGGCTACGTGGGCATGCTGCGCGGCGCCGAGATCAACCAGCGCTACGTCCGGGATGCCGCAGGCCGCCTGGCGCAGCAGGGTGACGCGACGACCCTGCGCCCCGGCGACGTAGAACGCCTGTCGCCAGCCGAGGGCGACATTCATCGGGTGTCCAACGCCTACCCCGACCGCGTGTCGATCAGCGTGCATCTGTACGGCGGCAATATCGGCGCGGTCTCGCGCCATGTCTACGATCCCGCGACCGGCCAGGCCAAGCCTTTCGTGTCGGGATATTCGTCGCCCAGCCTGCCCAATCTGTGGGACCGGTCGGCGGCGGTGCGCGCCGCGCTGGCCTGATCCGGGCGCGCCGAAGGCGTTGTTCCCGCGCGGTGTCTCATGCTATGTTCCCGTCCTGAATATTAGGAAAAATGACGAATGGACAAGACGCTGCTCAAAGGCCTGATGGTGTTGGAGGCGGTGACCGATGTGGACAATCCGCCGCGCACGATCGACGCGCTGGCCGCCCGCGTCGGGCTGACCCGCAGCAATACGCACCGCACGCTGCAGACGCTGATACATGCGGGCTACGTGATCAAGGACGATGACGGCGGCGGCTACCGCGGCGCGGTGCGCCTGTTCGAACTGGCGGCGCGGCAGTTGGCGCAGCTGGACGTGCGCAAGCTGGCCGCGCCCTTCATGCGCACGCTGGCGGACCAGACCGGCGAGACCGTGCATCTGTCGGTGCTGGACGGCTTTGATGTGGTCTATGTGGACAAGATCGACAGCCCGCAGCCCATCCGCGCGTATTCCATGGTGGGCGGCCGCGCGCCGGCCTATGCGGTGGCCACGGGCAAGGCCCTGCTGGCCTATCAGGCCGAAGGCTACGTCGAACGCTATGTGGACCAGCTGGTCCGCCACACGCCGTCCACGATCGTGTCGATGCCGCTGCTCAAGGATGAGCTGCGCAAGATCGAGCGCGCCGGCTATGCGGTCAATCGCGGCGAATGGCGTGAAGGGGTGGGCGGGCTGGCCGTGACCGTGTTCAACAGCCTGGACCAGCCCGTGGCGGCGGTCGGGATCTCCGGTCCGCTTGACCGCCTGAGCGCCGCTAGGATGAAGCAGCTGGCGCCGGATGTGGCGGCCTGTGCGCAGTCCATCTCGCAAGGGATGGGGTATCGCCGGGGCTTCCTGGATCAGTAGCGGCCAGCGCGGCCGCGATGCGCTCGGCCTGGCCCTGCGCGAGCCGGGCGTTGACGTCCATGGACGTCGTCCAGAAGTACGTGCCGCCCGCCAGGCTGCCCAGTACCGAGATGCCGGCCTGCGAGTGTCCGTGGGCGTCCTGCAGGCAGCCGGTGGCGTAGTCCAGCGCCAATCCGCCCTGCGGGTCGGCGCGGGCATGGCCCTCGCGCAGCAGCGCGGCCACCAGCGGGTCCTGCGTGCGCGCAGCGTCCACCGAGAAGCTGGTGGCGTTGATCAGGTAGCGGCTGGAATGCGTGATCTCGCCGTCCGCGGTGCGCAGGCGCGTGTGGAATGCGCCGTCGGCCGGGTTGTGGACGCTGTCCAGGTAGCCGGGGGCGACGCGCAACTGACCGGTTTCCAGCAGCGCCTGCAGCTTCAGGGCATTGCGCATCGGGAACGTGGCGCGCCGCGCCATCCAGAGCGATCGCCAGTCCGACTGGAAGCGGCCGCGCTCGCTGAGCGGCAGCAGATGCCAGATCTGGTCCACCGCGGCATTGGTGGCCGCCGCCACCGCCTGCCAGGGACGGGCCGCGGCCGCCGAGCGGCGTATCTCTGCGTCCAGCGCCGCACGCGCGTCGCCATCGAGTCCGAAGACGTCGTCGTCGTCCAGCGATCCGCCCAGCGCCAGCACTTCGTTGCGCAGCGCATCCCACACGACGTCCAGCGACAGCGCGCCGCCGTGCCGCGCGGCCAGCAGCAGGGCGCCGTCGCGGCTTAACTGCCGCAGCATGTCGGGCGGCCTGTTGTGCGGGCTGCGCACCGAAGGCAGGCGGCCATTGCGCGACGTGCACAGGATGGGGCCGCGATGGCCGGCCTGCTGCAGCGCCGCCACGGCGTCCACCGCGCTCAGGCTGGTGCCCACAACGCACACCGGCGCATCGGGCGCAATATCGGCCGCAAGCGCCGAAACCGGGTAGGGGCTGTTGAAGTAGCCCGGCGCGCCTTCCAGCGCGGGAAAGGCCTGCGACGGCAGGTTGCCGTTACACAGCACGGCGTATCGCGCCCGCAGCGGCGCGCCCTGTTCGGGTTCGACAAGCACGCGGCCATCGGGCAGCGGCGCCACCCTGCGCACCCGGCTGGGCACGTGCGCGAGCGCCACGCCCAGCGTTCGCGCAAGCGTCTGGCAGCGCGCGTAGACCGCGCGCAGGTAGGCGCCGAAGAGCGGCCGCGGCAGGAAGTCCGACGGATCTATAGCGGTTACGCCGTAGCCGTGCAGCCAGGCGGGATCCTGCTCCCGCAGCCAGTCGACGAAGTCCAGCCGCCGATCCGCCCGCGCGGACATGTTGCCGGCGGGGATGTTGAGCAGATTGCTGGGCAGGTCGTCCTGGTAGGCGCCGCCGGGACCGGGGTCGGCCTGGGGCTCGAACAGGTGGATCGCTGGCGGCCGGGTGGCGGCCGCGGCGTTCTGCGCCAGCAGGAACTGATAGAGGAAGCTGACGGCGACCGAGCCGCCGCCCACGATGGCCAGGTCTGTTTCAGCTGGCGGAAGCGAGGGGCGGGGCGCCATCATTTCGCCGCCGACAGGCGCACCACGTCGGCCCAGCGCGCAACTTCCCGCTTGAGCATGGCGCTGGTGTCCGCGGGCGACGTGGCGATCGCGTCGGCGCCCAGCTTCAGGGCGGCCTGCTGCACGGATTCCATGGCGGCGGCCTTGCGCATTCCCGCCGACAGCTTGTCGACGACTGCCGGCGGCGTGCCCGTGGGCGCGAGCAGGGCGTAGGTGGTGGCGACGGAATAGTCCTTCACGCCCTGTTCCTTCAGGGTCGGCAGGTCGGGCAGGGCGGTGGCGCGTTCGGCGGTGGTGACGCCCAGCAGCCGGATCTTGCCGCTGGCCACCTGCGGCAGCAGCGCGGGCAGCGTTTCGATGACCATGTCGATCTGGCCGCCCAGGAGATCGGTGATGGCCGGGCCGCTGCCGCGGTAGGGCACGTGCATGAGCCGCACGCCCGTGACAGCCTGGAACAGTTCGCCGGCCATGTGTTGCGATGTGCCGGGCCCGGCCGACCCGAAGGTGATGGATCCCGGCTTGCTCTTGGCCAGCGCGATCAGTTCCTGCACGTTTTTGGCCGGGATTTTGCTGCTGTTCACGGCCACCGCCATTGGCATGCTGGTGGCCATGGACACGCCGACGAAGGCAGTGCCGAAGTCGTAGCCGGGCTTGTCGGGCATGGCCGCGTGGATCGCGTGGCTGCCCACCGCGCCCATCAGCAGCGTGTAGCCATCGGCGGCGGACTTGGCGACGAATTCCGCGCCGATCTCGCCGCCCGCGCCGGCCTTGTTCTCGACGACCACGCTCTGCCCCAGGTAGTCGCCCAGATGCTGCGCGTAGATGCGCGCGGCGGCATCGGTGGCGCCGCCAGGCGGGAAGGGCACCACCATGCGCACGGGTTTCGCGGGCCAGTTGTCGGCCGCGGCGGGGTTGGAGGCCAGCGCCAGCACCGCGCTGGCCAAGGCAATACGCCACAACAGTCTCATGCAAGTCTCCTCGGTGGGGGCGGGCCGGCATGCGGGGCCGGGATCCGCTGTCGCGGGGCGGCTTGGTCGCTGCGGTCCTTTCTATAAATCCTAAAATATAGGATTTGAATTTCAATAAATGGTTTACGTAGAATTCCACACGGTGATATGCTGGTCAACAATTAACCGTGGCACCTAGGGATTGCACTAGGACTTACCCGGAAATATGCGGCTTCTAACCCGGTTGGCCTGGATAATGCCATCGGGCCTAGCCCCAGCCTTATAAAATTTTTTGAATCCCAAATATTGAATTTTCATAACGAGAGGTCAGACATGACACCCAGTTCGGCGCTAGCCGGCATCACGGTGCTGGAGATTTGCAACGTCGCGGCGGGACCTTTTTGCGGCATGTTGTTGGCGGACATGGGCGCGGACGTGATCAAGGTCGAGAACCCGGAAGGCGGCGATACGCTGCGCAGCTGGCCGCCGATCTCGAACGGCTACAGCGAGAACTTCGCCTCGCTCAACCGCAACAAGCGGTCCGTGACGCTGAACCTGAAAGACCCCGGCGACCTGGCCCTGGCGCGCGAGCTGGCGCTGACCGCCGACGTGCTGATCGAAAACAACCGGCCAGGGGTGATGGACCGCCTGGGCCTGGGCTATGTGCAGTTGCGCGAAGCCAATCCCAAACTGGTCTATTGCTCGATTTCGGCCTACGGGCAGTCGGGTCCGCGGTCCCAGGAAGGCGGCTTTGACCTGACCATCCAGGCCATGAGCGGCATCATGAGCGTCACGGGCGAGGCCGGCGGCGGACCCGTCAAGTGCGGCGTGCCAGTGGCGGACTTTTCGGCCGGCCTGTACGGCGCCTTCGCCATCGCGTCGGCGCTGCGCGCAGCCCAGGCCAGCGGGCAGGGCACGCACATCGACGTGCCGATGCTGGGCGCCACGCTGGGCATCGCGGCCCTGCAGACGTCGGAATTTTTCGGTAGCGGCAAAGACCCGGTCAAGCTCGGCTCGGCGCATCCGCGCAACGCGCCGTACCAGGCCTTCCGCTGCAAGGGCGGCTACTTCGGCATGGCGGCGGGCAACCAGGCTTTGTGGAAGAGCGTGTGCGCCACAGTGGGCCGCGATGACCTGCTGGCTGATCCGCGCTTCACCGACACCAGCGCCCGCGCGCGCAACCAGGAGGCGCTGCGAGACATCCTGGAGGCGATCTTCGCCGAGGACGACGCGCAAGCCTGGCTGGAACGCTTCCGCGCGGCGGGCGTGCCGTGCGCGCCGATCAACACCTATTCGGAAGTGCTGGCTGACCCGCAGGTGCAGCACATGGGCTGGGTACAGCCGGTTGAACTGCCCAACGGCGTGCAGACGCGCACCTTCGGCCTGCCGGTGCGCTTTGACGGCGAAACCACTGCGCTGCGGCGCCGTCCCCCGGCGCTGGGCGAGCACAACGACGAAGTGCTGGGCGCTCTGCGCGCCGCCGGCAAGGGGGCGGCATGAGCGGCGTCCTGCGTGTCGACAAGGAAGGCGCGCGCCACCTGCTGACGCTGGCGCGCCCCGAGAAGATGAACGCGCTGTCGGCGGACCTGGTCGAGGCCCTGATCGCGGCGCTGGACGATGCCGAGGCGCAGGGCGCCAAGGCGGTCGTGCTGCAGGGCGAAGGCAGGAACTTCAGCGCCGGCTTCGACTTCGGCGACTGGGAGGCGCAAAGCGAAGGCGATCTGCTGCTGCGCTTCGTGCGCATCGAGACCCTGCTGCAGCGTCTGGCGGCGTCGCCGTGCCTGACGGTGGCGCTGGCGCATGGCCGCAATTTCGGCGCGGGCGTGGACGTGTTCGGCGCCTGCAAGTGGCGCGTCAGCGCGCCGGACGCCACCTTCCGCATGCCGGGCCTGAAGTTCGGCCTGGTGCTGGGCACGCGGCGCTACGCGTCGCTGGTTGGCGCGGAGCGCGCGCGCACAGTGTTGGAACAGGCAGCGACCTTCAGCGCCGAAGACGCCTTGCGCGACGGATTCGCCAGCCGGCTCGCACCGCAGCAGGAATGGCCGCAGATCGGGCAACAGGCGCTGGACACGGCGTCCGCCCTGACGGATTCCAGCCGGGCGCAGCTCTATGCGGCCCTGTCGCAGGAAACGCCGGATGCGGACCTGGCGCGCCTGGTGCGCTCGGCCGCGCAGCCAGGGCTGAAAGACCGCGTGGCCGCATATCTGCAAGCGCGCTAGACGCGCCAGACCAAGCAGGGAGGAAGACAATGGGTTCAGGATTCAATCAAAAGAACAAGCAGTGCTCGCTGCAGGAACTGGCCGCACTGGTGCCCAACGGCGCGTCGATCGCGCTGGGCGGCAGCTTTCTGCACCGCGGACCTTTCGCCTTCGTGCGCGAACTGATCCGCCAGGAAAAGCGCGACCTGGAACTGGTCAAACAGTCGCCCGGGTATGACGTGGACATTCTGTGCCGCGCCGGCGTGCTGCGCCGGGTGCGCGCGGGCATCGTCGCCATGGAGGGCAACTTTGGGCTGGCGCCGTGGTACCGGCGCGCGGTGGAGCGCCACGAGATCGAACTGGAAGAGCACGCATGCGCCAGCCTGACGGCGGGCCTGCGCGCGGCGGCCTTTGGCGTGCCGTTCCAGCCCTGCGGCGGGCTGCACGGCAGCAGCCTGCCGGAGCTCAACGGCTGGAAGTGCCTGGACGATCCCTACGGCAGCGGCCAGAAGACCTGGGTGGTGCCCGCGATCCGGCCGGATTTTGCGGTGATCCAGGCTTCCGAAGTGGACGCAAAAGGCAACGTGCGCGTGCATGGCACGGCGCACTGGGACCGCATCATGTCGCGTGCCGCAGGCAGTGTGCTGGTGGTGGCCGAAAAGGTCGTGGACAGCGCCGTGTTCGAGGCCCAACCGGAATCGACGCTGGTGCCGTACTTCATGGTGCAGGCCTATGCCGTGGTGCCGCAAGGCGCATGGCCGGGCTCGTGCTGGCCGGACTACGCCATCGACTATCCGGCGGTGGAGGCATACATGGACAAGAACAGCGATCTGCGGGCGCACATGGCCGCGGCGCCCGAAGCGCGGGAGAGGAATCATGGCTGAGCAATGGTCGGGCTTTTCATACATCGTCACCAATCTGGCGCGCTTTATCCGCCCGGACGAGATCACCTTCAGCGGCGTGAACTCCACCATGCCGATGTTGGCCTGCCTGTTGGCCAAGCGCGCGTACGACTGGGACTTCGTCTACATCAACGTGGCTGGGGGCGTCGATCCGCGGCCCTCGCATATCCCGATTTCCAGCTCGGATCCGGTGCTGGCCGAGCACACGGCGTCGATCTTCGCCAACGAAGACTTCTACGACCTGTGCACCCGCGGTCGCATGGACCTGACCTTCCTGGGCGCCGCGCAGATCGACGGCGCGGGCTGCGCCAACAATTCGTGCATCGGCGACTGGCATGAGCCCAAGGTGCGGCTGCCGGGCGGCGGCGGCGGCGCCGTGATGCTGCCCACGGCCAGACGGGCCTGCACCTGGCGCACGGAGCACTCGCGCCGCACGTTCGTGCCCAAGCTGGACTTCATGACGTCCTGGGGCGGCTTTCATGGCGTGGTCACGCCGATCGCCGTGTTCGTCAAGCGCGACGGGCGGCTGGCGCTGCAGTCCTGGCATCCGGAATCCAGCCTGTCGGAAGTGCGCGAACGCACGGGCTTTGAATTCGACGCCGCCGGCGCGGCGCCGACCGAACCGCCGACCGCCAACGAGGCGCGCGCCTTGCGCGAGCTGGATCCGGACGGGCAGTTCGAACGCGATGCGGCGGTCGCGCTGCGCTAGCGCCTGTTTACGCTGAACGGAGCCTCGAAGAGGCCCAGGGGGAGACACTCATGACGATTGCCGATGCCACGGTCGTGGCGGCGTTTGCGCGCTTGTGGAGCCAGCCCGGATGGGCGGCGCGTCCCGCCATCGAGACCACGGAGGAAACGCTGTCCTACGCGGACCTGCACCGGCGCGTGGGACAGGTCGCCGGAGATCTGCGCGCCGCCGGCGTCGCGCCAGGCGACTATGTGGGCGTGGCGATGGAGCGCTCGCTTGCCCAGGTGCTGGCCATCCTGGGCGCCATGGCGGCCGGGGCCTGCCCGTGTCCGCTGGAGCCGCGCCTGTCGGTCGACGAGACCGCCCGGCGCGTGGCGGCCGTGGGCCTGAAGTGGATGCTGTTCGACGAGGCCAACGCCGCTAATGCGCAGGCCTGCGGCCTGCCCGCGACGCAACGGCTGCAGGCAGCGGATATCGGCCAGGGGCCGCCAGACTGGACCGGCGCCGCCGTGGACCGCCAGTCGCCCGGCCTTTTGCTGTTCACGTCGGGCAGCACGGGCAACCCCAAGGGCGTGCTGCTCAGCCATCAGGGCCTGGCGAACAACGCGCGCGGCGTGCTGGCGCACACGGGCCTGACGCCGGCCGACCGCCTGCTGCACGTCATGCCGCTGCACCACACCAACGCGCTGAACAACCAGATCTTCGCGCCGCTCCTGGCCGGCGCGTGCGTGGCGCTGGCCGGCCGGTTCCGGGCGGATGATATGCCCGGCCTGCTGGCGGCGTTCCGGCCCACCATCATCACCGGCGTGCCCACGATGTACGCGCGCATGCTGGAGCTGCCGTTCGATCCGGCCAGCCTGGCCGGCCTGCGTTTTGCGCGCTGCGGATCGGCGCCCATCACCGAGGCTTTGCACCGGCGCATCGAAGCCTTCCTGGGCTGCCCGCTGGTGGTGTCCTATGGCCTGTCGGAGGCCACCTGCACTTCCACCATGAATCCGCCAACCGCGCGGCGCGTGGGTACGGTGGGTACGGTGCTCGATGGACAGGACGTCAGCCTGCGCCTGCCGGACGGCAGCCGGGCCGCGCCGGGCGCCGAAGGCGAGATCTGCATCGCGGGGGACAGCCTGATGCTGGGCTACCTGGGCGTGGACAGCGTGGACGCCGGCGCGCCGCAGGTGCTGCGCACGGGCGATCTGGGACGCTTCGACGCGGAGGGCTATCTGGCCATCACGGGCCGCATCAAGGATGTGATCATCCGGGGCGGCGAGAACATTTCCCCGGCGCTGATCGAAGGCGTCGTGACGGGCTTGCCGGGCGTGGCGGCCTGCTGCGTGGTGGGCGCGCCGGACGAGGACCTGGGCGAGACGCCGGTGATCTTCGTTCAGCGCAACGGCGACGCCGGCGCGGCTGCGCCGGACATCCGCGCCGAGGTGCTGGCGCGGCTGGGCCGGATCTATGTGCCGCGCGAGGTCCGTTGGATCGACCGCCTGCCGGAGAACGCGGTGGGCAAGGTCGACCGCAAGGCGCTGGCGCGGCTGGCGGCGGCTGGCGAAACCGTGCAGTGAAGGGCAGGCGGGGGGCGCCAGCCGGGCGCGCGTGTCAGACTGCCAGCAGGTGCCTTTGCAGGGCATCCAGGAAAACCTTGGCCCGTGCGGGCGTGACGCGGTTGTCCGACAGGGCGTAGAGGGTGGCCGGCGGAAGCTTCCAATCGGGCAGAATCTGCTCCAGGGCCAGCGCCCGCAGGGTCTGCGGCAGCGCTTGATGACTGGGCATCCAGGCGATGCCGAGACCCGCAGTGGCAAGCTGCACGCCCAGGGCGGAACTGTTGGTGCCGATGTGCGCGGGGCCGTCCACGTAGAGCAGGCTGTCGCCTGTGCCCAGCGCCCAGTTGTGCAGGTCGCCCGTGATGATGCGTTCGTGCAGGCCCAGATCTTCGGGGCAGGTCGGACGGCCGAACCGGTCCAGGTAGCTGCTGGCGGCCACCAGGATCCATTGCACCTGCGCCACGTGCTTCTGGATCAGGGCGGAATCTTCCAGTTCCCCAGTCCGCAGCATGATGTCGAACTGGTGGCCGTTGCGCGCAATGTCGCCCGTGCCCAGTTCGACTTCGAATGAAATCTGCGGGTATTCCTGGCGCAGCTCCTTGAGCACTGCGGGCAGGACCGCGGTCAGTCCCGGCAGCACCGATACCCGCAATGTGCCCGCCAGGTGGTTCAGGCTGGATTGGATGACCTCGTGCGCGGCCAGGGCGCATTCGACGTGCGACGCGCAGGCGTCGAAATACTGCTGGCCGATCGCCGTCAGGCTGATCTTGCGGGTGGTCCGATTGAGCAGCTTATAGCCCAGCGCCAGCTCAAGCTGGGAAAGGCGCCGGGACAGGGTGGCGACCGGAATGCCCAGATCAGCGGCGGTGGCGGACAGCTTGCCGCGCTTGGCCACTTCGACGAAGTAGTGGATGTCCTGCATCGAAATATCGTTTCTGTTCATGATGTATTCCGGGCGCGAGCCGTGGGTGCAGCGTATTTTGTATCGGTTGGCGCCGGGCGATTGTTGCCATTGCGGCAACACCATGGTCCCTGGTCCGGGTCTACTGCCGCCGCGCGCGCCGGCCTACGATTTGGGCGTCGTTCAAGCATGCGCAGCACCCGATTCGTCGGGCAGCGCCAACCCACCCAGGAGCCACCATGAGCCAACGTATTAACGCTTTTGCCCAATCGCCCGAACTGTTCAAGAAGTTTGTCGAATTCGGCATGCTCGCGAAGTCCGGCACGATCGAAAAGTCGATCCTGAACCTCGTCGACATCCGCGCGTCCCAGATCAACGGCTGCGGCTTCTGCCTGGACATGCATATCAAGCAGGCCAAGATCGCGGGCGAACGCGAATTGCGCCTGCATCATCTGGCGATCTGGCGCGAATCCAATGAGTTCTCGTCGCGCGAGCGCGCCTGCCTGGCATGGACCGAAGCGCTGACCACGCTGGGCGTCCATGGCGTGCCCACCGAGGTGTACGAGCGCGTGCGCGGCGAACTGTCGGAGAAGGAAATTTCGGACCTGAGCTTCGCGATCATGGCCATCAATGGCTGGAACCGCCTGAACGTCGGCTTCCAGACCGTGCCCGGCTCCGCGGACAAGGCCTATGGCCTGGACAAGGCCCAATTCAACTAAGGAACGATCATGAAAATCCTCGTCATCGGCGGCACGGGCCTGATCGGCTCCAAGCTCGTCAAACTGCTTACCGAGCGCGGCCATGAGGCCATTGCCGCATCCCCCGCCACCGGCGTGAACACGATTACGGGTGAAGGCCTGGACGCCGCGCTGGCCGGCGTGGACATCGTGGTCGACGTCGCCAATTCGCCGTCTTTCGAAGACAAGGCCGTCCTGGAGTTTTTCCAGACCTCGGGGCGAAACCTGCTGGCCGCCGAGGCCCGCGCCGGCGTGCGCCACCACGTCGCGCTGTCGGTGGTAGGTACACGCCGCCTGGCCGAAAGCGGATACTTCCGCGGCAAGATCGCGCAGGAAGACCTGATTGAAGCGGGCGGCATTCCTTACACCATCGTCCATAGCACGCAGTTTTTCGAGTTTCTGGGCGGCATCGTGCAGTCGGGCGCGCAGGGCGACGGGGTGCGGCTGCCGGCCGCCTATGTCCAGCCCATCGCGTCGGACGACGTGGCCCTGGCCATGGCCGACGCCACGCTGGGCGCGCCGGTCAACGGCATCGTGGAAATCGCGGGCCCGGAAAAGGTCCGGCTTGCCGAACTGGTCCAACGCTACATGGGTAAAATCGGCGACACCCGCGCCGTGCAGGCTGACGCCGGCGCGCGCTATTTCGGCGCGCTGCTGGACGACGACACGCTGGTGCCAGGATCCGGTCCGCGCCTGGGCAAGATCGACTTCGAAACCTGGTACAGCCGTTCGGGCGCAAGAAAGTAGCGGCGCGCACAAGGACCTTCATGAGCAAATTGCGGCCTCCTCCCCAAACCCTCCTGGACAAGTACCGGGGCGGGGATTTCCACCCCCTGTACACGACCAGCGTCACGGTGCGCGGCGGGGAGGCTGCGCACGGACGCGCGTCCGGCATCGCCATCTCGGACGACGGCGAACTGCTCGTGGAACTGCGGCTGCCGGTCGAACTGGGCGGCACGGGCGGCGGCACCAACCCGGAACAGTTGTTTGCCGCCGGCTATGCGGCGTGCTTTCACGGCGCGCTGAGCATGCTGGCCGGGCGCGCCGGCCTGTCGATCCCCGAAGCCTCCGTCACGGCCACCGTGTCGTTCGGCCGCGACCCCGTGGACGGCCTGTTTTCCCTGAAGGCGGACATCAACATCCACCTGCCCGGCCTGGACAAGGCCGTGGCCGAGGAACTGGTGCGCAACACAGAGCGCCTGTGTCCCTATTCCAAGATGGCCCAGGGCGGCATCGAAAGCGTGGTGGCGCTGACCCAGTAGGGGGTCTCAGTCCTGCCGCGCCAGCAGGCTGTCCAGTATCTGCAGGTCCTGCGCGCGGATGCCTTCGGTCATGTAGTCGATGAAGGCGCGCATGCGCGTCGGCAGGTGCTGGCGGCTGAGAAAGCACAGGTAATGACCGCGGTCGTCGGGCGCGTGCTGCGGCAGGCAGGCGACCAGCGTGCCCGCGCGAAGGTGGTCGCAGACCTGATAGGCGGCCATCTGAGCAAGACCGTGGCCGTCCAGCACTGCCTGCAGCACCAGATCGGCATCATTGAACGTCAGCATCGCGGGCGGAGCCACCTTGCGCAGGCGTCCCTCTACCTTGAATTCCCATTCGTACACGCGCCCGGACGCCAGCAGGAAGTTCACGCAGCGGTGGTCCGGGATCTCGTCGACCGTGCCCGGCAGGCCGTGCCTGGCGGCATAGGCGGGCGAGGCGCACAGCATCATCTGCATGGGAATGATTTTCTTGGCGATCACCTGGCTGTCTTCCATGCGGCCATTGCGGAACGACACGTCGACGCGATCCGTCGTGAAGTCGGTGGGGCCGTCGTCCAGCAGCAGCTCTACCGAGACGCCCGGATTGGCCTCGCGGAATCCCTGGATCAGGGGCGCGACCACCTTGCGGCCGAAGCCCACCGTGGAGCACACGCGCAATTGCCCGGAAGGCGGGCCTTCGCGCAGTTCGCGCATGTCGTCCAGGGCCTGGATGATTTTTTCCACGCCCGGATGGCATTGTTCGTAGAAGCGCTGGCCCTCGGGCGTCAGCGAAGTGCTGCGCGTGGTGCGCACGAACAGCCGGGTGCCAAGTTGGTCTTCCAGTTTCTGCACGCTGCGGCTGACGGCCGAACGGCCGATCCCCAGGCGGTCGCCTGCCTTGGCGAAGTTGCCTTCGGCGGCGACGGCGATGAATGCCATGACGCCGGCGTAGCTGGTGGCAAAGCTGTCGGCCAGGGAGTCTGGCCCGTTCGGAGACGGGGTGGCTGGATAGGGTGTCGACATGGTGGCGGCGCCGCAAGTTGGTTGATCCTACCGCTAAGACGGCGCGCCGGGCAATCTTGTGACATTGAACGCAAAAAAAACCGGCCTTCCCCGTAGGAAGGCCGGCATCGGTCCGTAGCGGCGGGCCGGGGGGTAATCTGTCCCTTATTTGATGGGAATCAGCGCGGGCGCACCCTGTTTCTTGATCAGCACAACCAGGAACTTGGCCGGTTGCGTCTGGCTGGCGTTGCGGCCCACGGTATGGATGTCGTCCGGGCCTTCATAGTAGGTCTGGCCGGGCGTCAGCGTGACCTCCTTGCCGCCCTTGACCTGCATGACGATGCTGCCTTCCAGCACATAGACGAAGCCGTAGGCGTCGTGGCGGTGGACGGGGTCGGCTCCACCGGGGGGATAGTCGACGATGAGCATCAGGGCGTCCTTGCCGGGAATGTCCGGCAGGTCCTTGGTCATCAATTCCGTGACGATGGGCTCGGCCGGCGTAGCGACGCCCGGGGCGTGATGGGACGCGGCCCAGGCAGGCTGGCTGAGCAGCGCCGCGGCGGCGATGAAGGGCAATCCGAACTTCGTGGTCTTCGACATGGCCTGTCCTTGGCAGATTGGAGACAGGTCCATCGTAGGAGCAGGGGAGGCGCGCCGGTAGATCCGCACAGGGGATCACCGTGTTGCCCGCCAGGCACCAAACGGCGGGGCGGATGCCGGCTTCAGCCTGGCGCCAGCGCGGCCGCGATGCGCGCCAACTTGTCCGGGTTGCGCTGCACCAGCACCCGGGTCAGGCGCTTGCCGTCGGTTTCGTAGGACTGCACGGATTCGAGCACCCCATCAATGAAACGCAGCAGGGTCCATTGCCCGTTCACCTGCACCACCTCGACGCGCAGCGAATCGCGGAAGCGGCGCTTGCCGGCGTAGAACAGCTGGGCCAGGCGCTTGCCTCCCACCAGGCTGGCGAAGGCGGAGACCTTGTCGCCGCCGTCGCCGATGAGCTCGGCGTCATCGCTCAAGAGCGCGTGCAGGCCGTTGAAATCGCTGCGCTGCATCGCGTCGGCGAAGGCCAGCAGCAGGCGCCGCAGCGTTGCGCGGGGCACGGCCTGGCGCGGCGTTCCCTGGCGCAGTTGCCGCTTGGCGCGCATCACCAGCTGGCGGCACGCGGCCTGGGTCTTTTCAAGCGTGAAAGCGATGTCCTCGTAGTCGGCGTCGAAGACCTCGCGCATCAGGAAGGCCGCGCGGGCGTCGGGCGACAGGCTCTCAAGCATGAACAGGAACGCCACCGAGACATCGTCGGCCATCTCGTGGATCTGTTCCGGCGTGGACGGCGCGGCCATCAGCATCGGTTCGGGCAGCCAGACGCCCACGTAGCCGGCCCGTTCGGCCTTGGCGGCGCGCAGCCGGTCGATGGCCAGGCGCGTGGTGGCGGTGACCAGCCAGGCCTCGGCGTTCTGGATCGCGGCGCGGTCGGCGCCGTGCCAGCGCAGCCAGGCTTCCTGCACCACGTCTTCGGCCTCGGCGACCGCGCCCAGCATGCGATAGGCGATCGCGTAGAGACGAGGACGATGCTGGTCGAACACGAGGACGGAGTCGGTCATGGGAAGGGCCAACGCCGGGAGGAAGGGGGCGCAAGGGCAGGGTATTTTGCCGCAGCGGCATGACGTCGACAAGCGCGGCGCGGCCAGTCCCCCGTGCGAGCGATCCATGGCCTGCCGGCCTACAGCGCAATGACCTGGACGGGCAGGTCCGGCAGGTCGGCGCGGCCCTGCGCCTGCCTAAGCTCCCGTTCTATCAATGCGCTCAGGCGGCTGATCGGCACATCGTTGGCGCTGCCCTCGAAAGGGTTCTCGGTGCTTTCGCCCACCTGCTCCAGCGAGGTGTAGATCCAGGAGATGATCACGCTGAACGGCACGGCCAGCCAGACCATGTGGTGCTGCATGAAGCCGCCGACGCCCTGACCGATCTGGTCGAACTGCGCCGTCAGGCCAAACGGCAGGGCCACGCAGAATGACCGCACGAAAAGGGTGTTGATGATGGCGTACTGGCGCGGATACGGAAAGTTCTTGATGCGCTCGGCCTGCCCCTGCAGATCCAGCAGGTCGCGGATGCGGCTGTTGAGTTCGGCATACTCCGCCGCGCTGATGGCGCCGTCATCGAGCAGGTCCCGGGCTGCGCGTCCCTGCATGGCCAGGATCTTCGTAGCCTTGCCGTCGGCCTGCATCAGCGCCGGCAGTTCGTGTGGCGGCAGATAGCGGCACAGCGCGGATTCCAGGGACTCGCCGCGTTCGGGGATCACGTAGCGCTTCTGGTATTCCGCATTCGGCCGGCTGGTGGCGTTTTCCCAGACGCGGGCCTCGCGCAGCTGGTAGCGCAGCGCCGTCAGCCAGGCCAGGTGCAGGTTCACCAGCGCGGCGCTGCGGGCGGCGTCGCCGACATAGGTTCTGCTGATCATGCCCCAATAGCGGCTGGCGCTGACGATGCTCATCCATATCTTCTGCGCTTCGACCGTGCGCGCGTAGGTCTGCACGTTCTTGAAGCCGACCACGAAGGTGGTGGCGGTGCCTAGCAGCGACACGACCGACAGGGGCAGCGTCAGCCATTTCATGCCCGCAACCTGGTACAGCAGCACGGGGAAGAGGCTGAGCGCAATGAGGCCGTAGATGTTTCTGCGGGTCCATACGATGAATTCGCGCAGGCGATAGGATTTGCCCAGATGCATGGTGTCCGTCCTCCGCCGTCAGGCGACTGGCCATTACGCGGCGCGTTTACCTGCGGCGCACGCTGTCAGGACAAATCGTAAAGACGCCGCTTTCTAGGCGGTAGGCCTGCGCGAGGATGCACGGTGTTGTGCGTGCGGCAACAATCACGCGCTTTCGCGCGTCACGATGCGAAAGCCGATCTCTACTACCGGCTGCGCCGGCCGTTGGCCGTTGGCGCGCAGGGCGATCATGTCGGCGGCCTGCGCGCCGATGGCCGCGCCATCCACGTGCACCGATGTGATCGAAGGCGACATGGAGGCGGCGATGTCCATGTCGCCGAAGCCCATCACCGCCAGTTGCCGCGGCACGTCCAGGCCCTGCGCGGCGGCCTCGGTGAGGACGCCGGCCGCCATCAGGTCCGAGCTGCAGAATACGGCGTCGATGCCCTGGCCCGAGCGCTGCAAGGCGCGCAGGCCTTCGCGTCCCTGCGCGTGCGTGGTCGGCGCCGGCATGTAGTGCACCAGCGGTTCGGGCAGGCCTGCCTGGACGGCGGCGCGCACCAGGCTTTCGGCCCGCAGGCGGGCGCGGTGGTCATCGCCGCTGAGCACGGCCTGCCGGGTCTTGCCTGCCGCCTGGAGGTATTGGCTGACCGCTGCGCCGATCGCGTCGTGCGACAGGCTGAGCAGCATGTCGACGGGCGCGTCGGTCGTGTCCCAGGTCTCGACGATGGGGATGCCGGACGCCTTGAGCAACTGGCGGCCCTGCGGCGAGTGCATGACGCCGGTCACCACGATGCCGTCGGGGCGGCGTCCGATGATGGCGCGCAGCAGCGCGTCTTCGCGCGGGGAGTCGTAGCCGCTCTGGCCGACCATGAGCTGAAAGCCCTTGGCTTCGAGCGAACGCGTCAGTTCGGTGATCATGCCGCCGAACAGCGAGCCGGCGATCGAGGGCACCAGCACCATCACCAGATTGCTGCGCGACAGGCGCAGGCTGCCGGCCATCAGGTTGGGCACATAGCCCAGCGCCCGGATGGCGGCGGTGACCTTGTCCAGCGTGGCCGGCGATACCTGCTGCGGGGTATTGATGGCGCGCGACACCGTGATCATGGAGACGCCGGCCGCCTGGGCCACCTCGCGCACGGTGACGCTGGCCCGTTCGGTAGAGCGGGCAGGGGAGTCGGAAGACGGGAGGGAAGACGCGCGCATCGGTAATAAAACAGGTTGTACAGGCAGGGGGCAATTATCAAGCCTAACCTCTGGCCCCGGTTTTGAGTGGGGACGCAGATGAGGGTTTCTCCGGATAGCGCCTGTGCCGAACCTCGAAATACGCTAGAAAAACTGAAATGTTAACGTTAACAATAAAAATGGTAACGTTAACGTCAAAAATAGAACCTAAACCGGAGACAGTAATGACGAGCAATGCGCGCAAGTGGATTCTGGGATTGAGCCTGATGGCGGCGGCTGGCGTGGCGAACGCCTGGCCGGACAAGGCCGTCACCGTCGTGGTGCCGTTCCCGCCGGGCGGGGCCACCGATTCGGTCGCGCGTGCGCTGGCCAACAAGCTGGGCGAGCAGCTCAAGCAGTCCTTTGTCGTGGAGAACAAGGCAGGCGCCACCGGCACGATCGGCGCATCCCAGGTTGCCCGCGCCGCGCCGGACGGCTACACCCTGATGGTCACGTCCCTGGCCCCGCTGGTGGTGGCGCCCCATTTGATGAAGGGCATCACCTATGACCCGGCCAAGGATTTCACGTACCTGACGGTGGCCGTGCAGACGCCCAACGTCCTGGTGGTCAGTCCGCAGTTGGCGTCCAAGGTCAACAACGTCCAGGATGTGCTGGCCCTGCTGAAGTCCAAGCCTGGCGCAATCAGCTTCGCGACGTCGGGCGCGGGCTCATCCGATCACCTGACCGCCGAGCTGTTCTGGCAGAAGACCGGCACCAAGGGTTTGCACGTGCCCTATAAGGGCGGCGCGCCGGCCATCTCGGACCTGCTGGGCAACCAGGTGGACATGTCCTTCCAGAACGTGAACGCCGTGCTGCCGCACATCAAGTCCGGCAAGCTCAAGGCCATCGCCGTCACGGGCTCCAAGCGCTCGCCGGTCTTGCCCGACGTGCCCACGTTCGCCGAGGCCTCGGTGCCCGGCGTGGACGTCTACGCCTGGCAGGCTGTCGTGGCGCCGAAGAACCTGCCGGCGGACGTGCGCGATAAGCTGTCCGCATCCCTGACCGCCGCGCTCAAGGATCCGGCCCTCAGCAAGCCCTTTACCGACATCGGTCTGGAGATCGTCGCCAATTCCCCCGACGCCTTCACCAAGTTCCAGCAGCAGGAAAGCGCGCGCTGGAAGCAGGTTATCGAGACCGGCGGCATTTCCGTGCAGTGACGCAACGCGCCCGGCCGTCCCGGCCGGGCTATTTCAAGAAGCAAACATGACTCTTCACGCTACCCAAGCCTCCCGCCAGACGCCCACCATCACGGCGATGCGCGTCGTGCCCGTCGCGGGGCAGGACTCCATGCTGCTCAACCTGAGCGGCGCGCATGCCCCTTACTTCACCCGCAACCTGGTCATCCTGACCGACAGCGCGGGCAACACCGGGGTGGGCGAAGTCCCCGGCGGCGAAAAGATCCGCGGCACGCTGGAGGATGCACGCGACCTCATCGTGGGCACCTCCATCGGCAACTACCAGCACACGCTCAACCAGATGCGGCAGGCGTTCGCCAGCCTCGACAGCGCGGGGCGCGGCGCTCAGACCTTCGACCTGCGGGTGGCCATCCACGCCGTCACCGCGGCCGAATCGGCGCTGCTGGACCTGCTGGGCCAGCACCTGGGCGTGCCCGTCGCCGCGCTGCTGGGCGAAGGCGTGCAGCGCACCTCCGTGCAGATGCTGGGGTATCTGTTCTACGTGGGCGATTCCGCGCAGACGCCGCTGCCTTACGCCAGCGCGCCCGAGGCCGACGGCTGGCTGCGCGTGCGGCATGAAAAAGCGCTGACGCCCGAGGCGATCGTCAGGCTGGCCGAGGCAGCGTACGACCGCTACGGTTTCCAGGATTTCAAGCTCAAGGGCGGCGTGTTGCGCGGCGAAGAAGAGGTCGAGGCCATCCGCGCGCTGCATGAACGCTTCCCCGAGGCCCGCATTACGCTGGACCCGAACGGCGGCTGGCTGCTGAAGGACGCCGTGCGACTGTGCCGCGACCTGCACGGCGTGATGGCCTATGCCGAGGACCCCTGCGGCGCCGAGGGCGTGTTCTCCGGACGCGAGGTCATGGCCGAATTCCGCCGCGCCACCGGCCTGCCCACCGCCACCAACATGGTCGCCACGGATTGGCGCGAAATGGCGCACGCGCTGTCGCTGCAATCGGTCGACATCCCGCTGGCCGATCCGCATTTCTGGACCCTGCAGGGATCGGTGCGCGTGGCCCAGACTTGCCAGGCGTTCGGCCTGACCTGGGGCTCGCATTCGAACAACCATTTCGATGTGTCGCTGGCGATGTTCACGCATGTGGGCGCCGCCGCGCCGGGCAAGGTCACGGCGATCGACACGCACTGGATCTGGCAGGACGGGCAGCACCTGACGCGCAATCCGCTGCAGATCCGCAACGGCTACATCGACCTGCCGCAGACCGGCGGACTGGGCATCGAGCTGGACATGGATGCCGTGGAAAAGGCCCACCAGCTGTACCTGCAGCACGGCCTGGGCGCGCGCGACGACGCTACGGCCATGCAGTATCTGGTTCCGGGCTGGAAGTTCGACAACAAGCGGCCCTGCCTGGTGCGTTGAAGACGGCGTTCAGGGGCGGCGATTCGCGGCCCCGAACGTCTTGGCGCGTCAGGACTGCGCGCGCAGCCTGGCCAGTTCGGCGGAGAGCTCGGCCACCAGCGCCTGGGCGCGGCCCAGGGGATCGTGCGCGTCGGGCGTGGTATCGGTCTTGGCGAGGGGGGCTTCGTGCAGCCGCGGCTGCACGCTTTCGTGGCCCATGCTGACGTCCACGTCAAACACGAGTTGTTCCGCGCGGTGCCAGGTCGTGAACCATTCCAGCGGCTTGCCGTGCTGGTCCATGCCCTGGCCCTGCAGCATCAGCAGCGGGGTGCCGGGCGCCGCGTCCAGCAGTCCGGCGAGTTTGTCGTCGGCGGCCACGGCCCGGATCTGGTTGCGGCCCGCGCCGGGACGCAGGCCGAACTGGCGGGTCAGCACCCCATGCAGCGACGCGTCGACCAGGTGCTCGGCGCGCAGGCCGGGCACGGCATCGGCGGGCAGCCAGGTGCGCACATAGGCCAGCGGCGCGTCGGCGACGTGGCGCAGGCGTTCCAGCATCAGCAGGCGGGTCGTGCCGAAGAACTCGGCCACGTCGGCGGGCGGTTTGCCCGGGCCCAGGGCCAGCACCCGCGTCTGCAGGGCCACGCCGGATTGGGCGAACTGTTCGTACAGGCCGGTGGACCGCTGCACCAGCCGGCGGTGTTCCTGGGGCGCCGCCACGGTGGCGGGGCGACCGGTTTCCCGCTGGATCAGCCCTTCGGCGGCCAGGGCCGCCAGGGCCTGGCGCACCACGCTGCGCGCCACGCCGAAGCGTTCGCACAGGGCGGCCTCGCTGGGCAGCACGGCGCCGGCCGCGAGCTTGTTCGTGCGGATGTATCCGCGCAGCAGGGCCGCGACCTGGGCGTGCAGCGGGATATCGCCGGAGCGATCAAGAACGGGCAATGCGTCGTGCGTGGCGGGCGCCATGGGAATATCAACCTCCGGTTTGTGCCCGCGCAGTTTCCCATACATGCGTCCAGCCCGGGGCCAGATGCGCGGCGCGCTCGGCGGCCAGGATCAGGCTGTCTTCGCGGGCGATGCCCTTGCCTGCGATGTCGAAGGCGGTGCCGTGGTCCACGGACACGCGCACGACCGGCAGGCCGACGGTGATGTTTACGCCGTCGTCGCCGTACACGGACTTGAAAGGCGCGTGGCCCTGGTCGTGGTAACAGGCGATCACGAACTTCCATTTGCCGCGGACGGCTTGCGGGAACAGCGCATCGGCCGGGATGGGGCCGGCGGCCAGGATGCCTGCGGCGTTGGCTTCGGCCACGGCGGGCGCCAGGATGTCGGCGTCTTCGCTGCCGAAAATGCCGTTTTCGCCGGCATGCGGGTTCAGGCCCGCGACGGCCACGGGCTCGTCGCCGCGGCCCAGCGCCGTGGCGAACGATCCGGCCAGGCGCAGCACGGCGCGCATGCGGGCCGGGGTCACGTCGTCGATGGCCTGGCGCAGCGACACGTGCGTCGTGGCGTGGAAGATGTACAGGTCGCCGGCGGACAGCACCAGCGAGAAGGTCTTGACGCCGAACTCATGGGCCAGCAGTTCGGTGTGGCCGGGCCACTTGTGGCCGGCGGCGTGCATGGCAGCCTTGTTCAGCGGCGCGGTGACGATGCCGTCGACCTCGCCGGCGCGCGCCAGGGCGCAGGCCGTGGTGACGAAGCGCACCGAGCCGTCGCCGGCGTCCGCGCTGATTTCGCCCAGCTTGACGTGGGCCAGCGACGGGCCGGCCTGCAGGACTTCGATCGTGCCGGGGGTGTTGGTCGTGTCAGCCGGGCGCTCGATTTTGCGCACGATGGCGGGGTCGCCGCCCAGGTTGCGCACGGCGTTGGCCATGACGTCTACGTCGCCGACCACCAGCAGGCGCGCCTTCTGGCGCAGTTCGTCATGGCCCATGAGCATCTTGGCCGTGATTTCGGGCCCGATGCCCGCTACGTCGCCCAGGGTCACGGCCAGCAGGGGCAGGTTCGCGGAAGGGGTTTGTGTCATCGCTTGAATCTCCTGTCGCGGATCGCGCGCACCGCGCGAACCAATACATCTTCGGTGCCAAAGCCGCCGGCCTTGGTCACCACGGGCAGGCCCACGGCCGTGCCTCCGGTCAGCGTGCCCAGGGGCACGCCGCCCATTACTTCGTCCACCAGCGCAATGCCGTTGGCCTGCAGCGCCACCAGTACGCTGCGTGCGCCGTCGCCGCCGGTGGCGACAACGCCGGCCGCGCGCGAGGCGCGGATCAATTGCGCGGCCAGGCTGCCCAGACGGTCGGCGACCGTCTCGGAATCCAGGCCCGCGCGTTGCCCTTCAGGGGCCAGCAGCAGGATGGTGCCGGCTTCGGCGGGCGCCTGCGCATGCGCCTGCAGCAGGGGCTGGCTCCAGGCTTGCCACTGCGCATCGTCGGCCAGCTGGTCGAGCGAGGGCGTCCAGGTGTCGGCGCCCGCGGCCTGCAGGGCGGCGGCTTGCGCGCGCGCCGCGCTGTGCTGCGAGGTCACCACGACCACGACGGGCGCGGTCTGGTCCGCGCCGGCCCAGACGCGGGCCAGCGGCACGGCCAGGCCGCCCGCGCCCACGGGCAGGGCGCGCTCGCCCAGCAGTCCGATGGCGCGCGCCAGCCGTTCCAGGTCGGCGTCGGTGGCGGCGTCGACGACCACTGTGTTGCCGGCCTGCGCGATGCGCGCCGCCAGCGTTTCAGGGGTATCGCCGTCCAGGGGCGCGACGTGGGCGCAGCCCAGCAGGGTCGGGATATGGCTTTCGGTCACCGGCGTGACCGGGTCCGTCGCCGCCGAGGTTTCCGTGACGGGCTTGCCGTTGACGTAGAGAATGCCTTGCTCGACGGTGCGGCCCGTAGCCGGGAAGGCGGGGCAGATCACCGCGATGGCGTCTTCGCCCCAGGCGTCGCGCGCCGCGTCGATCTCGGCCTTGAACGCGCCCCGCAAGGTGGAGTCCACCTTCTTGTACAGGCGCGAGACGCCGGCGTCCCGCAGTTGCCGCACGTTTCGGCGGATCACGTCGGCCGCGTCGGCGGCGTTCAGCGCGCGGCTGTTGGTCGTGACCGACAGCACTTCGACGCCCTCTGTGGCCGGTCCCGACAGCGCTTCGTCGGCGCCGCCGATGGACAGGTGCGTGCTCCAGCCGGCGCGCACGAACTGCACGGCGGTGTCGCCGGACCCGGTCAGGTCATCCGCGACGATGGCGATGACGGGCGTCAAAGCGCCTCTCCGCGCGCTTGCGTCAGGGGCGGGGCCACGCTGGCGTCGGCGTCCTCGGACTTGAGTTCACCCGCACGCTTGAGGAAGTAAGAGGCCAGCATCGGGGCCAGGATCGAGCTGATCAGCACGCAAGCCGCGACCTGAGCGGTGGCGGTGGACACGTATTGCTGGAAGTTGGGGTCGGCCGCCGCAACCACGGCGGGGGTGGCGATGGCGTTGCCGGCGGTGGTGCCGGCCGCGAAGCCCAGGCCGCTCTTGCCGCCGCGGCGCAGGATCATGCGGTAGCCCAGGTAGACCAGGCCGCCCGTGATGGGGCTGATGATCAGGCCCAGGATCAGGCCGCTGATGCCGCCGCCGACCACGGCGCCCAGGTTGATGCCGGTGCCCAGCGCGAACGCGAAGAACGGGATGACGATGTTGGGCACGGGCTTGAGCACGTCGCGCCACTTGGGGTCCAGGTTGCCCACGACCACGCCCAGCAGGAAAGGCACCAGGGCGGCCACCAGCGCGATCATCGGAATGTCGGCCAGGCCGGACGCGCCCAGGAACAGCAGGCTGAAGAAGGGGCCGTCGTTGACGGCGCTGGCCACGTAGGCGCCGCGGTCGCGGGCGTCGCCGTACTGGCCGGTGTAGGCCAGCCACAGGCCGCCGTTGCTGTTGTCGAAGGCCGCAAGCAGCGCCAGGATGGAAACGCCCCACAGCCCGTCCAGGCCGACGTAGCTGCCCAGGATGATGATGAGGGTGGCGGGCACCAGGGTCTTCATCAGCAGGATCGTGCCTGCGGTGGCCAGGATGGGGCCGCCGGTGCGCGCGTTGACGTGCGTGCCGGTCGCGAAAATGAGCAGCGCGATGAGGGGCAGCGCGCTGTTCTTGAACAGGGCCGTGGTGAAGCCGCCGATGGCCAGCGCATCGGGGGCGAAGGTGCCGATCAGGGAACCCAGGATCAGCGGCACCAGCATCAATCCACCGGGGATTTTCTGCATCGTGCCAAAAAAGGGCGAGCGGGTAGTTTCGGTCGACACTTCGGGGTCTCCAGGACGATTTTTCTAAAGTTGCAGACGTTCTAGGCGCGCGTCTGTCGGGGGTTGGAAAAATCGTAGTGTACACCTGTACGTACAGCATGTACGTACAGGTGTTCGCCATCTGGAGTCCCACATTCGGGGACGGATTGAGCGATCAGAAGCGGTAGGCGCCGCTCAGCATTACGGTGCGGCGCGCGCCGTAGAAGCAGTCGCCGCGATCCAGGCAGACCACCTCGTACGTCCGGTCCGCAATGTTGTTGACGTTCAGCGCGTAGCGCCACGGGCCGCTGGAATAGCTGAGCATGGCGTCGAACAGGGTCACCGACGGCGTCTCGGGCGCGCCGCCGTCGCGGAACTTGGACAGGTAGCGCACGCCCGCGCCCACGGCGAATCCCGGCTGGTTGGCGATGGCGAAGCGGTACTTGCCCCACAGGGACGCCATGTGCTTGGGGATGCCTTCAAGCTGCGGGTCGATGTCGGTATAGATGTAGTTGGCGATCACGTCCAGTTCCTTCGTGACGCGCCCGCGCATCTCCAGTTCCACGCCGCGCGTGCGCGTCTTGCCCGCCTGGATCTGGTTGTTGGGATTCTCGGGGTCGTTGGTCTGGCGGTTGTGCTCGCGCAGATCGTAGGCCGCCGCCGTGAACTCCATGTCGGCGTCCTTGGGCATGTACTTCAGGCCCGCTTCCCACTGCTTGCCGCGCATCGGCTTCCAGCGCTGGTTGTAGAAGTCGGCGCCGGCGATCGGGGTGAACGACTCGCTGTAGCTGACGTAGGGAGACAGGCCGTTGTCGGCCGCATACATCAGGCCGAAGCGCTTGGTGGTGGCTTGATCGGTTTCCTTGTCCTGCCCGTCCGTCGTGCTCTCGGCGCGGTCGCGGCGGATGCCGGCCAGGAAGATCCAGTTTTTGTCGAACTTGATCTGGTCCTGCGCGTAGAAGCCGATCTGTTGCTGCTTCTGCTTCGGGGTGTCGGACAGCGTGTAGTCCGGCGCGTTGCCGTAGGCCGGGTGGTACAGGTTCAGCGGCGACCCAAGCCCGCTGTCCGTGCGGCTGGTCTCGCGGTAGCGCGAATAATCCATGCCCACGATGACGGTGTGTTCCGTGCGGCCCCAGTTCAGCTTGCCTTCCAGGTTCTGGTCGGCCAGCAGGGTGCGCATGCGCGGCTTGTTGATGTAGTAGAAGCGGTCGGTGGTGGTCTGTTCGGGATCAATGTAGGAGTCGCCGCGCCGCGCGCCGTAGACGTTCGGATAGAGCGACTGGTAATCGACGCGGCTGATGGTGTTGCGGAAGTTCTGGCGGAATTTCCACGTGTCGTTGAACTTGTGTTCGAACAGCCAGCCTACGTTGAACTGCTCGGTGTCGTAGGCGTCGAAGCCGGGCTCGCTGACGAAGCGGCGCGTGGGAATGCGGCCGTTCGGATTGTGCTCCACGGTTCCGCTCCAGGGCAGGAACGACTGCGTGGTGCCGGACCTGTCCTTCTGCCACGACGCCTGCAGGGTGAGCGAGGTCGCCGCGCTGGGCTGCCAGGTAAGCGAGGGCGCCAGGAACAGGCGGTCATCCTGCGCATACTGCATCTGGGTGTCGCTGTCGCGTCCCACCGCCACCACGCGGTACAGCCACTGGCCGTCCTCGGTCAGCGGGCCGGTGAAGTCGGCCTGGATCTCGCGGCGGTTGAAGTTGCCCAGCAGCACGCCGATTTCGCCCTGCTGTTCAGCCTGCGGGCGCTTGCTGACCAGGTTGACGATGCCGCCGGTGCTGCCCTGGCCGTAAAGCATCGACGACGGCCCGCGCAGCACTTCCACGCGTTCCAGGCCGTACACCTCGGTGCGCGGGTTGTTGTAGTTGAAGAACTGGCGCAGGCCGTCCAGGTACTGCACGGGTTCCACGCCGCGAACGCGCACGTAGTCGCCGCGGTTGTCCACGCCGTACGCGTTTGGACGCACACCGGCGGCGTAATTCATGGTGTCCTGCACGTTCTGCGCGCCCTGGTCGATGATCTGCTCGCGCGGGATCACCGTGATCGCCTGCGGCGTTTCGGACAGAGGGGTATCAGTCTTGGTGCCGGTGGCGCTGCGACGGGCGACATAGCCGTCGACCGGGCCGGTGGCGGTTTCGCCGGTGCCCAGGACTTGGACGGCGGGCAGGGTGGCGGGTTGTTCGGGCTGCGCGTGCGCGGCGCCCGCACCCAGGCAGGCAGCCAGCGCGGCGGCGGCGGGCAATCGGGGGCGGCGGCTCGCGCGCGGCGCGGCCTGGGTCGGGTGGCGTTTCAAGAGATCTCCCTACTGGCTTTGGGCAGGGCCAGCCAGTTACATATAGAAATAGCAACGATAATTATTATTAATTGCGTTGATATCGGTAGCCAATAGCGCGGAGGGAGCCAAGATGTAAAAAAGCCCTGCACACCGGCGCGGTGGCAGGGCGGAATGGAGAATATTTAGTGTTTTCAGGGGCTTGGCTAGACAGGGCCTGCCGCATCGCGGGTGGCGGCTGTTGGCGCGGCGCGACACTCGCCAAGTGCGGATCCGGGCGGTCGGTCGAGCCGCGGATCGCGTCAGTTCTTGGCTGATGCCGGGACGGCTGGCTGCGATTCGGATGCCCCAGGCGCCTCCGGCCGAAGTTCTCGCCGCAGGATCTTGCCTACGTTGGTGCGCGGCAGGTCGTCGCGGAACTCGACGTAGCGCGGCACCTTGTAGCCCGTCAGCTGGGTGCGGCAGTGCGCGATCAGGGTTTCGGCGTCCAGGGCGGGGTCTTTGCGGATCACATAGAGTTTGACCGCCTCGCCCGAGCGCTCGTCGGGCACGCCCACGGCGGCGACTTCCCGGACGCCGGGATGCAGGGCGGCCACGTCCTCGACCTCGTTTGGATAGACGTTGAAGCCGGACACGAGAATCATGTCCTTCTTGCGGTCCACCAGGTACACGTAGCCGGTGTCGTCGACGTAGCCGATGTCGCCGGTGCGCAGGAAGCCGTCCGGGTACATGACCAGCGCCGTTTCGTCGGGGCGGTTCCAGTAACCCCGCGTCACTTGCGGGCCGCGCACGCAGATCTCGCCGCTTTCGCCGATGTCCAGTTCGCGTCCCTCGTCGTTGCGGATCGAGAGCTCGGTGGACGGTACGGGCAGCCCGATGGAGCCGGTGAAGACCTTGGTGTTCAGGTGATTGATGGTGACGGCGGGCGAGGTTTCGGTCAGGCCGTAGGCCTGCGCGATGGAGATCCCGGTCACGGCGCGCCAGCGGTCTGCGACCGAGCGCTGCACCGCCATGCCGCCGCCCATGGTCAGGCGCAGGCGCGAGAAATCCAGGCGGGCGAAGTCGGGGTGGTTGAGCAGCGCGTTAAAGAGCGTGTTCACGCCCGTGAAGGCGGACATCGGCACCTTGCCCATTTCCTTGATCAGGGTAGGGATGTCGCGGGGATTGATGATGAGCAGGTTGCTGGCGCCCAGCTTCATGAAGGTCAGGCAGTTCGCCGTGAGCGCGAAGATGTGATACAGCGGCAATGCCGTCACGATGCATTCCTCGCCATCCTTGACCAGGGGCCTGACCCAGGCGTAGGCCTGGCTCACGTTGGCCACCAGGTTGCCGTGCGACAGCATGGCGGCCTTGGCCACGCCGGTCGTGCCGCCTGTGTATTGCAGGAAGGCAAGATCGTCGGGCGTGAGTGCGACGTCGGTGAATGCCGCGTCGCGTCCCGCGCGCAGCGCGTCGCCCAGCCGCAGCGCGCCGGGCAGGGACCAGGCCGGCACCATGCGCTTGACGCGGCGGACCACGAAGTCGACGAGCCGGCCCTTGACCGGCCCCAGCATTTCCCCGATGGACGTGACCAGCACATGTTCGATCCCCGTGCCGGGCAGGGCCTTTTGCACGGTGGCCGCGAAGTTGTCGGCCACCACGATGGCGCGCGCGCCGGAATCAGCCAATTGGTGCTCGAGTTCGCGGGCGGTATAGAGCGGGTTGCAGTTGACGACGATGCATCCGGCGCGCAGGGCGCCGAACAGGCAGATGGGGTACTGCAGCAGATTGGGCATCATCAGGGCGACGCGGTCGCCGCGGCCCAGGCCGTTCGCGTGCAGCCACGCAGCGAATGCGCGCGTCAGCGCGTCCAGCTCCGCGTAGCTGATCGACTTGCCCATGCTGATGTAGGCGGTCTTTTCGGGAAAGCGGCGGCAGCTTTCCCGGACGATGGACACCAGGGTTGTCGCGCCGTCGGTCTCGATGTCGGCGGGCACGCCGTCGGGGTAGCTCTTGAGCCAGATTCGTTCCATGTCGTGCGGTTCCGTTCAGGGCGCCAGGGCCGGTTGACGCCAATAGGCCCTAGTTGCCCAGGAGGGCTTTTTTCAGGGAGGCCTGCGCCGGGCTGTCGCCCAGCCAGACGCGCAGCAGGGCGCGTGCGAACGCGGGGTCGTCGATGCGGCCGAGCCGCTTGCCGTTGCGGGCGATGGCGACTCCCTGGGCATCGAAGTCCAGGTCGATGACATCGCCTTCGCGCGCCGCGCCGATTTCGGCCATCAGACCGGACAGGCGCTGCGCGGGTTCCTTCAGTGCGGCAAGGTCCTGCGCAGATGTATTGTCGCGCAATCCGTCCTGCAGGGCCCCGTCCAGGCTTTTGCTGTCGACATCGCGCAGCAGCTGCAGGCGCATGCGGCGCGGTTGCGTGCTGTTGATCAGCGCCGCCGCGTCGCCAGTCTTTTCGGTCGCGTACAGCGCCGCCACGTAGACCTTCACGACGAACCGGGTGCGCAGGCCGGCGCCGTTGAGCACCAGGGCATGTCCGCCTTCGGCAAGACGCTCGGGCACGCGCACGCCACCGACCTCGGCATCGGCGGAATGGGCGGGCGCGCCCGCCAGACCGGCCGCAAGTATCAAGCTCAGGGCGGCGGCGCGCCCTCCGGGGATGCAACGCATTTGTCTCCTCCAGTGTTCTTCTGCTTGTAGAACTTTTTGTCTGCGATGTAGATCGTGCGTTCGACGACGGCGTAGACGACGTCGTCCTTGTCCTTCAGTTCGACCGTATAGGTGCGGGTCGTTTCGTGGTCTTGGGCCAGAAGGCGGCGGATCTCGGCGATTTCGCCGGGCGGCAGCCGGAAGTCCACGTACAGCGTGGTGTAGGCGGGCTTGCGGAAGCGGATGGACGCCGCCTTGTCCCATACGATGTGGTCCGCGCCCAGCGCGGACATCAGCATCGTCGGGTGGGCGCCGTCCGTCACGGCGAACAGCGAACCGCCATACATGGACCCCACAATATTGCGGGTGCGCCGCAGCAGGGGCAGCTTGATGCGGATGTGCTGGAAATCCGGCGACACGTGCATCACCCGCCCGCCGGTGGCGCGAAAGGCCGGATGCAGGTTGAATCCCACCCGCATCAGGCGCGCGCGCCATTGCGGCGACAGGCTTTTGAACCAGTATGGCTTCACGCTGGGCGCCGTTCCTGCTACATGGCCTCGAACAGGCCGGCGGCGCCCATGCCCGTGCCGATGCACATCGTGACCAGCCCGTACTTGCCGCCGGTGCGGCGCAGCCCGTGAGTGATCGTCGCGGTGCGGATTGCGCCAGTGGCGCCCAGCGGGTGGCCCAACGCGATCGCGCCGCCCAGCGGGTTGATCTTGGCGGGATCCAGTTTGAGTTCGCGGATCACGGCCAGCGACTGCGCCGCGAAGGCTTCGTTGAGCTCGATCCAGTCCAGCGCGTCCTGGGTGATGCCGGCGCGGTCCAGCACCTTGGGAATGGCGGCGATGGGGCCGATGCCCATGACTTCGGGCGGCACGCCGGCGACGGCGAAGCTCACGAAGCGCGCGAGCGGGCTCAGGTTGAACTCGCGCAGGATGCGGTCGGACACCAGGATCACGGCGGCGGCGCCGTCGGACATCTGCGAACTGTTGCCCGCGGTGACGCTGCCGCGCGCCGAGAACACCGGCTTCAGGCGCGCCAGCGCCTCTGCGCTGCTGTCGGGGCGCGGGCCTTCGTCCACCTCGACCAGGCGGCGCACGACGCGCAGCGCGCCGCTGGCGCCGTCGGGCAGGTGCGACACCACTTCGTAGGGCGTGGTCTCGGCGCGGAAATGGCCCGCGGCGATCGCGGCGCACGCTTTCTGGTGGGAAGCCAGCGCAAAGGCGTCCTGGTCTTCGCGCGACACCTTCCAGCGCTCGGCGACTTTTTCGCCCGTCAGGCCCATGCCGAAGGCCATGCCGATGTTCTCTTCGTGGGCGAAGATGGCGGGGTTCAGCGAGACCTTGTTGCCCATGATCTGCGGCATGGCGCTCATGGATTCGGTGCCCGCGCCGATCATGATGTCGGCCTCGCCCGTGCGGATGCGGGCGGCGGCGTCGGCCACCGCCTGCAGGCCCGACGCGCAGAAGCGGTTGACGGTCACGCCCGCCACGCTTTGCGGCAGGCCCGCCAGCAGCAGGCCGATGCGCGCCACGTTCATGCCCTGTTCGGCCTCCGGCATGGCGCAGCCGGCGATCACGTCGTCGATGCGCGCCGGGTCCAGCCCCGGCGCCTGCGCCAGCGCGCCATTCAGCGCGGCGGCAAGCATGTCGTCGGGGCGGGTGGTGATGTAGGCGCCGTTGCGCTTGCCCACCGGCAAGCGCGTGGCGGCGACGATGTAAGCGTCTTGGATCTGCTTGGTCATGGTCGTTCCTTAGTTCCGCAGGGGCTTGCCGGTGTCAAGAGTGTGGCGGATGCGCGCCTGGGTTTCCGGCGTGCGCAGCAGCGCCACGAACTCCTTGCGCTCCACGGCAAGCAGCCACTCCTCGTCCACCTTCGTCCCGGTTTCCACCTCGCCGCCACACAGCGCGACGGCGGCGCTGCGCGCGACGCGGTAGTCGTGCGCGCTGATCATGCCGCCTTCGCGCATGTTGACCAGCACCATCTCGAAGTTGGCGACGCCGTTGCGGCCCGCGACGGGGATGTCCTGCAGCCGAGGCGGCGGCGTGTAGCCGGCCTGGGCCGCGGCGCGGGCCTGGCCGATGGCGACAAACAGCAATTCGTCGGGGTGGAACAGCACGATGTCCTGCTCGCGTCCGAAGCCCGCGTCGATGGCTTCCAGGCCGCTCTTGGCCACCTGGGCCATCGCGATGGTCTGGAACACGGGCTGCAGATAGGGGAAGACCTCGGCCGGCGTGGCGGTTTTGGCCGCCAGGGCTGCGGCGCGTGCGGCGAATTCCTTGCTGCCGCCGCCCGCCGGGATCAGGCCGACGCCGGCCTCGACCAGGCCGATATAGCTTTCCAGCGCCAGCACGCGGTGCGAGGCGTGCATCAGGAACTCGCACCCGCCGCCCAGCGCCATGCCCTGCACCGCCGCGACGGTGGGGATGTGTGCGTACTTGAAAGACTGCGAGGCGCGCTGGAATTTTTCCACCGTGGCCTCCAGCATTTCCCATTGGCCGGCGGCGCAGGCTTCGACCACCTGCTGCAGGTTGGCGCCCACGGCGAAGGGCGCGGCATGCCAGATGACAAGGCCGTCGAACTCGCGCTCGGCCTTGGCCACCGCCTGCAGCACGCCTTCCAGCACTTCGGCGCCCAGCGTGTGGTTCTTCGACGTGACGGAAAGAATGGCGATGCCGGCGTCCACGCGCGGCAGGTTCCAAAGGCGCACGCCCTCGTTCTCCCAGATCGTCACGCCGCGGTCGTCAGGCGCTTCGCCCACGACGCGCTCGGGGAACAACTGGCGGGCGTACACCGGCAGCGTGGAGCGCGGGTGCAGCTTGCCGGTGCGCGCGGAATAAGAGCCTTCCGGCGCGTGCACGCCCTGGCGGGCGGGCTCCAGGGCCCACGCGGGCAGGGGAGCGCTGCTCATGGCGCGGCCGGCAGCGATGTCTTCGGCCACGGCGGCTGCAATGGCCTGCCAGCCGGCGGCCTGCCAGGTTTCGAAGGGGCCCTGGGACCAGCCGAAGCCCCAGCGCATGGCCAGGTCCAGGTCGCGGGCGTTATCGGCCACGTGCTCAAGCTGAACGGCGCTGTAGTGGAAGATGTCGCGGAACAGGCTCCAGAGGAACTGCGCCTGCGGGTGCTCGCTGGCGCGCAGGGCGGCGAAGCGTTTGGCCGGATCGCGCTCCTTGAGCAGCGCGGCGACCTCGTCGGCCAGCTTGCCGGCGCTGGGCACGTAGTCTTGCGCCTTCAGGTCCAGCACCTGGATCTCGCGGCCTTGCTTGCGGTAGACGCCCGCGCCGGTCTTCTGGCCCAGCGCGCCCTTGGATATCAGCGCCGACAGCCACCCGGGCAGCGCGAAGTACTGGTGCCACGGATCGTCGGGCAGGTTCTTTTCCATGGTGCCCACGACGTGGGCCAGCGTGTCCAGCCCGACCACGTCGGCGGTGCGGTACGTGGCGCTTTTGGGCCGGCCGATCTTGGGGCCGGTCAGCGCGTCGACCTCGTCAAAGGACAGGCCCAGGCGCGCGGTGTGGTGCATGGCCGCCAGGATGGAGAACACGCCGATGCGGTTGGCCACGAAATTGGGCGTGTCCAGCGCGCGGATCACGCCTTTGCCCAGGGCCGAGGTCAGCCAGGTTTCCAGCTGGTCCAGCACGGACGCCTGCGTGTGCGGCGTGGCGATGATTTCCACCAGGCGCATGTAGCGCGGCGGATTGAAGAAATGGATGCCGCAGAAGCGGTCGCGCAAGCCGGCGGGCAGCGCGTTGGCCAGCGCGTCGATGGACAGGCCGGACGTGTTGGAGGCGATGATGGCGCCGGGCGCGACGTGGGGCGCGATGCGCTCGTACAGCGCGGTCTTCCAGTCCATGCGCTCGGCGATCGCTTCGATGATCAGGTCGCAGCCGCGCAGGCGCTCCAGATGGTCATCGTAGTTCGCGGGCGTGATGAGCGCGATGCGGGATGCGCCAGCCAGCGGCGCGGGCTCCAGCTTCCTGAGGCCAGCCAGCGCTTTCTTGACGGTGCCGTTGCGGTCGCCTTCGGGGGCGGCCAGATCGAACAGCGTGACGGGCACGCCGGCATTGGCCAGGTGGGCGGCGATCTGCGCGCCCATGACGCCGGCGCCCAGCACGGCGACGTGTTTGACGACGAACTTGCTCAAGGAAGTCTCCTGAAAAATCGGGCGGCCGGCGCGGCGGCCGGCCGCCCGTTCATGCCTAGAAGCGGGACGACACTTGCAGGCCGAAGATGTGGCCGCTGCTGTCGTAGGTGCCCGCCACGCGGCCCTTGGTCAGCTGGTTGCCGGACGTCGTGTCGATGTCCGTCTTGCGCAGGTAGAGATAGGTGTAGCCGACGTCGATCGTGGTGTCCTTGGTGGCGGCCCACTGCACGCCGGTCGAGAACCAGTAGCGATCGTTATCGGGCAGGGATGTCGGGCGGTCGGCGGCATCGTGCACCGGCGACTGGTCGAACGCCAGGCCGAACTTCCATTTCCAGGCGGGGGCGAACTTGTAGTTGGCGCCGACCGCGACGCGCCAGGAATCGCGGAAGTTCAGCGGCAGGTCGTCGTCGCGAGCGCCTGCGCCCGAGTTGCGGATCTTCAGGTCGGGGATGCTGCTCCAGCCCGTCCACGACACGTCGCCCAGCAGCTCCCATCTTTCGTTGAGCTGATGCGCGGCGCTGAGAATCAGCGTATCGGGAAGGTCGACCTTGGCCTTGGCGTCGAACGACACCGACTGGCCCGTGGGGCGGATGTTGTCGATGTCGGTGTCGCCCTTGGCCGTGTGCTTGATCTTCGAGCGGTACGACAGGCCGATGCGGGTGTCTTCCGTCGGCTGCAGCATGAAGCCCACGTTCCAGCCCCAGGCGTCGCCCTTGAGGTTCAGGTCCGCGTCGCCGTTCGTGGCGACGGGCATGCCGGCGATGGGCACGACGGTCTTTTTCTTGTAGTTGGCGTCGATGTGCTGCCAGTTCAGGCCAAAGCCCATCGAGAACTTCTCGTTGACCTTGTAGGCGACGGTCGGGTTGACGTTAATGGTCTTGATCTCGAACTTGTTCGAGTGGTATTGGCCGACCCAGCCGTCGTCGTACTCGGTCATCAAGCCGAATGGGGCGCCCACGCCCAGGCCGACATACCACTGCTCGTTCAATTGCCAGGAGGCGTAGATGTTGGGGACGACGCCCAGGTGGCCGGCGTCGCCGCCGTTGCCGCCGGTAGGCACCGACCCGTTCAGTCCCGATCCGGGGATGCCGGGAACGCTGGGATTGCGGCTGTTGCCGTTGTCGGAAAACTTGAACGACGGCTTGATCAGGTTTACCCCGCCGGAGAAGTTGAGGCCCGGCAGATAGGTCAAGCCTGCCGGGTTGAAATACATGATGCTGGCATTCTCCGGGTTTGCCGCCGAGCCTGCATAAGCGTTGCCCAGCCCGCTGGCGTTCTGCTCTAAGAGCTGAAAACCGGCGGCGTAGGACGTTGCGGATGCGCCCAGGCCGACCAGGATGGCCGACAAGGTGCTCAGGGACAATGGACGTCTGCGCATGGTACTGCCTCCTCGAATTGGATGTGTGTCTCTCTCTTCCACTGCCGGTCTGGTCCCGGTCTAATCGGCGCGAGCCGCTGTACTGCGGTGCTGCAAGGTGCTGCCGTCTTCGTAATGCAGGGGCCCGCCCGTAAATGGCGCGAACCCCGTTCCAAAAATCACGCCTGCGTCGGCCAGGTCGGCGTCGGCCACGACGCCGGCGGCGACGCGCTGCCGCGTGGCGTCGATGAGCGGCTGGATCAGGCGCTGCGCCAGGCCGGCCGGCGCCGCGGCGTCTTTCGCGCCGCGCTGCCTGACCGGTTTGCCGTCGCGCCAGGTGTAAAAGCCCTTGCCGCTTTTCTTGCCCAGTTCGTTGCGCGCCAGGCGGTCCGCCAGGCAGCGCGGCGGCTCGGCGCCGCCGGCAAGCGCTTGGCCCGCGGCGCGGGCGATGTCCAGGCCCACGGTGTCCGCCAGTTCCAGCGGACCCATCGGCATGCCGAAGGCCACCATGGCGGCGTCCACGGTGTCGGGCGATACGCCTTCGTCCACGCTGCGCATGGCCTGCAGCATGTAGGGCGCCAGCACCGCGTTCACCAGGAAGCCGGGCGCGCTCTTGACGGGCAGCGCCAGCTTGTCTATCTGGCCGACGAAGGCGCAGGCGCGGGCCAGGGAGGCATCCGGGTCGCTTTCGCCGTGCACGACCTCGACCAGCGGCATCTTGGCGACCGGGTTGAAGAAGTGGATGCCCACCAGGCGTTCGGGACGCGCCAGGCCGGTGCGCAGGGTTTCCAGCGACAGGCTGGACGTGTTGGTGGCCAGCAGGGCGTCGGGCTTCATGCGCGGTTCCAGGGACTGGTACAGCGCGCGCTTGGCCTCGGGCTGTTCGCTGATGGCCTCGATGACGACGTCGGCCAGCGGCACGCCGCCGCCGGACGGATCGGGAACCAGCCGGTCGAACGCGGCGCGCGCCAGCCGGGAATCCTTCAGGCGGCGCGAGAACAGGTCGGCGGCGCGCTTGACCGCGGGGGCGATGCGCGCCATGTCCTGGTCCTGGAGCGTGACGGTCATGCCTTTGAGCGCGCACCAGGCGGCGATGTCGCCGCCCATCACGCCGGCGCCCACCACGTGCACGTGGCGGGCGGGCGCGACGCCGACCTGCTTGCCGTTGGCCTTCAGGCGCTCTTGCAGGCGGAACACCCGGAGCAGGTTGCGGGCCGTGCCGGAAGCGATGATGCGGTCGATGAGCCCGGGCGCCTTCAGGGCGTTGCCGCCATGCTTTTCCCAGATTTCGACGATGGCGGGCGCGGCCGGGTAATGGCCCAGCGGATCCTTTGCGGCGATCTGCTTGCGCGCGCGGTTGGCCACGATGGCCTTGAATGGCCAGCGGTTCAGCCAGCCGCCCAGCCCGCGCGCCCGGCGCGGCGGCTTGCGCGACAGTACGGTCTGGCGCGCCGCCGCCAGCAGCAGGCGCGGGGGCACGCGCGCGTCGGCCAGGCCCAACGACGCCGCGCGGCGGGCGTCGGCGCTGCGGCCGGTCAGCATCATGTCCAGCGCTGCGGGCGCGCCGATGGTTTGCGGCAGGCGCAGCATGCCGCCCCAGCCCGGGAAAATGCCCAGCATGACCTCGGGCAGCGCAAGCGAGGCGCCGGGCTGGTCGGCTACCAGACGGTAGCGGCAGGCAAGCGCCAGTTCCAGGCCGCCGCCCAGGCAATGGCCCTGGATTAGCGCCAGGGTGGGATAGCGCACCGCGGCCAGGCGGTTCATGAGGTTCCAGCCCCGAGCCACCAGCGCGCGGCCTTGTTCGGGCGTGTCCAGCCCGGCGAATTCGTTGACGTCCGCGCCCACGATGAAGCCTGTGGTTTTGCCCGACTGGATGATCAGGCCCTTGGGCGGATCGGCGTCCAGGGCGTCCAGCACTACCGAGAATTCGGCCATGGTGTCGGCCGACAGCGCGTTGACGGCGCTGCCCGCGCGGTCGAACGTCAGCCAGGCTACGCCGTCGGGGTCGCGGTCCAGGCGCCAGTGGGAAAGCGTATCCATTGTCGTCATGGGCGGTCCTCGTCCAGGGTTTCGACCAGCATTGCGCCGCCTTGGCCGCCGCCGATGCAGATGGCGGCCATGCCGCGCCTTGCGCCGCGGCGCTTTAGCGCTTCAAGCAGGTGTAGCACGATGCGCGCGCCCGATGCGCCCACGGGATGGCCGATTGCGATGGCGCCGCCGTCGACGTTGAGCTTGCCGGCGTCGAGCTCGCCCCATGCGGGCGTGCCGAAGTTCTGCTGGCAATAGGCCTCGTCCCGCCAAGCGGCCAGGCATCCTAGCACCTGCGCGGCGAACGCCTCGTTGATCTCCCACAAGTCCAGATCATTCAGGCCCAGGCCGTGGCGCTGCAGGATAGGGGTGGCGGCATGCACCGGACCCAGGCCCATCAGCGCGGGGTCCAGCCCGGCCCACTGCGAGTCGACGATGCGTCCCAGCGGCCGCAGGTTCCATTTGCGCACGGCCTCTTCAGAGGCCAGCACCAGCATGGCTGCGCCGTCGGTCACCTGGGAACTGTTGCCCGCGGTGATGTTGCCCCAGGGCTTGTCGAAGACCGGCCGGAGCTTGGCGAGCTTGTCGGGCGTGGAGTCCTCGCGCACACCGTCATCGTCGGCGTGCAGTGTGCCCTGCGTGTCGATCAGCGGCGTGATCTCGGGCATGCCGGCGGCCCGGGCCGCCAGCGCGCGCTGGTGGCTGCGGGCGGCGTAGGCGTCCATCGCGGCGCGGTCGATGCCGAAGAGCGTGGCGACGTTCTCCGCCGTCTGGCCCATCGACAGGCCCACGACAGGGTCCGTCAGCCCCTTGAGCAGCCCGATGACGGGCGCCAGGTTCCTGAGCCGCAAGCCGCGCAGGGCGGCAAGCTTCGCGCCCAGGCCGCGCGCCGCGTACCAGCGCGACAGCCAGCGCACCATGTCGTCGGAGAACAGCACCGGCGCGCGCGAAAGCGCGTCTGTTCCGCCGGCCAGCACCAGATGCGAGCGTCCCGACTGGATGTTGGCGATGCCGGAGTCCAGGGCCTGCATGCCGGACGCGCAGTTGCGCATCACGGTCCAGCCCGGCACGCGGTCGCCGCAGCCCAGGCGCAGCGAGATCACGCGGCCGATGTTCACTTCGTCAGGCGAAGGCGCGGCGCAGCCCACGATGACCTCGTCCAGGTCCGTGGGCGCATAGGGTTGGCGCAGCAGCAGGGCGCGGCCGGCCTGCACGGCAAGGTCGCCGGCGGAGAAGGGGCCCGGGCCCGTGCGCGCCTTCAGGAAGGGCGTGCGCGAGCCATCGACGACGTAAACCGGTTTGAATGCCATCCGTTCCCTCCCTCAGGCGACCTTGCGTTCGGCCGTGGGCCGGTCCGCGCCCGCGGCGCCGAGGTCAAAGGGGAAATCATCCACTTTCACCACGGTATCGCGCAAGCGGTTGCGGCGCTTGACCACGGCATATTCTTCCGCGGTGATGCCGCCGATTGCGACCGCCGCATCGGCGATATCGCGCACATTGGCCTGTGGATTGCCTTCAAGCGCGCCGCGCTTTTCGAGGTCGCGGATCTTCGCTTCGATCGGTTCGGCGTCCAGCGTGGCGGCCAGCGCCTGTTCGATCGCGCCGACGGGTTCGTCCGCCGTGTCGGGCAGGTGGCAGCCTGCGGTCAGGCGGTCGCGCGTGGCGTTGGGGCTGATGAGCAGGCGGGCGACCTCCTGGCCAAGCTGGTCCGACGGCAGCGTCTGGCTGTGCCCCCACGGGAAGATGATGCGGCGCAGGCTCCACGCGACGAAGCGGTTGGGGAAGTTTTCGAGCACGCCGTCAAAGGCTTCCTGCGCCTTGAACAGCGCGTCCTGGATGGACCAGTGCGCAAGCGGCGCGTCGGCCGCCTGCCGGCCTTCGTCCTCGAAGCGCTTGAGCGTGGCGCTGATCAGGTACATCTGCGACAGCACGTCGCCCAGGCGCGCGGACAGGCGTTCGCGGCGCTTCAGGCTGCCGCCCAGCACCAGCATGGACGAGTCGGCCAGCAGCGCGAAGGCCGAGGAATAGCGGCTGAGCAACTGGTAGTAGCGCTTCATGGACGGCGCCACGTCGGCATCCACGGCGACAAAGCGCGCGCCGGTCAGGGCCGTGCCCAGCGCGCGCAGTTTGTTGCCGGCGACAAAGCGCACATGGCCCCAGAACGCGCGGTCGAAGTCGTCCAGGCCCTGCTTGCGGTCCGCGGACTGCGCGGCCTGCATTTCGGCCAGCACGTAGGGGTGGCAGCGGATCGCGCCCTGGCCGAAGATGATCAGGCTGCGGGTCAGGATGTTGGCGCCTTCCACGGTAATGCCGATGGGGATCTGCTGATAGGCGCGGCCCAGGAAGTTGGACGGGCCCAGGCAGATGCCCTTGCCGCCGATCACGTCCATGCCGTCGTTGACCACCTGGCGCGCACGCTCGGTGACGTGGTATTTGACGATGGCCGACACGACCGAGGGCTTTTCGCCCAGGTCCACGGCGCCTGCCGTCATGGTCCGCGCCGCGTCCATCATGTAGGTATGGCCGCCGATGCGGGCCAGCGCCTCTTCGACGCCTTCGAACTTGCCGACGGGCATGCGGAACTGGCTGCGCACGCGGGCATAGCCGCCCACGGCGCGCGCCGTCAGCTTGGCCATGCCGGTGTTGGACGACGGCAGCGAGATCGACCGGCCCGCGGCCAGGCATTCCATCAGCATGCGCCAGCCCTGGCCAGCCATGGCGGGACCGCCGATGATGAAATCCAGCGGCATGAAGACATCGGTGCCGCGCGTGGGCCCGTTCATGAACATGGCGTTGAGCGGGAAGTGGCGGCGGCCCGTGTCCACGCCGGGATGGTCGTGCGGGACCAGCGCGCAGGTGATGCCCAGGTCTTTCTTGCCGCCCAGCAGGCCGTCGGGATCGTACAGGCGGAACGCCAGCCCCAGCAGCGTGCAAACAGGCGCCAGCGTGATGTAGCGCTTGTCCCAGGTCACGCGCATGCCGATCACTTCGCGGCCCTGCCATTCGCCCTTGCATACGATGCCGCTGTCGGGGATGGCGGCGGCGTCGGAGCCGGCCCAGGGGCTGGTCAGCGCGAAGGCGGGCACTTCTTCGCCACGCGCCAGGCGCGGCAGGTAGTGATTCTTCTGTTCCTCGGTGCCGTAGTGCAGCAGCAGTTCCGCGGGGCCCAGCGAATTGGGCACCATCACCGAAACCGCCAGCGCCGAGGACCGCGTGGACAGCTTGGTCACGATCTCGGAGTGGGCATAGGCGGAGAACGCCAGGCCGCCGTATTGCTTCGGGATGATCATGCCGAGGAAGCCTTCGGCCTTCAGGTAATTCCAGACCTCGGCGGGCAGGTCGAAGCGCTCTTGCGTGACGCTCCAGTCATTGACCATGCGGCAGGCGGTCTCGGCCTGGTTGTCCAGGAAGCGCTGCTCTTCGTCGGTCAGGCGCGGCCGCGGATAGGCCAGCAGGCGCTTCCAGTCGGGCCGGCCGCCGAACAGCTCTCCTTCCCACCAGACGGTGCCGGCCTCCAGCGCATCGCGTTCGGTGTCCGACATCTGCGGCAGCACCTTGCGATACAGGTTGAAGATGGGCGAGGACAGCAGCGCCAGCCGAAGCGGCCGCAGCGCCAGCACGGCGGCGGCCAGGAGCGCAATGACAACCAGCGCGACGATGACTGCGTTCATTTCTTTGTCTCCGTGAATGTTCTGTTCTGGTTGCCGGCGCCGCGGGGCGGTCAGGTGGCGGGCAGATGTGGCAGGGGAGATCGCAGGCCGCCGAGCAGGAAGCTCATCAGGCGCGGCAGCAGCAGGCCGGGATCGTTCGGATGTTCGGTTTCGTCGGCGGTCAGCCCCGTGACGGACCTGAGCAGGTCGGTGCCCATGATGGCGTACGAGGTTGCGCCCAGCATGAACTGGAAGCGCCAGATGATCTCTGCGCGGGGCACATCGGGCAGCGCGGCGAACAGCGCGTTCCGATAGCGGTTGAGCACGTCCGCGTATTCCTCCGCGAACAGCGCGCGGATGAAGTCGGAGGGGTCGGTCATGGTGCGTTCCAGCAGCGGCAGAAACGTGCTGCCGGCCTGCGCGGGATCGGCGGCCAGGCGCAGCAGGGTGCCGAAGAAGGCGTCCACGATCTGCGACGGTTTCAGGGGCTTGCCCGCGGATTGCGCCTCGAGTTCGTCCAAAAGCCGCAGGCGCTCGCGATTCAGCACTTCCAGGCGGCGTTTTAGCACCGCCTGCACGAGTGACTCTTTGGAGCCGAAGTGGTAGTTCACCGACGCAAGGTTCACGCCCGCCGCGCCGGTGATCTGGCGCATGGAGGTGGCTTCGTGGCCTTGCTGTGCGAACAGGGCTTCCGCGGTGTCCAGGATGGTTTCCCTGGTGGACGTGGATTTGATTTCTTGCATAAGGTTGAATTCAAACGTTTGTTTTAAAACATTATGCGTTAGGGATGGAGGAGAAGCGAGCCTCGGCTATCCCCAATAGGGTTTACCCCTAATCGCGAGTCGAGGATGCGCTCGAGCTCTCGCGGTGCAGCGCCGCTCGGCCAGACGGATGACGCCGGACCGGGCGGATGGATGAGCGGGTTCCGTGCGCAGAGGGTGGAGGCTTGGCCGTTCGTCCTCGGACACCGGCCCTAGGATGAATGTGCTCTGGAACGCGGCCAGAAAACCACGCAGTATCAGCGCGAGGACGTGAATGCATTGCCCCGGATGTGTGCCTGGCGAGGCCTTCGCCGTCACGGTGCGGCAGGCCAATTGCCCTGAGACAGGAGCACGAGAAATGAAGACCTACAAGGTAGGACTGCTGGTTGACGGGTATGAGCAACCCGGCTGGATGCATGAGATGGTTGAGTGGCTCGTCCATAGCCAGGATTTCGAGCTTGCGGCGTTGCTGGTGATGGCCGGAGAGGGACTGGGGAAGGCGCCCCGGTTCGGCGTGAAGGCGTTGTTCGGCACGCTGTCCCGCCTGGAATCCAAGCTGTTGCCGCAGAAGCAGCGCGTGATGCTGGCGTGCGGCGACATGCGCCAGACCCTGCCGCCGGACGGCGCGGCCGTGGTGCCGCTTACGCCGGGAACCCTGGACGCGCAGGAGCAGCGCGAGGTGGAGGCCCTGGGCCTGGATCTCGTGATCACGCTTGGCGCGTCGCTGGCCACGCGCCCGCAGATGGCCACGTGGGCGAACCTTGGCGTATGGCAGTTGAGCTATTCGGATATTGCGGTGGCCACCAGCCGTTATGCGGGCTTCTGGGAGGTCTTCCAGCGCGAGGATCACACCACCGTAAAACTCTGGCGCGTCGGCGCGAATGAGGATGAGGATGAGCTGCTGGACCAGCGCAGTTTCAACACCGAAGTGTTCTGGCTGAAGAATCAGGCGCGCGCTTTCAGTTTGGGAAATTTCATGGTGTATGACGCCTTGCAGGCGCTGGCCCGCGCGCAACAAGGCGTTGCGCCGCCCGCCATGCAGATCATGAGCGGTCCGCGCCGCGCCGATCCGGCGGAGTGGGATAGCGTTGCATATATTTCGCGTCAGGCCTGGTTAATGTCGGATCTGGTTGTGCGGCGCGTCATGAAACGCAATGTGCGCTGGCGGATTGGTATGTTTCCGTCCGCACGGCAGCAGGCGGTGGTTTCCGAGGCGATGGTATTGCAACCGCCGAAGGGCAGATTTTTCGCCGATCCGTTTGTTTATACCCACGACAAGAAACCGTATATATTTTTCGAGGATTACGATTTTACTTCGCGCAAGGGCACGATCTCGGTCGCGACTTACTCTGACGGGGCTTTCCGGCTGCTGGGCACCGCGCTGAACCTGCCGTACCACCTTTCTTTTCCGTATATATTCGAGCACGAAGGTGTGACTTACATGGTGCCTGAAACATGCGGAAATCGCAGTATCGAGCTGTGGAAATGCACTGAATTTCCGCTGAAATGGGAGCTCGATGTTAATCTGATGACGAATATATCTGCGGTCGACACCATTATTTTCAAACACGGGGAATACTGGTGGCTATTAACTAATATCGACCGAACCGACGGCCAGAGTCATTGCGACGAGCTGTTCGCGTTTTTCTCGGATTCGCCGCGCTCGACATCCTGGACGCCGCATGCCTGCAACCCGATCGTGCGCAACCCGATGCGGGCCCGCAACGCGGGAATCGTTGTGTCGCCTGGCGGAGACGTGATCCGCTGCGCGCAGTACCAGGGCTTCTGTCACTACGGCAAGGGCGTGTCGCTGAACCGGATTGATGAGCTCACGCCTTCCACCTACGTCGAAACCGACGGCGAAATCCACTATGCAAACTTCCTGAGAAAACGCCATGCTTCAATGCACCATTGGCATCATCAGGGGGGGCATACGGTTTTCGACTTCGCCTATATGGAGTAAATTCGCTCGCCGGCGTAAAAATAAAAAATGTTACCTCTATTTCGAATACAGGGACTGTTCACGGGCTTAATGTGTCCGCAGATACAAGTAGACAGCTTTCTCATGAAATCCGGCTGTTTCGTGCCGCGTTCGGCGGATGTCCGAACGCGGCTTTTTTTCGTCTGTAACATGGGTCCGCGCCCCTGTCCGGGGAGCCTTGCGCGGGGCCTGTCATAGGGGGAACTGGCTGGGGCGCCCCTTGCCGCTGGTGAAAACCCTAGCGGTAAAAAGGACGAGAGGGTAGTCTCATCCATATTTACGATCGTGATTAAGGCTAACGAATGATTTCTGATTTTATCGGATTATATCGCCCTGAAACGTCTTGATTTTGACAAATCCGAACCATAAGATGGGTCCATGCCATCCGTTATGTTGGCTACCAAAGTCGCCCAGCCCAAACGTCCCGGTTCAGCTTCATTAGATATTCCGGGATATGCGGTCCACTCCCGCGGGGCTGGATAAAAAATAGTCTTCAGCACAGCGAAGATCCCTTCTAGGCCCGTCGAAAAACCGGGAGGACACCATGGCCAAGATGGTCCTGATTGAAGCCCATCCGCTCTTGCGGTTGGGTTTGTGGCAGATTCTTAGCAAGTTGGATGATGTGTGGGAAATCGAGGGGATGGGCCTTGCGGACGTGTCCAAGGCCGACGGCGTCCATGCAGGCGCCGATCTCCTGATTTATGGATTGCCTGTGGACACCGATGAGGCCTGGAGCGCCTTGCACGAGATTCAACGCGTGCTGACGCCCAAGCGGATTCTGCTCTTGACGGACGTCATGCCTTTGCCCATGCCGGTGCAGGGCCTGCCTGGCGCAAGCGTCTACGGTTGCCTGATGAAGACGGCTTCGGTCGAAATCCTCGAAGCGGCGATTCGTCTGGTCATGGCCGGCGGACAATGCTTCCCCAGCGAACAGGCCCTCCAGGCGCCTGCTTCGACGGTGTGCGCCCTGCCGGCACGGGACGCGGAAGATTCCGGCTCCAAGGGCGCCATGCCCGTCAGCGCGGGCGCGCAACTGCTCCAGATCACGCCGCGCCAGTACGAAGTGCTGGTGCTGTTGGCAAGGGGATATCCGATCAAGACGGTCAGCCGCATGCTGAACATTTCCGTGGCGACGGCCAAGACGCACGCGTGCACGCTCTACCAGCGTCTGCATGTCAAGAACAAGGGCGAGGCCGTATACGCGGCGCTGCAGCGCGGCGCGACCTTGGAATGGCATGAGCCGAATGGCAGGGAAGTGGACGCCGGGCAGCTCTATGGACGCAAGGTCGGGTAGCGGGATTGTGCTGCCCGGCAGCCTGGAACGCCTTGTTCCGACGCTGCCGGGGCCGCGCATAGCCAATACGGCTAAGGCATAGAAAGCAGGTCCGAGCGCAGGCTGACAGACCGCTTTCCTCCACCAATCATCCTCCTGAACGAGATTCAGCGGACGTAGCCGCTGATAGCATGGGTTGTGTCCGCAAGCATGGATTGATAGGGCGAATCACTTAACATCGCCACCGCAATCCGATGCTGCGGAAGGACTTCCCTGGGCCTGGCGATGCGCGTGATTCGGTGCTTCGCGTCGCGTTGCGCCTGCGCCATGGGAACCGTTAGTGGGCCATGCGTCACAAGGTTCTTCCCGGGATGACAACCGTACTGATCGAAGACTACGCTCTGCTTCGTGTCGCAATTCAGCATGTGCTGGAACGTGTGCGGAACGCCGACGATATCCTGGCCATCTCGCCAGCCCACCTGCTCAACATGTCCAGCTCCATCAACCGTCCAGTAGAACTGCTGGTGGTCGGGTGTAGCGGCGCGGCCGAGCAGGATATCGGGCTCTTATCGCAGGCGATGGCGTTTTTCATGCCCAGGCTGGTGCTGGTGCTGTATTCATCCGTGGACCAGAGCGTGATGGCCGCCTGCGCCCGCGCGGGGGTGGCGGGCTATCTGCCCAAGGCCTCCAGTCCGGACGCGTTGGCGGCCGCAGTCAGCCTGGTGGTGGCGGGGGGCGAATGCTATCCGCAACCCGCCGGGAGGCCGCCCAGCGTCGCGCATGCAACCGTGCAGGAGCTGCGCGAACTTACACAGCGGCAGGAAGAAATCCTGCAGTTGCTGGTGCAGGGCAAGACCATGCGAGAGATCGGGCAGCAGGTGGGCATATCCGTGGCCACCGTGAAGAGCCACGCGCGCACGCTCTACTGGAAGCTGAACGCGCGCAACCAGGCCGAAGCGGCCTACATCGCGGTGCAGATGGGGCTGGTCAGGGGCGGCAACGGACCGACGCAGGGCAAGGGCGAAACCAGCTGACTGCTGGCGCGCAACGAGGCAGGGCCTGTGCGGGTGGCGATACCGCCCGCACAGGCCCTGGTTCATTTGGGAAACGCGGCGGCGGGGCCGCCGCGGATCAGACGTCGCCTTCGCTGGCGCGCGGATCGGCCGGCGCGGTCCTGCCCTTGCGGGCCGCGACGACCGCCGCGAATTCGCGCTCCGCGGCGCCCAGCACCGCGTCGATGTGCAGGTGGGCCAGCGCGTATTGGCGCGCGGCCGCGCCCAGCGTTTCGCGGATCTGCGAGTTGTAGCTCAGCTTGCGCACGGCCTCCGCCATGGCCACGGCGTCTTCGGGCGGGGTCAGCAGGCCGCAATGCGCCACCACGCTGGCCAGTTCCGTGCCGCGCGCCGCGCCGCACACCACCGGCCGTCCGCTGGCCAGCATGCCGGTCAGCTTGGACGGCATGACCAGGTCCGCCGCGCCGGCGCGCTGCGGCAACAAATGGATATCCGCGGTGTTGAGCAGGGCGCCCAGGCGCTCAGCCGGCTGCAGGTCCAGGAAGATGACCCGGGTGAGGCCTTTGCATTTTTCTTCGAGCGCCGCGCGTTCGGGCCCCTGACCGCAGAACAGGAACCACAGTCGGTCCTCGCGGTTCAGCCGGCGCGCCACGTCCGCCAGCGTCTGCAGGCCCTGCTTGCCGCCCATGTTGCCGGAGTAGAGCGCGACGATGGCGTTGTCGGGGATGCCGAGCTGGGCGCGGTAATCCCCGCCTTCCGCCAGCGGCGTGATCGCGTTGATGTCGATCCAGTTCGGCAGCAGCACGGCCCGGCCCGGATCGACGCCTTTGGCCAGCGCCAGTTCCAGCATCCGGTTCGAAATGGTGGACACGCGGTCGAAGCGCCGCATCAGCCAGCGCTCGGCGCGCTTGACGATGGCGCGCAGGCGGGCGCCCTTGAGCAGGCCCAGTTCGAAGGCGGCGTCCACTTCGTAGTCCTGGATGTGCAGCCAGGCGCGGGCGCCGCAAAGCCGGGCTGCGAGCCAGGCGCCGGGCGCGCAGAACAGCGCGGGTTCCACCACCAGGATGATGTCTGGCCGGCGCATCGCCGCGCGCAGCAGCGACGGCAGGCTGGACAGGGCGAAGCTGGCCAGGTGGACCAGGCGCTTGGCCCCGCCGGGCTTGTCCGGCACCCAGAGCGGCGCGCGCCGGACCGTTACGCCGCGGCGCTCTTCGCTGGCGTAGCGGCCGGCGCGGTAGCCGTCATGGACGCGCCATTGCGGATAGTAGGGCGGCGCCGTGACGACGCTGACCTCGTGGCCGCGCGCCGCCAGCCATTCGGCCAGCTCGGCGCTGTATTTGCCGGTGCCTGTCAGTTCGGGCGCGTAGTTGATGCCATAGATGAGTATTTTCATGTTGGCGCGGCGGTGCGGGGCCGGATGGGGCGGCAGGGATTGCCGTGGCACACCATGGCGGACGGCATGTTGCGGAACACCGAACTGCGCGCGCCGATCACGGCCTCGCGCCCGATGGTCACGCCCGGGCCGACGAACACGTCGGTCGCCACCCAGGCGCCTTCCTCGACGCGCACCGCGCGCTCGCGCAGCGGGAAATCGGGCTGGCCGGCGTCGTGGTCCGCCGCGCACAGGTAGCTGCGCTGGGACACCACGGCGTGGGCGCCGATATGGATGGGCCCAAGGCTGTAGACCACCGCGTCGTCGCCGATCCAGGCGTAGTCGCCGATCTCCACCTTCCACGGATAGGTCACGGTGGCGGTGGGCCGGATCAGCACCTTGCGACCCACGCGCGCGCCGAAGCAGCGCAGCAGCCACCGCCGGAAGCCATAGGCCACCTGGGGCGACCAGCGGAACAGCGTCCCTTGCACCATCCACCACAGTTGCACCGTCAGCGCCGAGCGGCCGCGCTGTCCCGGCGCAAGCGCAAACTGGTCCAGGCGTTGCAATGCGCTCATTTGGCGGCTCCCGCGACCGCGTCGCGCTGCGAAGCGGCAGCGCTTTCCCGCCTGGCCTTAAGGATCTCCTCGGTCTTGATGCGGATCTGCCAGTAGTACATGGCGCGCGCCACGGCGTAGTCGTAGCCGGCCTTGCCGTCCAGGAAGCCCAGGCGGAAAACATAGGAATGCAGGAACGAGATCGGCGCCTTGAACGGCATGGCCTGGAAGATGCGCTTGAGCAGCGCGCGGCCGCCCACGTTGGCTTCACGCGGATCGTTCATCAGTCCCTTGGTGCGCAGGTTCGCTTCCCAGTCCGAGTAGCGGTTGTGCTTGTCGAAGTAGTGGTAAAGCGAGTCGTGGTCGTTGTGGACCATGCGCTGGCGCAGGGCGAAGGTCTCGCCTTCGACCTGGGGCTGGTAGTGGCCTTCCACTTCCCACATGTTGGCGACGTCCAGATCGTCGTAGTCCAGGAAGCGGGAGCGGTCGCGCGCCAGCAGCGCCAGCTTGTAGACCCGGTGCCCATGTTCCAGCTTCTTGCCGCAGAACACATAGTCGAAGGGCACGAAGGCGCCGCCGGCGCCCGCGGCGAACCGCGGCAGCGCTTCGCGGATCTCGGCCGCCAGGCCGGGCGTCATTTCCTCGTCGGCGTCGACGTAAAGCACCACCGGGTGCGTGAACGGCAATTGCTCCAGGCACCATTGCTTTTTCTTGGGGTACTTGCCGTCCCAATTGAAATTCGACACGCGTGCGCCCAGCGCCGTGGCCATCGCGCAGGTCGCGTCCGTGCTGTTGGAATCGACCACGAAGACTTCGTCAAAGTCCACCAGCGCTTTCAGGCACTTCGCGATGTTGCGTTCCTCGTTCTTCGTCATCACCACGACGGATACCGGTATCTTCTGCATGATGCTGTCCTGTTCAGGGCGTGCCGCGCTGCATGAGGGGCTGGAATAGATTGATGACGTTGCGGCAGTGCCGCTCCAGGGAGAACTCGTCCGCGCGCTCGGGGCCCTGGGACGCCAGCTTTTCGCGTATTTCGCCGTCGTAGGCCAGGCGGCGCACCGCCTCGGCAAGCGCGGCGGCGTCGCCGACCGGCACCAGCAGCCCGTAGCGGCCCTCATCCAGGATTTCGGCCGGGCCGTGAGGGCAATCTGTCGAGATCACGGGCACGCCCAGGCACAGCGCTTCCACCAGCACGTTGCCGAAGCTCTCGCGCACGGATGTGAGCGCGAAGGCGCCGGCCCCGGCGATCATCGGGAACGGGTTGTCGATGTGGCCGGCCAGCGTCACCGGGCTGCGCGACGCCTTGTCGTCGATCCGCTTCTGCAGGGCCGCGTGTTCCGAGCCTTCGCCCAGGATCGTGAAGCTGATGCGCGGATCGTCCAGCAGGGCGGCGGCGTCGATCAGCGTGGCGTAGTCTTTGACGGCCTCCAGCCGGCCGACGGCCACGACCTGGTAGGGCGAGTCGTCGCTGGCGGCGCCCTGGGACTGGGCCCCCTGGCGGCGCACGTTGTCCAGCGGCACCCCGTTGTAGATGGTGTGCACCTTGCCGCGCAGCGGCGGAAACATGCTGACCAGGTCTTCCTTCACCCCGCGGGACACGCCCACCACGGCATCGTGCCGCCGGTAGGTCTGGCTGACCAGCCAGCACTTCAGGCGCCGCATCTTCGACGCGCCGTAATGGATGGCCGGGCTGCTGTGTTCGAACGCCACCGTGCTGAACTTGCCGCGCAGGATCTTTTTGGCCAGCACGACGAGCATGTTGCACAGCAGCCCGTGCGAACAAACAATGGACGGCTTGTCGCGCCGGATCTGGGACAGGAGCTGAAAAAAGGCGAAAGGCAGCATGAGCCGCAGCTTGGTCGGGGATTCGATGACGGGAAGCGCGCGCGTGACCTTCGGGTTCGCGATGGGATACTCGCGGTTGCGCGAACGCAGCAGGAACAGGGCGGAGTCCACTCCCTGTTCCGGCAAGGCATCCACGATGAAGGCAACGCATCTTCCGACACCGCCGTGCAGGTCGGGCGCGACAAACAGGACATCAGGCATGGGGGATCACTCGCGGTGGCGCCCGGCGCACGGCGGCCGGGCGAGGGCTGGGAACGGGCGGTTCGTTACGAGGTACGGGCATGATCTGCGCATTGCGGATCAACGACAGGCAGTAGCACAGCAGAAATCCGGTGAAGGCGGTCTTGGGCGCATACGCCAGGCCGCCGGACATCGAGTCGATAAAGATGTAGATCGGCGCGGTGGCCAGGAGAAATCGTCGATGCATCTCCAGGCCGGGATGGGCGTAGCGCCTGAACAGCGAGAACAGCAAAATGAGCAGTGGCGGCAGCATGATGAGCGTCGTGCCCACCACGCCGAACTTCATCAGGTAGAAGGCCCAGGAATTGTGCGCGAAAGTGCTCAGTTCAAAGCCGTTCTCGCCCATCACCCAACTCCGGAACCCGGCACCCTTGCCGAAGACCGGGCTCTCGGCGAAGAAGTCCATCTGGCCTTCCATTTCCTGGACGCGGGCGCCGTAGCTGGAATCCTCGTCCAGCCGCTCGACACTGAAGATGCGGTTGGTCAGGACGTCCAGGTAGCCGATGCTGGCGAAGATCAGCACGCCGGCGACGGCGGCTGGCGCGAAGATCAGGACGGCGCGGCGCCGGATGTCGGCGCTGCCGGCGAGCATCACGGCGATCAGCACGGAAATCGCCAACTGCAGGTACTGGCTGCGATTCAGCGAAAACACCAGCGCCATCACCATATACAGCGTCAGCGCGTAGGCTTTGGGGCCCGATACGTTCAGCGTGCGCCGGAAATACAGCAGCGACACCACGCCCATCGGAATGGCCCAGACCCCCAGTCGCACGTTGCGCAGCGGATTGGCGACGCTGAAGCCCTGCGCCTGTTCCAGCAGCATCAGGGTAGCGACCGCCAGGCAGGCCGCCACGATGTACTTTTGCAGCACGGCATAGGCGCGAGGGCTGTCGATGTCCTTGTAGCAAAGGAATGGCGTGCACAGGAAGTAGAAGACGATGCGCAGGTCGCGCGCCACGTCGCCGGTCTCGATGCCCGGGTGATGCATGGACACCATCAGCAGGTAGATCACCGACACGGCCTGGATGCCCAGCAGCATGCCGAGCGCCCCGCGCGGCAGCGCGTAGGCGCCCGGGTCGGCCAGCCGGAGCGCCTTGACGCCTACCATGGCCACGAACAGCAGGTCGAATGGCGACAGCTTGAAGCTGCCCACCCCGAAGATGAACCTGTCGTCGTTCAGCGCCAGCGCGGTGAACACGAACAGGCCCAGCAGGTGCAGGGTGGAGAGTCGGCGGCGCGGTTTCATTGCAGCTCCATTTCAGTGGGGCGGGCCTAGTGCGCGGCCCAGTCGTCGCGTCTGAAGATCTTCGTGGTCAGCTTTTCGAGCAGGTAGGACAGGTCCCCCTGCCGCGCATGGGCCGCCACCTTCGACGCACGGCAGGACAGTTCGAACAGGCGTCCCAGCCCCGGCTCGGTGCGCCGGATGCGGCTGACGATTTGCTCGCGTTCCTCCAGCAGCACATCCTGCATCAGCGCGGTCTTGGTCTCGTCGTGGGCGGTGTAGACGCCCAGGGCGTCGGGAACGATCAGGTTCTTGCCCTCGCGCAGCAGGCGGCTCCACAGCTCCAGGTCCATGCAGTAGCGCATGCTCTCCTGCAGCAGGCCGTACTTGCGCAGGAGGTCCCGGCGGAAGATGGCGGACTGGTTCGGAATGGACGCCTTGACCACCGTCAGCGTGCCGCGGTTGACGGGGGTGTAGTGGATCTTGCGGAAGATGCGGTTGTCGGCGTCCGCCACGAAGAGGTTGCCGCTGACAATCGGCGCCCGGCCGCGCGCCGCCGCCGCGCCCAGCTTGCGCAGCGCCCCGGGGAAGTACAGATCGTCGGAGTTCTGCCAGCCCACGTAGTCGCCCGTGGCGCGTTCGAAGCCCTTGTTGATGGCGTGCGACTGGCCGCGGTCTGGCGTGCTTTCCCAGTAGGTCAGGTAGCGTTCGTACTTCTTGATGATGTCCACGCTGCCGTCGGTGGAACCGCCGTCGATGATGATGTATTCCAGCCGCGGATAGCCCTGGTTCAGCACGGAAAGAATGGTGCGCTCCAGGAACTTCGCCTGGTTGAACGAGGGGGTCACGATCGTCACCTTGGGCAACAGGCCGCTGGCGATGGGCGCTGGCGGGCGGAGCTCGCGGACGAAGTCGATGAGCTGGCGTGAATACTCGTTGTGGCGCTTGCGCATGTAGGACCTCAGCATGTTGGTTAACGGGTGGCCGCAGGCATGGCGCCCGGAAAGTCGGGGCGGGATTGACGAATGGCGAGAGCCACGCCGGCCAGCGTGATCGCCGCATAGGCCATGCGGCCCCAAGCCGCGGCGTGTTCCCCCGCCACGTGTACCAGTCCCGCCATGACGCAGAGCATCGCCAGGCCGCCCAGTCCATTAAGGATCGCGACGGCGCGGGAATTGCCCAGCCCGAGCAGGGAGAAATGCGCCGCGGCGTTCAGGGACAGCAGGCCCGACGCCACGATGAGCAACTGGAAGGTTCCCAGGTGGCCGCTGGCGACGTTGTCGCCCAGCAGCAGGTTCAGCAGCGGCCGGCTGACCGCCAGCACGGCCAGCGTGGCCCCGGTGGACAGCGCAAGGTTCCACAGCATCATGCGGCGGATCTCGCGTTCAGCCGCTCCGGGATACGGCGGCGACACCGACAGACGCGTGACGCGCGGCATCGCCTTCTGGAAGATGGCGACCGACGCGGTATGGATGATCTGGCCCACCTGGACGCCCACGGTATAAATGGCCAGCGCCGCGGGCCCCATCAGGCTGCCGACCAGCACCCGGTCCACGGAGCCGAAAGCCAGCGCGCTCAGGCTGTTCAGCCACGACCAGCGCGAGAAGCGGAAGGCTTCCATCATGGCGCCGCGGTCGCGCACGGGGCGAACCAGCACGCGGCCGTAGGCGCGGGCGAACACGCGCATCTTCACGCTGCCCGCCAGCAGCAGCCCCAGCGCCTGCGCCAGCCCCGTCCAGGTCGGAGACGCGGTCAGCCAGGCGGCCGTGCAGGCCAGCGCCATCGTGCCCGTGCGGCTGAAGACTTCGCACAGCGCAGTGGCGCGGAAATCCTCGCGCCCCTTCAGACAGCCGGAGAACAGCTGGTCATACTGCTGCGTCAGGTAGATGGCGAGCGCCGGCATGGCCAGCATGGTCACCGCGACCCCGCCGAACGTGGCCTCCGGCCAGCCCAGGCCGACTACGCCCCACAGCAATACCGCCGCGAGCGTTACGACGGCCAGCGCGCAGCCGATGAGCGACATGCTGACGCCGGCCGCGCGGTAGGCGCCGCCCGGCTCGTGCGTGCTTTCGGACACCAGCTTGGTGGCGGTGACGGCCGCGCCCAGATTGGCCGCGTTGCCGAAGCCGGCCAGGGCGATGATCATCGAGTACTGGCCAAAGCCCACCGTCCCGAGCTGGCGGAACAGGATGGGCAGCGCCACCAGCGCCGCGACGGGACCGATGCCGTACTCCACCAGCCCCCAGAACGAGGCATTGCCGGCGATGTGTCTCTTTACGAATCCAAGCATCGGTAACCCTGTCTGTCATGGCGGCGCGGCCGTCAGGCCACCGGCAGCGCCTGCTGTGTGCGTTCGCGCAGGAAATGTCCGTAGGCCAGCGTGATGCCGTCGGTCAGAGAGATCTCCGGCCTCCAGCCCAGCGCCTGCACGCGGGAAGAATCCATCAGCTTGCGCGGCGTACCGTCCGGCTTGGACGTGTCGTAGACGATGTTGCCGCGGTAGCCCACCACCCGCGCCACCAGCTGCGCCAGGTCGGCGATGGAGATGTCCTTGCCAGCGCCGATGTTGTAGATGCCCTCGGCGTCCGGATGCTCCATCAGCATGACGCAGCCCTGCGCCAAGTCGTCCACGTACAGGAACTCGCGCAGCGGGGCGCCGGTGCCCCAGATCGTCACGCTTTCCTGGCCGGCCTCGCGGCCTTCGTGGAACTTGCGGATCAGGGCTGGCAGCACGTGGCTGCTGTGCAGGTCGTAGTTGTCGTGCGGACCGTACAGATTGGTCGGCATGGCGCAGATGAAGCGCGCGCCGAACTCCCGCTGGTACGCCTCGCAGAGCTTCAGGCCGGCGATCTTGGCGATGGCGTAGGGCTCGTTGGTGGCTTCTAGCGGGCCGGTCAGCAGCGCGTCCTCGCGGATGGGCTGCGGCGCCTCGCGCGGGTAGATGCATGACGAACCCAGAAACAGCAGCTTGCGCACCCCGGCCGCATACGCGGCACGGATCACGTTGCACTGGATCATCAGGTTCTTGTACAGGAAGTCCACCGGATGGGTGTTGTTGGCCAGGATGCCGCCCACCTTGGCGGCGGCCAGGTACACCACGTCGACCGGCGTGGTCGAAAAGAAGCGGTGCACCTGGTTCTGGTTTTCCAGGTCCAGTTCCGTCCGGCTGCGGGTCAGCACGTTGTTGTAGCCGCGCCGGTGCAGTTCGCGGGTAATGGCCGCGCCCACCATGCCCCGGTGGCCGGCCACGAACACGCGTTGGTCCAGGTTCGTCATGTCGGACTACTCCTTGTAGGCGTAGATTTCGTAGCCGTTCTGTTCGACCAGAGCGTCGCGCCGCGCGTCCTTCAGGTCGCTTTCGACCATTTCCTTGACCAGCTGCGCGAACGTGGTGCGCGGCGACCAGCCCAGCTTCTCGCGCGCCTTGGTGGGATCGCCCAGCAGGGTTTCCACTTCGGTCGGGCGGAAGTAGCGCGGATCCACGCGGACGATGACCTGGCCCGCCTTGACGTCGTGAACCGGCGAGAACAGCACGGTGGCCGTCTCTTCCAGGCCCTCGCCTTCCCAGGCGAGCAGGATGCCCAGTTCGCGCGCGGCGGTGTTGATGAACTCGCGCACGCTGTATTGCATGCCGGTCGCGATGACGTAGTCTTCCGGCGTGTCCTGCTGCAGCATCAGCCACTGCATTTCGACGTAGTCCCGGGCGTGGCCCCAGTCGCGCAGGGCGGACAGGTTGCCCAGGTAAAGGCATTCCTGCAGGCCCAGCACGATGCGCGCCAGGCCGCGGGTGATCTTGCGCGTGACGAAGGTTTCGCCGCGTTTGGGCGATTCGTGGTTGAACAGGATGCCGTTGCACGCGTACATGCCGTAGGCTTCGCGGTAGTTCACGCTGATCCAGTAGGCGTACAGCTTGGCGGCGGCATAGGGGCTGCGCGGATAGAAGGGCGTCGTTTCCTTCTGGGGCGTTTCCTGCACCAGGCCGTAGAGCTCGGAGGTGGACGCCTGGTAGAAGCGGCTCTTGTTCTCCAGCTTCAGGATCCGGATCGCCTCCAGCAGGCGCAGGGTGCCCAGGCCGTCGGCGTTGGCGGTGTACTCCGGCTCTTCGAACGAGACCCCCACATGGCTCTGCGCGGCCAGGTTGTAGATCTCGTCGGGCTGGACCGACTGGACGATGCGGATCAGGCTGCACGAGTCGGTCATGTCGCCGTGGTGCAGCACGAAATTGCGGGGCTGGTCGTGCGGATCCTGGTAAAGATGGTCGATCCGCGCGGTGTTGAACAGCGAAGCGCGCCGCTTGATGCCGTGGACCTCATAGCCCTTGGCCAGCAGAAGCTCCGCCAGATAGGCCCCGTCTTGGCCAGTAACGCCGGTAATCAGTGCCCGTTTTGGCATGGTTGTGTCCTTAAGACTTAGTGACTGCACGAAAGGAGCCGATGGCTGCGGTACCAATGTGCAATGAGATTACTGTTGCACCAGCCGCTGAGATATCGGCCAAAAGGTCTAAGAGTTCAGCCTGTCGGTAGGGAAAAAAGGACTGGATTGATTCATCCAGCGCACCCATGGCGACAGCCCCCAGCATGGCCACCAGGGCCGGACGCCGGTTGACTGATATGTAGATCAGCCCGGTAAGAAAGGCGTAGGCGGCCAGGTGCAGCCGCTTGTCGCCGAAGGCGTCCGACATGTCCGCCGCCAGCCCGGGCAGGTTCCCTACCGTCACCAGCACGGCAAAGAACAACACAACCACGGGCAGGCAGACGCGGGCGACGCCGGGGCGCCAGAACGGTTCAGAAATTGCCTTTTCAGACACGGCCGTACATGTCTTGGAAGCGCACAATGTCGTCTTCACCGAGGTAGGCCCCCGACTGCACCTCGATGATCTCCAGCGGGATCTTCCCCGGGTTTTCCAGGCTGTGGATCTCGCCCAGCGGGATGTAGGTCGACTGGTTCTCGGTCAGCAGGTACTGCTTGTCGCCGTTGTAGATCCGCGCCGTGCCCGACACCACGATCCAGTGTTCGGCGCGGTGATGGTGCATCTGCGAAGACAGGCGGGCGCCGGGTTTGACGGTGATCCGCTTGACCTGGTAGCGGGGGCCTTGGCCCACCGAGTCGTACGAGCCCCAGGGCCGCTGGACCTCGCGGTGGTGGTTGAGCTCCGACCGGTGCTGGGTCTTGAAGATCTCGACCAGCCGCTTGACGTCCTGCGAGCGCGACTTGTGCGCCACCAGTACGGCATCGGCCGTTTCGATGACGACGATGTCGTCCAGGCCCACCGAAGCCACCAGGCGGCTGGTCGAGTGGATGAGGCAGTTGCGCGAATCCTCCACCATGACGTCGCCGGTGGTGGAATTGCCTTCCACCGTCTTCTGGGCGATGCCCCACACGGCATCCCACGCGCCGACGTCGCTCCACGACGCGGCCAGCGGGATGACCACGGCGCTGTCGGTGCGCTCCATGATGGCGTAGTCCATGGAGTCGCTGGGGCAAGCCTCGAACGACGGGCCGTCCAGGTGGAACAGCCCGCTCTCGCCGTGCCCCGTGGCTACCGCGGCCTGCGCCTGCTCCAGGATTTTGGGCGCCAGCCGCGCCAATTCGGACAGGAAAACCGAGGCCTGGAACGCGAACATGCCGCTGTTCCAGTAGTAGCCGCCATCGTCGATGAAGCGCTGGGCGACCTCGGGAGACGGCTTTTCGACAAACCGGCGCACGCGGCGCGCGGGCGCCATGGCGCCGGGCTCGTCCGCCTGGATATAGCCGTAGCCGCTGAGCGGGGCGGTCGGCTTGATGCCGAACGTCACCAGCGCGCCCTGGCGGGCGGCATCGTAGGCCTGGGCGAATGCGGCGCTCAACACCTCGCCGTCTTCCAGCACGTGGTCCGACGGCATGATGAGCATGATGGGGTCTTCGCCGTCCTGCATGGCCCGCAGGGTGGCGGCGGCGATCGCCGGCGCCGTGTTGCGCGCAAACGGCTCCAGGATCACCTCTACGTCCTTGATGCCCAGCTCCTGCGCCTGTTCCGCGGCAATGTAGCGGTGCGCGTCGTTGCACACGAGCATGGGCCGGTCCTTGGCGCCGGCCGACCCGAGCCGCAGCAGGGTGTTCTGCAGCAGGCTGCGGTCATCGGTCAAACGGATGAACTGCTTCGGCAGCAGCTCGCGCGACAGCGGCCACAGGCGCGAGCCTGATCCACCGCAAAGAATGACTGCCCGGTACGGGGGAGGGGGGTTGGTCATGGCTCTCACTCCTTGAAGTAGGCCTGGGTGTACGGATGCACGCCGGGGTCGGCGGCGATCACTTCCCCGGGGAGCCAGCGGTAGCCGTTGTGCTGGACCAGGGGAAGGCTTGCGGTATCCAACGAAAGCTCGGCCTCGAAGGCGAGGACGACGTAATGGGTGGAGCGACCGGCTTCACCCGCGAAATTGGTGCCATAGAAGTGCTCGTACACGCCGCGCGACGTCCAGGCCAGCTCTGGCAGGGACGGACCCAGCTCGTCGTGCACGATGCGGCGCAGCGCGTCGCGCAGCGGCTCGTTCTTGCGGATGCGTCCGCCGGGGACGAACCACGCGCCCTGGGCGGGCGGATTGGCGCGAAGCCCGGTCAAGTAGTTGCCGGCGCCGTCGCGCAGCAGCAGGTCGATCGACACCAGGGGCAGCATCTCGACTGCCTGGCGGAAGTCCGACCGGGCCAGCACGCCGCCGCGTTGCGGGGGCGTTTCCCGCACAGGCCATCCCAACGGCTTAGTAGACATTTCGGCCCGTCCATCCGGATACCGCCGTGCGGGCGATGATCAGCAGGTCCATCCTGAACGTCCAGTGCTGGATGTAGTAGATGTCGTGCTCGACGCGGTCGCTCATCTTGCGCAGCGTGTCGGTCTGCCCGCGAAAGCCATTGACCTGCGCCCAGCCGGTGATGCCCGGCTTGACGCGATGGCGCATCATGTAGCGCTGCACCAGGTCCTTGTACATTTCGTTGTGCTCCAGCGCGTGCGGACGCGGGCCGACGACCGACATGTCGCCCAGCAGCACGTTCAGGAACTGGGGCAGCTCGTCCAGGCTGGTGCGCCGCAGGAAGCCGCCGATGCGTGTGACGCGGCGGTCGTCGCGGGTGGCCTGCGTGACCACGCCATGCTCCTGGTGCACGGTCATGGTGCGGAACTTGTAGACATGGAACACCTTGCCGTCCACGCCCAGCCGGGGCTGGGTGAAGAAGACGGGGCCGCGCGACGTGACCTTGACCAGCAGGGCGACCGTCAGCATCACCGGAGACAAGCCCAGCAGCGCGCAGAATGCGAAGCTGCGGTCGAAGGCTTCCTTGGCCCAGCCGCGCACGCCGGCGGCCGGCAGGCTGTTGAGCTGGATGGCGGGAAGACCCAGGAACTCGCCGATGCGGTGTCCCAGCAGCTGGATGGACATCACATCGGGTATCCAGCGAATGTCCACCAGGTCGTTGCGCAGGTGATACAGCACCTCGCGCAGTTCCTGGCCCGCCTCCATCGGCAGCACGATCCAGATCTCGCGGACGTTGTTCTCGCGGACGAAGTCGTGCAGGTTGTCCAGGTCATGCAGGCGGCGGACCTGCGGCGGCAGGATCTCATGCGGTTCGGCGTAGATCCCCGATATCTCGTAGCCGGCCTCGCGGTACTTCTCGACCCGGCGCCACATGTCGTGGCCCAGCGCGCCAAAGCCCACCAGCAACACGCGCTTCTTGTTCAGGCCGCGGTCGCGCGCCGCGCCCAGCACGGCGTAGACGGCGATGCGTACGCCGGCCAGCGCCAACGCCGTAATGCCAAACCAGGTAGCCGCCCATAAGCGGGATATCGCGCCGGTCTGGTGCATGAGAAAACTGACGAAGATGCCCAGCGCGAAAACCGTGGCCCACGCGGCCAGGCTGCGGACCACCAGGTCCGTCAGCAAACGGCCGCGCCACGACACGTACAGGCGGAACGCCGGGAAGATGGCGATGACGCCCAGGCCGCACAGATAGATCAGGAACAGATGGATCTGCGGAGGATCCGTCAGCGCCTCATCCGAGAATTTCAAGCCGGTGGCAGTCAGGCCGCAGGTGATGACGATCGCGGCGTCGAGCAAGCGATAGATATAGCTTGTCCCGCTGAATCTTGCCGACGTGTCCGTTTGGGACGGGTCCATCGCGCACTCCTGTTCGGGGGGGAGCGCCTTGCGCCAAGCAAAAACTGTGCAGTGCCGCAAAGCATGTGGCTACCGACAAAATCTTATTGAGAGCGCTGCATACCCGAAACCTCCAAACGATGTAGGAGAAGGCTTAGGGCATCCGTCGAATGTGCGGGCCTAGGAAAAGAGAGTGGAATGTCGCAACCCGTTACGCATCGGGCTCCTTTCCAAGCAACGAAGTCATTCACAGTGGATTCGCCATGACTACATTTTTCGGAACGTTGAGCCGAGCCATAGCCGCTACCGCGCTCGTGTCCTCGCTGGGCGCTTGCGCCTTATCCCCCGGCATGACCTTCAACGCCAATCAGCTTGCGGATCCGCTGGACCCGAACTCCAAGGCGGTGATCAAGGAAATCACGCCATCCCTCGTGCGTGAAGAGCAGCGCGCGCGCGAAGCGCTGCTGGACAACGAGGGCATTGGTCATCTGATCGGCAAGCCCGGGCCCTACCTCATCGGGCCTGGGGACATTCTCTCGATCGTCGTGTGGGATCACCCCGAGCTCGTGCTTCCGACGCAAACCTACGCAATTGGTTCTGGGGCAACGGAACTAGCTATTGGGGATACCGCCTCGGGCATTCCGGGCTATACGGTGTCATCCACTGGATATATCCAATTTCCGTATACGGGACTGCTGAAAGTGGCGGGGTTGACGGAACTTCAGGCGCGCAATCTCATAGTCAATAGTTCGGGCAAGTACATACAGGACCCGCAGATCACCGTACGCGTTCTGGGATTTCGCAGCAAGCGCATTTTCGTCGATGGCGAGGTGACGACGCCGGGCACGGTTGCGATCAACGACGTCCCCATGACCCTGTTGGAAGCGCTCAACAGGGCCGGAGGCATTCTGCCTACCGGCGACCGCAGCTCGGTCTACGTGATCCGCGAGGGGCGGCGTACTCGCGTGAACCTTCCCGCGCTGATCGAGCGCGGCCAGGACTTGAACCAGGTGATGCTCAGGGCAGGGGACATCGTGAGAGTCACGCCGCGGGACGACAGCAAGGTGTTCGTGATGGGCGAGGTCTTCCTGCCCAGCGCGCCGGTGATGCGTGACGGGCGCATGTCGTTGACCGAGGCGTTGGGTTTGGCAGGGGGGCCGAACCAGTTGACGTCGGATCCGTCGCAGATCTTTGTTGTGCGTGGCACAGAGGACGCGTCGCCGCTTGTGTATCACCTGAACGCGGGATCTCCGCAAGCCCTTGCCGTAGGAGCCAAATTCGAGTTGCAACCCAAAGACGTCGTGTTCGTGGATTCGGCAGCCCTGGTGCGGTGGAACCGCTTCATCAGCAACCTGTTCCCGAGCGCGCAAACCGTACAGACCGTCAAGTCCATCGATTAGTCCGCCTCAAAACCACGCCTTTGGGGGCGCCGCGTCCGCGGCGGCGCCCTCTCCTGGAGAGCTGCATGTCGTTGCCCATCGAATCGTTCGAGCCGTCAGTCCCGGCCCGTCAGCAGGAAACCCCCCTGTCGTCCCACGTGGACGCCATTTTTTCCAACCGTTGGATGATCATCGCGATCACCATGGTCGCCTTGCTTGGGGCCCTGGCCTATGTGATGGTGACCCCCTCTGTCTATTCGGCCGACATCATCGTGCAGGTCGAGGAGGAAATGCCTAACGGGCAGGCGCGCAGCCTGTTGGGCGACGTGTCGTCGATGTTTGACACCAAGGCGGAAACTTCGGGCGAAATGGAAGTGCTGCGCTCGCGCATGGTCGTCGGCCCGGCCGTCGACAAGTTCCTGCTGTACATCCACGCCAAGCCGCGCTATTTCCCGGTGGTGGGCGAATGGCTGGCGCAGCGCTACGAGAGCCTGCCATACCCGTCCGGCTTGCCGCGCGGGGGCTACGCGTGGGGCGGCGAAACCATCGCGATCTCGCAGCTGGATGTGCCCAACGAATGGCTGGGCAAGCCTTTCCGCGTGACCACGCTGGGAGAAGGCCGCTTCTCGTTGAGCGACAAACTCACCGGCGCCAGCTTCACCGGCACCGTCGGCAAGCCCGAGCGCTTCCTGCTGCCCGGCGGCGGCGCCATGGACGTGCACATCGACGCGCTGTCGGGACGCCCGGGCACCGAATTCACGGTGTCGCGCAGCTCGCGCCTGGCCGCCATCGAGAACGTGCAATCGCACATGGGCATCTTCGAGCGCGGCCGCGCATCGGGCGTCATTGGCGTCACGCTGGAGGGCAACGATCCCGCGCTGACCACCGCCGTCCTGAACCAGATCGGCCAGGAGTACGTGCAGCAGAACGTGAACCGCAAGTCGGCCCAGGCCGAGAAGTCGCTGAACTTTCTTGAGCAGCAGCTGCCCCAGCTCAAGAGCGAGCTGGACGCCGCGGAAACCAAGTACAACGCGCTGCGCAACAAGCGCGGCACGATCGACCTGAGCGAAGAGGCCAAGCTCATCCTTGCGCAGTCGGTGGACGCGCAGACGCGGGTGATGGAACTGCGCTCCAAGCGCCAGGAACTGATCACGCGCTTTGCGCCCACGCACCCGAGCATCGTGGGCATCGACCGGCAGATCTCTTCGCTGACGGGCGACGTGAACCGCATCGGCAACAACATCAAGCAACTGCCCGACTTGGAACAGGACGTGGTGCGCCTGGTGCGCGACGTGCGCGTCAACACCGAGCTCTACACCGCGCTGCTCAACAACACCCAGCAGCTCAAGCTGATCCGCGCCGGCAAGGTGGGCAACGTGCGCATCCTGGATGCGGCCGTGCAGCCCGACAAGCCGGTCCGTCCGAAGGGCGCGATCATCATCGGCGTGGCTACCGCGATCGGCCTGATCTTCGGCATCCTGTGCGCGTTCGTGCGCAACGCCCTGTTCGGCGGCCTGTCCGAACCCGAGGACGTCGAACGCCACACCGGGCTGCCCGTGCTGGCCGCCATTCCCTACAGCGACATGCAGGACAAGCTGTGGCGCCGCAGCCGGCGTAAGAACGCCACCGTGCCGGCGCTGCTGGCCCAAAGCCAGGGCAACTCGCCACCCATTGAAAGCCTGCGGTCGTTCCGCAACGTGCTGCAGGCGTCGCTGCACAAGTCGGCGAACAACATGGTGATGTTCACCGGCCCGGTGGCGGGCGTGGGCAAGTCCTTCCTGTCGGCCAACTTCGCCTTCATCCAGGGCGGCGTGGGCAAGCGCGTGCTGCTGATCGACGCGGATTTCCGTAAGGGTCAGCTCAACCGCTATTTCGGCGTGCCCAAGGAAGATGGCCTGTTCGAAGTGCTGTCGGGCACGATCCCGCTGAGCCGTGTGCGCAAGCACAGCGTGTCCGAGGGCGTGGACTTCATCGCGACCGGCGCGGTCACCTTCGATCCTTCCGAACTGCTGGCTTCGCCCGTATTCGGCGAAACGCTGCGCGAACTGGCGACGCAATACGACATGGTGATCCTGGACACGGCGCCCGTGCTGTCGTCTCCGGATGCGGCCGTGGTCGGCACGCACGCTGCGGCGGTGATGGTGGTGGTGCGCTCCGGCATGAACACGGTGGGCGAGATCCGGGAGACGGCCAAGCGCCTGATCCAGGCCGGCGCCCCGGTGGACGGCGTGCTTTTCAATGGTCTCAAGCTTCTTCCGGAACGCTTCGGCTTCCGGTCCAAGTACGGTGGTTACCGATACTCCCGTGCGGCGTACTACGGCGATTTCAAACAGAACGGCCCCAAGTAAACGCCACACGGAGAAACTGGCATGCACGGAACTTTTGGCTGGGACACGCCGCAAATTCTGGATGCGGTTTTCAAGGCTTACGACATACGCGGGACCGTGCCGGATGAGATAGACGCAAGGTTTGCCCACAGCCTGGGGATGGCGGTGGGCACCAAGGCCCGCGAGCAGGGCGCGCGGTCCATCGTAGTGGGGCGGGATGGCAGGCTGAGCAGCGTGGAGCTTGCCGCCGCGCTGCAGGCCGGCCTGCGTTCTGCCGGCGTGCACGTGATCGACATCGGCATGGCGACCACGCCGATGGTGTATTTCACGACGCGGCTGATGGACACCGGCGCCGGCATCGCGGTGACGGGCAGCCACAACCCGCCCGCGCACAACGGCTTCAAGATCGTGCTGGAAGGCGGGGCGCTGTATGGCGAGGGCATCACGGCGCTGCGCGATGCGATGCGCCTGCCGATCGAGTCGGCGGACACCGCCGGGGGGCGCACGCAGATGCAGGTGGTGCCGTGCTACGCGGCGCGCCTGGTGGGCGATATCCGCATGGCGCGGCCCATGAAGATCGCCATCGACTGCGGCAGCGGCGTGGCGGGGGCGGTGGCTCCCGGCCTGTTCCGCGCGCTGGGCTGCGAAGTGACCGAACTGTTTTGCGAGGTGGACGGGGCGTTCCCGGGCCATCACCCCGATCCGGCGGATCCGCACAACCTGCAGGACCTGATCTATTGCCTGCGCTACTCGGATTGCGAGGTCGGTCTGGCCTTCGACGGCGACGGCGACCGGCTGGGCGTGGTGACGAAGTCCGGGCAGATCATCTGGCCGGACCGCCAGTTGATTCTCTTCGCCCGCGACGTGCTGGCGCGCAATCCGGGCGCCGAGATCATCTACGACGTCAAATGCAGCCGCCACGTGCCGCGGGCCATCACCGAGGCCGGCGGCAAGGCCACGATGTGGAAGACAGGGCATTCCCTGATAAAGGCCAAGATGCGCGAATCGGGAGCGCTGCTTGCTGGAGAGATGAGCGGGCACATTTTCTTCAAGGAACGCTGGTACGGCTTTGACGACGGCATTTACGCCGCCGCCCGCCTGCTGGAGATCCTGTCGTCGGCGCCGGACCCGTCTGCCTTGCTGGAAAGCTTGCCGCAGTCCTGCGCCACCCCGGAATTAAAGCTGGAGACCAGCGAAGGCGAAAACGTCGAACTGGTGAACGCGCTGCGCGAGCAAGGGGAATTCCCTGGCGCGCTGTCGATCACCGATCTCGACGGGATACGGGTGGACTATGCCGACGGCTTCGGCCTGGCGCGTCCGTCCAACACCACGCCAACGGTGGTACTCCGGTTCGAAGGAGACAGCGTGGCCGCATTGGCCCGTATCGAGGAGGACTTCCGCAAGGCGTTCAAGCGCGTTGCACCTCACATTCGTTTACCGTTCTAAGGAGCATCACGCGATGGGAAAGGCTCAACATGCGATTGAGGCGTTAAGGGCGAACTCCGGACTGGCGGACAGCCCCGAGTGGGTGGCTTTCGCGCAGTCCGCGCAGAGCGCCGAACTGGACGCCAGCGCGCTGAAGGTGATCGAAGCGGCAGGGTTGTGCGTGGACCTGACGATGCAGCGCCAGTCGTCGGGACTGGACGCCGCGGCCGCGGCGCTGCTGCAGGCGCGCGGGCTGGATGAGGCGCGCCGCGCCTTGTTCTCGGGTGAACAGGTCAACTGGACGGAAGGCAAGCCCGCGTGGCACACCGCGCTGCGCGCCGGACGCACGCGCGAACAGCCGGACGGGCAGGACGCGGACTCGGTCTGCGAGTATTCGCGCATGACCGACTTCGTGCGGCGCGTGGACCAGTCCGCGGACTTCTCCACCGTTCTGCACATCGGCATCGGAGGCAGCGATTGGGGGCCGCGGCTGGCGGTCCAGGCCTTCGGCGGCCCGCTGCAACGCCGGCAGATCCGCTTCGTGTCCAACATTGACGGCCATGCCTTCCACGACGCCGTGGCGGGGCTGGATCCGCGGCGCACCCTGGTGGTGGTGTCGTCCAAATCGTTCACCACTGCCGAAACGCTGCACAATGCGCGCACCGCCATCGCCTGGCTCAAGCAGGGCGGCGTGGCCGACGTGTCCGAGCACCTGGCCGCCGTGACCTCCAATGCGCCGGCCGCCCGCGCGCTGGGCGTGCCGTCCAGCCAGATCTTCAAGATGTGCGACTGGGTGGGCGGCCGCTATTCGGTCTGGTCCGTCGCCGGGCTGTCGATCGCGCTGACGGTGGGCGCCGACGTGCTGATCGGCATGCGGGCGGGCGCGGAAGCCATGGACCAGCACTTCCAGCAGGCGCCGTTCGCGTCGAACGCGCCGATCCAGCTGGCGCTGGCCGGTCTGGTCAACTGCAGCGTGCTGGGCTACAACTCGCTGAACGTCGCGGCCTACAGCGCGCGGCTGCTGCACCTGGTCACGTACCTGCAGCAGCTGGAAATGGAATCGCTGGGCAAGCGGGTCGCGGGCGACGGCGCGGCGGTCGGCGTGCCGACGGCCCCCATCATCTGGGGCATGCCGGGCACCGATGGCCAGCACACCTTTTTCCAGTGGCTGCACCAGAGCGAAGAGGGCGCGCCGGTCGACTTCATCGCCAGCCTGCAGGGCCATGCCGACAGCCCGGACGCGCACCGCATGCTGCTGGCCAACTGCCTGGCGCAGCGCCAGGCCCTGCTGCGCGGCAAGTGCCTGGAGCAGGCGCTGCAGGACGTGGCGCACGTCGATGACCAGGAACGCGCGCTGAGCCTGGCGCAGCACATGGTGCATCCGGGCGGACGGCCGTCCACGCTGATCGTCCTGCGCCAGCTCGATCCGCGCGGCCTGGGCGCGCTGCTGGCGCTGTACGAGCACAAGGTGTTCGTGCAGAGCGTGGTCTGGGGCATCAACCCGTTCGACCAATGGGGCGTGGAGCTGGGCAAGCGGCTGGCCAACGGCATCGAGCGCGAGCTCGCCGTGCCGGTGTCCGCCGGCGTGGTCGACTGGGGGCACGACGCCTCCACGTCGTACTGGATCGACCGCTACCGCAGCCACGCGCAAGCGCCGCGTCCCCGCCACGCGTGGGTGCCGGGCATGGCGGCCCATCTCTGACGGAGCGTCGACATGGCGGATACGCAGGTGCTGGTGACGGGCGGCGCGGGCTACATCGGTACGCACACGCTGGTGGATATGCTGGCCTGCGGCCTGCGGCCGCTGGTGCTGGACAACTTCAGCAACGGCAGCCGCGAGGCGGTGCGCCGGGTGGAGCGGCTTTGCGGCGTCCCGATAGCGCTGGTCGAAGGGGACATCCGCACGCCCGGCCTGGTCGCGTCGGTGCTGGCCGGAGCGCGGGCGGCGGGCGCGCCGGTGAGCGCGGTGCTGCATCTGGCGGGCTGCAAGGCGGTGGGCGAATCGGTGGCGGACCCGCTCAAGTATTACGACAACAACGTCAACGGGTCGCTGGTCCTGCTGCACGCCATGCGCGAGGCCGGGGTTTCCCGGCTGGTGTTCAGTTCGTCCGCCACCGTCTACGGCGAACCGCGCTACCTGCCGTTCACCGAAGCCCATCCCCTGGCGCCCACCAACCCATACGGCCGCACCAAGCTCATGGTCGAGGAAATGCTGCGCGACGTCTGCGCCGCGGACCCCGGCTTCAGCGCCGTCACGCTGCGCTATTTCAATCCGATCGGCGCGCATCCCAGCGGGCAGATCGGCGAAAGCCCGCGCGACCTGCCCAACAATCTCTTTCCGTTCATCACGCAGGTGGCGGTGGGGCGCCAGCCTTACCTGCGGGTGTTCGGGGACGACTACGGGACCGTCGACGGCACAGGCGTGCGCGACTACCTGCACGTCATGGACCTGGCGCGCGGGCACGTGCAGGCGCTGAGCTATTCCGAGGGCCATCCGGGCTTTGTCGCGGTCAACCTGGGCACCGGGCAGGGCACGAGCGTGCTGGAACTGGTGCATGCCTTCGAACGCGTCAATGGCTGCAAGATTCCGCTGCGCACGCTGCCCCGGCGGGCGGGCGACGTCGAGCGCATGTGGGCCGATCCGGCGCTGGCGGCGTCCCTGCTGGGCTGGCGCAGCACGCACGATGTGGCGTCGATGTGCGCGGACGGCTGGCGCTGGCAGCAGGGCAATCCGCAGGGCTATGAGGCGGAGTCCGTCGCCGCATAACCCCAACGGCATATCGGATGACTTCCGGGGGATGGGGACTAGCGGTTACAGTTGACGGAATTATTGCGAAGCAGCATTACCCCGGCGGTCCGGCCGGGGGCGACGCATCGTCAGCGAGGCACTTCCATGTTTGTCATCCCTATGCATGCCGGATTCGTCGGCGCCCAGACGGAGCCGCGGCAATGAACGGCCCCATCCATATCCCCACTGCCCACTGGAACCTGGACAGCATCGTGTCCGGCCTGCGCGGCGCGCGCGTGGCCTGGCGCGGCCCGCGCGGCCGCCTGCGCGACGACGCCGGCCTGCGCGAATTCCCCTCGCAGGAAAGCCTGCGCCAGATCATCAAGAACCTGTGCGGCGCGCTGTTCCCGATGCGCCTGGGCCCCATCGACCTGCGCGAAGAGGTCGAAGACTTCTACGTCGGGCACACCATCGGCGCGGCGCTCGATGCGCTGCTGCACCAGGTCTGTCTGGAGCTGCAGTACGTCGGGCGGGACGACCCGGCCCTGCGGGCGGACACGCAGCTGCGCGCCATTGAAATCGTGCGCCAGTTCGGCGCCGAGCTGCCGGCCGTGCGCGCCGCGCTCGACCTGGACGTGACGGCCGCCTACCAGGGCGACCCGGCGGCCCACAGCGTGGACGAAGTCCTGCTCTGTTATCCCGGCGTGGCGGCAATGATCCACCACAGGCTGGCCAACGTCCTGTATCGGCTGGGCGTGCCGATGCTGGCGCGCATCGTGGCGGAAATCGCCCACGCGGACACCGGCATCGACATCCACCCCGGCGCCACCATCGGCCGCAGCTTCTTCATCGACCACGGCACCGGCGTCGTGATCGGCGAAACCGCCATCATCGGCGACCGCGTGCGGCTCTACCAGATGGTCACGCTGGGCGCGAAGCGCTTCCCGCCCGGCGAAAACGGCGAACTCAAGAAGGGCCTGGCGCGCCATCCCTTGATCGAGGACGACGTGGTGATCTACGCTGGCGCGACGATCCTTGGCCGGGTCACGATCGGCAAGGGTTCGACCATCGGCGGCAACGTCTGGCTCACGCGCAGCGTGCCGCCGGGCAGCAACGTCACGCAGGCCAGCCTGGTCAGCGACATGCCCGACTGCGGCTTGGGCGGCTGAACGCCGCTTTTCCGTGCGCGGCCCGTGCCGCCGCGCGGAAATTCGACTGAGGAGCCTGGATGGACACAGCAGTCTCGGAACTGGCCGCGCTGCGCGGCTTCATCGACCGGCACCCCCGGCTGTTCGTGCTGACGGGCGCCGGGGTCAGCACCGATTCCGGCATTCCCGATTACCGCGATACCGAGGGCGAATGGAAGCGCCAGCCGCCCATGACGCTGCAGACCTTCATGGGCGGCGAACTGGCCCGGGCGCGCTACTGGGCGCGCAGCATGGTGGGCTGGAGGCGCTTCGGCCACGTGCGGCCCAATGCCTCGCACCTGGCGCTGGCCCGCCTTGAGGCGCGCGGCCATGTCGCCATCCTGGTGACGCAGAACGTGGACGGGTTGCACGAGGCCGCGGGCAGCCGCGACGTCGTGGACCTGCACGGCCGGCTGGACGCGGTGCGCTGCATGAATTGCGACTGGCGCGGCAATCGCCACGACTGGCAGGACGCGCTGCACGCGCTCAACCCCGACTGGGTGGCGCTTGAGGCAAGCGACGCGCCCGACGGCGATGCCGACCTGGACGGGCACGATTTTTCGCGCTTTGCCGTGCCGCCGTGTCCGCGCTGCGGCGGGATCGTCAAGCCGGACGTGGTGTTCTTCGGTGAAACCGTGCCGCGCGACCGCGTGGACCGGGCCAATGCCGGGCTGGCGAACGCCGACGCGGTGCTGGTGGTCGGATCTTCGCTGATGGTGTATTCGGGCTACCGCTTTGTAACCGCCGCGTCGCGCAGCGGCATTCCCATCGCCGCCATCAACCTGGGCCGCACCCGGGCGGACAGCCTTCTGACCCTTAAAGTCGAGCAGCCTTGCGCCGTGGCGCTCGAGGCGCTGTAGCGGCAGCCGGGTCGGCCGGTTTTTGACCGGTTTAAGCAAGTGCTTGCCCGGCAAGGTTTTTTTTGAACGGTTACAGACCTTTCCATAGGGTTGTCCACAGGAACTGGGGATAACTCCTAGGGATAACCCCATATTTCAGGGCTGCAAAGGCCCTTCCTGTCAAGCCTCGACGCTTTCCAATGCGTCCCCCAACAACGCCTTGCGCGCCGCATGCCAACTGCCGGCGTCGGGCGCGTACAGCAGGCCGCCAGTGCGGTGGGTGGGCTTGTAGGGGGATCCGTCGAAGCGCGCCGCATAGCCGCCGGCTTCGCGGTGCAGCAGCCAGCCCGCGGCATGGTCCCAGGCGGTAAGCTGGTTGTACAGGGCCACATGGCAGTGCCCCGCCGCCAGCATGCGGTATTCGTGGGCGGCGCAGCGCAGGGACGCCGTGCTGCCCAATCGCGACAGGTTGCCATTGACGGCGGACCTGAGGGGTTCGGGCAGGGCGCCGGTGGCGATCAGGCCGTCCATGTCCTGCGGGGGCGCGGGGCTGGCGACGGTCAGCGGCGTCCGCTTGCCGTTTTCGTATTCCAGCCAGGCGCCTTCGCCGCGCACGGCCAGGGCGCTGTCGCGGCTGACCGGGTCGTAGATCACGCCGGCGATCACGTCGCCGCGGTGGCAGGCCGCAATCATCATGCCGAACAGGGGCAGGCCGGCGACGTAGTTGCGGGTGCCGTCGATAGGGTCGATCAGGAAGGCCAGGTCGGCATCGACCAGCATGTTCAGCAGCGCAGGATTGCGCGCGGACGCTTCTTCGCCGATCAGCACGGCGCCGGGATGCAGCTTGGCAAGGCGTGTGGCGATCAGGCGTTCGGCGGCTTCGTCGGCGTCGGTGACGAGGTCACGCGGCGAACTCTTGTCGCGCACCGCGCCCTCGGGCAGGTTGCGAAAGCGCGGCATGACTTCCGTCTGCGCCGTTTCAGCCAGGATGGCCGCCAGCTTGCGGGTGTCCTCGAGGGTGAAAGTTCTGCTCATACTGACTCGTCCAGGGAACGCGCAAATCTATCATGCCTGGGCTGCATTTGAGCGTGATTTTCAAGTCATTGCTTTGAAAGGACTTTTTCCGGTCATGCAGGACTTGTCAGCCGGGTTGTCCACAATTGCTGGGGATAAGCGGGCGGGGAGCCCGCCTATCCCCGGCGCGCGGCGGGCGCCGCGCGCGCCGGGCGTCAGGCGCCCAGATCCACGCAGAGATACTTGATCTCGAGGTACTCTTCGATGCCGTACTTGGAGCCTTCGCGGCCCAGGCCGGATTGCTTGACGCCGCCGAACGGGCCGACTTCATTCGAAATGAGGCCGGTATTGATGCCGACGATGCCGTATTCCAGCGATTCGGACACGCGCCAGATGCGGGCGTAGTCGCGCGTGAAGAAGTAGGCGGCCAGGCCGAAGATGGTGTCGTTGGCCATGCCGATGACTTCTGCTTCGGTGTCGAAGCGGAACAGCGGCGCCACCGGGCCGAAGGTTTCTTCGGACGCAAAACGCATCGACTGCGTCACGTCGCGCACCACGGTCGGTTCGAAGAACGTGCCGCCCTTCGCATGCGGCTTGCCGCCCGCGATGACCTTGGCGCCGTTGGCCGTGGCGTCGGCGATGTGCTCCTGGACCTTTTCCACCGCGTTGCGGTCGATCAGCGGGCCTTGGGTCACGCCGTCTTCAAAGCCGTCGCCGACCTTCATGGCGTTGACCTTGGCCACCAGGCGCTTGGCGACTTCTTCGTACACGCCGGCCTGCACATAGATACGGTTGGCGCACACGCAGGTCTGGCCGGCGTTGCGGTACTTCGATGCCAGGATGCCGTCCACGGCGCGGTCCAGGTCGGCGTCGTCGAACACGATGAAGGGCGCATTGCCGCCCAATTCCAGCGACAGCTTCTTGATGGTGGGTGCGCATTGCTCCATCAGCGTGCGGCCGACTTCGGTCGAACCCGTGAAGCTCAGCTTGCGCACGACGTCGCTTTCGCACAGCGCCGCGCCGATGTCGCGCGAGCTGCCGGTGATGACGTGGAACACGCCGGCCGGCACGCCGGCCTCTTCGGCCAGCACGGCCAGGGCCAGCGCGGTCAGCGGCGTTTGCTGGGCCGGCTTGACCACCATGGTGCAGCCGGCGGCCAGCGCCGGGCCGACCTTGCGGGTGATCATGGCGGCGGGGAAGTTCCAGGGCGTGATCGCGGCGGTGACGCCGATGGGCTGCTTGAGCGCCATCAGGCGCTGGCCTGCCTTGGGGCTTTGCAGGATGTCGCCGTCGATGCGCTTGGCTTCTTCGGCGAACCATTCCAGGAACGACGCGGCATAGGCGATTTCGCCCGCGGCCTCGGTCACCGGCTTGCCTTGTTCGGACGTCATGATGGCGGCCAGGTCTTGCTGGTTCTGCATCATCAGTTGCGCCCACTTCAGCAGGATCGCGGCGCGTTCCTTGCCGGTCTTGGCGCTCCAGGCCGGCAGCGCGGCCTGGGCGCTGGCGATGGCCTGTTCGGTTTCCTTGCGGCCCAGCTTGGGCACCGACACGATGGTCTTGCCGGTGGAGGGATTGTCCACCGGAATGGATGCGCCGCCGTTGGCGCCTACCCACTTGCCGTCGATGTAGCAGGCGTCGCGCAGCAGGTCGGGACGCGAGAGGGGATGAGTCAATGCTGTCATGGGGGAGTCTCCTTGAAAGGCCGGCGGAACAAGCGACTGCGGGCGCGGCAGGCGAGCGGCCTGGTGATCAAGCCGCCGCGCCTGCTACGCCCGCAATCGTTGTTCCTGCCGGCCGAATAACCGTTTATTCAGGGCCTGCGTCTCAGGCGGTCAGCGCCTCGGACAGGATGTCCAGCGCGCGTGCGAACTGGGCGTCGGGAATGGTCAAGGGATACAGGAAGCGCAGGACGTTCCCGTATACACCGCAGCTTAGCAAAATCAGGCCGTTGTCGATGGCGTGCTTTTGCACGCGCTTGACGGCTTCGGCGTCGGGCTTGCCGGCCGCGTCGTTCAGTTCCAGCGCGACCATCGAGCCCAGGCCGCGCACGTCGGCGATGCCGGGAACCTTGGCGCGCAGGCCTTCCAGGTGCGCGCGCAGCTTCTCGCCCAGCTGGTTGGCGCGTTCGCACAGCTTTTCCTCGGCGATCACGTCCAGCACCGCATGCGCGGCGGCGACCGCCAGCGGGTTGCCGGCGTAGGTGCCGCCCAGGCCGCCCGCGGCGGGGCCGTCCATGACGTCGGCGCGGCCGACCACGCCCGAGATCGGGAAGCCGCCGCCCAGGCTCTTGGCCATCGTGATGAGGTCGGCCTGGACCGAGTGGTGCTCCATCGCGAACAGCTTGCCGGTGCGGCCGAAGCCGGTCTGGACTTCGTCGGCGATCAGCAGGATGCCGTGTTCGTCGCAGACCTTGCGCAGCGCCGTCATCAGTTCGGGCGGGGTGATGTTGAAGCCGCCTTCGCCCTGCACGGGCTCGATGATGATGGCCGCGACGCGCTTGGGATCAATGTCGACCTTGAACAGCAGGTCCAGCGCCTTGAGCGAATCGGCGACGCTGATCGACTGCGTGGCGTTGGGGAACGGCACGTGATAGATGTCGCCGGGCATCGGGCCGAACGACAGCTTGTACGGGGCGACCTTTCCGGTCAGCGCCATGCCCAGCATGGTGCGGCCGTGGAACGAGCCGGAGAAGGCGATCACGCCCGAGCGGCCGGTGGCCGAGCGCGCGATCTTGACGGCGTTTTCGACGGCTTCGACGCCGGTGGTGAAGAAGGCGCTCTTCTTCAGGCCGTCGATGGGCGCCAGGCGGTTGATGCGCTCGGCCAGCGAGATGTAGCCTTCATAAGGCACGATCTGGTAGGCCGTGTGCGTGAAGTTGTCGAGCTGGGCGGCGACCGCGGCCTTGATCTTCGGGTGCAGGTGGCCCGTGTTCAGGACGGCGATGCCGCCCGCGAAATCAATGTATTCCTTGCCTTCCGCATCCCACAGCGTGGCGTTTTCGGCGCGCACGGCATAGAAGTCGCACATGACGCCGACGCCGCGCGGCGTGGCCAGGGAACGGCGGGTATTCAGATCCTGATTCTTCATCTCGGTCTCGCAGAGCATGATGGGCGGTAAAAACCTTATTTAATGCTACGATGGCCCCACTTGTGGGAACCACTTTGATAAATCAGGTAGAACCAATTGCGGTCCATCGTCGGTGACTTGCTGCTGCTCCGTCTGGCCGACGGATCCAGCGATCCCATGAACAAGCGGCTTTACCGCGGCGTGCGCGAAGCCATCCTGGATGGATCCATCGCCGCGGACTCGCGCCTGCCGGCCACGCGCGACCTCGCGGCCGAGCTCGGCATCGCGCGCAATACGGTCGTGCACGTCTACAGCCAGCTCCTGGCCGAAGGCTATACCCGCAGCCGCCAGGGCAACGGCACCTTCGTCAATGCGTCGGTGCCGGACTCCTACCTGGCCAGCGGGCGCCGCCTGCGCCAGGCGCCCCAGGCACAGCCGCGCCCGGCGCTGTCGCCACGGGGCGCGGCGATCGTCGACAGCGTGTCGGCCTCGCCTTACCAGTGGGGCGCCTTCATGCCTGGCGTGCCCGACCTGACCGAATTCCCGCACAAGAAGTTCGGCCGCATCTTCAGCGGCCTGTGGCGCAATCCCTCGCCGGATCTGCTGAGCTACTCCTACGGCGGAGGCCTGCCCGCGCTGCGCGAGGCGCTGGCGCAGCACCTGGCGCTGACCCGTTCGATCGACTGCGATCCCGACCAGATCATCATCACCGAGGGCTCGCACCAGGCCATTGACCTGACGACCCGCATCCTGGGCGAGGCCGGCGAAACCGCCTGGGTCGAAGATCCCGGCTACTGGGGCGCCCGCAGCATCCTGCAGGCCAATGGCCTGCGCACGGTGCACCTGCCGGTGGACGAAGAGGGCATGCGCCTGCCGGACAACGCGGCCACGCCGCCGCGCTTCATCTTCGTCACGCCTTCGCATCAGTACCCGCTGGGGCCGGTCATGTCGCTTACCCGCCGGCGCCAGCTGCTGGCGCTGGCGCGGCAAAGCGGCAGCTGGATCATCGAGGACGACTACGACAGCGAGTTCCGCTTCTCCGGCAAGCCCATCGAGTCGCTGCAGGGCCTGGAGCCGGACGCGCCCGTCATCTACATGGGCACCTTCAGCAAGACGCTGTATCCCGGGCTGCGCGTGGGCTATCTGGTGCTGCCCAAGACGCTGACTGCCGCGTTCCAGGCGGCGCATGCCGAGCTGTACCGCGAAGGCCACCTGATGACGCACGCCGCGCTGGCGGCCTTCATTTCCGAGGGCCATTACGCCGCCCATATCCGCCGCATGCGCATGCTGTACGGGCGCCGCCGCGCCATGCTGGTCAACCTGATCGAGCGGCGGCTGGGCCCCGACTGGCTGCACCGCGACGCCAGCATGGCGGGCCTGCACCTGGTGCTGACCCTGCCGCAGGACATGGACGACCTGCGCGTGGTCGACGTGGCGCGCGGCAAGGGCGTGCTGACGCGCGCGCTGTCGCGCTACTACGTCAACGAAGACGGCCGCCGGCCGGGCCTGCTGCTGGGCTACGCCTGCGTGCCCGAACACGACATCGCGCGCAAGTTCGAAGTGCTGCTGGAAAGCCTGGCGGAAGTGGCGCGCGGCGGGTAGGGCGGAGCCCGCGATATCAAACCCCCGGCAGCGCCAGGGCCGAGGCGAAGGCCGCGGCGTTGCGCATGCCCTGGTCTTCGAAGTTGGTGTTGAACACAGCGTGCGCCTGCCCGGTCTGGGACGCCAGGCGCGTAAAGCGCGCGACCAGTTCGGCCAGTTCCTGTTCCGTGTATTCGTACTGGAAGCGGCCGGACGAGGCCGCGCCGGAAGCATTCCAGGTGGCGGCGTTGCGCCCATGCAGGCGCAGCAGCGTGAGGTCCGGATGCGTGCTTTCCCACACGGCGGGCACGGTGTTTTCGAACCCCTGAGGCGCGTCCACCACGGTGTGCGCCACGCCCAGGTCGCGCTCGAAGGCCAGCGTGCCGGCGGTGGCGGCGGGGCTGTCGAACCAGCTGCGGTGCCGGAACTCCACCGAGATCAGGTGTTCGTCCATGCGCCGGGCGCAGTCCGCCACCCGCGCCATGCCGCGCGCGTCGCGCCGTATCCAGGGCGGGAACTGGAAATGCACGGCGCCCAGTTTGCCGGGAAGCCGCAGGGGCTCCAGCGCAATCTGGTAGCGCCGCCAGACCTCGTCGCGCAGGTCGGCCGGCATCTGGTCGTGATAGATGACGGGTTCCGGCCAGTCCGCGAGTTCGCGGCGGATGTCCGGCGGCAGGGCAGTCAGCGGCGTCTGGTGGCCGGTGAACAGGCGGAAGGCCTTGATGTTGAAGACGAAATCGTCTGGCGTCCGGGTGGCCCACAGGTGGGCGTTGTCCGGCGCGGGCAGGGCGTAGAAGCTGGAGTCGACCTCGGCCAGCGAAAAGCGCGTTGCATAGAACCGCAGCCGGGACTCCGCGCTGTGCGCGTCGGGCGGGTAGAAGCGGCCGCAGGCCAGCAGGGTCGGGTCGGTCCAGGAGGCGGTGCCGGTCAGGATGCGGGCGGAATCAGGCATGGAGCCAGGGGAAATCAGACGGAATTCAAAAAATTCTGTATAAATATACAGTGTTAGTCCGGAGCCAGCCCTGGCTCCTTCCTTTTTTTGCGGCCGCAGCGCTGCGGCACCGCGATATGTCCGATCACGCCAATCTTCCGTCCTCGCCTTCCAACGAACGCCCCGCCGAGCTTCCGGCCGGCAGTCCGACTGACCGTCCAACTGACCGTCCAACTGGCCGCCCAACTGGTCGTCCCGATCCCCTGGCCGACCTGAATCCGGCGCAGCGCGAGGCGGCCGAATTCGGCGTGGCTGGCGCGCCTGGCGGCGACGGCCCCCTGCTGGTGATCGCGGGGGCGGGGTCAGGCAAGACCAACACGTTGGCGCACCGCGTGGCGCACCTGATCCTGAACGGCGCGGACCCGCAGCGCATGCTGCTGCTGACCTTCTCGCGCCGCGCCGCGCAGGAAATGGAGCGCCGCGTCGGGTCGGTGCTGCAGCGGGTGATGAACCTGCGTTCGTCGCAGCAGGCCCCGTCGCTGCCCTGGGCGGGCACGTTCCACGCGATCGGCGCGCGCCTGCTGCGCGATTGCGCGCAGCGCATCGGCCTGTCCGAAGCGTTCACCATCCACGACCGCGGCGACGCTGAAGACCTGATGGGGATGGTGCGGCATGAACTCGGCCTGTCGTCCACCAAGTCCCGGTTTCCGCTCAAGGGCACCTGCCTGGCCATCTATTCGCGCGTGGTCAACAGCCAGACGCCCGTGGCCGACGTGCTCAAGACGTCCTTCCCGTGGTGTATCCAGTGGGAAGACGAACTGAAGAACCTGTTCCGCGCCTATGTCGCGGCCAAGCAGGACCAGCAGGTGCTGGACTATGACGATCTGCTGCTGTACTGGTCCGAGATGATGTCCGACGCCGAGATCGCGGCGGACGTGGGCGCGCGCTTTGACCACGTGCTGGTGGACGAATACCAGGACACCAACCGTCTGCAGTCGTCGATCCTCCTGGCGATGAAGCCCGACGGGCGAGGCCTGACGGTGGTGGGCGACGATGCCCAGTCCATCTATTCGTTCCGGGCGGCCACCGTGCGCAATATTCTGGACTTTCCGCACCAGTTTCTCGCACCCGCGCGGGTTATCACGCTGGACCGCAACTATCGGTCCACGCAGCCCATCCTGAATGCGTCGAACGCCGTGATCGGGCTGGCGACCGAGCGCTACGCCAAGGACCTCTGGACCGACCGGCAGTCGTCCCAATTGCCCGAGCTGGTGACCGTCAGCGATGAAGCCGGGCAGGCGCGCTGGGTGGCCGACCAGGTCCTGGCCCAGCGCGAGGGCGGCGCAACGCTCAAGTCCCAGGCGGCGCTGTTCCGCACCACCAGCCACAGCGCGGCGCTGGAACTGGAACTGACCCGCCGCAACATTCCCTTCGTGAAGTTCGGCGGCCTGCGTTTCCTGGAGGCTGCGCATGTAAAGGACTTGCTGTCGCTGCTGCGCTGGGCCGAGAACCCGCGCGGACGCATGGCGGGCTTTCGTGTGGCGCAGCTGCTGCCCGGCATCGGTCCGGCCACGGCGGGCAAACTGATGGACGCGATGTCCGCGTCCGACGAGCCCTTGCGGGCCTTGCGCGAGTTCAAGCCGGGGGCGGCGGCCCAGGAAGAGTGGGGCGCGTTCGCCGATACCTACGCCGCGCTGTGCGATCCCGGGCTGAAATGGCCCGCCGACGTGGACCTGGCGCTGCGTTGGTACAGCGGCCAGCTTGAACGCCTGTACGACGATGCGCGGGTGCGCAAGACCGACCTGGACCAGCTCGTGCGCATCGCATCGGGCTATCCGTCGCGCGAACGCTTCCTGACCGAGCTGACCCTGGATCCGCCGGACGCGACAAGCGACGAGTCCGGCGCCCCGCTGCGCGACGAAGACTACATGATCCTGTCGACCATCCATTCGGCCAAGGGCCAGGAATGGAAGGCCGTCTACGTGCTGAACGTGGTCGACGGCTGCATTCCGTCGGACATGAGCACCGGCACTGCCGAAGAGATCGAGGAAGAGCGCCGCCTGCTGTACGTGGCCATGACGCGCGCCAAAGAACGCCTGCAGCTGATCGTGCCGCAGCGCTTCTATGTGCACCAGCAGACCGGCATGGGCGACCGCCACGTCTACGGCTCGCGCACGCGCTACATCACGAATGCGATGCTGCCGCTGTTCGACCACCTGCCCAAGCTGCCGGACCTGCCGGCCGGACGCGGCGAGCCCAAGGAGCCCCAGGCCCCGCGCATCGACGTGGCCAAGCGCGTGCGCAACCTGTTCTAGGCCGGATGCGGGCTGGGCTATCATCGGCCGATACGCATAAGCTGTCCGGCAGGGATCGATTTGTCTGAGGGTTTCCATGTCTACTGAAGAACAAGCCGCCGACGCGCCCAAGGGCGAGGTCGTGGCGTCGATCGCCTACGTAAACGGACGGCGGGACCGCGAGGTCCCCATCGACGAAGCGGGACAATACGTCAGCCAGGGGCTGCGCCACGGCATGCTGTGGATCGGTCTGCGCAACCCCAGCCCGGAAACCCTGGCCAAGGTGGCAAGCCAGCTTGGCGCCTGCGACAAGAACCAGGAAGAGATGCTTGAGACCCACAAGCGGCCCAAGATCATCGACTACGGCAACATGATCCTGATCGTCGCCATCACGGTCGAGGTCGAGGCCGAACGTCCCATCTTCGGCGAAACCCAGTTCCTGATCGGCGACGGCTTCCTGGTCACGGTGCGCCGCGGCGCCACCGCGGGCCACAGCCCCTTGCGCGAACGCCTGGAAGCCTCGCCCGACCTGCTCAAACGCGGCAGCGACTACGTGGCCTCCGAACTGCTGGACTGGCTGGTGGACCGCTACGTGGCCGCGGCGGTGAAGATCGAGTCCGTGGTAGAAGGCGCGGAACAGAAGCTGCTGATCCGCGGCGCCAAGGACTCCGACATCCGCAGACTGTACCGCCAGCGCCGGGACCTGTTGCGCATCCATACCGTCGTGTCGCCGCTGGCCGAGATCTGCCGCCGCCTGGCGCGCGTGGAAATGTCCGCCGTGGACGAGCATGCCCGCCCGTACTTCGGCGAAGTCGCGGACCGCGTGCTGCGCGTGGACGAACTGTTCAACTCGCTGCGCGAGTCGCTGGCGTTCGCGTTTGAAGCCAGCCTGATGATCGGCCAGGCCGCGCAGAACGACACCACCCGAAAACTGGCCTCCTGGGCCGCCATCCTGGCGGTGCCCACCGCCATCGCCGGCATCTACGGCATGAACTTCGAATTCATGCCAGAGCTCAAATCGCCCTGGGGCTATCCGATCACGCTGGGCGTCATCGTGTCGGCGTGCTCGGTGCTGTACTGGCGTTTCCGCAAGTCCGGCTGGCTCTAGGGAAAGGTCTGAACAAGCCGCCGCGCCGGCGCCCGGCTGGCGGCCGGCGCATGCGGGAAGTCCGGCCCGGGCTTGTGGCAAACTGCCCTCGTTTTCCTATCTGGAGTCCCGCTGGTGCGTGGCAAACCTCCCTTTCGCGGCGGCAGCAAGCTGACCGCCGTCGTTGTTGCCCTGATCCTCGCGGCGGCGGGCGCCCTCGTCAACTGGCTGCAGCCTTCGGACCGCCAGGAGTCGCGGCCAAGCGCAGCCGCGCCGTCGGCGCCCGGCAGGTCCGGGCCGGCAGCCGCTGGCGGCGTCCCGCAGGGCAGCTACACGCTGACCGGCACCATCGTGAACGTGGCGGACGGCGACACCGTGACCCTGCGCGCGCCCGACGGGCAGCGGCGCATCCGCATGGACAGCATCGACGCGCCGGAAGAGGGGCACGGCCCGGAGCAGCCCGGGCAGCCCGACGCCGAAGCCGCGCGCAAGCACCTGGCCAGCCTGGTCGCGGGCAAGGCGCTCACGGCCCAGTGCTACGAACAGGACCAGTACGGCCGCGATGTCTGCGCGCTGATCCTGGACGATGGCCGCTCGGCCAACCGCCTGCAGGTCGAGGCCGGCTACGCCTGGGCCTACACCGCCCGCAAGGGCGACTACCTGCGCGACAAGGCCATGCCGGAACTGCAGCGCCAGGCCAAAGAGGCCGGCCGGGGGCTGTGGGCCCGTCCCAACGTCACACAGCCCTGGAAATGGCGCTACGACTGCTGGCGCCAGCGCCAGTGCGGCTGAGAGCCTAGGGAGATGCCGGGTTACGGGACTCGTCCCGCGTTTGCTATCCTCTGTCGTTACGAAACGAAGGGAAGGTTTCCATGGGTGTCATGAAGCGGCTCTGGGCGTCGGCCATGCTGCTGTCGCTGGCGTTAGCGGGCTGCTCGCAAGAAAGCCCCATCAACAGCCCGTATCCATCCGGCGCAGAAAGCCAGAACACGCTTTATTCCGCTTTCGTCAAACGCTCCCCGAAGTACCTGGACCCGGCCAGTTCTTATTCCGGCGACGAAACGCCTTATACCTACAACATCTATGAGCCGCTATACGGGTATCACTACCTGAAGCGGCCCTACGAACTGGTGCCGCGCGCGGCTGCCTCGATCGACCCGCCGGTCTACCTGGACGCCCAGGGCAACCCGCTGCCGGCGGATGCGCCGGGCGAACAGATCGCCCAGAGCATCTACGACATCAAGATCCGGCCGGGCATGCGCTTCGCCCCGCATCCGGCCTTCGCGCGCAAGGACGACGGCAGCTACGCGTACTATCCGCTGGCGCCGGGCGAGCTCGACGACAAGTTCTACATCCCCGATTTCCCGCTGACCGGCACGCGCGAACTGACGGCCGACGACTACGTCTACGCCTTCCGCCGCCTGGCCAGCCCGCGCGTGGTGTCGCCCATCTATTCCCTGATGGCCGAGCACGTGCACGGCCTGAAGGACTACGGCGACCGCCTGCGCAAGCGCGACCAGAAACTGCGGCGCGACATGCCCGGCGGCGCCGGCGCGCCGCCCTGGCTGGACCTGCGCGAGGACGACACTTTCAAGGGCGTGGAAGCCCTGGATCCGCACACGCTGCGCATCCGCGTCGACGGCAAGTATCCGCAGTTCAAGTACTGGCTGGCGATGACATTCACGGCGCCCATCCCCTGGGAGGCGGACCGCTTTTACAGCCAGCCCGGCATGGCCGCGCATGACCTGTCCTTGAACACCTGGCCGGTCGGCACCGGTCCCTACATGCTGGTCGAGTCGCTGCAGAACCGCCGCCACGTGCTGGGCCGCAATCCCAATTTCCACGGCGAGCCCTATCCCTGCGAAGGCGAGCCCGGCGACGAGGCCGCGGGCATGCTGGCCGACTGCGGCAAACCCACGCCCTTCATCGACCGCGCGGAATTCAGTGTCGAAAAGGAAGCCATTCCGCTGACCGGCAAGTTCATGCAGGGCTACTACGACGTGCCGCAGATCGAGCGCGGCGAATACGGCGTGGCCATGCTGGTGGCCGCCGGCGACAGCCAGGACAAGGCGCGCAAATACCGCGAGCACGGCATCAAGCTGCCCACCACGGTCGAAACCGCCAACTGGTACATGGGTTTCAACTGGCTGGACCCGGTGGTGGGCAAGGGCGACACGCCCGAGCAGGAAGCGCGCAACCGCAAGCTGCGCCAGGCCATCAGCATCGCCTTCGACTGGGAAGAATACGTGGCGGTGTTCGAGAACAGCCAGGCGTCCGTGGCCTATGGGCCCGTGCCCCCGGGCGTGCTGGGCTACCGCGAACCGCCCGAGGGCATCAACCCGGTCGTCTACGACCTGGTCGACGGCAAGCCCGTGCGCAAGTCCATCGACGTGGCCAAGCGCCTGCTGGCTGAAGCCGGCTACCCGGACGGCCGCAATGCGCAGACGGGGGCGCCGCTGGTGCTGTACTACGACTCCATGTCCGGTGGCGGGTCCAATCCGCAGTTCGACTGGATGCGCCGCCAGCTCGCCAAGATCGGCGTGCAGCTCGACGTGCGCGCCACGGACTACAACCGGTTCCAGGACAAGATGCTGCGCGGCTCCGCGCAGATCTTCCTGTGGGGCTGGAACGCCGACTACCCCGACGCCGAGAACTTCCTCTTCCTGCTGTATGGCCCCAACGCCAAGGCCAAGGGCGGCGGCGAAAACGCCGCCAACTACTCCAGCCCGGAATTCGACCGGCTGTTCGAACAGATGAAGTTCCTGGACGACGGCCCGGAAAAGGCCGAACTGATCGCCAGGATGATCGCCGTCGTGCAGCGCGACGCGCCGTGGATGTTCGGCTACTTCCCCATGTCGGGCGGCGCCTATCAGCAGTGGGTGGGCAACGCCAAGCCCACGCAGATGGTCCGCAACACGCTGCAGTACATGAAGATCGACCCGGACCTGCGCCAGCGCAAGATCGACGAATGGAACTCGCCCATCTGGTGGCCCATCGGCGTCTTCGTCCTGCTGATTGTGCTGGCGATATGGCCTTCGTATGTTGCGCTAAAGCGGCGTGAGCGCCAGACGGCCTTCACTCAGCCCGAACGCAAGGAGCATCAATCATGATCGGCTACGTGATACGCCGGCTGCTGTATGGCGTGCTGATTCTGATCGGCGTGAATCTCTTCACCTTCATCCTGTTCTTTGCGGTCAACACGCCCGACGACATGGCCCGGCTGGCCATCGGCGGGCAGCGCGTCAGCCAGGACGCCGTCGAAAAATGGAAGGCCGAGCGCGGCTACGACAAGCCGCTGTTCTTCAACGCCCAGGCCCAGGGCGCGGCTCGGGTCACCGATACGGTGTTCTACCAGCGCTCGGTGCCGCTCCTGGTCATGGACTTTGGCGCGTCCGACGGCGGCCGCGACATCGGCCGTGAAATCAAGACGCGCATGGGCCCCAGCCTGGCGCTGGCGGTGCCGACCTTCTTCCTGGGGCTGTTCGCCAGCATCGTGTTTTCGCTCACCCTGGTCTATTTCCGCGCTACCCGGCTGGACTTCTGGGGCGTGGTGCTGTGCGTGATGCTGCTGTCCATTTCCAGCCTGTTCTACATCATTGCGGGGCAGTGGGTCTTTGCCAAGCTGCTGCGGCTGGTGCCGTTCTCGGGCTATTCGGGCGGGCTGGACATGGTCAAGTTCCTGGCGCTGCCGGTGCTGGTGGCGATCGTGTCCCGCCTGGGCCCCGAGGCGCGCTTCTACCGCACCCTGTTCCTTGAGGAAATCGGCAAGGACTACGTGCGCACTGCCCGCTCCAAGGGGCTGGCCGAACGCGTGGTGCTGTTCCGCCACGTGCTGCGCAACGCCATGCTGCCCATCCTGACCAGCACGGTCGCCGCGCTGCCGCTGCTGTTCATGGGCAGCCTGATCGCCGAGTCGTTCTTCGGTATTCCAGGGCTGGGCAGCTACACCATCGACGCCATCAACGCGCAGGACTTCTCCATCGTGCGCGCCATGGTGTTCCTGGGCTCGGCGCTCTACATCGTGGGGCTGATCCTGGCCGACATTTCCTACACGCTGGCCGATCCCCGCGTCCGATTCGAGTAGCCGCCATGCCCAAGTTCGTCTTCCTCTGGACCGATATCGCTCTGTGGCTGATGGTGCTGGGCGCGCTGGGCTACGTCTGGCACGTGCGGCGCAGCCCCAACCTGCGGGCCACCTGGGCGCGCGTCGCCCGCGACACGCCCGCCATGTGCTCCGCGGTCATCCTGGTCGCCTTTTCGGTGATCGGCCTGCTGGATTCCGTGCATTACCGTCCGCAGCTGCCGCCCGCGCCGGGCGCCGCGGCCGATGCCCCGCCGGTCTACGCGCCGGCGGTGCAGTCCGCGCTGGACGGCCTGCTGGCCGGCACCGTGCTGACCCGGCCCGAGAAAACCTATTCCGAGCCCCTGGCCGCGCACCAGTTCACCAAGGAAACCATGCTGGTGGACGACAAGCCGGTGCGCGATTTTCCGCGGCTGCGGGGCGCGGCCCAGCACCTGACCGACCCCGACAAGGAGCGAGCGGGCGACATCGCCATGCGCCTGGGATGGGGCATGGGCGCGGGGCTGGCGGTCGCGCTGGCGGGGGCGGTGCTGCTCTTCGCGTGTCTTGCCAGGGTCACCGGGTCGGCCTCCCATGCGGCCGAGGAACTCCTGGCCGGCCGGGCCGACATTCCCTGGCGGGCCATGACGATCACCTTCGCCTTGCTCTGCCTGGCCGTCGGCGCGCTGGCCGGCCTGTCCTCCGGCTACCACGCGCTGGGCACAGACCGCATCGGCAACGACGTGCTCTGGCAGGCGCTCAAGAGCATCCGCACGGCGCTCGTTATCGGCAGCCTGACCACGCTGGCGATGCTGCCGCCCGCCATCATCTTCGGCATCGCGGCCGGCTATTTCAAGGGCAAGGTCGACGACGCCATCCAGTATCTGTACACCACCATCACCTCGATTCCCGGCGTGCTCCTGGTGGCCGCCTGCGCGCTGATGATGCAGGTGTACATCGACAATCATTCCGACCTCTTCGATACTTCGGCCGCCCGCGCCGATCTGCGGCTGTTCCTGCTGTGCATGATCCTGGGCCTGACGGGCTGGGCGGGGCTGTGCCGCCTGCTACGCGCCGAAACCCTCAAGCTGCGCGAGCTGGAATACGTGCAGGCGGCGCGCGCATTCGGCGTGTCGCACTGGCGCATCATGACGCGCCACCTGCTGCCCAACGTGGCGCACCTGGTGCTGATCACGGTGGTGCTGGAATTCTCCGGCCTGGTGCTGTACGAGGCCGTGCTGTCGTACCTGGGTATCGGCGTGGACCCCAGCATGAATTCCTTCGGCTCCATGATCGACGGCGCCCGGCTGGAAATGTCCCGCGATCCCATGATCTGGTGGAACCTGATGACCGCATTCATTTTCATGCTGGCGCTGGTGCTGGCGGCCAACCTGTTCGCGGACGCGGTGCGCGACGCCTTCGATCCGCGCACCCGCCGCTACAAGCCCAGCCGCCTGGCGCGCCTGGGCTTCTTCGGACGCCGTCCTGGCGCCGTGCTGGCCGCCGATGCGCGCGCGTCCAAGACCGGAGAAGCGCCATGAGCCCGGACACGCCATTGCTAACCGTGCAGGGCCTGGACGTGGACGTCGCGGGCGAAAGCGGCATGACGCATGCCGTCAAGCGCTTGCAGCTGGCCATCTCCCGGCGCGAAACCTTCGCGCTGGTCGGGGAGTCCGGCTGCGGCAAGAGCATGACCGCGCTGGCGCTGTTGCGCCTGCTGCCCGACGCCGGGCGCATCGTGGGCGGGCAGATCGACCTGGACGGCGAAGACCTCAACCGGCTGCCCGAAAGCGCCATGCGCGGCGTGCGGGGCGGACGCATCGGCATCATCTTCCAGGAGCCGTCCACCAGCCTGAATCCGGTCATGCGCGTGGGCGACCAGATCATCGAAACGCTCACGGCCCACACGCCGCTGCGCGGCGCCGCGGCGCGCGCGCGGGCCATCGACTGGCTGCGGCGGGTTGGCATACCCGAGCCCGAACGCCGCATCGACGACTATCCCTTCCAGTTTTCCGGCGGCCAGAAGCAGCGCGTCATGATCGCGATCGCGCTGGCGGCCGAGCCCGTGCTGCTGATCGCCGACGAGCCGACCACGGCGCTGGACGTCACCGTGCAGGCCCAGGTGCTGGACCTGCTGGCCAGCATCCAGCAGGAAATGGGCATGGCCGTGCTGCTCATCACGCACGACCTGGCGGTGGTGAAGAACGTGGCGCACCATGTCGCCCTGATGCGCGGCGGCGAGATCGTCGAAAGCGCCAGCGCCGAAGAATTCTTCCACGCGCCGCGGCATCCCTACGCCAAACAGCTGTTCGAGGCGATACCCACCTTCGACAAGCGGGGCGTCCCGCTGACCGAACAGGGACGCGCGGCGGCGGCTGAAGTCGGCAAATCCAAGGCCCAGGCGCGGCCTGCCGGCGTGGTGCTGGACGTGCAGGACCTGAAGGTCCATTACCCGGTGCGCAAGGGGCCATTGCGCCGCATCGTGTCCTGGGTCAAGGCCGTCGATGGCGTGACCTTCACGCTGCGCGCGGGCGAGACCCTGGCCCTGCTGGGCGAGTCCGGCTGCGGCAAGACCACCACGGGCAAGGCCCTGTTGCGGCTGATCGAAGGCGCGCGGGTGTCGGGCCGGGCCATGCTGCTGGGGCAGGATGTGCTGTCCGCCGACCGCCGCCAGTTGCAGCGGCTGCGGCAGGACATCCAGATCGTGTTCCAGGATCCTTACGCATCGCTGGATCCGCGCATGCGCGTGGGAGACATCCTGGACGAAGGATTGGAATCCCTGCGTCGCGGCATGGGCAAGGAGGCCCGGCGCAAACACGCGGCGCAACTGATCGAGCGCGTGGGACTGCCCGCCAATACGCTGACGCGCTACCCGCATGAATTCTCGGGCGGGCAGCGCCAGCGCATCGCCATCGCGCGCGCGCTGGCGGTCGAACCCAAGGTGCTGATCTGCGACGAGCCCACCTCCGCGCTCGACGTGTCGGTGCAGGCCCAGATCCTGGATCTGCTGCGCGAACTGCAGGCCGAACTCGGCATCGCCTACCTGTTCATCACGCACAACTTCGGCGTGGTCGAATACCTGGCGGACCGCATTGCCGTGATGGATGGGGGGCGCATCGTCGAACTGGGGCAGGCCGAATCCGTGTTGCTGGCGCCGCGCCAGGACGTCACCCGCCGGCTGCTCGCGGCGGTGCCCAGATTGCATTTCGGGCCGCCGGAGCCGGCCTGAACTTTCCATTCGTCCTATTCTTGCCAACGGCTGCCGGACGGCCGTCGGCAAGCCGGCTTGCGCCGGATCTTGTATTCTGGGCGTAGAACCCCATATTTGATGCCATGGCCCTCAAAGTTTTTGACCTCCAATGCGACCACAGCCACGTCTTCGAAGGCTGGTTCGGCTCGCACGAAGACTATGACGCGCAACAGGCGCGTGGCCTCGTCACGTGTCCGGTCTGCGGGTCCGCCAGTATTACCAAGCGCCTGTCCGCGCCTCGCCTGAACGTGGCCCACCTGCACGCGCCCGCGGCCCAGCCCAGCGTGCCGGCCGGCGCATCCGACGCCGAGAAAATGGCCGCCCTGCAGGCCGCCGTCATGCGCCAGGTGCGCGCCCTGGTGCGCAGCACCGAAAACGTGGGGCCGCGCTTTGCCGAAGAAGCGCGCCGCATCCACGAGGGCGACGCCGACGATCGTCCCATCCGCGGCACCGCCACCCCCGAAGAGCGCGAATCCCTGGCCGAAGACGGTATCGAGGTCATGGCCGTGCCCGACTTCCTGGACGACGAACGCCTGCAGTAGGGCCACGACGCCCGGGGCGAAAAAAAAAGCCAGACCCTTGCGGGCCTGGCTTTTTTGTTTGGCGCGACCGATCAGTTGTTGACGCGGCTGCGGTATTCGTTCGTGCGGGTGTCGATTTCGATCTTGTCGCCGATGGCGCAGAACAGCGGCACGTTCAGTTCGTAGCCGGTGTTGATCTTGGCAGGCTTGGTCACCTTGCCCGAAGTGTCGCCACGGACGGCGGGTTCGGTGTAGGTGATTTCGCGGACGAGCGTCGTGGGCAGTTCCACCGAGATGGCGCGGCCGTCGTAGAAGACCACTTCCACGGGCATCGCTTCTTCCAGGTAGTTCAGGGCGTCGCCCATGCTTTCGGCTTCGATTTCGTACTGGTTGTACTCTTCGTCCATGAAGACGTACATCGGGTCGCCGAAGTAGGAATACGTGCATTCCTTGCGATCCAGCTGGACGACTTCGAACTTTTCGTCGGCCTTGTAGACCGATTCGCTGGCCGAGGCGGTCAAGAGGTTCTTGAACTTCAGCTTGACGACGGCGGCGTTGCGGCCAGACTTGTTGTATTCGGCCTTCTGGACGACGAGGGGATCCTTGCCGACCATGACCACGTTGCCGACTCGCAATTCCTGAGCGGTTTTCATTGATAAAACTCCGGGGTGATGGGTGCACTCACCGTGCTTGCACAAGCCGCATTTCGGATCGGCGTCATGCACACCCCGGGAGGCGTCATAGTTGAGGCCCGACTATTCAGGGCGACTCAGAAAACTCTCTATTCTAACGTTTCTTGGCCAAGTCTGCGCAAAATGCAGCCAGATTTTCAGCCAGGCCGGGCAGCGCCGACTGGCTGGCGTCCCACAGGCGGGCGGCGGCGATCCAGGCCAGCCAGGCGTCTGGCGCCAGCGCGGCCGTTGCGGCAGCGGACGTGTCCCCGGATTCCGGCTGGTTCCAGGCCCGGATCAGCGCGTGGGCGGATTCGGGGGCCGGATAGCGGGCCAGCCAGGCGTCCAGCTTTTCCAGATGGATGTTCTCTTCCTGCGGGTAGATCTGCCAGACCAGCGGACGGGCGGCCCAGGCGGCACGCACGAACGAGTCTTCGCCGCGTACGAAGTTAAGGTCGGCGCACCAGAGCAGGCGGTCGAAGTCGGGCTGGGCGATAAACGGCAGGCGAACCAGCCGTGGTGCGCCGGGCGCCTGGCAGGCGGTTTCCAGGCCGGGCGCCACGCCCTGCGGCGCGAGCAGCAGGGTGGGGCGGGAGTCCGCCGCCAGGGCCTGGGCCAGCTCGCCGGCGGGGGCGGACGGATAGCAAAACAGGGACACGGTGCGGGCGCCGTCGCGCCGCAAGGCCAGCGCGTCGTCGGGCACGCCGGCCGACCGCAGGAAGCTGTCTTGCAGCCCGGCGGACGCCTGCAGCGCGTCGCGCTCCGCGGACAGGCCGGACTCGCGCAGCAGGCCGCCGGTGGCCGCGGTAAAGCCGGGGAAGAAAAAGTGCTTCACCAGCCCGTCGGGCCGTTGCGAGGGCAGGCCGTGGCAGCTTTCCACCCAGGCTTCGGCGCTCAGGTATTCCAGATTGATCCAGACCGGATGGCTGCGGCGCATGCCGTCCACAAAGGCGGCTGGCGGGTCGCAGGCGAAGGCTTCGATCACCACGTCGCGCGGCGTCAGCGCCGGATCGGGCGCGTCGGACCAATGCACGATATCCACGCCGGCCGCCTGCTGGCGCGGCGCGCTAGCGTCGATGCCGGGCTGGATATGCGCAAAACTGGCAAGGTCGTCGACCCACAGGCGGATATCCCAGCCGTGGTCCCGCGCCAACTGGCGCGCCAGGCGCCAGCAGACGCCGATGTCGCCGTAGTTGTCGACGACCCGGCAGAAGATGTCCGCTTGCATGGCCGCCTTAGTGGAAATGGGCGGGGGCGGCCTCGGCGTCCTCGGGCAGTTCGGCATGAACCAGTTCGCCCAGGGGATTCGGGAAGTACGGCGCGCCGCAGTCCTCGCAGTACTCGGGCGGCAGCACGCCGGGAATGCGGCGCACGTCGCTGACGCCGTATTCCTTGAGCAGCGCCGCGATCTCGTCGACCACATCGGGCTGGCCTTCGTCGGAGATCAGGTCTTCCTCGCGCCCGTACAGGGGCCAGACGCAGCCGTAGTACACGTCGTTGCTGCTGCGTGCGGTAAAGCCGATGCGATATTCGTCAACGCGGCCTTCGCCGCAGCCGGCCACCACCGCCCGCAACTGCGAGGCTTCGAGGTTGACGGCGCCTTCCAGCCAGCTCACCGCCGCCCGCAGCGACAGGGGGCGCACCTGGCGGTCGGCCTCGCGATTGCTGACGTAGTAGGCGTCGGGCAGCAAGGACTCGAAGCCGCAGCCCGGCAGCAGGCCCGCCAGGGTGGGCTGCGCCTGCGCGGCCCACTGCGCCAGGCAGGCGTCGCGGCTGGCGTCGGCGTCGCCCAGGTTTTCCTGCCAGCGGAAGATCGGCTCACCCTCGGGCACGGCTGCCGCGCCCACGATGTAGCGGGTGTCGGCCAGCATGTTCGCGGTTTCGACTTCGGTGTTCAGCGTCGGCTTGGTGGTTTCGGCGCCCAGCGCCTGCGATCCCAGGCGCTGCAGCCATTGCCAGGTTTCGGAGAAGGTGCGGGGCATTTGGTCGACGCTGACCAGCACGGGCATCAGGGCGCTGCGCGCCTTGCTGGACAGGACATGCCCATGCAGCTGGGCCAGCAGGGCCTGCTGGGCGCTCGCGGAAATCGGGCCGGTGGGAATGGCGTAGCGGGTCCAGGCGACGATGGGCGCAACGACCAGCAGCACGTCGTAGCGCACGCCGTTCTTGTCGATTTTCATTGATTCGGACAGCGTTTCCGCCTGTTCGATCAGGACCTCGTAGGCGCCCACGTCGGTCTGCGCCAGGTGGTCCAGCGCCGCCTCGAGGGGGGCGTCCTGGCCCGCCTTGAGCAGCTTGGGGATCGAATCGCCAAGCTGGTTCTCCCAGAACACGTCTTCGACGCGGCTGCCCGAACGGTTCAGCGCCTGGGCAAGCGCGACGAGGCGGGTGGCGTCACGGGTCATGCGGGGAGCGGATTGGCTGCGGGATCGGGCCATAACTTCGGGGGACGTCCATTCAGTGTGTAACGGCGTAGTTTAACGCCCGCCACCTCCGGTGGGGCGGCGCTGCGTCTCATGGCGGATGGCGGGATGAAGCGGGGATGGGCGCCGGGCGTCCGGGCGCGTAGGCCTGCACAGCATTGATGCCATATTGGCAACAGATTATCTACATCAAGGGGGTTTATTGCTGTATTCAAACCGCCGAAAATGAGGGCATTGATAAATTCCTGGAGGCATCGCCATGCGTTGGCCTACGTTGTTCGTTTCCCACGGTTCGCCCATGCTTGCCGTCGAGCCCGGCAAGACCGGTCCGGCGCTTGCCGACTGGAGCGCCGCGCAAGGCCGCAAGCCGCGCGGCATTCTGGTGGTGTCGCCGCACTGGATGGGCGAGGGCCTGGCGCTTTCCACCCGCGACCAGCAGGTGGCCTGGCATGATTTTGGCGGCTTCCCGCCCGAGCTCTACACCCTGCAGTACGCCGCACCGGGGTCGCCGGAACTGGCCGCGCGCGTGCAGGCCTTGCTGGCGGAGTCCGGGATCGCGGCAGACCGCGATCCGCGGCGCCCGCTGGACCACGGCGCCTGGGTGCCGCTGCGCTACCTGTACCCCGACGTGGATGTGCCCGTCGTGCAGTTGTCGCTGGACATGGGGCGCGACGCCGCCGGGCAAATGGCGTTGGGCCGCGCCTTGGCTCCGCTGCGCGACGAAGACATCCTGATCATCGGCTCCGGTTCGCTGACGCACAACCTGCGCCATGTCCGCATGCCGCAGAACGCGCCGGCGGCTGCCTATGTGCCGGCGTTCCAGGAGTGGTATGCCCGCAACCTGGCCGAGCACAATGTGCCTGTGTTGCTGGACTGGCAGGCCCAGGCGCCGGGCGCCCTGCAGGCGCATCCGCACGACGATCACCTGATGCCGTTGTACGTGGCGCTGGGGGCGGGCGGGGCCGTGGCAAAGCGGCTGAACGATGAAGTGTCGTACAGCGCGCTGGCGATGGACGCCTACCAGTTCGACTGATCCGCTGCCGGGGGGGGCATCCTGCGCCAGCCGGTCGCCTGCCATGCAATGAGAAGGCCCCGGAACCGCGAGGTTCCGGGGCCTTGTTTTCAGTGCTGTCCGTCAGCGTCTGCGGATCAGGCCGCCAGCAGTTGGCGCAACACGAACGGCAGGATGCCGCCATGCTGGTAGTAATCCACTTCAATGGGCGTGTCGATGCGCAGCAGCACCGTCACGTCCTGCTTCGAACCGTCCTTGCGGGTGATCGTCAGCGTCACGTCCTGCATCGGCTTGATGCCGTTTTCCAGGCCCGAGATGTCGTACGTTTCTTCGCCGGTGATGCCCAGCGACTGCACGCTGTCGCTGCCCTTGAACTGCAGGGGCAGCACGCCCATGCCCACCAGGTTGCTGCGGTGGATGCGTTCGAAGCTGCGGGTGATGACCGCCTTGACGCCAAGCAGCTGGGTGCCCTTGGCGGCCCAGTCGCGCGACGAGCCAGTGCCGTATTCTTCGCCGCCGAACACCACGGTGGGCGTGCCGGCCGCGACGTACTTCATGGCCGCGTCGTAGATGGACATCTGTTCGCCGGTGGGCTGGAACAGCGTTTCGCCGCCTTCGAAGCGGCTGCCGTCGGGCAGGGACGGAATCATGAGGTTCTTGATGCGCACGTTGGCGAAGGTGCCGCGCATCATGATTTCATGGTTGCCGCGGCGCGAACCGTAGCTGTTGAAGTCGGCCTTCATCACGCCGTTTTCCTTCAGCCACTTGCCCGCGGGCGAGGTTTCCTTGATGGAGCCGGCCGGCGAAATGTGGTCGGTGGTGACAGAGTCGCCGAACACGCCGAGCGCGCGCGCGCCCTTGACCGTGGGCATCTCGCCCGGCGTCATGCCGAAGCCTTCGAAGAAGGGCGGTTCGGCGATGTAGGTCGAATCCGGCCAGTTGTAGGTGTCGCCGTTGACGCCCTTGATGTTCTCCCAGAGCTTGCCCGGATTGCTCTTGACCTGGCCGTAATTGGCCTCGAAGGCCTTGGGGTCGAGCGCGTGCTTGAGCAGCGCGTTGACTTCTTCGGAGGACGGCCAGATGTCGCCCAGCCAGACGTCGCCGTCCTTGCCGCGGCCGACCGGTTCGGTCATGAGGTCGCGCGTGACGGTGCCGGCCAGCGCGTAGGCCACGACCAGCGGCGGCGAGGCCAGGAAGTTGGCCTTGATGTTCGGGTGGATGCGGGCTTCGAAGTTGCGGTTGCCGGACAGCACGGCCGAGCACACCAGGTCGTTGCCGGTGATGGCTTCGTTCAGGTCGGGGGTGAGGTCGCCGGCGTTGCCGATGCAGGTCGTGCAGCCGTAGGCCGCCACGTCGAAGCCGAGCTTTTCCAGGTAGGGCAGCAGGCCCGTCTTGGTCAGGTAGTCGGTAACCACGCGGGATCCGGGCGCCAGCGACGTCTTGATGTGCTTGGGCACGCTGAGTCCGGCTTCCACCGCCTTCTTGGCCAGCAGTCCCGCGGCCAGGAGGACGTTGGGGTTGGACGTGTTGGTGCAGGACGTGATGGCGGCGATCAGGATGTCGCCATTCTTGATCTGCGTGCCCGCGCTGGTGGTGAAGGTCTGGTCGAGCTTTTCGGCGGGCTGGTTGAAGCCGTTTTCAGCGACCGGCTTGGAGAACAGGTCGATGAAGGTGTTCTTGACGTTGCCGATTTCGATGCGGTCTTGCGGACGCTTCGGGCCGGCCAGCGACGGGGCCACGGTGGACAGGTCCAGCGTCAGCAGCTTGGTGAAGTTGATGTCCCGGGCCGCCGGGATGCCGAACATCTTCTGGGCCTTGAAATAGGCCTCGAAGGCGGCGATTTCTTCTTGGGTGCGGCCGGTGCCGCGGAAATAGTCGATGGTGCGTTCGTCGACCGGGAAGAAGCCCATGGTGGCGCCGTATTCCGGCGCCATGTTGCCGATGGTGGCGCGCTCGGCCACGGTCAGGCTGGCGGTGCCTTCGCCACAGAATTCGACGAACTTGCCCACGACCTTTTCACGGCGCAGCATTTCGGTGATGGTCAGCACCAGGTCGGTGGCGGTGACGCCGCCGCGCAGTTGGCCCTTCAGTTCCACGCCGACGACGTCGGGGGTCAGGAAGTACACGGGCTGGCCGAGCATCCCGGCTTCGGCCTCGATGCCGCCCACGCCCCAGCCGACCACGCCGATGCCGTTGATCATGGTGGTGTGGCTATCGGTGCCCACCAGGGAATCGGGGTAGTAGACGTTGTTCTTCTTGTCCTGGTGCACGCCGCGCGCCAGGTATTCCAGGTTGACCTGGTGGACGATGCCGAAGCCCGGAGGCACGACGCCAAAGGTGTCGAACGCCTGCATGCCCCATTTCATGAACTGGTAGCGCTCTTGGTTGCGCTTGAATTCCAGCTTCATGTTCAGGTCCAGCGCGTCCTTGGTGCCGAAGTAGTCGATCATGACCGAGTGGTCCACCACCAGGTCGACCGGCACCAGGGGTTCGATGCTCTTGGGGCTCTTGCCCATCTTGTCGGCCACCGAGCGCATGGCGGCGATGTCCGCCAGCAGGGGCACGCCGGTGAAGTCCTGCAGCACGACGCGGGCGACGACGAAGGGAATTTCGTCTTCGCGCTTGGCATTGGCCTGCCAACTGGCGAGCTGCTTGACGTGGTCTTCAGTGACTTTCTTGCCGTCGCAGTTGCGCAGCACGGATTCCAGCACGATGCGGATGGACACCGGGAGACGCTGCACATCAATGCCCAGCGACTTGCCCAGGGCCGGCAGCGAATAGTACTGACAGGACTTATTGCCGATCTTGAAATTCTTGAGTGTGTCTAGGGTGTTGTGCGGCATGATGGACTCCGTGGTTTTGCCCAACTGAAGGCGGCATTTTCAGGCGTTTCGGCACGTTTGTCATTGTCTGCGAGACAAGCTTGCCAGTGATCTGTGTCTTATATCTTATATAAGACTTGCGTGACGCGTCAAAGTTCCGGCCCTTGCTTCGCGCCGGACGGATCGTGTTCGGCGAAACCCCTACTTTGGCCGACGCGCGCAAAGCCTGCAAGACCCCCACGCGGCAATGCGGGCGCTCAGGCCAGCAGCGCCGGCAACGCCGCGGCCACGCATTCCAGGAAGCGCCGCAAGGCCAGGGGCTCGCCTTGGCGCGCCGGCATGACGGCATAGATGCGGGCGGGCTCGGCGTTCCAGCCGGGAAGCAGCCCGACCAGCTCGCCCTTGTCCAGCAAGTCTTTGCACAGATAGCGCGGCACCAGCGCCGCGCCCAGCCCCGCGCGCGCCATCGTCCGCAGGGCCGCCATGTTGCTGCTGACGCAGCGCGGCACGAATTCCACCGCCGCGGAGTCGCCCGCCGGCCCGGCGAAACGCCAGGTCTGCGGGCCGTCCTGCGTGGCATGGGCCAGCAGCGGCAGGCCGGCCAGGTCCAGCGGATGGCGGGGCGCGGCCTTGGCCATGGCCGGGCTGCACACCAGGATGCGCGGCACCGGCGCCAGTTCGCGCGCGATCAGGCGGGAATCGGTGAGGGATGTGGCCTGGGCCCGGAACGCCAGGTCGTAGCCTTCGGCGACCAGGTCGACGACCTGGTCCCGCGTATCCAGCAGTACGCGCACGCCCGGATGGGTCTGGCAGAAGCGCGCCACCAGATCGCTCAGCACGTTGACCGCGAGGGGAGAGGGCGCGGTGATGCGCAGCAGGCCGCCAGGGGTGTCGCCCATGGACGCGGCCAGGTCATACACCGTGCGGGCTTCGCGGGCCAGGGCTTGTGCGTGGGCGTAGATCTGTTCGCCCATAGGCGTGAGCGACACGCGGCGCGTGTTGCGCTGGAGCAGCCGCACGCCCAGGCGGCCCTCAAGCTCGGCCACGCGCCGGCTGAGCTTGGAACGTTGCATATTCAACACACGGGCGGCCGCGGAGAAGCCGCCTTTTTCGACGACCTCGTTGAATAGCAGCAGGTCGTCCAGGCGATGGATATAGCTAGGCATACGGTGTTTTAAACGCAGTTTCGCGGAAGATGAGGAATTGTCCTATAAAACAGGACAATTATTCCTGAAATTGGTCTCTACTGTCCGGCTGGCGGAACGCATAAGCTGTGCCCCGAAATCAATTCAGCACCAATTCAGGCAGTTTTTTTTGACTCTTCATCTCAGCGCCGTCGTCGCCGGTTCCAACAAGTCCGTGGGCGACGCCTGCTCCATCCGCCAGTTTCGCCACTCCGATTTTTCAAAAGGCATGTCGCCGCTGGTGATGGTGGACCATTTCGTCATGACCGGCCCGGCCTTCGGGCCGCACCCGCATACCGGCATCGCGGCGGCGACCCTGTTGCTGGAAGACAGTACGGGCGTGATGCAGAGCCTGGACAGCACCGAGGCCAACCGCGAGATCCGCGCGGGCGACCTGCACTGGACGCAGGCGGGCAGGGGCATCGCGCATGTGCAGCGCCCGGCTGGCGAGGCCAGGCTGCACGGTCTGCAGATCTTCATCGACCTGCCCCAGCACCTGAAATCCCTGCCGGCCTCGACCTCGCTGCTGCGGGCCTGGGAAATGCCCGTCATCCAGACCGTCTCGGGCCGCATCAGGGTGGTCGCCGGCAGCTATGAAGGCTGGGAGTCTCCGCTGCAAACGCCGGAACCCTTGCTGATGCTGGACGGCTGGCTGCGGCCGGGCGCCACCACGCTGGTGCCCGTGCCGCCCGGTTGGAACGCCTGGTTCTTCGCGGTGCAGGGCGACCTGGGCGTGCGCGCCAGGCACCGCCGCAAAGGCGCGGCCCCCTTGCCGAAGGTCGCGGGCGGGGATCCGGACTTCGCGGTGCTGCCGGCAGGGTCGGCGGCCGCGGCCAGTGCAACGCCGGACGGCGAGGAGGGCGTCCTGGTGCTGATGGCGGGCAAGACGCCTGCGCATTTCGTCCTGATCGCGGGGCCCGCCGTCGATGCGCCGGCGGCCGGGCGCAACGCGCCGACGCGGGACGGGCGCCAGGCGCTGGCCGAGGCGCTTGCAGCCTATGGCTCCGCCGCGGGGCATGCCGAGGCCGACGCCGACGCCGCGTTGCAGGATGCCGCCGCCTGATCGCTAAGCCGGCGCCTTGTTGTGATCGCGCAACAAATCCCTCGATTTCATTTGAGGGACGCAATGAGAATGATTCTCTTTTGGTAACATTTGCCTCGTTAGACCTCAAGACCCCAGGGCGAACGGGCTTTGTTGGCGCCGTCTCCGGGCGCCGCGGCAGTTCAAAAGGGATTTTGCGGATCTCCACCGCAACGCGGATCGTTTCCGCCCTACCAGCGTCCCGATATGAAAATTCGAACTCTTGCTTGCATGGCTGCCGCGCTGCCGTGCCTGAGCGCCGTCCACGCCCAGACCGCGCCCCAAACTCAGCCCGCCACGACGAACGGCCCCGTGACCTCGATGGACGCCATCCGGGTCGAGGCCAGCGCCGACGCGTCGGCCGGCGGCTTGTCCGCGCCCTTCGCCGGCGGGCAGGTGGCCCGCGGCGGCCGCGTCGGCATCCTGGGCACGCTGGACAACATGAGCACGCCCTTCAGCGTCACCAGCTACACCAATGAACTGATCCAGGATCGCCAGGCCAAGAGCGTCGGCGACGTGCTGCAGAACGATTCCGGCGTGCGCGTGGCGCGCGGCTTCGGCAACTTCCAGGAGTCGTACTTTATTCGCGGCTTCATCCTGAGCTCGGACGATGTGGCCTATAACGGTCTGTTCAGCCTGCTGCCCCGGCAGTACATCGCAACTGAATTGTTTGAACGTGTGGAAGTGCTGCGCGGCGCTTCAGCTTTCCTGACAGGCTCGCCTCCTAGCGGCGGCGGTATCGGCGGCGTCATCAATCTAGTTCCCAAGCGCGCGCCCAACGAGCCTTTGACGCGAGTAACTACTGGTGTTGCCAGCGGTGGACAGTTCCTCGCGTCCACCGACGTTGCGCGTCGATTTGGGCCAGACGACAGCACGGGCATCCGGATCAACGCTGCTCAGCGTAGCGGCGATACTGGTATTGATGATGAGCATTCCCGTACCAGTCTGGTTTCTCTGGGGCTTGATTGGCGGTCGGCGGACACGCGCTTGTCGGCCGATATCGGATGGCAGGAGAACAAGCTCAAGCGCGCACGGCCGAACGTGACGCTGGCTCGAAACGTAACCGTAGTCCCCGATGCACCGGATGCAAGTTCCAATTACGCTCAGCCGTGGTCGTACTCTAATGAACGCGACGTCTTTGGTACCGTACGGGCGGAGCACGATTTCAGCGACAAGTTGACGGGATGGGCCGCTTATGGTTTTCGACGCAGTGATGAATCCAATTCTCTGGGCAACGTGACCGTCACCAACGGGAGCACAGGCGCAGCACAGTTCTCGCGCTTTGATAACGTTCGCGAGGACCAGGTTGATACGGGTGAATTCGGCATGCGGGCGAACGTAAAAACTGGATCTGTTGGCCATCAGTTCGTCGCTTCGGCCTCGTTTTTCCAATTGAAGAAAGACAATGCCTACGCTACCGGTGGAACTCGTCAGACCAACATTTACGACCCTGTGTCGTACTACGATGCGCCGCCGTTGACGAACGTAGTCGGCAATATGGACAATCCTTCCTTGCAAGGGCGCATTCAGACCAGCAGCTATGCAATTGGCGACACGATGTCCTTCTTTGAAGACCGTGTTTTGTTGACCGCGGGTATTCGCCACCAGCGCCTGTCAAGCCGCAGCTATGACTACAACAGTGGCAAAGAGACCGCATCGTATGATGCGAGCCATAACTCGCCGGCGGCGGGCCTTGTTGTCAAAGTATCGCCCAGCGTGTCGCTCTACGCGAACTATATTGAAGCGTTGGTCGCGGGCGATACGGCGCCAGCCACAATCGCTACAAGCTCGGGTTCGGGCACATTGGATGTCGTGAACGCCGGTCAGAGCCTGGCGCCTTATGTCTCCAAGCAAAAGGAAATTGGCGTTAAGTATGAAGGCGAGTACTTCGGCTCCACGCTGGCCCTGTTCACTACGGACAAGCCTCGCGCATACACCGATCTCTCCGACCTCACGTTTAAGGAGGCAGGGAAGGACCGTCACCAGGGCGTTGAGTTGAACGTTTTCGGTGAAGTGACGCGTAGCGTGCGCTTGCTGGGCGGCTTTACATGGTTGGATGCGGAACAGCGTTCCACCGGCGATCCGGCTATCAATGGCAATCGCGTGATCGGTGTGCCTCGCTTCCAATCCACCATGGGTGCGGAGTGGGACATTCCGGGTGTTCAGGGACTGACGGTCGATGGTCGCGTCGTCTACACCGGTTCGTCGTATGCCAATGCGCAAAATACCTTAAAGGTGCCGGGTTGGACGCGCTTTGACGCCGGGGTTCGATACATGACCGACGTCGGTGGTCATACGCTGACGCTGCGTGCTCGCGTCGAGAACATCGCCAACCGCAACTATTGGGCGTCCGTTGGGGGCTACCCGGGTTCAGGATATCTAGTCCTGGGTGGTCCGCGCACGTTCTCGTTGTCGGCGAGCATGGACTTCTAAGTATCGGCGGGCCCATGCCAGCCTGCATAAGTATCCCGGCCTTCGCGCCGGGATTTTTTTCGCCTGCCTTCAGGCCTGGAGCGGAAACAGCCCGCTCACCAGAACCACCCGCCCCGCGTCAGGCTCGCTTCGCAGCTCTTGTACTGCGCCGTGAACTTCTCGGCGCGCGCCTGCACTTTCTGCGACACGGTCTTGAGCCAGGCCTTGCGGTCGAAACTGCGGTTGCGATAGCCGGTCCAGCCTTCGTGGTAGTTCAGGTACTGGCCGTAGGCGTCCCATTTCGAAACGCCGTTGATTCGCTGGGTCTTGTTCATGTACCAGCCCATGAAGTCCAGCGCGTCCGCGAAGTTGTCGCGGCTGGAGGTCCAGCCGCCGGCTTCCCGCTTGTAGTCGGCCCAGGTTTCGTCCTTGGCCTGGGCGTAGCCGTAGGCGGAGCTCACCCGGCCCCAGGGAATGATGCCCAGGAAGTAGTAGCGGGGCGGCAGGGCGTCGTGCTGGTAGGAGGACTCCTGGTACATCATGGCCATGGGGACCGGCACCGGGGCGCCCCATTTTTTCTGCACATCCAGCGCGGCATCGTGCCAGTCCGGCTTCTCGCGGAAGATGGCGCAGATGTTCTCGGGATTCGAGGGTGGCGCGGTGGCGCAGCCGGCCAGCGTCAGCAAAAGCGGCGGCAGCAATAGCCGGGTCATTGGCGGGCGTACTCCAGGATTGGGCGCCGGGGTTTCCCCGGCGGTGTTACACGGGCTTCCCGGATTGTATTGAAACGTTTCGTCCTGGCAGGCGTTTTGGCCCCAAAAAATTGCGGCGGAACGAAAAAAAACGGCCCCGGGCGAGTGCGCCGGGGCCGTCGTCAGGCCGTCAGGCCTGGCATGCGGGCAGGGATCAGACCTCGATCACGTCCGCCACGTCCTTGTAGTCGGCGATCTTGTCGAAGTTCAGGTACTGGTAGATCTGGTCGCCGCTCTTGTTGATGACGCCCATGTCGGCCATGTACTCGTCCTTGGTCGGGATGCGGCCAAGCTTGGAGCAGATGGCGGCCAGTTCCGCCGAACCCAGGTACACGTTCGTGTTCTTGCCCAGGCGGTTCGGGAAGTTGCGGGTGCTGGTCGACATGACGGTGGCGCCTTCGCGCACTTGCGCCTGGTTGCCCATGCACAGCGAGCAGCCCGGCATTTCCGTACGGGCGCCGGCGGTGCCGAACACGCCGTAGTGGCCTTCTTCGGTCAGTTGCGTGGCGTCCATCTTGGTCGGGGGGGCGACCCACAGCTTGACCGGGATGTCGCGCTTGCCTTCGAGCAGCTTGGAGGCTGCGCGGAAGTGCCCGATGTTGGTCATGCAGCTGCCGATGAACACTTCGTCGATCTTGGCGCCGGCGACTTCGGACAGCGTCTTGACGTCGTCCGGGTCGTTCGGGCAGGCCACGATGGGCTCGTGCACGTCGGCCAGGTCGATCTCGATGATGGCGGCGTATTCGGCGTCGGCGTCCGGTTCCAGCAGCTTGGGATCAGCCAGCCAGGCTTCCATGGCCTTGATGCGGCGGCCCAGCGTGCGCTCGTCTTCGTAGCCGTTGGCGATCATCCACTTCAGCATCACGATGTTGCTGTTGATGTATTCGATGATCGGTTCCTTGTTCAGGTGCACCGAGCAGCCGGCGGCCGAACGTTCGGCGGAAGCGTCCGACAGTTCGAAGGCTTGTTCGACCTTCAGGTCGGGCAGGCCTTCGATTTCAAGGATGCGGCCGGAGAAGATGTTCTTCTTGCCTTGCTTGGCAACGGTCAGCAGGCCTTGCTTGATGGCGTACAGCGGGATGGCGTTGACCAGGTCGCGCAGGGTGACGCCGGGTTGCAGCTTGCCCTTGAAGCGGACCAGCACCGATTCCGGCATGTCCAGCGGCATGACGCCGGTGGCGGCGGCGAAGGCGACCAGGCCCGAGCCGGCCGGGAACGAGATGCCGATGGGGAAGCGGGTGTGCGAGTCGCCGCCGGTGCCGACGGTGTCGGGCAGCAGCATGCGGTTCAGCCACGAGTGGATCACGCCGTCGCCGGGGCGCAGCGAGACGCCGCCGCGGGTGCTGATGAACTCAGGCAGCGTGTGGTGCGTCTTCACGTCCACGGGCTTGGGGTAGGCGGCGGTGTGGCAGAACGACTGCATCACCAGGTCGGACGAGAAGCCCAGGCAGGCCAGGTCCTTCAGTTCGTCGCGGGTCATGGGGCCGGTGGTGTCCTGGCTGCCGACCGAGGTCATCTTCGGTTCGCAGTAGGTGCCCGGGCGGATGCCCTTGCCTTCCGGCAGGCCGCAGGCGCGGCCGACCATCTTCTGGGCCAGCGTGTAGCCGCGGCCGGAGTCGACCGGATCCTTGGGCAGGCGGAACAGCGTGGACGGGGCCAGGCCCAGGGCTTCGCGAGCCTTGGCGGTCAGGCCGCGGCCGATGATCAGCGGAATGCGGCCGCCGGCGCGCACTTCGTCGAACAGGACGTCGGACTTGACTTCGAATTCGGCGATGACTTCGCCGTTCTTGATGGCCTTGCCGTCATAGGGGCGCAGTTCGACCACGTCGCCCATTTCCATCTTGGAAACGTCGAGTTCGATCGGCAGGGCGCCGGCGTCTTCCATGGTGTTGTAGAAGATCGGGGCGATCTTGTTGCCCAGGCACACGCCGCCGAAGCGCTTGTTCGGCACGAAGGGGATGTCTTCGCCCGTGAACCACAGCACCGAGTTGGTGGCGGACTTGCGCGACGAACCCGTGCCGACCACGTCGCCGACGTAGGCGACCAGGTGGCCCTTGTCTTTCAGGGATTCGATGAACTTGACCGGGCCGCGCTTGCCGTCTTCTTCCGGTTCGAACGCGGCGCCGTCGCGCTTGTTCTTGAGCATCGCCAGGGCGTGCATCGGGATGTCGGGGCGGGTGGTGGCGTCGGGAGCGGGCGACAGGTCGTCGGTGTTGGTTTCGCCGGGAACCTTGAAGACCGTGATGGTCAGGCTTTCCGGCAGTTCCGGACGGCTGGTGAACCATTCGGCGTCGGCCCAGCTTTGCAGCACGGCCTTGGCGTTGGCGTTGCCCTTGTCGGCCTTTTCCTTCACGTCGTGGAAGGCGTCGAACATCAACAGGGTCTTCTTGAGCGCATCGGCGGCGATGGTGCCGATTTCCGCATCGTCCAGCAGGTCGACCAGCGGGCCAATGTTGTAGCCGCCGAGCATCGTGCCCAGCAGTTCAGTCGCCTTGGCACGGCTGATCAGCGCACAAGCTTCCTTGCCCAGCGCGATGGCGGCCAGGTACGAAGCCTTGACCTTGGCGGCGTCGTCCACGCCGGCCGGCACGCGGTGGGTCAGCAGTTCGACCAGGTTCTGCTCTTCTCCGGCGGGCGGGTTCTTCAGCAGTTCGATCAGTTCAGCGGTTTGTTTGGCCGTAAGGGGCAGCGGGGGAATCCCCAGAGCCGCGCGTTCGGCAACGTGTTGGCGGTAAGTATCCAGCATGTGAGGCCTGCTCAAAGTCGGGTTGGAAGAAGGGTTGTTGGCCGGAATTGTAGAAGCAAGTGGGGGCGGCAAGCAAATGTCTTATATCTTATATAAGACTTGGAGTGGCAGCTGTTGCTCGGCGGCGACGGCCGGTTCCGTCGGGACAAGCAAAAGGCGGCCCGTGCGAGGCCGCCTGGAAGGGACGCCAAAGGACGCGCCGGCGGCGTCTAGAGGGCGCTGGCGTCGTAGACCACGCCAACGCGCGCGAAATTCCCGCCGTATTGCTTGACGCTGACCTCGAACGGGGCGCTGTCGCCGGGAGGCAGGCGCGGCAGGCGCAGTTCCTGGAAACTGGCGCCGGACAACTGGCCCTGGGCGTCGTACAGGCTGACCCAGACGCGCACCTTTTCCACCTCGGATTGGCTGTCGTTGCGCACCCTCCCATGCACCGTCACGTATTTGTAACGGAAGCGGTAGCTGAAATTCAGGGTGCCGGTGCCGATGCCGGCCTCGGTGTTTTCCACCGATACGTCCAGTTTGGGACGCGGCCCGGGCAGGGCGGCGCGCTTGGCCGGCAGCCACTGGGTCTTGACCTCGCTGTAGCGCTCGACGCGGCCTGTCAGCGCCACCGGCACCCGTTCGCCGGGGTAGAGGCTGGCTGGCAGGCTCCACGACTGGCGCAGGTCCAGCCGGCGCGAGCCGTCGAAGACCGCGATTTCGGCGCGTGGCGACAGGGCGACGTATTGGTCGCTGGTGTTGACCAGTTCCGCATACAGAACGGGGCGCTCGATCTCGTCGAGCAGACGGCGGGGCGCCGACAGCGTGAGCGCGGCGGAGTCGAACAGGGCGAAGTCCGGATCCAGCAGCTCTTCCGTGGTCAGGCGCACGTGGTCGATAACGCGCACGTTGGCGGGGCTGACGTGCACGATGCGGCTGGCGGAGGGCTCGGCGGCGCAGGCCGCGGCGGCGAGCACGAATAGCGCCAGCCCGGCCAGGCGGCTGGCGGCGGTGGAGTCAGCTTTCACTTTGCACCATGTAGTCGTAGGAGGCGACCTCGCCGTCGCGCAGCATCTCGCTGCGCACATCGAAGGACGTCAGCGCGCCCGGGGCCAGCGGGCTGGCCGTGGCGTAGCCGTTGCCGAAGCCGATCAGCCTGCCGTCCGCGCCGTAGAGCATTACGGTGATCTGCGTGCTGCCGGCGGGGCTGGTTCCCTGGTTGCTGATCAGGCCGACCAGGCGGTAGGTGCCGTCGTTGCGGACGAGCTGCACCTTGCTGGCGGCGACGTCATTGTTCTTGCCGCGGGCCGGGGAGGGTGTGCCGACCTGCAGGTCGTAGCGGGAGAAACCCTTGTCCGGCGCCGAGATCGTCATGGGGGTGTATTCGCCGGGCTGCAGCGTGCGGGCCGGGGCGGAGCCGGACGTGGACGCAAGCGACAGTTCGCCCTGGAAGAACGACGCCGTGACGCGGGGCACGTCGATTTTCCTGCCGGTTTCGTTGCGTACGAGCATGACTAGCTGCGTGCGGCCGCGCGTTTTGATTTCCTGCACGTCCGTCAGCTTGACCAGCGCCGCGTCGATGGGCGGCTCCACGGGGCGGCTTGGCGCCGCCGGCCGGGAATTCAGGTTCGATACGGCAAGGGGGATGACGACGGCGGCCAGGACCGCCAGCGCGATCGCCGCGATGGCCGACGTCTTGATCTGGGGCGCCTGCGGCTTCTGTATGTTGCGCAGGATCTTTTCGAGCCGCTGGGCGACGTTGTCCTCGACCAGCGTGACCGCATGGCAATGACTGCATCGGTACTCGTTGGTGTCGAGCTTGGTGAACTGGGCGCTGCCGCAGGTGGAGCAGGTCAGGGTCACCGTATTGATTGTGGTTTGTTTGGGGGTCATTCTGGCAGTGCGCGCGTGCCGGCCCGTGAAGGCGCTCCGGGATGGGGCGGCCGGGCAGGCGTGTCGGGGCTTGCAGGGCGGCAAGGATAGCGGCAGGCCGCAGGCGGCGTGGTGCATACCGCATCAGTTTGTGACCAGATGTTTGCGCGAACCCCGTCGGCGGGAAGATTCGGGGCGTGATCGGCCGGTGCTATCATCCCCGGCACAAAACCGTTAACCCGTTAATCCGTTAGCACGCCGTTTCCCGTCGATCCGCTCTCTGCGCGTGGCCGCGCAGCCGGGGCTGAGCCGAGGCTGGTCTGGCTCTTCCCTGCGCATGAGCATTTATCAACATCTGCTGTTCCTTGCCTGCGTGGCGCTCGCCACGTATGCCCAGACGATGACGGGGTTTGCGTTCGGCCTGGTGCTGCTGGGTCTGTCGGGCGTGTTCCAGCTGGCGTCGGTGTCCGAAGTGGCCAATGTGGTCAGCGTCCTGTCCCTGGTGAACGCCGCCGTCACCCTGGCGCGCGCCAAGCCGCAGGTGAACTGGTCGCTGCTGACGCCCGCCGCAATCAGCAGCCTTGCCGGTGTCGCGGTGGGCGTGGCGGCGCTGACGTGGATCAGCGGATCCATGGCCGTGCTGCTGCAGTTGCTGCTGGGCATCACCATCCTGGCCTGCGCCATCCTGCTGGTGGCGCGGTCCCAGCCGCTGGCGCAGTTGTCCTCGCGCGCGTCGTGCATGTTTTTCGGCGGGGTGTCCGGCGTGCTGGGCGGCTTGTTTTCCAGCGCGGGTCCGCCCATGGTCTATCACCTGTACCGCCAGCCCCTGCCGCTGGCGACGATCCGCAACAGTCTGCTGATCCTGTTCTCGCTCAATGCGACCGTGCGCCTGGCGCTCGTGACCGGGCAGGGCGCCTTCATGGCGTCTTCGTTCTGGCTGAGCTTGCAGGCGCTGCCGGTCGTGATCGGGGTGACCTGGATGGCGCGCCGCTACAGCACGGAAAATTCGATGAAGACGGTCAAGCGCATGGTGTTCGTGCTGCTGCTGGCCGCCGGTCTGGGACTGATCGTGCCGGCGTCGCGGATGCTCGCGGCGGGCTGAGCGCCGCCGCGGATCCCGCAGACATGCGGCGGCGCGGCGTTAGCCGCGTTCGCCGGTGATATAGCGTTCGAGTTCGTGGATGATGAATTTCTGTTCGCTCATTACGTCCTTGACCAGGTCGCCGATGGACAGCAGGCCGACGAGCTTGTCGTTGTCGATGACCGGCAGGTGGCGGAAATGCCGTTCGGTCATCATGGCCATACAGTGCTCGCGGGTGTCGGCGGGGCCCACGTAGTAGACGGACTCCGTCATGATTTCGCGGACTTTGGTCGTGCGCGATGAGCGGTCCTGCAGCACGATCTTGCGCGCGTAGTCGCGTTCGGTCAGCATGCCCAGCACCACGTCGCCTTCCACCACCACCACGGCCCCGATGCTGCGTTCGGCCATCGTCTTGACCGCCTCGAACACCGACGAGTCCGGCGAAACCGTTACGACGGCATGATTGGCCTTTTCCCTGAGAAGCTCAGCAACTGTCTTCACGATGTGCTCCCGAATCGCTGGTGAGGTTCGAACATCGGCCCCGCGGCGCACCGGGCGTCCAGAGGGTGCCGCGGCGTGACCATGCTCCATCCTAAGCCTGCCTGCGGCATTGCCGCAAGCGGGGAGGCTTATTTCGTGTTTTTGTCGCGAAAGGCCTGGACTGCCATTTCGCGCAGGTTGCGCGCAGCGCTGCGTTCGGTGGCGGGGTTCCACGCGAGCGAAATGCCGATGGAGGCGCCGGCGGGAAAATCGGCCAGCGCCTTGTAGACGACGCTGGTGCCAGGATGGCGCCGCCCGCCCGCCGGCACCAGGGCCACGCCCAAGCCGCTTTCGACCAGGCTTAGCAGGGTCTGCACCTGCACGGCCTCCTGCGTGATGCGCGGCGTAAAGCCGCGCAGTTGGCAGGCGTTGATCGCGGCCATGCGCAGGCCCGCGGCCTCGGTGGCGGTGTACATGATGAAGGGCTCCTGCGCCAGGTCGGCCAGCCGGATCCGGCCGCGCCGCGCCAGCGGGTGCGCCTTGGGCACCGCCAGCGCGAAGTCCTCGGTAGTCAGCGGCGCCAGGCGCACGTTCGATCCCATGGCCACCGGCACGCGCACGATGCCGACTTCAAGCGTGTCCTCTTCCAGTTCCTGCATGATGCGGATCGACGTGGCTTCGCGCAGCACCACCGTGACGCCTGGATAGCGCTGGCGGAACAGCGGCAGGATGCGCGGCAGCACGCCATGCGTGGCCGAACCCACGAAGCCGATGCGCACCGTCCCGCCTTCGCCCGCGGCGCCCGCGCGCGCGGCCAGGCGGAACTGTTCGGCATGGAACAGGGCGCGGCGCGCCTCGTCCAGCGCCGCCAGGCCGGCTTCCGTCAGTTTCACGCCCTGGCGTCCGCGCAGGAACAGCGGCACGCCCACAAGCTCTTCCAGCTTGCGTATCGACACCGACAGCGGCGGCTGCGACATGTGCAGTTTCTCCGCGGCGCGATGGAAGTTCAGCGTTTCCGCAAGGACAAGGAACTGCTGCAGGTGACGGAAATCCATGGCGACAATCCTGGCGTGGAAGACGCCGCATGATACGGTGCGCGGCGCCGGCTGGGGCGGCGCTCGGGTCAGGCGATTGCGTCTTCGGCGCGCGGCCCGGCCAGCGCCACATTCATGCCGCTTCCTTGCCGTAGAGCGCCGTGCGCAGGTACGACAGCGCATCGGCGCCGCCCGCGATCGCGTCGCCGCCGATGCGTTCGTGCCAGTGCGATTCCGAGCCGCCCGCCAGCCGCCATTCGCGCAGGCGCCGGGTGTAGAGCTGCAGGTCGAATTCTTCGGTGACGCCAATGGCGCCATGCACGGCGTGCGCAATGTCGGCCACGACGGGCGCGGCCTGGCTGGCGCGCGCCTTGCCCAGCGCCGCCAGCAGGGGGCGGGGCAGTCCGCCGTCGCCCTGGAAGGCCAGTTGCGCCGCCATGCGGACGGCCCATACGTGTTCGGCCATGACGCTGATTTGCTGCTGCACCGCCTGGAAGCGGCCGATGGGCTTGCCGAACTGCGCGCGCTGGTTGGCGTAGTCCAGCGTCATCGCCAGCACGCGGTCCATGGCGCCGGCGATCAGCGCGGCGTAGGCGGCGGCCGCCAGCGCGTCCAGGGCCGCGGGGGCGTCGATGCGGCGGGCGTCGTCCAGCGCCCAGGAAACTTCCGCATCCAGGCTGCCGTGCACGCCATTGGGCCGGATGCAGGCCGTGCGCATGGGCAGCAGCCAGGCCTGGCCGCCGATGCCGGCGAGCACATGGCCGGCCGTGCGCGCCCACGGCACGCTCACGCCCGCGATGCGCTCGCCATCAATGGCGAGCCCCTGCGGCGCCAGCGCGATGGAACCGGCGGGCGGCTGCCGGCCCGTCCGGCTCAGCCAGCCGCGCGCCAGCAGCGTATGGGCGATGGGATGGGGGCACAGATGGCGGCCGGCGGCCAGCACGACGGGCAGCGCGTCGGCCAGGCTCAGCCCGGCGCCGCCGTGTTCTTCCAGCACGAGCGCGTCGGCAAAGCCCGCTTCCTCGCAGGCCTGCCACGCGCTGTCGGGCGGCTGGCCCTGTTCGGCCCGGCGGATCACGTCCGGCGTGCAGGTCTGCGCAAAGAGCCGTTCGGCGGCGTCGCCAAAGAGGTTGTCCATGATGTCGTCCTTATCGAAGGCCAAGGCCGCGGGCGAGGATGCCGCGCAGGATTTCCCGGGTGCCGCCGCGCAACGAATACGTGGGGGCGACCTGTTCCAGATACGCCAGCGTGCGCAGCAGCGGCAGGGGCGGGGGCTGGTCCGGACGCCGGCCCAGGGCATCGCCGATCAGGCGCGGAATGGCCTGTTCCAGTTCAGTGCCCAGGTCCTTCACCAGCGAGGCCTCGATGGCGGGGCTTTGCCCCGCTGCGAGCTTGCCCGCCACCGACAGGGACATGGCGCGCAGTACCGCCATCTGGGACAGGATGCTGCCCAGCGCGGCGCGGCTGGCGGGGTCGTCGCCTGCGGCGCGGCAATGCGCCAGCCAGCATTCCAGCAGCGCGATGCTGGAATACAGGCGCTCGGGCCCGCTGCGCTCGAAGGCCAGTTCGGCGTTCACCTGCGCCCAGCCGGCGCCTTCCTCGCCGATCAGCGCGTCGGCGGAAAGCTCGACGTTGTCGAAGAAGACCTCGGAGAAATGCGCGTCGCCCGCCAGGTCTTCGATGGGACGCACCGACACGCCCGGCAGCGACAGGTCCACGATGACCTGCGACAGGCCCTGGTGGCGGTCCTGCGCCGTGCCCGACGTGCGCACCAGCGCAATCATGTAGTGCGAACGGTGCGCATTGGTGGTCCATATCTTGCTGCCGTTCAGCCGCCAGCCGTTTGCCGCGGGCTCGGCGCGCGTGCGGATGCTGGCCAGGTCCGAACCGGAGCCGGGTTCGCTCATGCCGATGCAGAAAAAGGCCTGCGCGCGGCAGATGCGCGGCAGGTAGAAGTCTTTCTGAGCGGGCGTGCCGTACTTGAGGATCAGCGGGGCGCTCTGGCGGTCCGCGATCCAGTGCGCGGACACGGGGGCGCCCGCGCCCAGCAGCTCTTCGGACAATACGAAGCGCGCGAAGTGGCCGCGCGCCGCGCCGCCGTATTCGCGCGGCAGCGTCAGCCCCAGCCAGCCGCGCTCGGCCAGCTGGCGGCTGAAGCCCGCGTCGAATCCCATCCAGGAGCGGGCGCGCTCGTCGGGTTCCAGGCCATCCAGCGCGTCCGCCAGGAAGGCGCGCACCTCGGCGCGCAGGGCTTCGTCCTCGGGAGGAATGGCGGTCAGTTCAAGCGTATCTATCATCGGGCGCTCCGGTGCGGGCAACGGCGCCGCGACACTGGCGCCGAGGGCCACTATCCGGGAACGCGCTGAAAGCTGTCCAATATTATTTTTTGGATTTCCGATATGTATTCCGTATCGGTGAGGCTGGCCCAAGGGGGGGATATTGCACGCGATACCGCAGCGGTATCACCTGCGCAAAAATTAATATTAGACGCCGCCTGCCGCCCCTGCCTACGCTTCGTGCAGCGCCGTTCCTCGCCCAGCGCGGACCGAGCGACGACAACAAAGGAGACAGGCATGAAAAAGATGATGCGCCTGGCGGCGCTGACGTGCGCCGCATGGCTCGCGCTGCCCGGGACGGCCGCGCAGGCCGCGTACCCCGACAAGCCGATCCGGCTGATCGTGTCGTTCCCGCCGGGCAGCGGCACCGACAGCAATGCGCGCTATGTGGCGAAAAAGATGGAGGAAAAGCTGGGCGTGGCGGTAACGGTGGAGAACCGGCCGGGCGGCAACAGTTTCATCGCGGCCCAGGCCGTGGCCGCGGCGCAGCCCGACGGCTACACGCTGCTGCTCGCCAGCAATTCGCCCGTCGCGACCAACGCCGCGATGTACAAGAACCTGCCGTATGACCCGGTCAAGGATTTTGCGCCCGTGGCCCGGCTGGGCTATGGCGCGATGGCGCTGGCGGTCAAGTCCGATGCGCCGTTCAAGACGGTGGCCGACCTGGTGGATGCCGCGCGCAAGCGCCCCGGCGAGCTCAATTACGGCAGCGGCAGCGCGTCGTACCAGATCGCGACCGAACTGTTCCTGTCCATGGGCGGCATCAAGGCGAACCACGTGCCGTACCGCGGCGCGGCGCCGGCGCTCACCGACCTGGCCGGCGGGCAGGTGGACTTCGTGTTTGCGGATTACGGCGCGGTGATTCCGTTCGTGCAGAGCGGGCGCATGCGGCTGCTGGCCGTCACCGGCGACAGCCGGCTGAAGAGTTCGCCCGATACGCCTACCTTGCAGGAAGCGGGGTTTCCGGGCTACTACATGGTGAACTGGACGGCGGCCTTTGCGCCGGCGCGCACGCCCGCGGCTGTCATCGACACGCTGGCCGACACCTTGCTGGCCATTTATCGCACGCCCGACGCCGCCGAGTTCCTGGCGCGCACCAACTGGGAGGTCTTTCCGGTGGGGCCGAAGGAACTGGGCGAGTTCCAGCGCCAGGAAATCCGCAAGTGGGACGAGGCGGCCCAGCGCGCCGGCATCCCGAAGCAATGACAACCCGCCATTCGAGACAGGAGCAACCCATGGCAGAGCTTGTGCAGGTCGAACAGGGCGCCGACGGCGTCGTAACGCTGACCTTGAACGATCCGGCAACCCGCAACGCGCTTACGGGCAGCGCGATGGTGGATGAGCTGCTGGCCGAATTCGCGCGCATCGAACGCGACCCGTCCGTGCGCGTGCTCATCATCACCGCCGCTGGCAGCGTGTTCTCGTCGGGCGGAAACGTGAACGACATGCAGCGCCAGATCGGCCCGGACGTAGGCAGCGCCGCGTTGCGCCAGGAATACCGGCACGGCATCCAGCGCCTGCCCCTGGCGCTGCATGCGCTGGAAGTGCCGACCATCGCGGCGGTGAACGGCCCGGCCATCGGCGCGGGTTGCGACCTGGCGTGCATGTGCGATGTGCGCATCGCGGCGCAGGAGGCCACATTCGCCGAAAGTTTCGTCAAGCTGGGCATCGTGCCCGGCGACGGGGGCGCGTGGTTCCTGCCGCGACTGATCGGGTCGGCGCGGGCGGCCGAGATGTCGTTCACCGGCGACGCGATCGACGCGGCCACGGCTGCCGATTGGGGGCTGGTGTCGCGCGTGGTGCCGGCCGCAGAACTGCTGTCCACGGCGCGGGCGCTGGCGGCCCGCATGGCGGCCAATTCGCCCGACGCGGTGCGCCTGACCAAGCGCCTGCTGCGCGAAAGCCAGCATGTGCGCCTGGATACGCTGCTGGAACTGTCGGCGGCCTACCAGGCGCTGGCGCACAAGACGCCGGCGCACGCCGAGGCGGTCGGCCAATTCATCGCGCGCCGCGCCGCGCGCAAGCCGCAAGGATGAGGCCGGGACGGCGGCCGGGCAGTATGATGGAAAGCACTACAAGGAGGAAACACCATGAATGAAGTCATCGTCGCGTCGGCCGTCCGAACCGCCATTGGAGATTTCGGCGGGGCGCTCAAGGACGTGCCGCCCTGCGACCTGGGCGCCACCGTCATCAAGGCTGCGCTGGAGCGCGCCGGCGTATCGGGCAGCGAAGTCGGTCACGTCGCCGTCGGCCACGTCATCAACACCGAGCCGCGCGATATGTACCTGTCGCGCGTGGCCGCCATGAACGCCGGTATCGCCAAGGAAACCCCCGCCTTCAACGTCAACCGCCTGTGCGGCTCGGGCCTGCAGGCCATCGTGTCGGCGGCGCAGACCATCATGCTGGGCGACGCCGACATCGCCGTGGGCGCCGGCGCCGAAAGCATGAGCCGCGCGCCGTACATCGCGCCGGCCCAGCGCTGGGGTGCCCGCATGGGCGACAGCGTCATGCTGGACATGATGACCGGCGCATTGTCCGATCCGTTCGGCAAGATGCACATGGGCGTCACGGCTGAAAACGTGGCGGCGAAGTTCGGCATCAGCCGCCAGGACCAGGACGCCGTGGCCGCGGAATCGCACCGCCGCGCCGCCGCCGCCATCGACGCGGGCTATTTCCGTGATCAGATCGTTCCCGTGAAGATCAAGTCGCGCAAGGGCGAAATCGTGTTCGACACCGACGAGCACGTGCGCCGCGACGTCACGGCCGACAGCCTGGCCACGCTCAAGCCGGTTTTCCAGAAGGAAAACGGCACCGTCACGGCGGGCAACGCGTCCGGCCTGAACGACGGCGCGGGCGCGCTGGTGCTGATGAACGCCTCGGTGGCGGCCAAGCGCGGCATCAAGCCGCTGGCCCGTCTGGTGGCCTACGCGCACGCCGGCGTGGATCCCGACATCATGGGCATCGGCCCTGTGCCGGCTACCCAGGCCGCGCTCAAGCGGGCGGGCCTGACGGTGGATCAGCTGGACGTGATCGAAGCCAACGAGGCCTTTGCCGCGCAGGCTTGCGCCGTGTCGCGCGAGCTGAAGCTGGATCCGGCCAAGGTCAATCCCAACGGCAGCGGCATTGGCCTGGGCCACCCCATTGGCGCAACCGGCGCCATCATCGCCACCAAGGCGCTGCATGAACTGCAGCGCGTGGGCGGCCGCTATGCGCTGGTGACCATGTGCATCGGCGGCGGGCAGGGCATCGCCGCGATCTTCGAGCGGATCTGATCCGCTTGTAACGCGCGCCCGGCAGTCGCTCCGGCGGCTGCCGGGCGGCACGGCGATGCAGCCTTAATGGCTCTCCAGCCGCATTTCCACGCCCGAGAAATCACCGGCCTCCAGCTGCTGTGGCCTGATCCAGAAGTAGTAGGCGCCGACGTCGCCCCAGCACCAATCCATCCCGTTATCGGAAGCGATCTGCAGCAAGAGAAGCTCGTTTTGCGGCCCTTCGATCGCGTCGCTCTGCACGCCGTCGTGATAGCCGCCCATCCGATGGGGGCGATTGGACCATAGGCTCCGCGCAGCCGCCTCCAGGTTGGCAAGGCGATCGGCCGGAACGCGCGACCGCGTTTCGGGATTCAGCCAATCTGCCAGCGCTTCTTCTGTCGTGCCCTTGGGAATGGCGAGGTTTGTCTGGTCCGAGCGCTCGTGCAGGTTCAGTTGCCTGGCTTCACCATCACGGGTGATGAACAGTTCAAAACTGTGAAACTCTTTGCCGGCGAAACGCGACTGCAACTGATCCCAGTCGTGTCGGGAAAATGGCATTTCCGGTGGCCGCTCCGCGAGCTGGGCGGCTACCTCGTCGCAGTCTTCGGCGACGGATAGGCGCCACCGCTTCCGTTGCTCCAGATCGTGCTCTAGCCGCTGCTGAAGTCGTTTGACCGTATCGCAGGATTCGACCAAAGCTAAGGTCCGCTTCAGTTGGTCGACGGTCAGCGTGCGATAGTCGCTTTCCGCCCACTCAACGGCCGTCGCGAGTTGGATCGTCAAAGACTCGCGCAACTGATCGAGGCTGCTTTCCGCGCCGAGAACCTCATGGGCATCTTGGTTCCCCCGCTTGCCCCTGGGCTCGGTGCGCATGCTCGTGGCGAGGGCGCGAACGGCCCTCAACGCCTGCCCGAATGTATAGGGGGGCACGGCTTCCAAGTCTTGATACGGAAAAACCGGGGCGCCGTCATACAGTGTTTTCGCAAAGTCCTCGGGCGTCACGAAGCTGTGACGCTCGTTGCGATGCAGGACGTTCGGGAAACTGACGATATCCACAGGCCATCGGCGCCACACGGCGGGGACTGCTTCCCTGGGCAGCCAGTCATAGCTGCCGCCGGCATAGATCCCGTCATGCACGGGGCCCAGGTCTTGCGGCGCTTCCCGCTCCGGGCCCAGCTGTGGCAAGTGCATGATGCGGAACGCGTCGCTGCCGTCAGGGCATCCCTGATTGGGGTCGATGAACACGAGCAGCCAGCCTTCGCGCGGACCCAGGCCTCCCCATAGCTCCCGCGGCAGGTCCGAGCAGCAAATCTGCGCGAGAAAGTGCAGCGGCCGTTCGCCCTGATGCGGGTCTTCGGAAGAGATTGACCGGGGCCATTCAACGCCGTCGGGCATGCGGGGAATGCCGCCCAGCCACGAGCGGGCGGACTCGGCTGCACCGGGAGGAACCTGGCGGCGAAGAACGACCGAAACCGATTCGGACACGGTTGCCGGCGGTTGCGCCGGCGGGACGCCTCTTGGCGTCGAACTGGCGGGACCGCCAGTCCGGCCGCCCTCAACCTCGCCTTGCCGCTTTTTCTTGAACCATTTCGGCAGCACCCTCAGCAGCGAATAGGCGAGCAGGCCGTAGAAAATCAGCGGCAGGTATCCCGTCAAACCCCAGAATGAATTCATCAGCAATCCCTGGTTGGCGCAAAAACGTGTGCCGCCAGTTTAGATAACTTGCAGATAATCCTTGGCCCAGGCCTGGCATTCGGCGTGCAGCAGCGCGCCCATCTGCGCGCGGCGCGGGGCATCCAGCCGGCTGCTGATCGCGCCGAAGCTGAACGCCACCCAGGTCAGCTCCGACACCGGGAACGCGACGCCCACGCCCGACACGCCGGGCGTGATCGTGTCCACGATTTCCGAGTGGCCCGCGGCGCGGGTCTGCCTGACCGCCTTCATCAGCGCGGGGCTGGATACGCCGATCTGCGCGTAGCTGGCCGCGTGCCGTGCGTACAGCGCCGAAATTTCCTCGTCCGGCAGGCTGGCCATCAGGGCCAGTCCGCCCGCGCCCACGCCGAGCAGGCGGCGCTCGCCCTGGTCGATGGTGAACACTTTGACGGGGAATGACCCGGCCTCGCGCAGCAGGCACAGGGCGTAGTCGCCCTGGCGGATCACCAGGAACACCGTGTCGCCGGACAAGCGCGCGAGCTTCTGCGCGAAGGGGCGCAGCGCGTCCAGCAGCGGCGTGCGCCGCAGCGCGGCAAAACCCAATTGCATGGAATCCACGCCCAGCCGGTAGCGGCGAGTGGGGCCGTCGCGTTCGGCGAACTGCTCTTCCAGCAGGCAGCTCAGCAGGCGGTGGGCGGTGGAGCGTTCCAGCCCCGTCGCGGCCATGACGCCTTGCAGGTCGATGCCTTCTTCCTGGTGCTGGGCCAGCACGCGCAGCATGCCGAGCGCGCGGCGCATGCTTTGGGTGCCGCCGGTGGATCCTGGGGTGTTCATATTGTGGGAAAGTTGGTTTGAATATTTTGTATTTTAGGATTTGAGATGCGTTAATTCAATCCAACGGATCGCGTTGCATTCGACGGCGCGGCATCACAAGGATGAGGAGACTATGGAATACGCCACCCTGGCTGTCGAGCGGCACGATGCCGTATGCCGCATCAGCCTTGCGCGGGAGTCCGCGCGCAACGCGCAGAGCCAGCAGATGCTGGACGAGCTGGACGACGCCCTGACGCGGGCCGAGCAGGACGACGCGGTGCGCGTCGTGGTGCTGGCAGGGCGCGGCGCGCATTTTTCCGCGGGCCACGACCTGAAGGAAGCCCAGGCCAAGCGCGCCGATTTCACGGTCGAAGAGCGCTGGGAGTACGAATCGCGCCGCTACTACGGCTACTGCCTGCGCATCTGGGACTTTTCGAAGCCCACCGTGGCGCAGGTGCAGGGCGCCTGCGTGGCGGGCGGCTTCATGATCGCCAATATGTGCGACCTGGTGGTGTGTTCGGACACCGCGTATTTTTCGGACCCGGTGGGCCACACGCTGGCCGCCGCCGCCACCGAGGTGCTGATCCACCCCTGGGTGATGGGGCTGCGCAAGGCCAAGGAAATGCTCTACACCGGCGAAAAGGTGGACGCGCAGGAAGCGCTGCGCATCGGCATGGTGAACCGGGTCGTGCCCGAGGCCGAGCTGGACGCCGCGACGCTGGCGCTGGCCCAGCGCATCGCACAGGCGCCGCCGTTCGGGCTGCGGCTGATCAAGCGGTCGCTGAACCGCACGGCCGACGCGCAGGGCTTCCGCACGGCGCTGTCGGCGCACTTCGATACGCATCAGCTGTCGCACCTGAGCGAGGAATTCCAGGCGGTAAGGGAGCGCGGTCTGGCACAGGCCATCCAGAGAAATAAGAAGGGCGAGGCGGCATGACGCAGCATCTAGACCCGCTCCTCAACCCCCGCTCGATCGCCATGATCGGCGCCAGTTCCAACCCAGGCCGCATCGGCGGCATGCCGTTGGAACTGCTGACGCGATTTGGCTACAAGGGCGGCATCTATCCCGTCAATCCGAAGTACCAGGAGGTGTTCGGCCTGCGCTGCTGGCCGGAGATCGAAGCCGTGCCGGAACCGGTGGACCTGGCGGTGCTGGCGATCGCCGCGGCCGACGTGACGCCGATGCTGCGGCGCTGCCACGCCAAGGGCATCCGGGCTGCCATTGTCTACGCCGCGGGCTTTGCCGAAGCCGGCGGCGACGGCGTGCGGCTGCAGGACGAGCTGGAGGCCTTCGTGGCGGAAAGCGGCATGGCGGTGGCCGGCCCGAACTGCATGGGCTTCGCCAACCTGAACACGCAGGCCCACACCGCGTTCGCCTCGGTCTTCAAGACCGCGCCAGCGCAGGAGGGCACCGGCTCCGTCAGTTTGCTGACGCAGAGCGGCAATGTGTGCGCGGCGGTGTACGCCATCGCGCGCCGGCTGGGGCTGCCGTTTTCGCATTTCATCAACACGGGCAACGAGGCCTGCCTGGATTTCTCGCAGTACCTGGAATACCTGGCTGCGGATCCCCAGACGGAAATCGTGCTGGGCTACATCGAACAGCTGCGCGACGGCGAGCGCTTCGTGCGCGCCTGCCGCGAGCTGGAACGCCAGGGCAAGCTGCTGATCGCGTTGAAGGCGGGCGCCACGGACAAGGGCGCGCAGGCGGTGCAGTCGCACACGTCGGCGCTGGCCGGCGACCGCCGCGTGTATGCGGCGGCCTTTCGCCAGTTGAACGTCATCGAGGCGACGGACTTTGCGCAGATGGCGCACCTGGCCAGTCTCGCGACGCTGCGCCACCGCACGGCCGGCAAGCGCGTGGCGGTGCTGACGATGTCCGGCGCGCTGGGCGCCATCCTGGCCGACAAGTTCATCGGCGCGGGGCTGGACCTGCCGGACCTGCCGCCCGACCTGCAGTCGGTGCTGCGGGGCGGCATTCCCGATTACGGCATGGTGGGCAATCCGGTGGACGTGACCGGCAACGTGGTCAACGATCCGGCCTTCGTGCGCACTGTGCTGCAGGCGCTTGCCACGTCGGACGCGATCGACGCCGTGGTGGTGTACGCGCCCGGCTACATGCTGGACCGCATGGCCGATGCGCTGGCGGAAGCCTCGCGCCAGCACCGGCGCCTGTTCGTCGCCATCGACACCGGCCTGGCGCAAAGCCGCGCCGCGCTGCGCGAGGCCGAGGTGGCGGTGTTCGAGGACCTGGGGCAGGCGGTCGGCGCCCTGGCGCCTTACCTGCTGTGGTGCGACGCACGTGCGTCCCGGCGGCTGGCGCCCGCGCCGCGCCTGGATGCGGCCTCTGCGCCCGCGTTGCCCTGCAACGAGACGGATGCGCGCGCCTACGTGGCCGCCTTCGGCCTGCCGCAGGCGGTGTCCGCGGCGGCGCGCAGCGCGGACGACGCGGTTCGGGATGCGCGGACGGCGGGCTATCCCGTCGCGCTGAAGATCCTGAGTCCCGACATCGCGCACAAGACTGAAGCCGGCGGCGTGGCGCTGAACCTGGCCGACGACGAGGCCGTGCGCCACGCGCATGCCCAGGTGACGCAGGCCGCGGCGCGCGCGCAGCCCGACGCGCGCATCGACGGCGTGATGGTGCAGAAGATGGAGCGCGGCGTCGCGGAATTGATCGTCGGCGCCACGCGCGACCCCGTCTTCGGCCCCGTGCTGACGGTGGGGCTGGGCGGCGTGCTGACCGAGATCTACCAGGACACCAGCCACCGCCTGTTGCCGGTGGACGAGGACATCGCCCTGCAGATGCTGCGGGAACTCAAGGCGTTTGCGCTGCTGGACGGCTATCGGGGCAAACCCCGTGGCGACCTGGCGGCGGCATGCAGGAGCATCGTGGCCGTGGGCAATGCATTGCTTGCCGCGCCCGCGCATGTGGCGGAGATCGAAGTCAATCCATTGCTCATCAAAGAGGCGGGACAAGGCGTCGCGGTGCTGGACGCGCTGATCCTGCCCGCAACCCCGTAGCGCGACAGCGCACACCCAAGGAGGAGACAAGCATGATCAGGAAAATACTGGCCGGCGTCGCACTGGCCTGCATCGGCGTCACGGGCTCCGCGCACGCCCAGGACAATTTCCCCAGCCGCCCCGTGCGCATCGTGGTGCCATTCTCGCCAGGCGGCGCGACGGACATCATGAGCCGCCTGCTGGCGGAAAAACTGAGCGGCAGGCTGGGCCAGCCGGTGATCGTGGAGAACAAGCCGGGCGGCGGCACCATGATCGCGTCCGACTACGTGTCGCGCGCCGAGCCCGATGGCTACACCTTGCTGATGGCGGCGTCGTCGCTGGGCATCGCGCCCAGCATCTACGCCAAGGTCAACTACGACCCGATCAAGGATTTCGCGCCCATCACCCAGGTGGCGTCGGTGGTGCATGTGCTGGAAGTGCATCCGTCGATTCCGGCCAAGAACGTGGGCGAGCTCATCGCCTACCTCAAGGCGAACCCGGGCAAGGTCAGCTACGGCTCGGTCGGCACGGGCAGCTCCACGCACCTGGAAGCCGAACTCTTCAACAGCATGGCCGGCGTGCAGATGGCGCACATCCCCTACAAGGGCAGCGCGCCCGCGCTGAACGACCTGGTGGCGGGCCGCGTGCAGGTGATGTTCGACGCGTGGGCCTCGTCGGGCCCGTTCGTGAAGGACGGCAAGCTGCGCGCCCTGGCGGTCACCACCGCCAAGCCGTCGGCGTCGGTGCCGGACCTGCCCACGGTCGCCTCGTCCGGACTGCCGGGCTACTCGGCGATGCCATGGCTGGGCCTGGTCGCGCCGGCGCGCACGCCGCAGCCGGTAATCGACAAGATCTACCAGAACCTGGCGCAGATCCTGGAGCAGCCCGAGGTCAAGACCCAGTTCGTGGGACTGGGCCTGGACATCATCGGCAGCGACCCCAAGACCTTCAGCGCGTTCATCCACCAGGACGTGGCGACGTGGGCCAAGGTCGCGCGCGAATCGAACATCCGCCTGGAGTAGACGCATGACCCTGCTGGAAAACGCCGCGCGGGAAGACGCCGTGCGGGATAGCGCTGCGCAGGATAGCGCCGCGGGCGAGACCGAAGCCTTCCGGCTGGAGCTGCGAGGCTGGCTGGAATCGGCCTATGCGGATTTCGCGCGGGCCTGGCCGGGCGGCGCCGACCCGCGCAGCCTGGACTACCGGCGCGCCTGGGAAGACACCCTGTGCGCGAACGGCTGGTCCGGGCTGGGCTGGCCCAAGGCATACGGCGGCAAGGAATTGCCGCTGTCGCGCCAGGCCGTTTTTCACGAAGAGCATGCGCGCTGCGGCGCGCCGCTGGGCGTGAACCTGATCGGCCACGGCATCCTGGCGCCCACCGTGCTGCACTTTGGCGACGAGGCGCAGAAGCGTCGCTTCCTGCCCGGCATTCTGTCCAACCGCGAGGTGTGGTGCCAGGGGTACTCGGAGCCCGGGGCGGGTTCCGACCTGGCCTCGGTGCGTACGCGGGCCGAGCCCGCGCCCGGCGGCTTTCGTCTGAATGGCCACAAGATCTGGACCTCGTTCGCGGATCGTGCGCAGTGGTGCTTCGTGCTGGCCCGCACCGATCCGCAGGCGGCCAAGCACAAGGGGCTGAGCTTTCTGCTGGTGGACATGGGCAGCCCCGGCGTGCGGGTCGAGCCGATCCGTCAGATCACCGGCGAGGCCGAGTTCAGCGAGGTCTTCTTCGAAGACGTGTTCGTGCCGCAGGATGCGTTGCTAGGTGAACTGAACCAGGGCTGGAAGATCGCGATGGCCGCGGCCAGCTTCGAGCGCGGCACGTACTTCATCCCCCGCCTGGTGCGCTTTGCGCAGGAATTGCGGCAGGTGCGCGAGCTGGCCCTGCGCGCGGATGCCCACGGCCGCGTGCCGGCCGCGTCGGCGTCGGTGCGCCATCGCTGGGCCCGGCTGGCCGCCGACAGCCATGTGCTGGCGCTCAAGTCGCAGCGCGCGCTGGCCGGCGCCCAGCGCGGCGATCCGCCCGGACCGGAAGGGTCGTCCACCAAGATTCACTGGAGCGAAGCGCACCAGCGCCTGCTGGAACTGTCGCTGCAACTGCTGGGCGAGGACGCCTGCCTGGGCGTCGGCGCGGTCGGCGCGCGCGCGGCGGAACTGACGCACGCCTACCTGTGGTCGCGGGCCGAGACCATTCTGGCCGGCACTTCGGAAATCCAGCGCAACATCATCGCCGAGCAGATGCTCGGCCTGCCCAAGGCTTGACCCCATGAATCTGCACCTGAGCGAAGACCAGCGCATGTTGCGCGACGCGGCCCAGCGCTTTCTGGCCGAGCGCCATCCCGCCGCCGTGGCGCGCGCCGCCGCCCGGCAGGACACGGACGCGCGCCACGCGCTGTGGCGCGAACTGGCGGAGCAGGGCTGGCCGGCCTTGCTGGCGTCCGCCGAGCATGGCGGCCTGGAACTGGGCATGCGCGAGGCCTGGATCGTGGCCGAGGCGGCGGGCCGTCATCTGCTGAGCCTGCCGCTGGCCGCCAACATGGCGGTCCTGCCCACCCTGTGCGCGGCCGGCGGCCCCGCCGCGCAGTGGGCCGGCGCGATGATGGCGGGCCACACCTGGCATGCCGACGCGGCCATGCGCCCCGACGGCTCGGCCTTTATCGAAGGCGCCGGCGAGGGCGTGCGCGCGCTCGCCGTGCACAAGGTGGCGCCGTCGGTCTTGCGGCTGGAATTGCTGGCGCCGGTCGCCGGGCTGGACGGACTGGATCCCACGATGCCCGTCGCGGTTGCGGCGCGTCCGGAAACGCTGGACAGCGTGGAGCTGGATGTCGATCCCGGCATGTGGGGCCGGCTGCGCACGCGCCTGCGTCTGCTGCGCACGGCCGAGATGCTGGGCGCGGCCTCGGCCGCGCTGGATCTGGCCGCCGCCTATGCGCGCGAGCGCCGGCAGTTCGACCGCGCCATCGGCGCCAACCAGGCGATCAAGCACCGCCTGGCGGAGGACTGGATGGCGTTGGACGATGCGCGGCTGGCCGGCTGGGCGGCCGCGGCGTCGCTGGACGCGGGGGCGGAATCGGCGCCTCTGGATTGCCTGTACGCGCCGCTGCTGGCCGTGGAGGCCGGCCGCCGGGCCACGCAGAATGCCGTCCAGACCCACGGCGCGATGGGGGTCACCTGGGAGTGCGACGCGCACCTGTACCTGAAGCGCGTCCTGCGCCTGGCGGCGAGCCTGGAGTCCGAAGTGCCCGGCCCGGACCTGCTGGAGCGGATCTGGGAAGCGGCGGCGTAGAGGGGGCCGGGCGCCGGCCTACAATCGCGCCATGCATAAATCCAACTTTCCCTCCGAACTCGACCAGCCGACGCTTTCCGAAGTGGACGGCGTCCGCTATCTGCACTTCAACACCGAGTGGGTGCAGGGCGCGATGAACATCAAGAGCCCGTCCGAACTGGTGCTGGAATACACCGCCCAGATGATGGCCTGGCTGCTGTTCCTGGATCCGCCCAAGGAAGAGGCCATCGGCATGCTGGGGCTGGGCGCGGGGTCGCTGGCGCGGTTCTGCGTCAAGCACACGCGCAGCCCGCTCCTGGCCGTGGAATGGAACCCGCGCGTGACGGCCGCCTGCCACATGTTCTTCCGCCTGCCCGGGTCCAACCGGCTGGAGGTCGAACACGCGGACGCCGGCGCCTGGGTGGCCGACCCGCTCAACGCCGGCCGCTGCCCCGTGCTGATGGTGGACCTGTACGACGCCGCTGCCGAAGGGCCGGTGCGCGACAGCGTGAAGTTCTACCGCGACTGCCGCCGCGTGCTGGGCGAGGTCGGCATCCTGGCGGTGAACCTGTTTGGCCGCCACGAAAGCTTTGGCAAGAACATCGACAACCTGTCCAAGGCGTTCGACGACAGGGTCGTGCTGCTGCCCGAGGTCGAAGCCGGCAACCAGATCGTGCTGGCGTTCTCGGGCCCGAGCCTGGCGATCACGCCTGCGGAACTGCTGGAACGCGCCGAGGTGGTGGAGGGCAAGTATGGCCTGCCGGCGCGCCGCTGGGCGCGTGCGCTGACCCGCCACGCGGTGGACGGGGTTTTGCACTTCTGAGCGCGGGGCCTAAGGGCGCAGCGTTCTAAGAGGCCGCCTGGAGAGCTTGGTCTGGAAATCCTGCCGGCTGTCGCAAATGATGTGGATATAGACCGTGTCTGCGACAACCTCATAGATGACCCGGTTCTTGACTGCGATCACTTCCAGGAAGTGGGTGGCGGGAAGTTCCGGGGGCGGGTGTCCGGCCTGGGGGAATTGTTCAAGGTTCAGGATCGCCCGCTTGATCTTGGCGTAGGCGTCCAGCCAGATCGTTTGCGAAAAGTGCTTTCTGACGTAGCGGCGGATTTCGTGCAGGTCTTCGACGGCGGATTGAAGGAAGACAAGCTTCCGGATCATTCGGAATCATCCTTGTCCATCGCTTCAATCTGCGCGAACACGTCTGCTGCAGGGGTGGTCCGTCCTTCCTCGATCTCTTTGCGGCCATGGGCAAGCAACTGAAGAAGGGCAATGGCTTGCTCCTGTTCTTCATAGCTCTGTACGTCCATGACGACGAGCTTTGCCTCTCCGTTCTGGGTGATGAGCATGGGTTCCCGGGTTTGGGTAAGGGTTGTCACGATTTCCGCCGCGTGGCTCTTGAGATACGAGATGGGTTTGACTTGGGTCGAGTATTTCATGGCAGGCCTGCGAATTGATTTCGAATAGGACCAAGTTTAGTCTTAATTTGGTCTTACCCTCGTCGCGGACGCAGGCGTTAGGGTAGGTACGGGGGTAGGCCGGGCTTTACCGGCGCCGGCATCGAACATATCATTGGCTTATTCATAATTATGAATTACGGCGTAGCGCCCGCCGTCAGCCCATGACCCAGCCCATCGTCCGGCAAGCCCTGTACCTGGAAGTCGCGGACCGCCTTCGCGGCATGATCCATGCGCGTTCGTTAAGCAACGGCGAATGGATCGACGAACTGAGGCTGGCGGCTGAAATGGGCATTTCGCGCACGCCGCTGCGCGAGGCCCTCAAGGTGCTGGCCACCGAAGGCCTGGTGCGGCTGGAGCCCCGGCGGGGCTGCTTCGTCAACGAGCTCTCCGCCCAGGACCTGGAAGACATCTTCCCGCTGATGGCCATGCTGGAGGGGCGCTGCGCCTACGAGGCCGCGCGCAAGGCCAGCGATGCGCAACTGGCCGAATTGGAGCCGCTGCACGCCGCGCTGGCGGGCCATGCCAAGGCGGGCCGCATCGACGCCTATTACAAGACCAATTACCTGATCCACGAGGCCGTCCAGGCGCTGGCCGGCAACCAATGGCTGTCGGACATGGTGGGCAACCTGCGCAAGGTGCTCAGCCTGTCGCGCCATCGCAGCCTGTCGCGGCCCGGCCGCATCGACGAATCCTGCGCCGAGCATCTGGCCATTTTCCAGGCCTTGAAGGCGCACGACCCCGACGCCGCGCAAGCGCTGGCGCACACCCATCTGATGCGGCAGCTTGAAGCGCTGCGCGCACTGAGCACTGAAGACGCCGCAGACGCGGCGCCGTCCGATCCCATCGTCATCGAGGAGCCCGCCCATGTCCGCACCCGCCAACCTCGCGCCCGCGCGCGGCGCACGCACGCCTGAGCCCGAAGCCGACCTCGTCGACGCCACCGCCGCGGCCGAAAGCGCCAGTCTGATCACCCGGCTGGGCCGGCTGTGGGAGCGCGGACGCCTGCCCAGCGAATCCGAGGTCCGGCGCCTGTTCGAGGCGCGCCTGACGGACGTGGCCGCCAACAAGCTGGCGCGCCGCTGGTGCGAGCAATACGCCGCGGCCGACGGCAAGGACCGCCGCCTGATGCTGGCCGCGCTGGCGCAGGTTCGCGCCACCTACGCGGGCGAGGCCGGCGAAGGCGTGCGCCTGTTCAAGCGCTTCAACGCCCAGCCGCAGGGCCTGCGCTTCCTGGTGGAACTGCGCGCCGACATGCTGCGGTGGCGCAAGCAGGTGGCGGGCATCCAGGCGCTGGACAAGGAACTCGAAGGCCTGCTGTCGGCATGGTTCGACGTGGGCCTGCTGGAACTGCGCCCGCTGACCTGGGATTCGCCGGCGTCGCTGCTGGAAAAGCTGATCCTTTACGAGGCCGTCCACGAGATCCAGTCCTGGGACGACCTGCGCCACCGCGTCGCGCCCGATCGCCGCTGCTATGCCTACTTCCACCCGCAGATGCCGGGCGTGCCGCTGATCTTCGTGGAAGTGGCCTTCGCCAGCCAGATGGCCGATAACGTGCAGGTGCTGCTGGACAGCACGCTGCCGCCGCAAGACCTGGACAAGGCGCGCTGGGCGATCTTCTATTCCATCTCGAACACGCAGCCCGGCCTGAAGGGCATCAGCTTCGGCAACTTCCTGCTCAAGCGCGTGGTCGAGCAGCTGCTTGAAGAATTACCCAAGCTGAAGTCCTTCGCCACGCTGTCGCCGATTCCGGGATTCACGGACTGGCTGGGCAAGCTGGACGCGCAGGCGGTCGAGTCCATCGTGCGCGAAGACAAGTCGCGCGCCAAGGACCGCAAGCGCGAAGGCGTGCCGGACGGGCAGCGCTGGGTGGCGCGCCTGGCCAAGGCGGCGCAGGGCAAGACCTCGGACGTCGTCAAACGGGCGGGTTTCCGGCTGGCGGCGACCTATCTGCAGTCCATGAAGAACGGGCTGCCCGTCGACCCCGTGGCGCGTTTCCACCTGGGCAACGGCGCACGCATCGAACGCCTGAACTGGGCGGCGGACACGTCGCCCAAGGGCCTGAAGCAGTCCTGCGCCCTGATGGTCAATTACCTGTACGACCTGGACGAACTGGACACGAACCTGCAACGGCTGAACGACGGCAAGCCGCAGGTCAGCCGCAGCGTGGGACGCGCGGGCTGACCGCCGGAAACACGGCGGCGCAACACAACAACAGACCAACAACATAAGGGCAGGGGACATGACGGAGAACGTGGCTGGCCGCGTGCTGCTGGAGCGCGAGGGGCATCTGGCCCGGGTGACGCTTTCGCACCCGGGGCGCCTGAACGCGATCACGGTGGGCATGTGGGGCGAACTGAAGGACGTCTTCACGCGCATCGCCCAGGACGACGCCGTGCGCTGCGTCATCGTGCGCGGCGAGGGCGGCAATTTCGCGGCCGGCGCCGACATCCGGGAATTCCCCGCCCAGCGTGCCGACATGGCCGGGGTGCAGCACTATCACCGCCAAGTGCTGGCGCCCGCGCTCCAGGCCGTAGCCGAGTGCCCGCAGCCCGTGGTGGCGCAGATAGAAGGCGTGTGCGTGGGCGGCGGGCTGGAAATCGCCTGCCAGTGCGACCTGCGCATCGCCGGCGCATCGGCCCGCTTCGGCGTGCCGATCAATCGCCTGGGCTTTCCCATGGCCCCCGATGAAATGCGCGGACTGCTGGCGCTGGCCGGCCGGGCCGCCACCCTGGCCATCCTGCTGGAAGGCCGCGTGTTCGGCGCCGACGAGGCCCGCGGCCTGGGCCTGCTGACCCGCATCGTCGCCGACGGCGAGGTTGCCGAAGCCGCCCGCCGCAGCGCCGATCGCATCGCCCAGGGCGCCCCGTTGGCCGCCCGCATCAATAAGCGCTTGTCCGCCAGGCTCGCCACCGGCGCCGCCTTGACCGAGGACGAGTATCGGGATTATTTCTCCTATGCCGAAAGCCGGGACCACAAAGAGGGCGTGCGCGCCTTCCTGGCCGGCGCAGACCCTTCCTTTTCCGGAGACTAGACAGGTGAGCAACGCCAACCTATATGCTGTCCTGCAAGGCGGCTTTCCCAAAGACCGCAGCAAAGTCGCGCTGGAAACGCCCGACCTCCAATACACCTGGGACGACATCGACCGCGCCACGGCGTGCCTGGCGAATCTGCTGGCCTCGCTGAAGCTGCCCGAGGGCGCGCGCGTGGCGGTGCAGGTGGAAAAATCGCCCGAAGCCCTGTTGCTGTACCTGGCCACGCTGCGCGCCGGCCTGGTGTACCTGCCGCTGAACACCGCATACCGCGAGTCGGAAATCGAATACTTCCTGGGCAACGCCGAACCGTCGGTGGTGGTCTGCGCCAGCAAGAACCTGGATTGGGTGCAGCGCGCCGCCGACAAGGCCGGCTGCGCGCACGTCTACACGCTGGACGAGGACCGCACGGGCAGCCTGCTGGAGGCCGCGGGCGGCCTGGCCCAGACCTTCAAGACCGTCCAGCGCAAGCCGGACGACCTGGCCGCGATCCTGTACACATCGGGCACCACGGGCCGCAGCAAGGGGGCGATGCTCTCGCACGGCAACCTGGCGGCCAACGCCCGCACGCTGCACGAATACTGGGGCTGGCGCGAAGACGACGTGCTGCTGCACATGCTGCCGATCTTCCACGTGCATGGCCTGTTCGTCGCCTCGCACGGCGCGCTGCTGGCTGGCGCCCGGATGATCTGGCTGCCCAAGCTGGACGCGGACCAGGCGCTGCGCTACCTGCCGCAGAGCACGGTGATGATGGGCGTGCCCACCTACTACGTGCGCCTCCTGGCCGATCCGCGTTTCAACCGCGAGGTCTGCGGCAAGATGCGCCTCTTCATTTCGGGTTCCGCACCCCTGCTGGCCGAGACCTTCTCGGACTTCAAGCAGCGCAGCGGCCACCCCATTCTTGAACGCTACGGCATGAGCGAAACCGTCATGCTGACGTCCAATCCCTACGAAGCCGCGCAGGGCGAACGCCTGGCCGGCACGGTGGGCCGTGCGCTGCCCGGCGTGCAGGTGCGCGTTGTGGACGACGCCGGTATTGCGCTGGCGCCAGGCGAGATCGGCAACGTGCAGGTCCGCGGCCCCAACGTGTTCTCGGGCTACTGGCGCATGCCGGAAAAGACCCGCGAGGAATTCACCGAAGACGGCTGGTTCAAGACCGGCGACGTGGGCCGCTGGGGCGGCGAGTCCGCCGGGCGCGACGTGCCCGCCGACTTCCTGTCCATCGTGGGCCGCAGCAAGGACCTGATCATCTCGGGCGGCTTCAACGTCTATCCGAAGGAAATCGAAACCCTGATCGACGACATGCCCGGCGTCGCGGAATCCGCCGTTATCGGCGTGCCGCATGCGGACTTCGGCGAGGCCGTGGTGGCGGTGGTGGTGCCCAAGGACGGCGTGGCGCTCGATGCGTCGGCCATGCAGGCCGAACTGAAATCGCGTATCGCCAACTTCAAGGTGCCCAAGCGCGTGCACATCATTGACCAGCTGCCGCGCAACACCATGGGCAAGGTCCAGAAGAACGTGCTGCGCGAAACCTATAAGGCGCTGTAGCGCCCGCCATGCCGGTCCCCGCGGGACCGGCATTTTTTCAAGGAGACCCATCCCCAGCCAGTGACGCGCCAGCCCTACCCGCCGCATTCAATAAAAAAATTTCAGAGACGAGACGTCAAAAATCAGACGCCGTCCACCGATGCAGCAAGAGGAGACAAAATGAACTATCGCACCACCGCCGCGGCCGTATTCGCCGTGGCAGCCCTGGGTTTCGGCGGCGTTGCCGCCGCGCAATGGCCCGAGCGGCCCATCACGCTGATCGTTCCGTTCCCCGCCGGCGGCGGCACGGATACGTTCGCCCGTCCGCTGGCCGCGCAGCTCACCACGCAGCTCGGCCAGACGGTGGTCATCGACAACAAGGGCGGCGCGGGCGGCACCGTGGGCGCCGGCGTGGCCGCCAAGGCCAAACCCGACGGCTACACCTTCTTCATGGGCGGCGCGCACCATGCGCTGGCGCCTTCCCTCTACAAGAGCCTGAACTACAACATCCAGAAGGACTTCGTGCCGGTGGCCCTGGTGGCGCAGCCGCCGCAGGTGGTGGTCATCAACGCCGGCAAGCTGCCGGTCAAGACCTTGCAGGAGTTCATCGCCTACGCCAAGAAGCGTCCCGGCGAAATCAACTTCGGCACCGCGGGCAAGGGCAGCACCCACCACCTTGCCGGCGAACTCTTCGCCATGCAGACCGGCATCAAGCTGGTGGACGTGCCGTACCAGGGCGCGGGTCCGATGCTGTCGGCGCTGATCGGCGGCCAGGTGGACCTGGCGTTCGACGGCCTGGGCTCGTCCTCTGGACACATCCGCGCCGGCGCGATCAAGCCGCTGGCCGTGGCCGCCACCGAGCGTTCGCAGTCGTTGCCCGACGTGCCCACGGCCGCCGAGGCGGGCGTGCCCAACTACAACGTGTCGACCTGGTACGCGATCTGGGCGCCCGCAGGGACGCCCAAGGAAGCCGTGGACAAGATGGCCGCGGAAATCACCAAGGCCCTGAACACGCCCAAGCTCAAGGAAACCTGGGCCGGCAACGGCTCGGCGGTTCCCACGCTGACCGGCGCCGACTTCGGCAAGTTCGTCGACAGCGAAGTCGAGCGCTGGGCCAAGGTGGTCAAGGACTCGGGCGTGACGCTGGACTGAGGCGTCAGCGCCACTCGCTGGCCAGGCTGAGCTTGGCCAGCTGGTCGTGCGTCAGCGTCAGGCTGGCCGCCTTGACCAGTTCGTCCAGCTGGGCCAGCGAGGTGGCGCTGACGATGGGCGAGGTGATGCCCGGTTGCGCGATCTGCCAGGCCAGCGCGGCCTGGGCGGGCGTGCAGCCGGCGTCCTCGGACACCTCGTCCAGCGCTTTCAGGATGCGGTAGCCGCGGTCGTTCAGGTAGGTGTCCACGATCTTCTTGCCGCGCGCGCTCTTGCCGGCGTCGCCGGGCCCCCGGTACTTGCCGCTGAGAAAGCCGCTGGCCAAGGCGTAGTAGTTGATCGTGCCCATCTGCTGGGTCTTGACCAGGCTTTGCAGTCCGGATTCGAAGGGTTCGCGCGTGTACAGGTTGTACTCGGGCTGGATGCTCTCGTAGCGCGGCAGGCTGTGGCGTTCGCTGGTAATCAGCGCTTCGGACAGGCGCACGGCGGTGTAGTTGGACGCGCCGATCGCGCGCACTTTGCCCGCTTCGATAAGTTTGGCGTACTCCCCCAGGGTGTCGGTCAGCGGCGTGTCCGGGTCGTCCTGGTGCGACTGGTACAGGTCCACATGGTCGGTCTGCAGGCGGGCCAGCGACGCTTCCAGCGAGCGGCGGATGTAGGCGGGCGCCAATCCCTTTTCGCCCGGGCCCATTTCCATGCCCACCTTGGTCGCGATGAGCACGCGGTCGCGCTTGCCCGACTGCTTGAGCCATTTCCCGATCAGCGTTTCGGATTCTCCGCCCTGGTTGCCGGGGACCCAGCGGGAATACATGTCGGCGGTGTCGATGAAGTTCAGACCGGCGTCGACCAGGGCGTCCAGCAGGGAAAAGGTGCCGGCTTGGTCGACGGTCCAGCCGAAGACGTTGCCGCCGAAGGTGAGCGGGGGGATCTGCAGGCCGGAACGGCCCAGTGCGCGTTTGATCATGTCTGGCCTCGGGATGCTGCGGACGGGCGTGCGGAACGGGATGAACGGCGTTTGCCCGGCGCGTTTCGGTATATTCACGCTGCCTGCCCTGGTGTTGGGCATGCGTGCGTACGCATGCACCATTACAGGGATTCCCCCCAACTCCAATCGGGAGGCGGCAAGTTAGACTATACGGCTTTATGGCAGCCTGAACGGACGGCAAGTCCGCGGCGCGGCCGTAAATCCACCGGCACATTCAACAAGCAATACCAAGGGTTCAAGGAGCTTACATATGCTGATCGGAAAAAAACATTTTCTGACGGTTGGCGCCATGGCGCTGGCAATGGCTATCGCCGCGCCGGCCGCCGCGCAGCAGAAGTCCGTGGCGGTCACCGCCATCGTTGAGCACCCGGCGCTGGACGCCGTGCGCGACGGTGTGCAGGACGCCCTCAAGCAAGCCGGCTACGAGCCGGGCAAGAACCTGAAGTGGCAGTACCAAAGCGCCCAGGGCAACAACGGCACCGCCGCCCAGATCGCGCGCAAGTTCGTTGGCGACCGTCCCGACGTCATCGTCGCGATCGCCACGCCGTCGGCCCAGGCCGTCGTTGCGGCCACCAAGGACGTGCCGGTGGTGTATTCCGCCGTGACCGACCCGGCCGCCGCCCAGCTCGTGCCCAGCATGGACGCGTCGGGCACCAACGTGACCGGCGTGTCGGACCTGCTGGCGCTGGACAAGCAGGTCGAACTGATCAAGAAGATCGTGCCCAACGCGAAGCGCGTGGGCATCGTCTACAACCCGGGCGAGGCGAACTCGGTCGTGGTCGTCAAGAAACTCCAGGAAATCCTGCCCAAGTCCGGCATGAGCCTGGTCGAGGCGGCCGCCCCGCGCTCGGTGGACGTGGCCTCGGCCGCGCGCAGTCTGATCGGCAAGGTCGACGTCATCTACACCAACACCGACAACAACGTCGTGTCGGCGTACGAATCGCTGGTCAAGGTCGGCAACGACGCCAAGATCCCCCTGATCGCATCGGACACCGATAGCGTCAAGCGCGGCGGTATCGCCGCCCTGGGCATCAACTACCGCGACCTCGGCGTGCAGACGGGCAAGGTCGTCGTGCGCATCCTGAAGGGCGAAAAGCCCGGCGCCATCCCGTCGGAAACCAGCTCGAAGCTCGAGCTCTACGTGAACCCGGGCGCCGCCGCCAAGCAGGGCGTCACGCTGTCCGACGCGCTCATCAAGTCCGCTGCGGTGGTCGTGAAATAATACCGACCGCCATCGGCCCCGCCTTGCCCTTGCGGCATGAGCGGGGTTTTTCTTGAGTTTTTTTCCCGGTGCGCCGCGTCCCGCGCCTGTCGCGGGCGCCTGCCCGCGCGGCTGCGCTTTGGCAGAAATCAAGGGAAAATCGCGGCTCGGGAAACGTTTATTGCGAAAGCTCGGGTAAAACTGACCCTTGAACGCAAGAAATTGCGCGTTTCACTTCTTTAATATGCTCGTTTCTTTACCTGATTGGATCTGACCCATGTCATTGTTTTCGTTGTTGGGCGCGTTGGAGATCGGGCTGATCTTCAGCCTGGTGGCCCTGGGCGTGTTCATTTCCTTCCGTCTGCTGCGCTTCCCCGACCTGACCGTTGACGGCAGCTTTCCGCTGGGCGGCGCGGTCTGTGCGACGCTGATCGCGTCGGGCACCGATCCGTTTTCCGCGACCCTGATCGCCACCGTCGCCGGCGCCGCCGCGGGGCTGGTGACCGGCTGGCTGAACGTCAAGCTCAAGATCATGGATCTCCTGGCGAGCATCCTGATGATGATCGCCCTGTATTCGATCAACCTGCGCATCATGGGCAAGCCCAACGTGCCGCTGATCACCGAACCCACCGTCTTTACGATCCTGCAGCCGGAATGGATTTCCGACTACGTCGCCCGGCCGCTGATCCTGATCGTCATCGTCGTCCTGTGCAAGCTGGCGCTGGACTGGTTCTTCGCCACCCAGACCGGCCTGGCCGTGCGCGCCACCGGTTCCAACGGCCGCATGGCGCGCGCCCAGGGCGTCAACACCGGCCGCATGATCCTCGGCGGCATGGCGCTGTCGAACGCGCTGGTCGCGCTGGCGGGCGCGCTGTTCGCGCAGACGCAGGGCGGCTCGGACATCTCGATGGGCATTGGCACCATCGTGATCGGCCTGGCGGCCGTGATTGTCGGCGAAAGCATCCTGCCGTCGCGCAAGCTGGTGCTGGCCACGCTGGCCGTCATCATCGGCGCCATCGTCTACCGTTTCTTCATCGCATTGGCCCTCAATAGCGATTTCATCGGCCTGAAGGCGCAAGACCTGAACCTCGTCACCGCGGTGCTGGTCACGATCGCCCTGGTCATCCCCATGCTCAAGCGCCGCCTGGTCGGCAAGAAGGGGCGCTGATATGTTGTCCGCAAAAGACCTGAAAATCACCTTCAACGCGGGCACGCCCATTGAAACCCGCGCCCTGCGCGGGCTGTCGCTGGAGATCCCGTCGGGCCAGTTCGTGACCGTGATCGGCTCTAACGGCGCGGGCAAGTCCACGTTCCTGAACGCCGTCTCGGGCGACCTGCCGGTCGACTCGGGCCGCATCGACATCAACGGCGTGGACGTCACCCGCCAGCCGGTCTGGGCGCGCGCCGGGCGCGTGGCCCGGGTGTTCCAGGACCCCATGGCGGGCACCTGCGAAGACCTGACCATCGAAGAGAACATGGCGCTGGCGCAGATGCGCGGCGCTCGCCGCGGCTTCAGCCGGGCGGTCAAGGCCTCCATGAAAGACGGTTTCCGCGAGCGCCTGGCCACCCTGGGCCTCGGGCTGGAAAGCCGGCTTTCGGACCGCATCGGCCTGTTGTCCGGCGGCCAGCGCCAGGCCGTCAGCCTGCTGATGGCGGCGCTGCAGCCGTCGCGCATCCTGCTGCTGGACGAGCACACCGCCGCGCTCGATCCGCGCACGGCCGACTTTGTGCTGCAGCTGACGGCCCGCATCGTGGCCGAAAACCAGCTCACCACGATGATGGTCACGCACAGCATGCGCCAGGCGCTCGACGTCGGCGACCGCACCGTGATGCTGCACCAGGGCCAGGTCGTGCTGGACGTGTCGGGCGACGAGCGCCGCGGCATGGACGTGCCGGACCTGCTTGCGATGTTCGAGCGCGTGCGCGGCGAGAAACTGTCGGACGACGCGCTGCTGCTGGGGTAGAGGAGTGCGGGGCGAATCCCTTCGCCCTAGATGAAGCGCCCGGGCCGGAACGCATAATGGCGTGAAGCCGCGCCGCCGCCGTCGGCCATCAGCTCTCCCAGTATCTTCGCCGTGCCCGGCCCCGTGCTGAACCCGATGTGCTGGTGCCCCAGGGCCAGCCACAAACCGGGATGGCGGGGCGCTTCGCCGATCATCGGCCGGCTGTCCGGCAGGGTGGGGCGGCGGCCCAGCCAGGCGGCCGGGTCCAGCCGCTTGTCCAGGGGGAAGGCCTCGCGTGCGCGGGCCTCCGCCAGGTCCAGCTGGTCCGTTCGCGCGGGCGCATCGCAGGCGTCCAGTTCTACGCCCGTGGACAGGCGCAGCCCGCGCGCCATGGGCGACAGCACATAGCCGCCGCCGGTGTCATACACGGGGCGGGTGACACTGGCGCCATCCCGACCGCTGTAATGCATGTGGTAGCCGCGTTCGAACGCCATCGGCAGGCTGATGCCAACCGACTTCAGGATGTCTTTCGACCAGGGGCCCAGGGCGACCACCAGCCGGTCCGCCGTCAGCGATCCGGATCCTTCCAAACCCTGCACTGTCCAGCCCTGGCCATCGCGGCGGATGCTGCCGGCCGTAAGGCGCCGGAACTCGCCGCCCTGGCGGCGAAAGAGCTCGGCATAGGCGGCCACGACTTCGTGCGGGTCATCGACCGAATACGAACCCTGGATCCAGAGCGCGCGATGGAAGATCGGCGACAGTGCGGGTTCCAGGGCCGCGAGTTCGGCGGGGCTCAGTTCCTGGGTGGGAACTTCGTACTGCGCAAAGGCGCGCCGCGCCAGCGCGCCCGAATCCCAGGCGGCTTGCGTGCGGTACAGGAAGATCCAGCCGGTATCGCGCAGCCGGCGCCGCGCGCCGCTGGCGTCCATCAGCCGCAGGTGCTCGGGCGCGGACAGCCGGATCAGGCCGTCCAGCGCCTCAGCGGTCTCCTGGAACACGGCTGGCCGCGCGCTCAGCAGGAAGCGCGCCGCCCAGCCCAGGTTGCGCGCAAGGTACTGCCAGCGATACCGGAACTGGACGGTGTCGTTCTTCAGCAGGCGGGGCAGTTGGCTCCACAGGCCGGGATGGTTGAAGGGCATCAGCGAACTGCGGGCCAGGACGCCGGCATTGCCCATCGAGGTTTCCATGCCCGGTTCCCGCCGGTCGACAAGCTGGACCGACATGCCCCGGCGCTGCAATTCCAGCGCGCAGCAGACGCCGACCATGCCCGCGCCCAGCACAATGACCTGTTTTCCCATATCTTTTTTTCGCTGTATCCGGTCTGGAAGAACCGCCTGGCGGCAGGCCATTGCTGACCAGGCCGTAGCGGATCGCCGCGCCCCGCGCGGCCGCGGGCCGGGGGACGACGGATTGTATTGCAGCCGCCGGCTGATGGGCGGTCGGACTATGGACTTGGGCGCGGGCCAGGCTCAGCCGTGCGCGGGCTGGCGCCCCAGGATCCGCTCGGCCGCCGTCACGCCCCACCACGCGGCTTCCTCGAACACCGAATAGCCCGACAGGTCGGCGTGCGCAAACAGCACGGGACCGTCCACCGCGCGCAGCGCGGCCAGGCCCGGGTTGGACAGGTAGCCGCACAGCGGCGAGGCCATGGCATGGCCGCGCACCGTGATCTCCAGCTGGCGTGCATGCCGCCAGAATTCCTTGCCGTAGGCCGCGACCAGGTCAGCTGCGGCGGCGTCGCGCAAGTCCTGCGGGCTGGCCCGGGTGAGCCATTCGCGCGCAGCCTGGGGCGTCTGGCGGCTGAGCGCGTGGTAGGCCGTGAAGACGCTGCGCGGCGAGCGCGCCACGCGCAGGAGCTGGTGCGTGGAGACGACGTAGCCCAGGGCCTGGCCCTGGTAGACGACGTTGTCCCAGGACAGGGGTTCGCCGGGCGCCTCGGCCGGGTAGCCGTCCAGGACGAAGTTCGACACCATCCACGGCGCATGCGCGGACGCGTGCGTATGCGGGTCGTACCCATACGCGCGGATGTCGGGCAGGATGCGCTGCGCCACGAACAGCGGCATGGCGCAGACCGTGCGGCGGGTCTGCAGGACATAGGCGCTGGCGGCGCCATCCGGTCCGGACTGCAGGCACGTGACCTGCGGACCGGCCGGCGCCTCCCGCAGCCTGGCCGCGGCGCCGGGCAGCAGCCAGCCGGCGTGGCCCAGCCTGCGCGTGATGGATTCCCGCATGCGCTGCGCCAGCACCGCCAGGCCGCCGGGCCAGGTCAGCACCGCGCCTTCGCCGGCGTTCGCCGCGTGGCCATCGCGGCTGGCGAAGTAATGCAGGCCGGCCCATGCCGACACCACGTCGTACTCCGCGCCGTAGTCGTCGCGGCAGCAGTAGTTCAGGTACCAGTGCAGCGCGGCGGACGTGTACCCTTCGCGTTCCAGCCATTGCTTGAACGTGATCGCGTCCAGCGCGCGCCAGGCGGGGTCCTGCGACGACAGCGCGATCGGGATGCAGAACAGCTTGCGGCCGTCGGCGCCAACCTGGGTGCGCAGGGTCTCGATCCGCGCCAGGAATTTCCGGTGCTGCGCGGCGTCCGCGTCGGACACGCCCGTCATGGGCAGCAGGCCTTCTTCCCACTGTCCGTTGCGCAGCAGCCGCTCCTGCGGAGAATGCACCAGCACGGTCTCGTCGTAGTAGGGTCTGGCATCGCCCGCGCCGCGCTCGATGATGCCGAACTCCGCCAGCATGTCGCGCACGTGCGCGGACGCCAGCGACGGCAGGGGCAGATAGTGCGCGCCCAGCGGATAGTCCAGGCCGTCGCGCTGCCCCGACGCTGCGTTGCCGGCGAATTCCGGGCCCTGCACGACGACGAAATCCGTGAACCCTTCGCGCGCCAGCTTCCAGGCGCAGGACAGGCCGGCGACGCCGGCGCCCAGGATCGCCACCTGGTGCTGGCGGGTGGCCGACGGTTGCGGCAGGGCGGCGCCGTCGCGCAGCGCGTGGCCCGCCTGCATGCCCGGGTAGCGGACGTCCGGCGTGGTCTCGACGATGCGCGACCGGTAATAGCCCGCGGCGCCCGCCACTGCCGCCGTGCCCGCGCCCAGCAGGAAACTGCGGCGCCGCATCAGCGGATGACCTTGCGCCAGTCCTCGTCGAAGTAGCGCACGAGCGATTGTTCGTTCAGGCGGTTCGGCGGCATGGCCAGCGCCGGCATGTCGGCGGGGAAATGGAACAGCTCGCGCAGGGTGACGGGGTCCAGGTAGCGGGTGGCCACGGTGACCGTGTCGGGCGGCGTGTAGTCGCGCCGCTTGCTGGCCAGGATGAAGCCCCAGTCGCCGAACGACGGCACGTAGGCGTGGTACGGCCAGGTGTTCAGGCCCGCCTCTTTCAGGGTGGCGTCCACGCTCCAGAAGGAGCGCGGCGCAAAGTACGGCGAGGTGGACTGCACGACCATGTAGCCGTTTTCGGCCAGGTGGCGCGCCATCAGGTGATACACCGGCACCGAATACAGCCGGCCCAGGCCGAAGTTGGACGGATCGGGGAAGTCCACCACAATGAAGTCATAGACCTCGGCATGCGTTTCCAGCCAGCGGCCCGCGTCGTCGTTGATGACGGTGACGCGCGGGTCCTTGAGCGAGCCTTCGTTCAGCTTGACCAGGGGCTCGGAACGCGAGAACAGGTTGGTCATGGCGGGGTCCAGATCCACCAGCGTGACGTGTTCCACGTGCTTGTGCTTGAGGATCTCGCGCACGGCCAGGCCGTCGCCGCCGCCCAGCACCAGCACGTTGCGCGCCCAGGGCAGGGCAAGCAGGCCGGGATGCACCAGCGACTCGTGATAGCGGTGCTCGTCGCGCGACGAGAACTGCAGGTTGCCGTTGATGTACAGGCGCAGGTCGTCGTGCCAGCGCGTCACGGCCAGGCGCTGGTACTGGGTGGTCTCGGCATGGATCACGTCGTCGCCATACAGGCCTTTCTCGGCCCAGGCCGTCATGCTGCCGGAATAGATGAAGCCCAGGCCCAGCAGGCCGATCACCACGCCCGCCCGCACGGTCTTTTCACCGGGGCGGCGCACTTCGGCGCGGAACAGCCAGGTGGTCCACAGCGCCACGCTGGCGTTCAGGATGCCGAACAGAAAGCTGGTGCGCAGCAGGCCGAGCTTGGGCGCCAGCAGCAGCGGGAACACCAGCGACACCGCCAGCGCGCCCAGGTAGTCGAAGGTCAGCACGCGGCTGACGATTTCGCGGAACTCGGCCTTGCGCTGGTTGAACACGCGCATCACCAGCGGGATTTCCATGCCGACCATCAGGCCGATGACGAACACGCCCACATACAGGGCGGCGCGGAACGGGGCGGCCAGCCACGCAAACACCAGGAACAGGACAGCCGCGGATACCCCGCCCAGCAGCGCAACCAGCAGTTCGACGTCGATGAAGCGGTCCAGGACGTCTTCGTCTTTTACATATTTTGACAACCACGACCCGATGCCCATGGCGAACAGGTAGCAGCCGATGACCGACGAGAATTGCAGTATCGAATCCCCCAGCAGATAGCTGGCCAGCGCGCTGCTGATGAGCTCGTAGCCCAGCCCGCAGGAGGCGACGATCAATACCGAAAGAATGAGAACGCGGTCGCGCATGAGGTGTCCGACACGAAAAATGCGTTCGCAGTATATCGAACGCGACGTATATACTGCGCGCAATTGGGAGGCTGGCAATGGGAGAAGCAATGCATCCGGCGGTGACCTATCTGATCTACATCGTTTCGGCGCTCGTCATGCTGGGCGTATTCACGATGGTCTATACGGCCGTCACGCACTACAAGGAATTCGACCTCATCCGCGAAGGCAATATCGCCGCGGCCATGTCCTATGGCGGCGCGCTGGTGGGCTTCAGCCTCACCCTGTGCTCCAGCATCGCGGTCCATGCCAGCTTCGTCATGTTCCTGGTGTGGGGCGTGGCGGCGATGGCGGTGCAGATCGTCGTTTACATCGTCGTGACCAGGGCCATAAGGGGCATGAACGACGCCATCGCCGAAAACAACATCGCCATGGGCGGCCTGATCGGGGCGATTTCCCTGGCGGCCGGCATCGTCAACGCCGCCTGCCTGACCTGACCCGCGCAATCCGATCCGTCACAGGAGGACTTTCCATGAGTCTCGGTTCATTCATCCGCAAGCAGTTCATCGACATCCTGCAATGGAACGAGGATCGCGACGGCGTGCTCGCCTGGCGCCATCCGATGCAGGATTTCGAAATCCAGTACGGCGCCAGCCTGACCGTGCGCGAATCGCAGATGGCGGTGTTCGTCAACGAAGGCAAGGTGGCCGACGTGTTCGGCCCCGGCATGTACAAGCTGACCACGCAGACGCTGCCGATCCTGACTTACCTGAAGAACTGGGACAAGCTGTTCGAGTCGCCCTTCAAGTCGGACGTCATCTTCTTCAGCACGCGCCTGCAATTGGGCCGGCGCTGGGGCACGGCCCAGCCGGTGACGCTGCGCGACAGCGAATTCGGCATGGTGCGCCTGCGCGCCTTCGGCGTGTATTCGTACCAGATCTCCGACCCCGCCAAGTTCTACCGCGAAATCAGCGGCACGCGCGACGAGTACACGGTGGACGACCTTGAGGCGCAGCTGCGCAACATGGTGGTCGCGGCCATGACCACCGCGCTGGGCAGCGCCAAGGTGCCGTTCCTGGACATCGCTGGCAACCAGGGTCTGATGTCGCAGAGCATCGCCGAGCAGCTCGCGCCGGTGTTCGACCGCTACGGCGTCAAGCTGGACAACTTCACGGTTGAAAACGTGTCGCTGCCGGAAGAGCTGCAGAAGGCGCTGGATACCCGGATCTCCATGGGCATGGCGGGCGACCTGGGCAAGTTCACCCAGTACCAGACCGCCACGTCGATTCCGCTGGCGGCCCAGAACGAGGGCGGCATCGCCGGCATCGGCGCGGGCCTGGCTGCGGGCGCGGCCCTGGGCCAGACCATGGCGCAGGGACTGGGCGTGGCGGCGCAGGGGCAGCCGCAGCAGCCTGCCCAGCCGGCGCAGCCCGCGGCGGGCGCGCAGGCGGACCCCGTCCAGCGCCTGCAGCAATTGAAGGACCTGCTGGACAAGGGCCTGATCACCCCGGCGGACTACGATTCGGCCAAGGCCGAAGTGCTGAAGAAACTCACCAGCTAACAAGGCCCCATGCAGCAGGTTCTGTGTCCGCAGTGCGGCGCTCCAGTCAAGTTCACGTCCGCGGCGTCGGTGATGGCGGTTTGCGGCGCCTGCCGCAGCACCTTGCTCAAGGACGCGGAATCGGTCCGGCGCATCGGCGAGGCGGCGGAAGTCCTGGAGGACTATTCGCCGCTGTGCCTGGGCGCCGCGGGCGCCTTTGACGGCAAGCGTTTCGACGTCATCGGCCGCATCCAGCTGCGCTTTGACGAGGGCTTCTGGAACGAGTGGTACCTGTGGTTCGAAGACGGCTCCGATGGCTGGCTGTCCGACGCCTCGGGCCAGTACGCCGTGACCCGGCGCCGCAAGGTCAAGACCACGCAGGGCATGCCAGCCTTCGAAGACATTGCGCCGGGCGATGAACTGAAACTGGACGGCCAGCGCTTCGTGGCGTCCGACGTGCGCGCCTGCCAGGCCGGCGGGGCGCAGGGCGAACTGCCGTTCGTGCCGGGCGACGGCTGGCAGGCCAGGGTGGCGGACTACCGCAGCCTGGACGCCTTCCTGACGCTGGATTTTTCCGATGGCCCGCAGCCCGAGCTTTATATCGGCAAGGCCTTCGACCTGTCCGCGATGCAGGCCGGCTCGCTGCGCACGCCCGAACAGGTCGAAGAGACCGCCGGGCGCTTCCGCGGCCAGATCAAGGCCCTGGACTGCCCCAATTGCGGCGCCCCGATATCCTTCGTGGCCGCGATGGCCACGCACGTGGTCTGCCCGTCGTGCGCGTCGGCGGTCGATTGCTCCGGCCCCACGGCCGAGGTCATCGAAAAGGCGCGCAAGGTGCAGAAGATCAGGACCACCCTGGCGCTGGGCGCGGTGGCCAAGATGGAAGGCGTCAGCTACACGCTGATCGGCCTGATGAAATGCGCCGACCCCGACCCCGAGGAACCGTCCAGCTGGATCGAGTACCTGCTGTTCAATCCGGTCAAGGGATTTGTGTGGCTGGTGGAAACCGACGAGGGCTGGGAGCGCGTGCAGGTCTGCGACACCTGGCCCAGCCACAACAACGCCACCAGCGTGCGCTGGCGCAACCGGCTGTACCAGAAGCTGTACGACTACACCTCGCGCGTGGACGTGGCGCTGGGCGCGTTCAACTGGCGCGTCAAGGCCGGCGACAGCACCCGGATCACCGATTACAAGGTCGGCACGCTGAAGCTGACGCGCGAGCTGGGCGAGACCGAACTCGGCTGGTCGGCCGCCGTGCCGGTGTCGCCGACACAGTTGGCCCAATGGTTCGACAGGCCCGAACTGAGCAAGCAGCGGGCGATGCCCGCCGGCGACAAGCCCGGCGGCTACCGCAAATGGGCCAAGGCCGCGCTGATCGCCTTGGTTTTCCTGAATTTCGACAACATCTTCGAGGGCCGCTTCATTCCTGCCGTGATCGGCATGGCGTTTCTCTGGCTGCCGGCCCTGCTGGCCGACAAGCTTTCAGGCGAGGACGAATAGCATGAAGGGCAAGATCTTGTATGCGATCTACGCGCTGGTGGTCGTGTTGGCCACCACGGGGGCGAGCTCGCCGGGGTCGCGCATCGTCAGCGGCGGCAGTAGCAGCAGTAGCAGCTGGGGCAGCAGCTATTCCGGCGGATCGGGCTGGTCGTCGGGCGGATCCCACAAGTGACCGTGCATGCAACACCCGGCCGCCACCTGCTGGCGGACTTTCGCGGCGTGGCGGCCGACCTGCTGACCGACGTCCAGGCGCTTGAGGAACAGATGACCGCGGCGGCGCGCGCCGCCGGCGCGCGGGTGCTCAGCGCCCACTTCCATCGCTTCGGCGAGGGCGCCGGGGTGACGGGCGTCATCATGCTCAGCGAGTCCCACATCAGCATCCATTCCTGGCCGGAGCACCGGTTCGCGGCGCTGGACATCTTCATGTGCGGCGCGGCGCAGCCCGAATTGGCGCTGGACTTCCTGCAGTCGGCGCTGGCGCCCGAATCCGTCCACGTCACCACGGTCGCGCGCGGCTGACGCCCGCGCCGAAATTCCCATTGATTTTTCGCAATTCGCCTTCGAACCGCCAAATTGACTAGCGCTATATACCTCTATATATTTCGTTACCGAATCTGTGGTTTCCCTCAGGAGAAGAGCATGTCCTACAAACGCCCGATCATGGCGCTGTCCCTGGCGCTCGCCGCCGCATGGGGCGCCGGCGCCCACGCCGGGGAACTGGTGGTGTCCGCCGCCGCCAGCCTGACGAACGCCTTCAAGGAAGTGGCGCAGGGCTACGAGAAGGCGCACGCCGGCACCAAGGTGATCCTGAACTTCGGCGCGTCGGACGTGCTGCTGCAGCAGATCGTGAAGGGCGCGCCCGCCGACGTCTTCGCCTCGGCCGACCAGAAGGCAATGGACAAGGCGGTCGCGGAAAAGGCCGTCAAGCCGGCGTCGCGCGTGGACTTCGCCGCCAACCAGATCGTGCTGATCGTGCCCACGGACAGCAAGGCCGGCATCAATGCCCTGAAGGACCTGACGCGCGCGGATGTCAAGCGCATCGCCTACGGCAATCCGGCCTCCGTTCCCGTGGGCCGCTATACGCAGGCCGCGCTAGAGGCCGCCGGCCTGTGGGACGCCGTGCAGGCCAAGAGCGTGCTGGCCCAGAACGTGCGCCAGAGCCTGGACTACGTGTCGCGCGGCGAAGTGGACGCCGGCTTCGTGTTCGCGACCGACGCGGCTATCATGCCCGACAAGGTCAAGGTGGCCGTCCGCGTGCCGTCGCAAACGCCGGTGACCTATCCGATTGCGGTGACCACGCGCGAAGCGGCGGCCAAGGAAGCCGAGAGCTTCGTCGCCTACGTGCTGTCGCCCGCCGGCCAGGAAATCCTGTCGCGCTACGGGTTCCAGAAGCCCTGAGTTGCCGTTTTGAATCGTAGGCATTAATGAGTGATCCGGTCTGGGTCCCCCTGCTGCTTTCCCTGAAAGTGGCGGGCTGGGCCACGTTAATGGCGGCTATCGCCGGTACGGCGGCGGCCTATGGCCTGTCCCGCTGGCGCTGGCCGGGCCGCGATCTGCTGGACGCCATCCTGACGCTGCCGCTGGTGCTGCCGCCCACTGTGCTGGGCTACTACCTGCTGGTGCTGCTGGGGCGGCGCGGCATCATCGGCGAAACGCTGGCGGGGTGGGGCATCGAGCTGGTCTTCACCTGGCAGGGCGCCGTGATCGCGGCGTCCGTGGTGGCTTTTCCGCTGGTGTTCAAGTCCGCGCGGGCCGCGTTCGAAAACGTGGACAGCCAGCTTGAAAATGCGGCGCGCGTCCTGGGCGTGCGCGAAGCCGGCGTGTTTTTCCGCGTGACCCTGCCGCTGGCCGCCCGCGGCATCGCCGCCGGCGTGCTGCTGGCGTTCGCGCGGGCGCTGGGCGAATTCGGCGCCACCCTGATGATCGCCGGCAACCTGCCGGGCCGCACGCAGACCCTGTCGGTCGCCATCTACGAAGCCGTGCAGGCGGGCGACGACGCCACCGCCAACATGCTGGTGCTGGTCACGTCCGTGACCTGCGTCGTGGTGTTGCTGGTCGCGGGCAAGCTGGTGCCGATCGGCGCGGGCCAACGCAACGGAGGCGGGCGATGAGCGTCGGCATCCAGGTCCGCAAGCGCATGGTGTCGGGCGACCGCCAGTTCGATCTGGACGTGGCGTTCACCTCGACCGCCAAGCGCATCGCGCTGTTCGGCCCGTCGGGGGCGGGCAAGAGCCTGACCCTGCGCGCCGTGGCCGGCCTGCTGCGCCCGGACGCGGGGCGCATCGAGATCAACGGCCGCGTGTTGTTCGACAGCCAGGCCGGCATCTGCCTGCCCACGCAGTCGCGCCGGGTGGCGTACCTGTTCCAGGACTATGCGCTGTTTCCGCACCTGACGGTGGCGCAGAACATTTCCTTCGGCCTGCGCCGCGGCTGGCTGAATCCGCCCCGGCGCGAGGTCGGGCCTGAGGCCCGTCGCTGGGTAGACGCGTTTGAATTGGGTTCCATCGTGGGCAGCTATCCCAACGAGATCTCGGGCGGCCAGAAACAGCGTGTGGCGCTGGCGCGCGCGCTGATGCTGCAGCCCGACATCCTGTTGCTTGACGAGCCGTTTTCGGCGCTGGATTCGCAGTTGCGCGGAAAGATGCGCCAGGAGCTCAATGCCCTGCAGCGGCAACTGGACGTGCCCATGCTGCTGATCACGCACGATCCTGCGGACGTCGAGGCGCTGGCCGACGAAGTCTTCGAAGTGCGCGAGGGCAGGGTGGGCCGCCGCGACGACGACGTCGGCCTCTGACGGCCAGCCCGGAAAGGCAGGCCTAGTCCAGCACGCCCAGGATTACGCTGGAGGCCTTGAAGATGGCCACGGCTTCCGCGCCGACGCCCAGGTTCAGGTCCGCGGCGCTTTCATTCGTGACGATGGCCGCCATGGTGGCGCCGCCGTCCATTTCGATCAGGATTTCGCTGTTGACCGCGCCCGGGCGCACGTCGGTGATCTTGCCCTTGAGCTGGTTGCGCGCGGACAGCCGCAGGCCGGGGCCGGGCGCGCCTACGATTACCGCGGACGCCTTCACCAGCGCGATGGCTTCCTTGCCCACCTGCAGACCGAGTTCCTTGGTGCTTTCGCGGGTGATGGTGGCCGTGACGGTGTGGCCGCCCGCGATCCGCAGCAGGACTTCGTCGTTGACGGCGCCTTGGTTGATGCCGATGACAGTGCCAAGGAATTTGTTGCGCGCGCTGGTCTTAAGCATGAATCGCCTCATCAGGTCGATATCGCCGCTGGCGTCCAGTCCGGCGCGCGACAGGTTTTCCATGAATTTCCGATGCTCGATTTCAAGCGCCCGGAAGGTCGCGATCAGGCGGCGCGCCCGGTCGGTAAGCTGCGTGCCGCCGCCGCCCTTGCCGCCGACCGCCCGCAGCACCAGGGGTTCGCCGGCCAGGTTGTTCATCGCGTCGATGGCGTCCCAGGCGCCCTTGTAGCTCATGCCCACGGCGCGTGCCGCCGCCGTGATGGAGCCGGTGGCGTCGATCTGCGCCAGCAGTTCGATGCGATTCTTTCCGCCCCAGGTCTGGGCGCCGGAACGAAACCAGATTGAGCCGTCGAGTTCTAGCATTGCCGTAAAGGTGTCTTCAGTTGCGGTGGGCAGGACGAAGTGTAATGGACCGGCGGCCTGCCGGCGGTCCGTCGGCAGCCGCGATTTGCGGTTGCGAATGAGATTCTGTTGAAACTTTGAGAGCTTCGCGGCACTATGTTCACGGCCAGAACTCACGGAGATCGACATGAATGCGTTGAAATTGCTGACGGCGGGTTCCATGACGGCATTGCTTGCGGCCTGCGCGTCGGGCCCGACGGTCAAGGGCGATTACGATCACCAGGCCGATTTCGCGCAGTACCGGACCTTCGGCTACATGAATCCGCTGGGCACCGACAAGGCCGGATACAGCAGCCTGCTCACCGAGCGGCTCAAGAGCGCGACGCGCGGCCAGATGGAAATGCGCGGCTACACGTACAGCGCATCCAATCCCGACCTGCTGGTCAATTTCGGCGCCAAGCTCCAGCAAAAAACCGAGGTCATGCCTGCGCCCGCGCCCATGGGGCCGTACTACGGCTACCGCACGGGCTTCTACGGCGGCTGGCCTGGCTACGGCTGGGGCGACGACGTGTACCAATACACCGAGGGCACCCTGAACATCGACCTGGTCGACGCCCGCCGCCGGCAACTGGTCTGGGAGGGCGTTGCGGTCGGGGAAGTGCAGAGTCCCGAAGCGGCGGGCTCGCCGCAAAACGTGGACAAGGTGGTCGCCGAAGTCTTCGCCAAGTATCCGTTCCGGGCCGGCGTCGCCGCCCCGCAACTGCCGGACAAGAGCAAGCCCTAGAGGCGCCCGCATGACCACGCGCCGCAACGCCCTGGCCGAAGATACCGGCGACACGCCGGCCTACGACACCGTCGCGCTCGTGCTGCAGGGCGGCGGGGCGCTTGGGTCCTACCAGGCGGGGGTGTACCAGGGCCTGCACGAGGCCGGGATCCGGCCCAACTGGATCTCGGGCATCTCCATCGGCTCCATCAACGCCGCCATTATCGCGGGCTCTCCGGAAGACGAGCGGGTGGACCGCCTGCGCGGCTTCTGGGAAAGCATCTGCCGGCCGGCCGGATTCGCCTCGGTGCCCTGGGGCGAATCGCTGGCCGGTTTGTTCGAAGGCATTCCCTACGGCTTCGGTTCGCCCGCCATGAACGGGCAGCTGTCGGCAATGCAGGCGCTGTTCGCCGGCCAGCCGGGCTTTTTTAAGCCGCGCGTGCCGCCGCCGTATATGGTCCACGGGCACGGGGCGGCCTCCACCAGCTTTTACGACACCACGCCCCTGGCCGCGACTCTGCGCAAGTTCGTGGACTTCGATCTGCTCAATAGCGGCGCGGTTCGGGCCAGCTTCGGCGTCGTCAATGTGCGCACGGGCAACTTCGCCTATTTCGACAGCCTGCACGACACCCTCGGGCCGGAGCACATCATGGCCTCGGGCGCGTTGCCGCCCGGGTTCCCGTCGGTGGAGATCGACGGCGAGCACTACTGGGATGGCGGCGTCGTGTCCAACACGCCGCTCGCGCAAGTGCTGACCACCGACACCATGCGCGACACGCTGGCCTTCCAGGTGGACCTCTGGCCCGCGCGGGGCGGCCTGCCCACGTCGCTGGAAGAAGTCGCCGAACGGCAAAAGGACATCCAGTATTCCAGCCGGACCCGCCTGGTCACGGACCAGTTGCGCCGCGTGCTCAAGCTGCGCCATGGCCTGCAGCGCCTGCTCCAGCGGCTGCCCGAAGCCGAGCGCAACGCGCCGGACCTCGCGGACATCCGCAAGCTGTCCCACACCCCGGCCACCAACATCATCAACCTCATCTACGAATCCAAGCACCTGGAGCGCTACTCCAAGGACTACGAATTCGGCACCGAGGCCATGCGGGAGCACTGGGAATCAGGCCTGGCGGATATCCGCCACACCCTGCAGAAGCCGGGCATCCTGGCGCGTCCCACGCAGGACAGCTGCTTCGTCACGCACGATATCCACCGCAACGGCAGCAAGCACTCCTAGCTGCCCTGGCGGGCGCGACGGCCCGGTATGCGGCGGTCGCGCGGCAGATCTCGGATTGGTCTGATAAATGTGTCAGGTCAACCCTGGGGCCCGTTCGCGGGCGGTAGTCTTCTGGGACATCCTGCAACCTTGACCGGGACCGGCCGGCAAGCCCGCCTTGCCCAGCGCCGTCCCGTAGGAGATCTCCCGTGAATGTTCGCGATCTTCCCGCCCGGGCGTCCCTTGCTCCTTCCCGTCACCAGCGCAACGCGCTGGCAGCGCCCGGCGCGGAGCCCATTGATGGCTGGTGGAGCCTGCTCTACTGGGGCTGGACGCTGCAAATGCCCAACGGCGCGCGCCTTGATCTCACCGAGATCGAACGCGCCTGTTTCTCCTGCCTGGTGCGTAATCCGCGGCGCGAACTGGTGCGCGAAGAATTCAAGGCCATCCGCAGCGGACTCAACATGCGCTCGCTGAACGTCGCCATCTGCCGTCTGCGCGGCAAGGTGCGCAAGGCGGGCGCGCGCCTGCCCCTGCATACCGTGCATGGCATAGGCTATGCGTTCCTGGGCAATCTTCGCGAATGTAGCAGCGCGTAAAAGTGTTGCGGAAGCATCCCCAAAAGTTCCTCGAAACCTTATGAAAGTACGTGATTTCCCCAATATCTGAGTTACATTATTGGGCTGTTCACGTATCGTCGGTGACGCATGGTTATATTCTGAAAGCGCCTTGCTGGCGCTTTCGGAAGGCCGTGGCGGCCTGGCGCGATTTCATGACGCGGTTCATTACGCTACGCGGGGGTTTCAATGCGGTTTTCGCCTAAACGTATTTCGGGTCTGGCAGTTTCCGGTGGCGTCCTCGCGCTGTTGTTGGCGGGATGTGGTGAAAGACCGCAAATGAATCCCGGCATGCCGCAGGTCAGCGTCATCACCGTGCAGCCGCAGCGTGCGCCCATCGTTGCTGAATTGCCGGGCCGCGTAGACGCCGTGCGAGACGCCCAGATCCGCTCGCGGGTCACCGGCATCGTCCAGCGCATCACCTTCGAGCAAGGCGGCGACGTCAAGGAAAACCAGCTGCTGTTCAAGATTGATCCGGCGCCTTACAAGGCCGCCTACGATCAGGCGACGGCGCAACTGAAGCAGGCGCAGGCCAACCTGTTCAGCGCCAAGCTGCTGGCCGACCGCTACGCCCCGCTGGTCAAGGCCAACGCCGTCAGCAAGCAGGAATACGACAACGCCGTGGCGTCGTACCGCCAGGCCGACGCCACGGTCGCCGCGGCCAAGGCCGCCCAGGACAACGCAGCCATCAATCTGGGCTACACCGACGTCACCTCGCCCATCACCGGGCGTATCGGCAAGCCCCTGGTCACCGAGGGCGCGCTGGTCGAATCCACGTCCGCCACGCAGATGGCCACGGTGCAGCAGCTGGACCCGATCTACGTCGACTTCACCCAGTCCACGGCCGACCTGGCCGCGCTGCGCCGCGCCTTCGCCAGCGGCAGGCTGCAGCAGGTGGGCAAGGACGCCGCGCGCGCCACCGTGGTGCTGGAAGACGGCTCGGAATACGAGCATCCCGCCAAGCTGCTGTTCACCGGCATCACCGTGGATCCGTCCACGGGCCAGGTGAATCTGCGCGCCGAAGTGCCCAATCCCGACTACATCCTGCTGCCCGGCATGTACGTGCGAGTCCGGCTGGAGCAGGGCGTGGACGACAGCGCTCTCATGGTGCCGCAGCAGGCGCTGCAGCGCACGGCCGACGGCAAGCAGAGCCTGATGCTGGTGCGGGACAACAAGATCGAGCAACTGCCCGTCACCACCGGCAGCGCCATCAACAATAACTGGCTGATTACCAGCGGCCTGAAGGCGGGCGACGTCGTCGTCGTGGAAGGTTTCCAGAAGATCCGCCCCGGCGCGCCGGTGCAGGTCAGCGAATGGAAGAACGGCGGCAAGCCCGCGCAGGGCGGCGCGCCCGCGGCGCAGCCTGGCGCCAAGCCCGCCGAACCCGCCCCGCAGCCCGGCGCCAAGCCGGCCGAGCCTGCCCAGCAGGACAAGGCCGCCGGCCAGAAATCGTAAGCGGCACGCGGCGCAGCAGGCGCCGCGTTCCTCTTTGGTGAGCATCGCTTTCAGAGTCAGCCCACATGCCGCAATTTTTCATTGATCGACCAATTTTCGCCTGGGTAGTCGCCCTGTTCATTCTGTTGGCTGGCGTGCTGGCCATCCCGAACATGCCGGTCGCGCAGTACCCGGATGTGGCGCCTCCCGCCATCACGATCACCGCCACCTACCCTGGCGCGTCGGCCAAGGAAGTGGCCGAGTCGGTCACCAGCATCATCGAAGACAAGCTCAACGGCGCCAAGGGCCTGATCTACTACGAGTCCGTCAGCGATTCGTACGGCACCGCGACCATCACCGCCACGTTCGCGCCCGGCACCAATCCAGACCTGGCGCAGGTGGACGTGCAGAACCGCGTGTCCAACGTGATCGCGCAGCTGCCGGCGGCCGTGCAGCAGCAGGGCCTGCAGTATGAGCAGACCAGCACCGGCTTCCTGATGATCGTGACGGTGTCGTCCACCGACGGCTCCCTGGACCAGACGGCGCTGGCCGACTACATCACCCGCAACGTGCAGAACCCGGTGTCGCGCGTGCCGGGCGTGGGCCAGTTCCAGCTGTTCGCCGCGCCCCGCGCCATGCGCATCTGGGTCGATCCGGCCAAGCTGGTGGGCTTCAACCTCAGCATGGCCGAGGTCAACAACGCGATCGCCGGCCAGAACGTGCTGGTTTCGGGCGGCAGCATCGGCGCGCCGCCCAATCCGGATTCGCAGCGCATTACCGCCACGGTCACGGCCAACGGCCAGCTCAGCACGGTCGACGGCTTCGGCCGGATCGTGCTGCGCGCCAATACCGACGGCTCCAAGGTGCTGTTGCGCGACGTTGCCCGGATCGAAGTGGGGGCCGACAACTACCAGTTCGGCGCCCGCCTGAACGGCGTTCCCACCGCGGCCTTCGCCATCGTGCTGTCGCCCAACGCCAACGCGCTGGCCACGGCGCAGGGCGTGCGCCAGCAGATGGAAGAGCTGTCCAAGTACTTCCCCGGCAACATCAAGTATTCGGTTCCGTACGACACCGCGCCCTACGTGAAGGTGTCCATCGAGCAAGTGCTGCACACCCTGGCCGAAGCCATGGTGCTGGTGTTCCTGGTGATGTACCTGTTCCTGCAGAACGTGCGCTATACCTTGATCCCCGCGCTGGTCGTCCCGGTGGCCATGCTGGGGTCGTTCGCAGTGATGCTGGGGTTCGGGTTCTCGATCAACGTGCTCACCATGTTCGCGATGGTGCTGGCCATCGGGATTCTGGTTGACGACGCCATCGTGGTGGTCGAAAACGTCGAGCGGATCATGGCGACGGAGGGCCTGCCGCCCAAAGAGGCCACCAAGAAAGCAATGCCGCAGATCAGCGGCGCCATCATCGGCATCACGCTGGTGCTGGTGACGGTGTTCCTGCCGCTGGCCTTCATGAGCGGCTCGGTGGGCGTGATCTACCGGCAGTTCTCGGTGGCCATGGCCGTGTCGATCTTCTTCTCGGCCCTGCTGGCGCTGACCTTCACGCCGGCGCTGTGCGCCACCATCCTCAAGCCGGTGGCCAAGGGCCACCACGAGGACAAGAAGGGCTTCTTCGGCTGGTTCAACCGCAAGTTCGACGCCACCACCCATGGCTACCAGAACTGGGTGTCGCGCATCCTGCACAAGGGCGGCCGGATGATGCTGATCTTCCTGGTCCTGGTTCTGCTGCTGGGCTGGCTGTACCTGCGCCTGCCGTCGTCGTTCCTGCCCGAGGAAGACCAGGGCTACGTGATCAGCAACATCGAATTGCCCACCGGCGCCAGCGCCAACCGCACGGTCGAGGTGATCGAGCAGGTCGAAAAGTACTTCAGCAGCCTCCCGGCGGTCGAGAACATCATCGCCGTGCAGGGCTACAGCTTCAACGGCAACGGCCTGAACGCCGCCATCGCGTTCACCACGCTCAAGGACTTCAAGGACCGCAAGGAGCGCAAGGATTCGGCGGGCGCGATCGCGTTCACCGCCTTCGAGAAGCAGCTGATGGGCATCCACGACGCGCAGGTGTTCACGCTGGTGCCGCCGGCCATCTCGTCGCTGGGCAACGCCACCGGCTTCGACCTGCGCCTGCAGGATCGCGGCGCCGCCGGCACCGACGCGCTGGCGGCCGCCACGGCCCAGCTCATGGGCGAAGCCATGAAGAGCCCGGTGCTGTCGCAGGTGCGTATCACGGGCCTGGCCGCGGGCACGCAGCTCAGCCTGAACATCGACCGCGACAAGGCGGCGGCGCTGGGGGTGGACTTCAATGAAGCCGCCACGCTGGTCTCCACGGCGGTGGGTTCGGCCTACCTGAGCAAGTTCCCCAACATGGGCCGGATGCAGAACATCTGGGTCCAGGCCGACGCGCCTTACCGCATGCAGCTTTCCGACGTGCTCAAGCTGAACGCGCGCAACGCGCAGGGCGGGATGGTGCCGCTGTCGACGTTCGTGACGGCCGAATGGGTGCAGGGGCCGGTGCAGGTCGTGCGCTACAACAGCTACGAGTCGATGCGTATCGGCGGCAGTTCCGCGGCGGGCTACACCACGGGCGAGGCCATGGAGGAAATGCAGCGCCTGGTCGGGCAGTTGCCGCAAGGCTTCGGCTACGAATGGACGGGCCTTTCCTACCAGGAGCGGCAGGCGGGCAACCAGGCTCCCATCCTGATGGGCCTGTCGCTGCTGGTCGTGTTCCTGGTGCTGGCCGCGCTATATGAAAGCTGGGCCATCCCGATTTCCGTCATGCTGGTGGTGCCGCTGGGCATGCTGGGCGCGGTGGCGTTGGTCAGCGCGCTGGGCATGTCCAACGACGTGTACTTCCAGGTGGGGATGGTGACCGTGATCGGGCTGGCGGCCAAAAACGCCATTCTTATCGTGGAATTCGCCAAGGACCAGTACGCGCGGGGCATGGGACTGTACGAGTCCGCGGTGGAGGCCGCGCGCCTGCGCTTCCGGCCGATCCTGATGACGTCGCTGGCGTTCATCCTGGGCGTGATCCCGCTGGCGATGGCCACCGGCGCTGGCGCCGCGAGCCAACGCGCGGTGGGCCTGGGCGTGCTGGGCGGCATGCTGGCCGCCACGCCGTTCGCCGTGATCTTCGTGCCGACCTTCTTCGTAGTGGTGCTGGGCCTGTTCAAGACGCGGCCCCGCCTGCTCGGCGCCGAACTGCGCGCCTTCGAGGAAGAGCAGGCCGCCAAGAAGGCGGAGGCCGGACAGGCTCCCGCCACGGCGACGCCGCAACCCGCACAACCCACTGGTGGCCAGGAGGGCAAGGAATGAAAGCCCTGAAGTTGAAACAGACCGCCTTGTCCGCCTTCGTGGCGGTGGCGTTGGCCGGCTGCTCGCTGGCGCCCGACTACAAGCGCCCCGATGCGCCCGTGAGCGGCGCGTGGCCCGACCAGCCCAAGGTCCAGTACGGCGCGTATTCGCGCGCGACCACGCTGGGCACGCAGCCGTCCTCCGACGTGATGCCGGAAGCGGGCACGCCCGCGGCAGACCTGGGATGGCGCGAATTCTTCCGCGATCCGCGCCTGCAGGCCCTGATCGAACTGGCGCTGCTGAACAACCGCGACCTGCGCGTGGCGGTGCAACGCGTCGAAGAGGCCCGCGCCCAGTACGGCATCCAGCGCGGCGAGCAATGGCCCAGCATCGGAGCCGGCATCCAGGGCCAGCGCCAGCACCTGCCGGCCAACATGCGGGCCGGCGGCCCCGACTCCAGCTCGATCAGCAGCTCGTACCAGGCCGGCATCGGCCTGACGACCTTCGAGATCGACCTGTTCGGCCGCCTGCGCAACCTGTCCGAAGCGGCGTATCAGCAATACCTGTCGACGGAACAGGCGCAAAAGACCGTGCAGATCACCCTGGTGGGCGCGGTCGCTCAGTCGTATTTCAATCTGCGCGCCGCCGAAGTCCAGCTTGACCTGACGCAGCGCACGCTGGCGTCGCGCCAGGAGTCCTATGACCTGGTCAAGCGCCGCTTCGACGGCGGCGTGTCGTCCGAACTGGATCTGAACCAGTCCAAGTCGCTGCTGGACACGGCCTCGGCCGACCTGGCGCAGTTGGCGCGCGCGCGCGCCCAGGCCATGAACGCGCTGGTGCTGGTGGTGGGCACGCCGCTGCCCGACACGCTGCCCGCGCCCGCGGAGTTCGGCCGCGACCAATTGCTGGCCACGGTGCCGTCGGGCCTGCCGTCCGACCTGCTTGAACGCCGGCCCGATATCGCGGCGGCCGAAAACCAGCTGCTGTCCGCCAACGCCAATATCGGCGCGGCGCGCGCGGCGTTCTTCCCGACCATCTCGCTGACCGGCCTGCTGGGCGTGGCCAGCCCGTCGCTGGGAGACCTGTTCAAGGGCGGTCAGGGCTACTGGAGCTTCTCGCCCTCGATCACCACGCCGCTGTTTGCCGGCGGCAGTATCCGCGAAGGGCTGAACCTGGCCAAGGCGCGCGAAAATATCGCGGTGTCGCAATACGAACAGAGCATCCAGCAGGCGTTCCGCGAAGTGTCGGACGCGCTGGCGGGCGAAGCAACCTACGGCGCGCAGCTGGATGCCCAGCGCGCGCTGCAGGATTCTTCGGCGCGGACGCTGGAACTGTCGAATTTGCGGTATACCAACGGTATCGACAGCTACCTGCAGGTGCAGACCGCGCAGGTGGACTTTTTCAACGCCCAGTTGTCGCTGGTGCAGACCGGCCTGGCCGCGCTGATCAATCGCGTGGAGCTGTACAAGGCGCTGGGCGGCGGCTGGGAAGAAACAACGAAAGTGCAATGATAGAACTTGGTGTAAATATCGACCACGTCGCCACGCTGCGGCAACAACGCCATACGGTTTACCCCGATCCGATCGCCGCCGCGCTGCGCGCGGAAGACGCCGGGGCCGACCTGATCACGCTGCACCTGCGCGAAGACCGGCGCCACATCCAGGACGCGGACGTCTATGCCATCCGGCCGCAGCTGCGCACCCGCATGAACCTGGAGTGCGCGGTCACCCCGGAAATGCTGGAGATCGCCTGCGCGGTCAAACCCAGCGATGTCTGCCTGGTGCCCGAAAAGCGCACCGAGCTCACGACGGAAGGCGGGCTGGAAGTCGCTGGCGCCATGGGCCCGGTGTCGGACGCGGTGGCCCTGCTGGCCGAGGCCGGCATCCGCGTATCGCTCTTCATTGATCCGGACCCCGTTCAGATCGCCGCCGCGGCCAAGGCCGGCGCGCCCGTGATTGAACTGCACACGGGCGCCTATGCCGAAGCCGAGGGCGAGGCCGCCCAGGCCGAATTGCAGCGCATCCGCCTGGCGGTGGCCGAAGGCCTGCGCCACGGCCTGCGCGTGAACGCCGGCCATGGCCTGCACTACGGCAATGTCAAGCCGGTGGCCGCGCTGGACGGCATTTCCGAACTCAATATCGGCCACGCCATCGTGGCGCAGGCGATATTCGACGGCTGGGAAAAGGCGGTGCGCGACATGAAGGCGCTGATGGTGCAGGCGCGGCTGCACGCCCTGCGCGGCGCCTGATCGCGCGGCGATGACCCGATCCGACGCTCTTCCCGCGAAGCCGCCCATGCCTGAATCGTCCGCCGCCACGCCTCCCGGCGCCATCGCCGGCATCGGCATGGACCTCCTGCGCATCGACCGCATCGAGCGCGCCCTGGCGCGCCACGGCGACCGTTTTGCCGAGAAGATCCTGGGCGTCGAGGAGCTGCAGAAATTCCATGCCCGCCGCGCCCGCGACCCCGTCCGCGGGCTGCGCTTCCTGGCCACCCGCTTCGCCGCCAAAGAGGCGTTTTCCAAGGCGATCGGGTTGGGCATGCGCATGCCCATGACCTGGCGCCGCGTGCAGACGCTGAACGCGCCGGGCGGCCGTCCGGTGCTGGTGATCGCGCCCGAACTGCTGGAATGGTATGAGCAGCGCTTCGGCGCGGCCCATGTTTCCATTACCGATGAATCCGACATGGCCGCCGCGTACGTGGTGGTCGAGCGCAAGCCCTGAGCCCGGGCTTCTCCCGGCCGGCTTGCCGCGCATAGATACAAGGACAGCCCTATGGCCAAGAAAAAATCCAAGGCGGTTCTGCCCCCCGGCCCCGTGATGGTCGATGTGGCGGGATACACGCTGACGAAGGCCGAAAAGAAGCGCCTGCGCCACCCGCTGGTGGGCGGCGTGATTCTTTTCGCCCGCAACTTCGAGAACCGCGCCCAGCTGACCGAGCTGACCCGCCAGATCCACAAGGCTCGCAAGGAGCCGCTGCTGATCCTGGTGGACCACGAGGGCGGCCGCGTGCAGCGCTTCCGGGACGACGGTTTCACCGCCTTGCCCCCCATGCGCGAACTGGGCGCGCTGTGGGACCGCGATCCCCTGAACGCGATGCGGCTGGCGACCGAGGCCGGCTACGTCCTGGCCGCCGAGCTGCGCGCCTGCGGCGTGGACATGAGCTTCACGCCGGTGCTGGACCTGGACTACGGGGTCAGCAAGGTGATCGGCAATCGCGCCTTCCACCATGACCCGCGCGTGGTGACGATGCTGTCGCGCGCGCTGGTGCAGGGCCTGGCGCTGGCCGGCATGTCGGCCTGCGGCAAGCACTTCCCGGGCCACGGCTACGTCGGCGCCGACTCGCACCACGAAATTCCCGTAGACCCGCGCACGCTGGACCAGATCCTGCAGGACGATGCGGCCCCGTACGCCTGGCTGGGCGACGCCGTGCTGCCGTCCGTGATGCCCGCGCACGTGATCTATCCCAAGGTCGACAAGCATCCGGCCGGTTTCTCCAAGCGCTGGGTGCAGGACATTCTGCGCAAGCGCCTGGGCTACGATGGGGTCGTGTTCTCGGACGACCTGACCATGGAAGGCGCGTCGGTCGCCGGCGACATCCTGGACCGCGCCAACGCCGCGCTGCGCGCCGGCTGCGACATGGTGCTGGTGTGCAACCGGCCGGACCTGGCCGACGAGCTGCTGTCGCGGCTGGAGTTCGACCACCCGCCCGAGTCCGTCGCCCGCATCCGTCGCCTGATGCCGCGCTTCGACGCGCCCGACTGGGACACCTTGCAGGCTGAAAGCCGTTACCAGAATGCCCGACGACTTCAATCTCAAATCGTTCCTGTCTGACCTGCCGCATCTGCCGGGCGTATACCGGCATCTGGATGCGGCCGGCGAGGTCATGTATGTCGGCAAGGCGCGCGACCTGAAGAAGCGCGTATCGTCGTATTTCCAGAAGAACCTGTCCAGCCCGCGCATCGCCCAGATGGTGGCGAAGGTGGCGCGGCTGGAGGTCACGGTGACGCGCTCCGAGGCGGAAGCGCTGATCCTGGAAAACAACCTCATCAAGAGCCTGAAGCCGCGCTACAACATCCTGTTCCGCGACGACAAGTCCTATCCCTACCTGCATATCACCGGCCACGACTGGCCGCGCATTGCCTACTACCGCGGCGCCACCAATAAGCGCGGGCAGTTCTTCGGCCCCTTTCCCAACGCCTGGGCCGTGCGCGAAACCATCCAGATCCTGCAGAAGGTGTTCCGCCTGCGCACCTGCGAGGACAGCGTCTTCGCCAACCGTTCGCGGCCCTGTCTGCTGCATCAGATCGGCCGCTGCTCGGCGCCCTGCGTGGGCGCGATCGAAGCCGCCGACTATGAGCGCGACGTGCAGCGGGCGGTGCGCTTCCTGAACGGCGAGGCCAAGGACGTGATGGGCGAGATCGAGGCCCGCATGCTGCAGGCCTCCAGCGAGCTGCGCTTCGAGGAAGCCGCCGCGCTGCGCGACCAGATGGGCTCGCTGGCGCGCGTGCTGCATCAGCAGACCATGGAAAACGTCAGCGGCGAGGACACCGACATCATCGCGGTGGCGGTCGCAGGCGGCAAGGTGTGCGTCAACCTGGCGATGGTGCGCGGCGGCCGTCACCTGGGCGACAAACCGTTCTTTCCCAGCCATGCCGAAGGCGAGGCCGCGCCGCAGGTGCTGGAAGCCTTCGTGGCCCAGCACTACACGGACAACGCGATGCCGCCCGTGCTGGTCTGTTCGCACGCTTTGCCCGATCCCGACCTGATCACGCTGCTGGTGGAGCAGGCCGGCGGACGCCCATCGCGCGTGCTGACGCGGCCGCAGGGCACGCGCCGGTCGTGGCTGGAACAGGCCGCGAAAAACGCCGAGATGGCGCTGGCGCGCGCGCTGACCGAATCCGGCGCCCGGGCGGCTCGCACCCTGGCGCTGGCCGAGGCGCTGGATCTGGATACGGACGAAGCCGCGCTGGACGCGCTGCGCATCGAATGCTTTGACATCAGCCATACGGCCGGGGAGGCCACCCAGGCCTCCTGTGTGGTGTTTGAGCACCACGACATGCAGCCCTCGCTCTACCGCCGCTACAACATCGCGGGCATCACGCCGGGCGACGACTACGCCGCGATGCGCCAGGTGCTGACCCGGCGCTTCGCCAAGGTCGCCGACGGCGATGCCCAGATGCCGGGGCTGGTCCTGATCGACGGCGGCAAGGGACAGGTCGAGGTCGCCCGCAAGGTGTTCGCCGAACTGGGCCTGGACATCCAGACGCTGGTTGGCGTGGCCAAGGGGGAAGGGCGCAAGGTCGGCCTGGAAACCCTGGTCTTCGCCGACGAGCGTCCGCCCGTGGCGCTGGGCGGCGAATCCGCCGCGCTGATGCTGATTGCCCAGGTGCGCGACGAGGCGCACCGTTTCGCCATCACCGGCATGCGCGCCCGGCGCGCCAAAACGCGCAATGTCTCGCGGCTGGAGGAAATCGAAGGCGTCGGCGCCCGCCGCCGCCAGCGCCTGCTCGCCCGCTTTGGCGGCTTCTCGGGCGTGGCCTCGGCCAGCATCGAAGACCTGGCGTCCGTCGACGGCATCTCCCAGGACCTGGCGATCCGCATCTACGAAGCGCTGCGCTGAAAGCCCGGAGTCACCCAGATGCCACAAAACTCCCTCAAATTTCAACCACCCGCCACTACGAGCAATCCGGGCCGCGCGGATCCGGCTACGCCGGTTCGCAGAGGCGCCCCCTTTGGGGAGGCGCCAAAGGCGCTTCGGGCGGACTCTAGCTGTTAGCATACGGACACTATGCCAATTAACGTTCCAATAATCCTGACATGGCTGCGTATCGCCATGATTCCGCTGGTGGTCGGGTTGTTCTACCTGCCCGAGAGCTGGATGTCTGTACCCGTGCGCGACACGCTGGCCGCATGGGCTTTCATCATTGCCGCGCTGACCGACTGGTTTGACGGCTGGCTCGCCCGGCGCTGGAACCAGACTTCGGCATTCGGCGCTTTCCTGGACCCCGTGGCCGACAAGCTCATGGTGTGCGCCGCCCTGATCGTCCTGCTCGACCTCAGCCGCGTCGACGCGTTCATTTCGCTGATCATCATCGGCCGCGAAATCACGATTTCCGCCTTGCGCGAATGGATGGCCAAGATCGGCGCCAGCGCCAGCGTGGCGGTGCACCGGCTGGGCAAGTTCAAGACGGCCGCGCAGATGATCGCCATCCCGTGCCTGCTGTACAACCAGTCGATCCACGGCGTCAACACCAAGCTGCTGGGCGATGTCCTGATCATCGTGGCGGCGGTGCTGACCGTATGGTCGATGCTGTACTACCTGCAGCGCGCCTGGCCCGCCATCCGCGAAAAGGCCCTGTAGCACCTATTCGCCAGCGCCGGCGGTGTCAGCCGGCCTGGAGCAGTTGCAACATCCCACGGCGGTCCGGCTCGCGCAAGACGGCCGCCGTGGCGCTTCAAGAGCGATCCGCCGGCCCGATCCGGCACGGCCTACGCGCCGCAATCGCCGCGAACACGACGCCCGGGCGGATGCCCGGACCGTCGCCGGAGACAACCCGCGAGCCGCCCCGTGCGGACGCAATCCGCCGCTGCCTGCGGCCTATGGCAATGAACACCGCAACCGCTGCAAACCCCATGATTTCCGACGCCGACATCCGCCGGCGCGACTGGAAGATCATCCTGCTCATCGGCGTGGCGCACGCGTCGTCCCACTTCTTCCAGTTGGTCCTGCCGTCGCTGTACGGCGCGCTGGGTCTGGAGTTCGGGCTGGATTTCGCGCGGCTGGGCCTGCTGGTGTCCACCTTCTACGTGGTGTCGGGCATCGGCCAGGCCTCGTCGGGCTTCGTGGTCGACCGGATCGGCGCGCGCCCGGTGCTGTGGTTCGGGCTGGGCTGCTTCGTCCTGTCCGGGGTGCTCATCGGATCGGCGACGGGCTACGCCATGCTGATGGCCGCGGCAATCGTGGGCGGCATCGGCAATTCGGTGTTTCACCCGGCGGACTACTCCATCATCAACCATCGCATCACCGCCCCGCGCCTGGGCCATGCGTTCTCGACGCATGGGCTGACCGGCAATCTGGGCTGGGCGCTCACGCCCGTGTTCATCACGTCCATCACGCTGCTGGCCAACTGGCGCGTGGCCGCCTACAGCGCGGCAGCCCTGGTGGCGCTGGTGCTGCTGCTGACGGTATTGGGCCGCGACCTGCTCGGCGGTCCGTCCCCGATAGAGGCGCGCGGTGACGCCAAGGATGCTTCCAAGCCCGCGGCCCAGCCGCAGGAAGGCGTGCTGGCCACCCTGGTGGCACTGCTGGCCAAGCCGGCGCTGTGGGGTGCGTTCCTGTTCTTTGCCTGCACCTCTATCGCGCTGTCGTCGGTGCAGAACTACACGATTCCGCTCCTGGGCCAGCTGTATGACCTGTCCAAGGTCACCGCCAGCTCGGCGCTGTCGGGCTACATGGTGGCCTCGGCCGTGGGTATGGCCGCCGGCGGTTTCCTGGTGTCGGCCAATCCGCGCACCGAGCGCACCGTGATGGTGGCGCTGATCCTGGCGGGGCTGACGCTGGTGGTGCTGGCCCTGGGCCTGGTGCCCGCCGTGCTGGCCGCGCCCGTGGTGGCCCTGGCCGGTTTCTGCTCCGGCGTGGCCGCGCCGTCGCGCGACATGCTGATCCGCCGCGTTACCCCCAAGGGGTCCACCGGCTCGGTCTATGGCCTGGTGTATTCGGGCATGGACGTGGGCTCGGCCCTGGGGCCGCTGGCCTTCGGCCTGCTGCTGGACGCCGGCTTGCGCCAGGGCCCGTGGGTTGGGGCGGGCGTGGCGTTCACCGCGGCGGCCTTCCTGGCGCAATGGATCGCCGTGCAGGCCCGCCGCGCCGAGCCAGCTCCCGCGGCAGCGTCGGTCCGGCCCTGACCAGGACCTGCTTATCCCGGCCCGCGCGCGGGTTTTTCCTTGAGCGCCGTCAATCTTCCGGTTTGACGCGATAGGGCGGCTTGTGCGGCTTGACGCCCCGCAAGGCCGCCGGAATGGGGCTTCGCTGTAATAACCATGAAGTTACACGGGTTATTCACAGGAGAAGCAAATGAGAAAGCAAAGCACGCTGCTGGCCATCGGGATCGTACTGAGCCTGTGGGCCGGGCAGGCCTGGAGCACCGCGCAAGAGCCGATACAGCCGGTCGAGCCGGCCATCGTCAAGGATCCGGCCAAGGTCGAACTGGGCAAGAAGCTCTTTTTCGATCCGCGCCTGTCGCGCTCGGGCGCGATCTCCTGCAATTCCTGTCATAACCTGGCCATGGGCGGGTCCGACAACCTGAAGGCCTCCATCGGCCACAAGTGGCAGCAGGGCGGCATCAACTCGCCCACCGTGCTCAATTCCAGCCTGAACATCGCCCAGTTCTGGGACGGCCGCGCCAAAGACCTGCGCGAACAGGCGGGCGGCCCCATCGAAAATCCGATGGAAATGGCCTCTACGCACGAGCTGGCCGTACAGGTGCTGAACTCCATCCCGGGCTACCGCGCCGAATTCAAGCAGGTGTTCGGCAAGGACAGCATCACGATCGGCGAGGTAACCAGCGCGCTGGCGGCGTTCGAGGAAACACTGGTCACGCCGAATTCGCGCTTCGACCAATGGCTCAAGGGCGACAAGAAGGCGCTGACCGTGCGCGAACTGGGCGGCTATGAACTCTTCAAGAACAGCGGCTGCGTGGCCTGCCACAACGGCGTGGCCGTGGGCGGCAATTCGTTCCAGAAGATGGGGCTGGTGACGCCCTACGTGACCGAGAACAAGGCCGAAGGGCGGGCAGCCGTCACCGGCAAGGACGCCGACCGCTTCAACTTCAAGGTGCCGACCCTGCGCAACGTGGCGCTGACCTATCCCTACTTCCACGACGGCGAGGCTGCCACGCTGACGCAGGCGGTAGATGTGATGGGCCGGCTGCAACTGGGCCGCACCTTCACGCCGGACGAAAACGCGCAGATCGTGGCGTTCCTGAAGACGCTAACGGGCGACCAGCCGGTCATTCAGTACCCGGTGCTGCCGCCGTCGGAAGACGACACGCCCAGGCCTGAACCCTTCGTGAAGTAAGACAAAGCGGCCGCCTCTGGGGCGGCCGCTTCCATTATTGGCGGACGGTGCGCATGTCCGCGGGCGGCGCGGATTCGAAGTTGCTGCGCCACGGATTGATGTCCAGCCCGCCGCGGCGCGTATAGCGCGCGTAGACCGTCAGCTTTTCGGGACCGCAGGCCTGCATGATGTCGCTAAAGATGCGCTCGACGCAGTGCTCGTGGAACTCCGCGTGCTGGCGGAACGACACCACATAGCGCAGCAGCGATTCGCGGTCTATCGGCGCGCCGCGATAGCGGATCTGCACCGTGGCCCAATCGGGCTGGCCCGTCACGGGGCAGTTTGATTTCAACAGGCGCGACGCCAGCGTCTCTTCGACTACGTCGCCCGGCCGGGTGCGCAGCAGCTCGGGCGCCGGCTCGTAGGTATTGATCTCGATATCCAGCTTGTCGATATAGATGCCGTCGAGTTCGCCCATCTGCAATTCCGAAAAGCGCTGCGGCAGATAGAAATCCAGGCCGACCGGCGCGCCCGCGGCTGCGCTCAGGTCGCGCTCCAGGCGGCCGCGCAAGGCGGCGGAGTTGACCAGGCGGGTCTGGTTGAACGAATTCAGATAAAGCTTGAACGACTTGGACTCGATGATGTTCGGGCTGTCGGCCGGCACCGAGAACGTGGCCATGGCCACCCGGGGCTTGCCCTTGGCGTCCAGCCACGACAGTTCGTAGGCGTTCCACAGGTCCACGCCCGTGAAGGGCAGGTTGTCCGCGTGCAGGTTCAGCGCCGCTCGGTTGTGCGAGCGCGCGATGGGAAAGAGCAGCGAGGGGTCGTATTGCGAGGCATACGCCACGCTCTGGCCGAGCGGGCCGTGGGACAGGGTCATAGCTGAGTCATTCAAAACGGGGTGGATGCCGGCATTGTAGGCGCTGGCAAAGGGGGCAAATTTCCACACTGTGAAATGTAACCCTCGTCATGTGAAAGTGCCTGTTGCGCAGCAATGCGAGGCCATTTCACAGACGATAATGTCGTTTCATTATACGAAATCTGTTTTATAAGGTGTTGATTTTTATGAATAAGATTTTTCGTCTTATATAAGACATGCCAGCACATTGCTCCGCAGCAGAGGCATAGACTTTCTCCAACGATTCACGCAACGCAAGACGCGAATCTTTTGAAGTTCTCTTATCACTGACCAGGAGCATCACAATGAGCACTCGCGAAACCGAAATCCGTAATCTGCAGAAGGACTGGGCGGAAAACACCCGCTGGCAGGGCATCAAGCGCGACTACAGCGCCGAGGACGTCATCCGCCTGCGCGGCTCGATCGGCGTCGAACACACGCTGGCCCGCCGCGGCGCCACCCGGCTGTGGGAGCTCCTGCATAGCGAGCCTTTCGTGAATTCGCTGGGCGCCCTGACCGGCAACCAGGCCATGCAGCAGGTCAAGGCCGGCCTGAAGGCCATCTACCTGTCCGGCTGGCAGGTCGCGGGCGACGCCAACCTGGCCGGCGAGATGTACCCCGACCAATCGCTGTACCCCGCCAATTCGGTGCCGCAAGTGGTCCGCCGCATCAACAACTCGCTGACCCGCTGCGACCAAATCCAGTGGATGGAAGGCAAGAACCCCGGCGACGAAGGCTACATCGACTTCTTCGCGCCCATCGTGGCGGACGCCGAAGCCGGTTTCGGCGGCGTGCTCAACGCCTATGAACTGATGAAGGCCATGATCGAGGCTGGCGCCTCGGGCGTGCACTTCGAAGACCAGCTCGCCTCCGTGAAGAAGTGCGGCCACATGGGCGGCAAGGTGCTGGTCCCCACCCGCGAGGCCGTGGCCAAGCTGGTGTCGGCCCGCCTGGCGGCCGACACGATGGGCACGCCCACCGTGCTGCTGGCGCGTACCGACGCCGACGCCGCCGACCTGGTGACCAGCGACGTCGACGAAAACGACCGTCCCTTCATCACCGGCGAACGCACGGTGGAAGGCTTCTTCCGCACCCGCGCCGGCATCGACCAGGCCATCTCGCGCGGCTTGGCCTATGCGCCCTATGCCGACCTGATCTGGTGCGAGACCTCCACGCCCAACCTGGAATACGCCCGCAAGTTCGCGGACGCCATCCATCGCCAGTTCCCGGGCAAGCTGCTGGCCTATAACTGCTCGCCGTCCTTCAACTGGAAGAAGAACCTGGACGACGGCACCATCGCCAAGTTCCAGCGCGAGCTGGGCGCCATGGGCTACAAGTTCCAGTTCATCACGCTGGCCGGCTTCCATGCGCTGAACTACGGCATGTTCGAACTGGCTCACGGCTACGCCCGCCGCCAGATGAGCGCCTTCGTGGAACTGCAGCAGAAGGAATTCGCCGCTGCCGAACTGGGTTTCACCGCCGTGAAGCACCAGCGCGAAGTGGGCACGGGCTACTTCGACGCCGTGACCCAGACGATCGAAGGCGGCAAGTCGTCGACCACCGCGCTGACCGGCTCGACCGAAGAGGCGCAGTTCGAACACGGCAAGGTGCAGAAGGTCGCGTAAGGAAAGCCCCCGGTGTCTGACACCCTGGTGGCAACACGTCGGCATGACGGTTGTCTCTGGGGGGTGTCAGACACCGGGCGCGGAAAGATTTTGCAGTTGTAGTCGCAGGTGCTGTTGTAGGGTGGATTCGGGGTGCCTGCGGGCACCCTTTTTTTCAGCCCTGCCGAAACTACGCCGCGGCCCGCTCTTCGCCCAGCGACGCCATGTCGATCACGAAGCGGTACTTCACGTCGTTCTTGATCAGGCGTTCGTAGGCTTCGTTGACCGATTGGATCGGCACGATTTCCACATCGCTGACGATGCCGTGCTCTGCGCAGAAGTCCATCATTTCCTGCGTTTCGGCCATACCGCCGATGGCCGAGCCGGCCAGGGACTTGCGGCCCATGATCAGGTTGGCGCCGGGGATCGGGTCCAGCGGCGTCAGCGCGCCCACCAGGGCCATGGTGCCGTCCAGCGCCAGCAGCGCCATGTAGGGATTCACGTCATGGCTGACGGGCACGGTGTTCAGCAGGAAGTCGAAGGTGCCGGCGTGGGCCGCCATCGCGTCGGCGTCGCGCGACACCAGCACGTCGTCGGCGCCCAGGCGCCTGGCGTCGCGGGCCTTGTCGGCGGACGTGGTGATCATCACCACATGCGCGCCCATGGCGTGCGCGAACTTGACGCCCATGTGGCCCAGGCCGCCCAGGCCGATGACGCCGACCTTCTTGCCGGGGCCGACCTTCCAATGGCGCAGCGGCGAATACGTGGTGATGCCGGCGCACAGCAGCGGCGCCACGGCCTTCAGGTCCAGCTTGTCGGATACCTTCACGGCAAAGTGTTCCTGCACCACGATGCGGTCGGAGTAGCCGCCGAAGGTGAGCTGGTCGCTGCCGCGTTCCTTGTCGTTATAGGTCAGCGTGGCGTTTTCCTCGCAGTACTGCTCCAGGTTCAGGCGGCAGGCCTTGCAGTGGCGGCAGGAATCGACCATGCAGCCGACGCCGGCGTAGTCGCCCACCTTGAACTTGCCGACATTCTTGCCCACCTGTGCAACGCGGCCGATGATTTCGTGGCCCGGCACCATGGGATACATGGAATTGCCCCAGTCGCCGCGCGCCTGGTGCAGGTCGGAGTGACAGATGCCGCTGTAGAGGATGTCGATCAGCACATCGTCGTCGCCGGGTTCGCGGCGGGTGAAGCTAAAGGGGACGAGGGGAGTGTCGGAACTGTGGGCGGCGTAGCCTCGGGCTTGGATCATGACGGCCTCTGATTGGGTTTATTGAGCAGGTGTTCACAATAATCCTGGAGAGATTGGCGCTTCAAGCTAGAATTTCGGCATGATTTATTGAAGTTTTTTTCATAATGCTGCCCGACAACCTGTCCCATCTTGCCGCCTTCTCGGCCGTCGCCCGACTTGGAAGCTTCCGCAAGGCCGGCGAAGAACTGAGCCTGTCGACCTCGGCGGTCAGCTACGCGATCCGCAACCTGGAAGAGCGGCTGGGCGTGAACCTGTTCAACCGCACCACCCGCAGCGTGGCGCTGACCGACGCCGGCCAGCGTCTGGCCGAGCGGCTGCAGCCCGTGCTGCACGAGCTGGGCGACGCGCTCGAAGAAATGAACCATTTCCGCGGCGCGGCATCCGGCACGCTGCGCATCAACACGTCGCGCGCCGCGTCGTATCTGTTGCTGATGCCCATGGCGGCGCGGTTCCTGGCGGCCTATCCGGACATCCGCCTGGAGATCGCCGAGGACGACAGCTTCGTCGATATCGTCGGATCGGGCTTCGACGCAGGCGTGCGGCTTCTGGAGGCCGTGCCCGAGGACATGGTGGCGGTGCCTATCGGCCCGCCGCTGCGCTCCGTGGTGGTGGCCTCGCCCGCCTACCTGCAGGGGCGCGAGCCGCCGCGGCATCCCACGGACCTGATGCGGCACGAATGCGTCCGCTACCGCTTTCCCAGCGGCCGTTTCTACAAGTGGGAATTCGAGAAGGACGGCGTGGCGCTCGAAATCGACGTGCCGGGCCGCATCGCCCTGAGCGACGTGCACGCCGAAGTGCGGGCGGCGACGGACGGAATTGGCATCGGCTGCGTGCCGGAGACTTATGTGGCCGAGTTGCTGGAATCGGGCCGGCTGGTGCGGATGCTGGAGGACTGGTGTCCGACGATTCCCGGCTTCATGCTGTATTACCCGCGGCAGCGGCGCGTGTCGTCCGCGCTGCGGGCGTTTATCGACATGGCCCGGCAGTGAGCCCGGCGGTCTTTCACGGCCGGGCGCCTTCCAGCAAGGCCTGGTGTGCGAGACTCCTCGCATAACGAGATGCAAGTGCACCATCTCCAAGCAATCAGATCCCCAAAATACGCCTCGCAGCTGATTTAACCGATTTCGTATTCGGGGAAAGCATGACCTACGGTGCAGTCCGTGATTCACGGTCCATATCGGCGGGCCATTGAACCTTGGGCGCCAGGCGCAGTGCGACGTTGTACCAAGGCACGTCGTTGTGATTGCGCGGTATCCCGGGAGGCGGCAGTGCCTTCGGGCCATTTTGCATATAGGTACAGATATAGGCCCAAGCGAACTCGTCGGCGTCCATCGTGCTGAGCGGGAAGCGGTCGATGACCTTGTTGGTGCCTGGCTCGACTATCGACAACACCACGCCCCACTTGAAAATAATTCCGCCGTTTGGCAACACCCCTCGCTTTGACCAACGTTCTGCACGGACTTGCGACCAGTCATAGGCCACGGTGGCGACGGTCCAACTCTCGAATGGATTCCACAACCTGTAATTGAAGTTGTACGCGTACATGCGCTGGCGAGCGCGATTAAACCTTAGCGGGAGATCGCGAGGCGGAGAAATGTCCACTTTGATCAAAAATGCCGCCCCCCACAGGAAAACTAATGTGCTAATAATGCCTGCGGTGAAGATGACGGACAAATCTCTAAGGTCAAACATTGACAATGGTCCGATCGTTATGACAATGGGATATGATGCCAAAAATAGCCCCGCCCAAAAAAATATCCCTCTTGCCCGTGAATTGGGTCGACATACCTCTAGATAGTTGTCGTCCATGTGGTTGGGACTGTTGTCCCACAACGATGCAGGAACAGTGGGAGGGGAAGTCGGCTCGGGCAGATCCGAAACCCATCCCGAGCAGGGCGGATAGAGTTTTGGTCTTTTCACCATGATCCACCTTTCTCATCGGTGTCGATCTTATCCTCTCGCAGTAGAAGGCGAGCGCATCCTGAAACATCGTTCGTGTCAGGCCAGTAATAGACTTCGAGTTCTACTGCATGAATGCCGTTTGTCATATGCAAAGCGATGGCGCCGTTGATGACCATAGTTCCTGAAGTTTCATCTACAGAGACAGTCGGCATCGTCGTTTTTGGAAAGTAATCAATCTTTCTGGGATCTTCCGGCGGACTAGCTATTGCTGGCGGACTGCCGCTTTGGCCTGAGGCGAGCGGCCAGATAAGGATCTGGCCGCAAGTCCTTGGTAACGATGATCGTCCTGATGGGGCGGATGGGGCTTGTCGAAATCGTTCCAGCTCAGGTGGCCATGGCGACTGAAATCCAGTACCGCCATCCCCATCAGGGGTGAGCCTCACGGTGCAGTCCGAGATTCACGGTCCATATCCGCCGGCCATTGAACCTTGGGCGCCAGGCGCAGTGCGATGTTGTACCAAGGCACGTCGTTGTGATTGCGCGGGATCCCGGGAGGCGGAAGTGCCTTCGGGCCATTTTGCATATAGGTGCAGATATAGGCCCAAGCGAACTCATCGGCGTCCATCGTGCTGAGCGGGAAGCGGTCGATGACCTTGTTGGTGCCTGGCTCGACTATCGACAACACCACGCCCCATTTGAAAATAATGCCGCCGTTTGGCAACACCCCGCGCTTTGACCAACGTTCGGCGCGGACTTGCGACCAGTCATAGGCCACAGGGGCGACGGTCCAACGCTCGAATGGATTCCACCATCTGTAATTGAAGTTGTACGCGTAAATGCGCTGACGGACACGATTGAATCTTATTGGCAAGTCGCGTGGCGGGCATATATTGCTTTTCAACAAGAAAAATAAAGCACAAAAGCTTAGTGAAAACCCAAGAGCCCCAAGAAGAAACGATTGATAGACGTATGGCTCATCGCGATCCGGCCATAATATTTGAAAAGAAAGGAATAAACATACAGCGAGTATCGGCGCAAACCCCAACATCAAAGTCCTAGCCAATGACGAAGGTCGTGATATCTCTAGGTAGTTCCCATCCATGTGGTTGGGATTGTTATCCCACAACGATGCAGGCACAGTGGGTGGGGAGGTCGGCTCGGGCAGATCCGAAACCCATCCCGAGCAGGGCGGGCAGAGTTTGGGCCTCTTCACCATGATCCACCTTTCTCATTGGTGTCGATCTTATCCTCTCGCAGTAGAAGACGGGCGCATCCTGAAACATCATTCTTGTCAGGCCAGAAATAGACTTCCAGGTCCATCGCGTGAATGCTATTGATCATGTGCAGAGCGATGGCGCCATTGACAATGAGCGACTTCGAGGTTTCATCCGTAAAGACACTCGGCATTGTCGTTTTTGGAAAATAATCAACTCTCTTGGGGTCTTCAGGCGGATTAGTAGTCGCTGGCGGACTGCCGCTTTGGCCTGAGGCGAGAACTTGACCATTCGCTTCATTTGGGCGATAGACTTTTAGACGCCACTCATAACGCGATGCAATTGCGTCGTATCCAGGAAGGGAAATCTTATAGACAATATAGCTTGTAGCCGGAATCGAACTCCCATCCCAGACTAAAAATCCCTTCTGGGTATCAAGCGTATCCCCATATTTATCGAATCGAGTTTCGACCGCGAGTTCAGCGATCATTCCCAGCACTGCAGCATTCAGAGCCCCCACTGCTATGTCGAAGTCCGATTCGGCGACCCACTGCCTATGCTTAGCCAAAATGCCCCAACGACTGCGGCGGGCCCAGAGTTCAAGGGCAGAAGATTCATTTTTTTTCGCCCAAGTCGCCAGTGCAAAAGCCGCTAGACCTAGAACTATTGCGACACCGATTGGACCCAATAACGTGGAACTTATTGCCAAGGTGCCACTGCCACCCGCGACGGCCGAGATGATCGAGAGCACCCCAGCTGTAACATATCCATCTCGTGCTATAGAGTCTCCATGTACTGCGGCCCTATTGGCAGAGAAAAAATACTGAGTTCCGTCGGCTACTCCGGCAATAGCGGAGACTGCCCCCCCCATACTGGGCAACACGAGTACCTAGACTCACAGTCGTCATCCGTCCTGCGACCTGAATCTCAACCTTTGAATTTGGACGCAGAATCTGTATGCCGGCTCCGGCAATTTCTACGCTCGCACCCATTACGCCAATGGATGACGACCACACCGCAGCCAACGCCTCGGCGCTACCGCTGCCTGGCGTATTCAGTGACGTCGCATAGTTCCTGCGCAGACTATCCTGCTGAAACCATAGGCTTCCGAGCGCAAGCAGCAGTTCACCGCCCGCGGGCGCGGCGGAGATCGCGGCATTGCGCATCCGTTGCATGGCTCCTCTGGCGAGCGCGCGCGCGTCTTCTACGTTGATCGCAAGGTTCTGCGCCATTTGAGCAGCGCCGCTATGGAGCGTCGCCGCACCGATGCTGACGGTGCGTACTGCCTCTGATATTCCTTCACCGGCGGAGGCGCGCAGCTTCTCCAGCCTTTCCTGCAGTGCCTCAGCACTTTCAAGCGACCAGATCATCACGTCGACCATCTTGCCGTGGTTGCTCGAGACCGCAACGGTGATGGCGCCGCTTAAAACCTTCGCGCGGATCTTGCGTTCAGCGGGTTTGCGAAACTTTTGATCGAGTTGAGCGATGAACTGGTCAGTGCGCTCTTGCAGGACTTCGTTGAGTAAGGCCAGGTATTCGCCGAGCTTCAGCGAGACGATGACCTGGGTTACATGCTGGCCGGCATAGCGCAATAAGGCTGCGCTATGCACGTGGCCCACTAGCGTTTGTGTTTGCGTCGAGATCTGTTGCCCGAGGGCGTTGCTGGCATTGGCCGCTGCGGCCAGGAGCTGTCCAATGGCCTGCTTGACGGGAGACACCATAAGATCCTTGCCTTCCTCGGTGCCTGTAATGCTCTTGATGGTGTCGTACACCTTGCCCAGTTGATTGCCCGCCAGGGCCGTCTGTAGCTGCTCCAGCAATAATCTGTCTTTTGACAGCAAAGCCTGATAGAGCAGGCTCTTTCGATCTTCCAGCAGGCTTTTCCAGAGCCGCTGCGTTGTGCCCAGCTTTTCCTTGTCTATCTGGATGACATCGGTAGGACCGCCAAAGAGGCAGAGGGCCAGCATGCGAATGAAATCTTCCACCGAGCGCCAGGAAGTAGCGCTGTAGTCGTATTCGGCGGCAAGCTGGAAGGGCGCGGCCAGGTATTCCCTGACATACAGTTCCGCGACCCCGTCAACGGTCTTTTGCCTAATCTCCTGCTCTGCCAGGTAAGCCTTTTCGAAGGAGGCGCGCGCCGCCTCGTCGTAACGCGCCTCGAGGCGTTCGTGAGCGTCGGCCTGCTTGGATTTGGCTCTGCGCTGGGTGTCGGCCTCGATATCCAAAGGCGGAAAGGTCACCTTGTCGCCCATGAGGCTGTTGTTATGCCGGCGACGGTACGCATCTTCGGCCTTCGCCTCGTCCGCTGCTTCCGCAGCGGCCCAAGCGGTTTGCAGCTCTTTAATGCCGAGCAGCGCCTGAGATGTAAAGAGCTCGAACCGTCGCTGAGGTTCCGAGCGCCATTCCTGCATGGCTCGAAACCTGCCGACGCGTTGCGCATTGCATTCCTGCACAAAGCCTATCGGATCGGGCAGCACCAGCGCCAGTACGCCATTCGGCAGCTTTTCACGCTGCACCAGGGTACGGATATGGCCTTCCAGCGCATCTAGCCGATGATTTCGAGTGTAGAACCCGTGCACGCTGATAAAGTCGCCCGCATTGACCTCTGCGTACTCGAGTACTTGATGCACCCCGAGTTGCGCTTCCGTCATCGCAATCCCGACGCTTGCAGGATCGTTCCGTGCGGCTTTCAGGTCGAGTTTTTGGAAGCGGGCTTCCAGCGTAGTTCCATCATCCGCAGTGCCGCGCAGGTACTGGTCAAGAACCGTCTTGGGCCATGGATCATTGGCGATGGCAATCCATGCAGTCGAGTACCTGTCCACGTCGATATTGATGAACGACGACGCCACGTCGTGGTTGGCGTCGACACACCACTGGCTCAGCGGGCTAGGCTCGTCTCTAGGCGGTTGGAAAGGACGGAACTGGCGTAATGCGCCTTCAGGCGTGACCTGATAGGCCTGCCATTCCTTTTTATCCAGCAGCACGTAGAGGTAGCCACTGCGAAGAACGCGGGGCTGGTCCTGCCGCATCGGCACAGACTCCAGGTCTGAGCCTGGCGAAGCGCGCCGCTTATGGGTCGATCCAGGCTCCGGTGCGTACGCCGCGCGTAGCGGGAGTATGGGAAAGCCCGTTCGCTCGCAAGCGTTGCAGGATCCAGTCGGATTAGGGACGGCGTGATTGATGGTCTGATCGACGACGGTACTGATATTCATGAGTAGTTTTCTGCTCGAGGCAAGGCGGCGGCTATGCGCTTCCAGTTGGCGTCGTCATAGGTTGCGAAGCGATCTCGCAAGGACTCAATGCCATTGGCTGCGTCACGAATGTCCCGTTGAATATCCGGGTGCTTTATCAAGTGCGGATGAATGCACACCCGATGCCTACTCAGGAGCAAGACCCTTGGTGCGAAGCTGAATCGACTGGCCCGTGGGGCGGATTGGGAAGGAATGGCGTGCTCCAGGCAGCGACAGGCCGCCTCCGCCGAATCCGGGCGAGTAGTCAGCCTGTTAAGGGCCGTCCTTTGAGATCAGGTAAGAGTGCAATGGACGCGCATGAACAAAGCACTTGATCTTGCTTATCCGCCTGACTTCTGTATATGGGACAAGTCTTGATATCTGTGGAGATTGATTAGACAGATCTGAAAGACCTTGGGCTGACCACATCGCTTGCATGCAGGAGTGCCCATCGCCTTAGCCGGGCGCCTGGGAGAAATGGCAAGAAGGCAGTGGCCGCAACATGCCCGGCCTGCCTGCGCCTAATCCGCCTCGGCCGCCGCGCCGTCCAGCGCCGCCAGGCATTCCGCCAGCGGCGGTATACCTCGCGCCAAGGCGTCCACCGCCGCGGCATCCACCCTGGGCAGGGGGGCGATCTCGGCCAGCACGCGCACGCAGCCGAAGCGTTCGATGGCCTCCTTGTTGCCTGCCGACGGTGGTCCGCTCATGACCACGCCAAGGATCGGGATGCCGCGCCGTTTTAGCGCCTCCAGGCTGAGCAGGGTGTGGTTGATGGTGCCCAGCCCGCTGCGCGCCGCCAGCACCACCGGCATGCCCAGCCGCGCGATCAGGTCGATCATCATGTGCGTGTCGTCGATGGGCACGTACAGGCCGCCGGCCCCTTCCACGATCAGCGGGGCCCGCGTCGCGGGCGGGACGATGCTGGTGGCGTCCACCACGGTGTCTTCCAGCGTGGCGGCCGCCCAGGGCGACAGCGGCGCCTGCAGCACGTAGGCGGGCAGGTGCAGCCGTTCCGGGGGCAATTGGGCCAGTTGTGCCACGGTGTCGGTGTCCCCGGGTTCCTCGGCCACGCCGGTCTGCACAGGCTTCCAGTAATCGGCGCCCCAGGCGCGCGCCAGGATGGCCGACACCAGGGTCTTGCCGATGCCGGTGTCGGTGCCGGTCACGAAAACGCCATTGGGTCGTTGCATGCTCTTTTTCCACATACCGTAGGCCAGGTGATACGTCACCGTGGCCCCTTGTTCGTCAAATGCCGCCAGCACGCGGCGCAGACCGGCCGCGCCCAGCGGCGGGCGCCCGGGCGCGGGCGTGGTGGCGCCGATGCCCTTGAGGCTCCGCAGGAAATGCAGGCCGTCAGGATGATTTTGTATCAGCCGCTCGCCGCGCACGCCACCCATCAGATCGGCCATGGCCGGACGGATGGCCCGCACGGGCGGATAAGGTGGCGTGCCGGCCGCCAGCCCGGCGGCGCGATGCGCTTCGCGCCATTCGTCGAAGGTGTCCGTCGCCAGCGTCGCCACTGCCAGATGGCCGCCCGGCGCCAGCAGCCCGGCCAGCCGGGCCAGCCCGGCGTTCAGGTCGGAAAACCATTGGACTGCAAGGCTGGAGCAGATCAGGTCGTAGCCGCCATCGAGCCCGTCCGGGTGTTCGCCGTCGAGCAACCGATAGCGGGCGAGGCCGGGCAGGGAGGCGCCGCGCTCGGCCGCGGCCAGCATGGCGGGGGAGATATCGGTCACAGTCCAGTCGGCCGGCCCTAGGCGGCGGGCCAGGGCCTGCGTCAGCAGACCGGTGCCGCAGCCGATCTCCAGGATCCGGGGGTGGGGCGGCAAAGGCAACAGGGCGATGTCGCCGGCAAGCCGCTCGGCCGCGATGCGCTGGATGGCTGCGTGATCTTCGTAGCGGGCGGCGGCGGCGCCAAAGCGCGCGCCGATCCGGGTGTTGCGGGCGGTCATGCGTTGCGTGCCAGATTGTCGGCGAAGCCGCGGATATGGCTGGCGCACCAGGCAGTGTCGGTGACGGGCAGCAGATGTCCGCCTTGTTCCCGCCAATGCGTTGCCTCGCCAGGCCGGCCGGCGAAGGCGGCCCGTGTCATCGCGGCGGGAACGATGGAGTCTGCTTCCCCTGCCAGCCGCAGCAGCGGCACGGGCAGTGCGGCCAGGGCGGCGCGCTGGTCTTCGTCGCGCAGCGCTTCCAGGTCCTGCGCGAGCGTCGCAACCTGGGGCTCGCCGAATGCCGATCCGTCGCCGCAGCGCTGGCGGAAATCCTGCACCACGACGCGTGGCGAGTCGGCCAGGCGCTTGAGCATGCGGTCCAGCATGCGCGCGGGTACGCCCTCGGCGTAGTCGGACGCCGCGCCGAACCGGGGAAAGCCGTTGATCGACACCAGGCCCGCGCAGCCGGCCGGCAGTTCCCGCAACAGGCGCAGCACGCCCATCGAATGACCGATGGCGATGACCGGGCCCGCCACGTCGGGATGCCGGGCGGGTCCGAAATAGCCGGCGTCGAAGACGGCTTGCGGCCAATCGGCCAGTTCGGCGCGCAGCGGCGTCCAGAACGTGGCGTCGAAGGCCCAGCCGTGGACGAACAGCAGCGTGGGGGTGGAAACGCGGGCCGTCATGCCAGCACCGCGGCGAAGCCGTCGATCAGTTGCGATACGTCGGCATCGCGGTGCGCCGCGCTGAGCGCGATGCGCAGCCGGCTGGTGCCGGCGGGTACGGTGGGCGGCCGGATCGCCACGGCCAGCAGGCCGCGCCGCTCCAGTGCCGCGGCGATCGCCAGGGCGCGGGCCTCGTCGCCTACGATGGCCGGGACGATCTGGGTGGACGACGCGCCGGTGTCCAGCCCCAGGCCTTGCAGCGCGCCGCGTAGCCGCTCGCCGCTTGCGGCCAGCCGGGCGCGTTCGGCGTCCAGGGTGGGCGCCAGATCCAGCGCCGCGTCCATGGCGCCCAGCACGGCGGGCGGCAGCGCGGTGGTGTAGATGAAGCCAGAGCAGGCGTTCACCAGGAAATCGCACATTGCCCGCGACCCGGCGACATAGGCGCCGAATCCCCCCAGCGCCTTGCTGAAGGTGCCCATGGCCAGGTCGATCCGGCCGGGAGCCAGCCCGGCCAGGCCCATGCCGCCCGGACCCAGCACGCCGGTGGCGTGCGCTTCGTCCAGGTAGACGAAGGCGCCGTGCCGGTCCGCCAGGTCGGCCAGCCGGACCACGTCGGTCCGGTCGCCGTCCATGCTGAACACGCTTTCCGTGATGATGAATCGCGAAACCGGCCGGCCGTCGGCGCGCGGAGTCGCCGTCCGGTCGTCCAGCAGGCGTTCCAGATGGTCCAGGTCGTTGTGGCGGAAGCGGATCTGCCGCACGCCCGCCGCCTGGCACCCATGATGCAGGCTGGCATGGTTGAGCTTGTCGGCGTAGACCTCCACCTCGCCTTGGCCTGCGGCCGCGCGCAGCAGGGCGGGCAGCACGGCCGCGTTGGCCTGCCAGCCGGACGCCAGCACCAGGGCGGCTTCTGTGCCCTTCAGCCGGGCCAGCTTGGCCTCGACCTGCTCGTGTAGGTCCAGGTTGCCGCAGACCAGGCGCGAGGCCTGGGCGCCCGCGCCGTGGCGGGCGGTCCATTCGCGCGCCCGCTCGACCAGCAGCGGATGGCGCGACAGTCCCAGGTAATCGTTGCTGGAGAAATTCAGGACGGGGGCCCCGTTCAGCACGATGCGTCCGGGCGGGGCGGAGGAGGCGGTGCGCAGGCGGCGGCGCGCGCGGCGCGTTTCGGCCTGCGCCAACTCAGAGGAAAAAAGCGAATCCAGCTTAGACATCAAGAAATCCGGCAGCGGCCCGGAACCTGCCGGCCGCTGGCGGCGGCAGGCCGCGGCGCGGGGGGCGTTGGCGCCAGGCCGTAGAATGCGGGCCATTGTAGTGGAGGCGCGCAAGCCCCTGCCGGCGGCCAGGAATGGCGCGCGGCGGGCGCCGCGCCGCCGGTTTTTCTAGAGGTGAATCATGCACGCGCCCGACTGGATGGCCCAGGGCCAACCCCATATCTGGCTTCCCTATGCCCAGATGAAGACGGCCACGCCGCCGTTGCCCGTGGTCCGCAGCCACGGCAGCCGGCTGGAACTGGCCGACGGCCGCAGCTTGATCGACGGCGTGGCGTCCTGGTGGACCGCCTGCCACGGCTATAACCATCCACATATCGCCCAGGCCGTGCGCGCGCAGCTCGACGCCATGCCGCACGTGATGTTCGGCGGGCTTACCCACGAACCGGCGCTGACGCTGGCCCGCCGGCTGGCCGGGCTGCTGGGGCCGGGCCTGGACCGCGTCTTTTATACGGACTCCGGCTCGGTGGCGGTGGAAGTCGCCATGAAGATGGCGCTGCAGTTCTGGCTGAACCAGGGCGAACGGGGCCGCAGCCGGTTCCTGGCCTTTCGGGGCGGCTACCACGGCGACACCTTTGGCACCATGGCGGTCTGCGATCCGGAAGAGGGCATGCACAGCCTGTTCAACGGCATGCTGGCCGGACACGACATCGTCGGCCTGCCGCGCGACGAGGCCTCTCTGGCCGAACTTGACGCCTGGCTGGAGGCCCGCGCGCCGCAACTGGCGGGCATCCTGGTCGAGCCGCTGGCGCAGGGCGCCGGCGGCATGCTGCTGCACGACCCGGAAGTCCTGCGCCGGCTGCGGCGCCTGGCGGACAAGCACGGCCTGCTGCTGATCTTCGACGAGATCTTCACCGGGTTCGGGCGCACTGGCACCCTGTTCGCCTTCGAGCAGGCCGGTATCCGGCCCGACATCATCACCCTGTCCAAAGCGCTAACCGGCGGCACGCTGCCGCTGGCCGCCACGGTGGCCAGCGACCGGGTGTTCCAGGCGTTCTGGTCCGACGACCCCGCCCACGCGCTGATGCACGGCCCCACCTTCATGGGCAATGCGCTGGCCTGCGCCGCGGCCAACGCCTCGCTCGACCTGTTCCAGACCGAGCCCCGGCTGGCGCAGGCGCAGGCCATCTCGGCCGCGCTGGCGGCCGGGCTGGAACCTTGCCGGGAACTGCCCTGGGTGCGCGACGTGCGCGTGCTCGGCGCGATCGGCGTGGTCGAACTGGACGGCATTGCCGACCGCGAGGCGCTGAAGCGGCGCCTGATCGAGGCGGGCGTCTGGGTCCGCCCCTTCGGCAACGTGGTCTACCTGACGCCCGCGCTGACGATTTCGGACGAGGACCTGGCCGTTTTGACCGGCGCCGTGGCCAGCGTGCTGCGCGCGCAGCGCCCCTGAGGCCCGCTGCCGCCGCGCTGGCTGGTTCACGTTGCGGCGGCAAATCGCAAAAGACGCCTTGATTCAGATCAAGGCGTCCCGGCGGGGGGCTGATTACCATCGCCGCATGCGAGCCAAATCCATATTCGCCGTTCCGGCCAGCCTGCCCGATGCCGACCGCCAGCAACGCCGTCACGCGCTGGTGCGCCTGTCGCTGGCCTGGCTGGCGATGATGCAGGTCATGATGTTCGCGTGGCCCGGCTACCTGCGCCACGAAGGCATGCCCGCCGACGCGCTGGAAACCCTGGACTGGGCCATCGTCCTGATGAACTGGGCCAGCTTCGCCCTGACCATCCCCGTGGTGCTGTACTCGGCCTGGCCCATCTGGCGCCATGCCGGCGACAACCTGCGCCACGGCCGCGCCGGCATGGACGTGCCGGTGGCGCTGGGCATCGTGGCCGCCTTCATCCCCAGCGTGCACGCCACCTACACCGGCCGGGGCGAAGTCTATTTCGATTCGGTCACGATGTTCGTGGCCTTCCTGCTGACCGCGCGCTACCTGGAACTGTGCGCCCGCCAATCCTATGGCGGCGCCGCTGGCGGCCGCCGCCATGCCCGCGTCGAAGACCTGCGCCTGCTGCTGGGCGCCCGCGCCGACCGCCTGGCGTCCCGCTTCGTCATGATCCAGGTCGCGCTGGCGCTGGCCGCCGCCGCCGGCTGGGCCTACATCGACCCCGCCCACAGCATTCCCGTCATGGTGGCGCTGCTGGTCATGAGCTGTCCGTGCGCCATGTCGATGGCGGTGCCCACGGCCATGGCGTCCGCGCATTCCGCCCTGGCCGCCCATCCCGACATGCCGGATGCCGCGCTGGACGCGCTGCTCGACGAAGCGCGGCGCAAGGCGCGCCAGAACTTGTACGGCTCGCTGGTCTGGCACCTGCTGATGACGCCGCTGGCCCTGGTCGGCTGGGTCACGCCCTGGCTGGCCGCGATCACCATGCTGGTGTCGTCGCTGGCGGTCGCCTACAACTCGTGGCGGCTATGCCGCCGCGACTGGTCGGACGAACTGTCGTCCGGCGGCGCGGTCGGAGCCGCGCCATGACGATCCTGTATCTGCTCCTGCCGCTGTCGCTGCTGTTCGTGTTGGTTATCGGCGTGTCGCTGTGGTGGGCCGTCTTCAACGGCCAGTACGACGACACCGACAACGCCGGCATGGCCATCCTGCGCGACGACGACAGCGGCGCCGCAAGCCGCCGCTGAGCGCTGCGCGAGTCCCGGCGCGGCGGCTGCACGCGGCCAAATACCCCTGATAGCGTTGCGGTTTTGCCGCGATCCCCAAGCCGACGATGCCCTGTTGATCCAAATCAACGCCGTCTCGTGTGACTAGTCCCATCATCGAGGCCTGTAGTTTTTGTTACTTTGGGGGAAGGGTGATGAACGATTGCGCCGCAATCGCAAGCAAGGCCGATACCTTCAACTACAAGGTCGTGAGGCAGTTCGCCATCATGACGGTAGTCTGGGGAATCGTCGGCATGGCTGTGGGCGTTTTTCTCGCCGCGCAGCTGATTTGGCCTCAGTTGAACTTTGACACCGCATGGCTCAGCTACGGCCGCCTGCGTCCGCTGCACACCAACGCGGTGATTTTCGCGTTCGGCGGCAGCGCACTGTTCGCCACGTCGTACTACGTTGTCCAGCGCACCTGTCAGGCGCGCCTGTTTTGCGGCCCGCTGGCCGCGTTCACGTTCTGGGGCTGGCAGATCGTCATCGTCGCCGCCGCCATCACCTTGCCGATGGGCTTCACCAGCAGCAAGGAATACGCGGAACTGGAATGGCCCATCGACATCCTGATCACGCTGGTCTGGGTCGCGTACGCCATCGTGTTCTTCGGCACGATCATCAAGCGCCGCTCCAAGCACATCTACGTGGCCAACTGGTTCTTCGGCTCGTACATCCTCACCATCGCCATCCTGCACATCTTCAATAACATCGAGATGCCGGTGACGCTGTGGAAGTCCTACTCCGCATACGCGGGCGTGCAGGACGCCATGGTGCAGTGGTGGTACGGCCACAATGCCGTGGGCTTCTTCCTGACCACCAGCTTCCTGGGCATGATGTACTACTTCGTGCCCAAGCAGGCCGGCCGTCCCATCTACTCGTACCGCCTGTCCATCGTCCACTTCTGGGCGCTGGCCTTCACGTACATGTGGGCGGGTCCGCACCATCTGCTGTACACGTCGCTGCCCGACTGGACGCAGTCGCTGGGCATGACCTTCTCGCTGATCCTGCTGGCGCCTTCCTGGGGCGGCATGATCAACGGCATCATGACCTTGCAGGGCGCCTGGCACAAGCTGCGCACCGATCCCATCCTGAAATTCATGGTCACGGCGCTGTCGTTCTACGGCATGTCCACCTTCGAAGGCTCGATGATGTCGATCCGCACGGTCAACGCGCTGTCGCACTACACGGACTGGACCATCGGCCACGTGCACTCCGGCGCGCTGGGCTGGGTCGCCATGATCTCCTTCGGCTCGCTCTACTACCTGATCCCGCGCCTCTACGGCCGCGAAAAGATGTACAGCGTCAAGGCCATCGAACTGCACTTCTGGATCGCGACCATCGGCGTGGTGCTGTACATCGCCGCCATGTGGATCGCCGGCGTGCAGCAGGGCCTGATGTGGCGCGACACCGCACCCGACGGCACCCTGGTCTACAGCTTCGTCGAAGAACTGAAGACGCGCGTCCCGTACTACCTGATCCGTTTGCTGGGTGGAACCTTGTTCTTGTGCGGCGTGTTCGTCATGGCCTGGAACGTGTGGAAGACGGTGAGCGGCGCGCAGCCGGTCAACCCCGCCATTCCGCTGGACGATCCCCATGCCGCCCGTCCGTCGGTCCCCGCGACCGCCGTGCCGGCTACCGTTTGACGAGGACATCATGGCCAACAAGAATCACGGCTTCTTTTCCCACCAGACCCTTGAGAAGAACATCGGCTGGATGATCATCGCCAGCATCCTGGTGGTGTCCTTCGCCGGCCTGGTCCAGATCATCCCGCTGTTCTTCCAGCACAGCACCACCCAGCCCGCGGCGGGCGTCGAACCCTACAGCCCGCTGCGGCTGATGGGCCGCGACGTCTACATCCGCGAAGGCTGCGTGGGCTGCCACTCGCAGCAGGTGCGGGTGCTGGCCGCCGAAGTCCAGCGCTACGGTTCGTACTCGGTCGCGTCGGAATCGGTCTTCGACCATCCCTTCCTGTGGGGTTCCAAGCGCACGGGTCCCGACCTGGCGCGCGTGGGCGAGCGCTACTCCGACGACTGGCACCGCATCCACCTGCGCGATCCGCGCAAGGTGGTGCCAGAGTCCAACATGCCTGCCTACCCGTGGCTGGAAAAAACCGTCATCACGGGCCAGAACGTAGAGCAGCGCATGCGCGCCCTGCGGATGCTGGGCGTGCCGTACACCGACGACGAAATCGCCGCCGCGCCCAAGGCCATCGAGGGCAAGACGGAAGAAGACGCGCTGGTGGCTTACCTGCAGGGCCTGGGCGTCGGCGTACGCAAGGCGCAGCAGGCCGAAGCGGCCAAGAAGGCCGAGGCCGCCAAGAAGGCGCAGCAGCCCGCCGCCCAGTCCGCCGTCCAGCCCGCGCAAGCGGCATCGGGGGGCTGACCATGCTGGGCTACCTGAGCGCGATCGTCACCGCCATCTCGATGGCAACCTTTTTCGGCATCGTCTGGTGGGCCTGCTCGCGCGGCCGCCAGGGCGCCAACCGCGAATCGGCCATGCTGCCGTTCGCACTGCCCGATGAATTCGGTCAGGCACAACAAGATGGAGCGAATCGGTCATGAGCGATTTCGTCAATGGCTTCTGGGGGTATTTCATCGCGATCGTCGCCGTAGGCGGGGTGGTCTGGTGCATCTGGCTCCTGTACACGCAGCGCCGCTGGCTCAGCGCCACGCCGGCCAGCGGCAAGGTCGAAGACACCGGTCACGTCTGGGACGGCGACCTGACCGAACTGAACAACCCGGTCCCCACCTGGTGGACGTGGATGTACCTGCTGGCCTGCGCGTTCGCGCTGGGCTACCTGTTCCTGATGCCGGGACTGGGCCAGTACAAGGGCAAGCTGGGCTATAGCAGCACCGAGGAAGTCGCGCAGCAGCAAGCCAAGATGGCCGAGGCCGTCCGTCCCATCTATGCGCGCTTCGAGACCATGTCGGTGCCGCAGATTGCGCAGGACCCGGGCGCCCGGGAAATCGGCCAGCGCCTGTTCCTGAACACCTGCGCGCAGTGCCACGGCTCGGACGCCAAGGGCGGACCCAGCTTCCCCAACCTGGCGGACGGCGACTGGCTGCACGGCGGTTCTCCGGAAACCATCATGCAAACCATCAAGGAAGGCCGCCACGGCGTGATGCCGCCCTGGAAGGACGCCATTGATCCCAAGATGGCCGGCGACATCGCGCAGTACGTGCGTTCGCTGTCGGGCCTGACGGCCGATCCGGTGCGCGTGTTCCGGGGCAAGCGCGACTTCGCCAATTTCTGCGTCGCCTGTCACGGTGTCGACGGCAAGGGCAACCAGCTCATGGGCGCGCCGAACCTGACGGACGACGTGTGGCTGTACGGCAGCTCCGAAGCGACGATCGTCAAGACGATTCTTGAAGGGCGCGACAACCGCATGCCGGCGCACGAGCACATCCTGAGCCCCGAGCAGATCAAGATCCTGACCGCCTGGGTCTGGGGTCTGTCGAACAAACCGGACGCGCAGAAGCAGGCAGCCGTGACCCCCGCCGAATCGGACGCAGCCAAGTAACGGCGTCGCGGCATGTACATGGAGGGCCGCGGCGCGGCCCTCCATATCACTGGAAATTACAGTACGGAGCAATAAATGGAAGATGGGTCAACCGCAAGCGTCGGCAATTCGCCTGGCGGTGACCCGCCGCCCTGGCGGCCGCACACGCGGCCGCCGCGTCCCGGCCAGGAGACCCTGGAACAGACGCTGGCGGGGGTGCGAAGCAAGATCTATCCGCGATCCGTCAGCGGCATCTTCGCCCGCTGGCGCATCGCGTTCGTCTTTATCACCCAGATCATTTTCTACGGCCTGCCCTGGCTGCAATGGAATGGGCGCCAGGCGGTGCTGTTCGACCTGGGCGCGCGCAAGTTCTACCTGTTCGGGCTGGTGCTGTGGCCGCAGGACGTCGTCTACCTGGCTGTCCTGCTGGTCATTTCGGCGCTGGCGCTGTTCCTGTTCACCGCGGTGGCGGGGCGCCTGTTCTGCGGCTACGCCTGTCCCCAGACCGTCTACACCGAAATCTTCATGTGGATCGAGCGCAAGGTCGAAGGCGACCGGATCGCGCGCATCCGCCTGGACGAGGCGCCCTGGAGCCTGCGCAAGGCCCGCCTGAAACTCACCAAGCATTTCCTGTGGATCGCACTGGCGTGGTGGACGGGCTCTACGTTCATCGGCTATTTCGCGCCCATCCGCGAACTCGGCCACGAACTGTTCGCGCTGCAGCTGGGGCCCTGGCAGTGGTTCTGGATGCTGTTCTACGGCTTCGCCACCTGGGGCAACGCCGGCTTCATGCGCGAGTCGGTGTGCAAGTACATGTGCCCTTACGCCCGCTTCCAGAGCGTGATGGTGGATCCGGACACCTTCGTGGTCACCTACGACAAGCGTCGCGGCGACCCGCGCGGCAGCCGGTCGCGCAAGGTCGACCACAAGGCGGCGGGCCTGGGCGACTGCGTCGATTGCAGCCTGTGCGTGCAGGTCTGCCCAACCGGCATCGACATCCGCGATGGCCTGCAGTACATGTGCATCGGCTGCGGCGCCTGCATCGACGCCTGTGAGCAGGTGATGGACAAGATGCAGTACGAGCCTGGCCTGATCCGTTACACGTCCGAACGCGCCATGCTGGACGGCCTGTCGGCCAAGAGCGCGCGGTCGCATCTGCTGCGTCCGCGCGTGCTGATCTACGGCACGCTGATTCTGCTGTTGGCGGCGGCCTTCGTGACGTCGCTGGCGATGCGCAATCCCTTGCGCGTGGACATCATCCGCGACCGGGGATCGCTGGGCCGCGAGGTCGCCGGCGGCATGATCGAAAACGTCTACCGCCTGCAGATCATCAACACGTCCGACCAGCCGATGCGCCTGCGCATGTCGGCGGACGGCATGCCCGACTTGGCGGTGCTTTGCGGCCAGCAGGCGTCCGACGTGGTTGAAGTCGAGCCCGCCGCCAACAAGCTGGTGCCCATGGTCATCCGCGCCCCGGCAGGCGCGGCGCCCGGCGCCCATCCCATCACGCTGCATGCGCGGGGAGTCGACGGCGAGAACCGCCAGGTCGAGACCGACGAAGCTGCAAGTTTTTACGTGCCCGATTAGGGCGCCGGCCAGGGGCGTTCAACGCCCCTGGCGCAACAAGGACACCGACATGAACGCCGCGCAAATCGCAGCCACTCCCGCCATCGAAGCCAAGCCCTGGTACCGCGAACCCTGGCCCTGGATTCTGATGGCCGGCCCCTTCGCA
>NZ_AGUF01000088.1 GCF_000236785.1 Achromobacter arsenitoxydans SY8 | reverse complement strand
ATGTACACGCTGCTGCTGTGGCTGAACATGCCGATCAACGTGATCATCGTGATCTTCGGCACTGTGGTCGCCGTGCTGATGGTGGTCTTCATGCGCTGGAGCAAGCGCAACATGCAGGCCAACCCCGACCTGCACGACCAGATCGGCCAGGAAGGCCATGGCCGCGCGCTGGACTCGTCGCACTGACCAAAACACGCCAAGCACCTGATATTCCAAGAAAAAAACCGGGCAATGCCCGGTTTTTTTTGCCCGCCGCGAACGCGTCAGAGGTCGCGCGCAGCCAGCTTCAGGTCCTGCCAGGCACGCGCCTTTTCGGAAGGACTGCGCAACAGGTAGGCGGGGTGATAGCTCACGATCACCGGAATCTGCTCGCCCTCGTCCGTCTTCAGCTGGTGGACGCGCCCGCGCAGGCTGCCGATGGTGGCATCGGTGCCCAGCAGCGTCTGCGCCGCAAACCGGCCCAGCACCAGGATGCGCTCGGGCTTGAGCAAAGCGATCTGCCGCATCAGATAGGGGCTGCAGGCCGCGATTTCCTCGGGTTTGGGATTCCGGTTTCCGGGCGGGCGGCACTTGATGACGTTCGTGATGAACACATCGCGCTCGCGGCTCATGCCGACCGCTGCCAGCATGGCATCCAGCAACTGCCCGGATCTGCCCACGAAAGGCAGCCCCTGGCGGTCTTCCTGTTCCCCGGGCGCTTCGCCCACCACCAGCCAGCGGGTAGGCTGGGCGCCCTGGCCGGCCACCGCGTGGCGCCGGCCCTTGCACAGGCCACAGGCGGCGCAGGCCAGGACCTGCTCGCCCAGTTGTTCCAGGTTGGCGTCCTTGACGGCTTCGGCCACCGGAATGGGCGGCGGCGCCTCGTCCGCCAGGGCCTCGGCCTTGGGCGCGGGCGGCGGCGGCGGACCGGTGCGATTCCAGATCGAGGCAGGGATGGCCGCCGCGCGGGCGGACACCGGCTCGGCCGACGCGCCAGCGCGTTCCGCCGGAGCGGCGGCAGGCGCCTGCACAACGGGAGCCGCCGCGGCATCGGCCGCCGCAGCATCGGCCGCCGCGACATCGGCTGCCGCGGGTTTGACCACCGAGATCGAAGGCGCGGCCGGCGCGTTCGGCGCAACCGGCCGGGCGACCTCGGCCGGCGC
>NZ_AGUF01000089.1 GCF_000236785.1 Achromobacter arsenitoxydans SY8 | reverse complement strand
CCGGTCAAGGCACGTCCTACCGCTACGAAGCCGAACTGGTGCCGGACGACGCCGAATGGCGCGCCGAACCGCTGCCCAGGCCGCGCATCGACGGCCCGCAAAACGCCATAGTGGTTGGCCCAAAAAATGAGGAGATCTACACCGACGAATACGGGCGGGTCCGTGTGCAGTTCCCGTGGGACCGCGAAGGCCGCAACGACGAGCACAGTTCCTGCTGGATCCGCGTATCGCAGAACATCGCCGGCGCCACCTGGGGCCACATGGCTATCCCGCGCATCGGCCAGGAGGTCATCGTCTCGTACTTCGACGGCGACCCGGACCAGCCGGTGATCACCGGGCGCACCTACAACCGCCTGCAGTTGCCGCCCTACGAACTGCCGCGCCACAAGACGCGCATGACCATCAAGACCCAGACCCACAAGGGCGAGGGCTACAACGAGATCCGCTTCGAGGACGAAAAAGACCAGGAAGAAATCTACGTCCACGCGCAGAAAGACCAGAACATCCACGTCAACCACGACGAGACCACGTTTGTCGGGCACGACCGCAGCGAACAGGTCGAGCACGACGAAACCATCGCCATCGGCCACGACCGCAAGGAGACCGTGGGCAACGATGAACAGGTGACCATCGGCCAGGACCGGCGCCATGACATCGGCCAGGATGACTTTCTGACCGTGGGGCGCAACCACACGATTCAGACGGGCAAGGACCGGACCGAAGAGGTAGGCAATCATCGGCGGGACAAGACCGTGGCGAATCATTGGGTAAGTGTTGGCGGGCATCAGGATTACACGGTGGAAGGGCACGCGGAACTGCAGGCCGGCCAGGCCATCCGCCAGCGCTCCCAGGTAATCGAGTTGCAGGCGGGGGAAGTTTTTTGCCTGCGCGGCCCCGGCGGAGCCATCATCTTGGACAATGACGGAATCATCCTGAGCGGGACTCAGATCCAGTTCAAGGGGCCAATGCAAGTCAAAAGTGATGGCCGGGGCACCCCCTATGCCATTGATGGCCGCCCAAACTTGGGCGAGGAAAGCGACTTTTGCCTCGACTGCTTCTTGCGCGCCGCGCGGCGCGGCGGGCCAGTGGTGCCCGAATGAACAAGCTGTCTACGTTCATGCTCCTGGATGGCGCATTGCTGCATGGCACCTCCATTCACGACCGCGCGCTGGAGCGGCCGGAAATTCGCCTGCTCTATGAGGATCAAGGCCCCCTGGCTGCGCGCGTCGGGCCTCTGCTTTTGCCCGAACACCAGGAAATCTCCCTGTGGTTGAACCAACTGGCAAGTACCCGCCAAGACGTGGCCTTCGCCTACAGTCTGCTGCGCACACCTTCAGGCATAGGGCAGGTCTTGGAGCATTTGCAGCGTCTGCGCTTCATCCATGCCCGTAGTGGCAAGCGCTATTACTTCCGATTCGCCGATGGCCGCGCGTTCGCCAACGTCTGGGAGGCACTGTCCATTGCGCAACGCGATGCCGTGCTGGGTCCGGTGCAGGCTTGGCACCATCACGATGCCGCAGGTAAGGAACGCTGCGTCCGCACTAGCGGTATCCCGCAGGCCAGCATTGATGATGCTCTGCCGCTGCAATTGGAGCCAAAGCAATGGCATCAGGTCCTCCGTACCGCGCGCATCTCCGATCTCTTCCACGCCGCCTCAAACTTGGACTACGGCCCCCAGGCGCAAGGATCCCATGCGCAGCGCTATGCCTGGACCGTCCAGATCCATGACCGGCTACAACGGCTTCAGATAGTTGAACCTGCCGTGCAAGTTGCCGCGACCCGCGTAGTCTGGCGGACGGCTGGCCGCTTGCTGGGCGACCAGGTATTCGAGGCCGCGTTGAAGAAGGCGGATAGCGGCGTCGATATACGCAGCGTATTTGCATTTGGGCAGACAACTTCCTTTCCCAGGATCAGGCTGACATGAGTCGTCGAAGCGTGGTTTGCGTGTCGATGCTGGTCGCACTGGCGGCGGGCTGTGATGTCGGACGGTCTAAGGAGGACATGGTGCCGACCGACATAACCGGCATTGATCACCTGGCCGAGCATCTAAGCATCCAGAATTTCTGGGTTGATGGTCGTAGTGGCTTCCAGGCGGGCGGTGGGGGCAGCGCAGTCTGCTGCGTCAGTCTGCCGCGAAAATGGCACCCTGGGCTAGCAGCAGTGGTGGAGTGGAATACCACTAACTGGCGCGACTGTGGCTGGGAGAGTCGCGAGCGCCGCGTGCCCATCGAGCGTTACGACCAGGTCGGGGCTCTTTTTGTCCACTTCCTGTCCGACGGCAGTGTCCGCGCTGTCTCATCGAATATATCTCCGGGTTACTCGAACCCCGACTACCTTGGCCCCCACGATCCGATTCCCAGGAAACAGCCCTGGCGTACATACGACGCCCAGCATGAGCGCTGTCCGGACCAAGGTGAACCCACTGTAATGGAGCGCGCGAGATGAATGAGTCGCTTCAGGCGCGATTTAGCTGTGCGGCCAGACATGAAACAGAGTGAAGTGCGCGACGACAGCGTCGGCGGCTGCAGAGGAAACTGCATGAGGACTTTTCTCATCCATGGCATGGCCACGATATGCCTGTTGCTGGCCGGCTGTAACGTCGGTCAGGCCAAGGAGGACATGGTTCCCACCACCATTACTGGCATTGACCATTTGGCCGAGCATCTGAGTATCCAGGACTTCTGGGTTGATGGTCGTAGCGGCTTTCAGGCGGGCAGTGGAGGCAGCGTCGTTTGCTGCTCAAGGCTACCGAGAAAATGGCGCCCTGGGCTATCGGCCGTGGTGAAGTGGAATACCACTAACTGGCGCGACTGCGGCTGGGAGACTCGCGAGCGCCGCGTGCCCATCGAACGCTACGAACAGGTCGGAGGGCTATTTGTCCACTTCCTGGCCGACGGCAGTGTCCGCGCTGTCTCATCGAATATATCTCCGGGTTACTCGAACCCCGACTACCTTGGCCCCCACGATCCGATTCCCAGCAAACAGCCCTGGCGTACATACGACGTCCAGCATGAGCGCTGTCCGGACCAAGGTGAACCCACCGTAATGGAGCGTGCAGAATGAACGAGTCGTTTCAGGCCCACCCAATCGGTCCCACACCGGGCATTCTGCCGGTTCTTCCTCAATGCTTTCTCCGCACGGAGTACTGCGAGATCGACCTGCAAATCGGCGTCTTCTTCGACGGCACCGGCAACAACCAGGATTGGGATGATGCCGACGGCTGCGAGCCGGGATTGGGGCCAGGGGTGACCCAGCGCATGGCACGCAAGGACAGCAACGTAGCAAGGCTATTTCGGGCCTACCCGGAGCGGCGCGAAGAGGGCATTTATCGGCTATACATTCCTGGCGTCGGCACGCCATGCCCGGACATCGGCGAGGAAGCCTATGCTGCCTTCGGCCCCTCGATGGGTCGCGGTTGCGATGGGCGCATGAACTTCGCGTTGCTTAACGTGCTGAACTTTATTCAGCGGTCCGTTAGTCGCGGACATGGCCGCTATGCCACCGAAGTGATGCTGGCTCTTTGCCGAAATGGCTTACGCTCTTACAACCCACGCACCGGTACCTATGCACCGCTCAAAGGCCGGGTACAGGATGTTCAAGCGTTGGACGCGGTGGGTATGCGCACGATCGGCGGCCTGTTGAGCGACGTTTCGGGTAACCGTTCGCAGGCCGAGGCGTTCTTCAAGCGCGAAGTCCAGTCGTTGGCGGAAAAGGTGGCCAAGACCGCCAAGCCGAAGCTGGTCGACATCAGCCTAGATGTGTTCGGCTTTTCTCGCGGCGCGGCGCAAGCGCGGGTGTTCTGCAATTGGCTGACCGCGCTGATGGATGGCGACAGGCTGTGCGGGGTGCGCACGCGCATCCGCTTCCTGGGGATTTTTGATACGGTGGCTTCTGTCGGCATACCCGACAGCGTTGGCGGCGATGGACACTTTGCGTGGGCCACGCCGGCTGCGCTTCGCGTGTCCAGCGACGTGCAGTGCGTGCACTACATCGCCATGCACGAGAATCGAGCTTCCTTTCCGCTGGACAGCCTTCGGGGTCCCGATGGCAACCTGCCTGGCAATCACAAACAGTACGCTTTGCCGGGCATGCATTCCGACGTGGGCGGGGGCTATCTGCCCGGCACCCAGGGACGGGGGCCGTCGGGGCAGCACGATGACATGCTGTCGCAGATTCCGCTGGAACTGATGTATAACGCGGCGCGCGATGCGCAGGTGCCACTGGATCGGACACAGGCGAAGGAAGGTAAATACGATCCTTTCAATGTCCACCCCGATCTTCGCCGGGCTCACGCTGCGTTCATGCAAGCGACGCCGGCCTCGGCCACAACCGCGCAATGGCTGATGCCCTATCTGGCGTGGCGCTATCAGGTGCGCCAGGTCTTTGCCACTCAACTATCGTGGGTCGCGAGAGCCCGAGACGGAGCGCCCAAGGACGTCGAGGATTTGGCAGGCGCCAACCAGACGCTGCTGGCGGATATCGCCGCGCTGGAAGGGCTGACCGATGAAGAGATCCAACGGTATGAGAATGCGGCGCGCATGAGTCCCACGCTGTACGGAGGCCTGGCCGTGGGTAAGGCGATCCGCCGCGCCACCCTGGCCGACGAGGCCGGGGACGTGCTGGCGTTTCTAAAGTCGCACCCTGTACTGGCCACGCCGGAAAACCCCGAGAACTTGACGCCGCAGGCTTACCTGTTCGCCAATTATGTGCATGATTCGTACGCCGGGTTTCGTCCTCTGGATCAGCCTTTGGCCTGGGCTGGCTGCATTGATCCGGTGCCCCGCAGTTGGGAAATACAGGGGTATCTGCGCTACCGCCGGGTCTATCAAGGCACGGGAAAGCCGGTGACCAAAGCCCCGCCCACCGAGCGGGAGTTGATCGAGGCCGCACAGCGCGAGCAGGAAGCGTTGATGCAATCCATGCAGAACAGCGTGGATTTGAACAAGCTATTCAATGCCGGCTGGTAGTGGATTGCCACGTTCACGGCCCAGCCTTCATGCGCATGATTTCGAATTTTTCCTATTCTCGGACGGCTCGGAAAGGTGCTCTGATGCCGGATGGGTTCATCCCTACTTGGACGGCGTCTGCAATTCGCTCAGTGGGATCAAAGTCCCATGGACGAAGGGCCGCCGGCGTCGGTCTACCGTTAAAACGATTTGGAGATCTCTCACATGAAAGCCTTGGTCACGCCCCTGTTCCTGTCCCTCGCCCTGGCCGGAGCCGCCGCACACGCCGCCGACGCCCATAGCGTCAAGTCCGGCGCGCAAGTCGCAACCGAACTGCAAGAAGCCAAGGCCAGCGGCCAATACACCTTTGGCGAGTTGGAGTATCCTGCTGCGCAGCCCCAAACGACCGGACTGACCAATCAAGAAGTTCAAGCCCAACTGCAAAAAGCCAAGGCCAACGGCGAGTACACCTTCGGTGAACTCGAATACCCGCCCGCCACGTCCCACTAATCAGCGGGTTTGGCCCCATGATTGGCGCATCGCCTGATGCTGGTCTTTATTGCGGACAGCGGTGGCTGATGCAACAGCACTTGCACGTCAAGCCGATGATGAAGCGCAGGGATGATTGATGATGCAATTGCTGTGAACCGACTTAAAGCACCAAAAAGGCCGTAACGCGAGTTGCGGCCTTTTTTTTCAGATTCTGCGGGACGCATGCAGCGACCTACCCCGCCACATACCCCAACGCCACGCTAGCCGCCAAGGCCTCCCGCTTCACCGCCGCCACCACCGCCCCGTCCGCCGATACATCAAACCCGCCCGTGGCCCCCAGCGCGGTCAAGACCGCGCAGACTCGCCCGGTATGGTCATACAGCGGCGCCGATACCGCGCTGATGCCGCGCAGGTTGGTGTCCTTCACGGTGGCGCACCCGGCCGCCCGCACTTCGCGGCGCAAGGCGCCGATGGGATCGGCGCGGTCCAATAGCCCGCGCTGTTCTGCCGGTGCTTCCGCCAGTTCGGCTTCGGCCAGCGCCTGGACGGGCGCCTCGTCCAGCAGGCCCAGGAAGGCGCGGCCGGTTGCCGACCACAACATCGACAGCACCGAGCCCACGCGCACGTTCACGGTGACGGGCAGGCCGGGTTCCTCGAAGCGGACGATGGTCGGGCCCTTGTTGCCCATGACCGCAATGAAGCAGGTGACGGCCAGGCTTTCGCGCAGGCGGACGAGCGCGGGTTCGCCGATGCGCAGGGGGTCGGCCTGGCGCATGGCGGCCACGCCGACGTAGAGGGCTTCGAGGCCCAGGTGGTATTGCTGGGTGGCGACTTCCTGGTCGACTAGGCCTTCGGCGATCAGGCTCATCAGGTAGCGATGGACCTTGGCCGGGCTTTCGCCGACGTGGGCGGCCAGCGCGGTGAGGCTGGCGCGGCCGCCCAGCCGGGCCAGCCCCTTGAGCACCGTCATGCCGGTTTCCGCGGCCTGGACGCGCTGGCGGCGCTCGCGCGGGCGCGTGGCGGGATCCGGCGTGGAATCGGGGTCGGATTCGGGCGGCAAGGCGGCTTTGCTCATGGGGAAATGCGGCTCCGGAACAGGCGCTCGCCAGCAAACGAGGGACCGAAAGCCTGGAGCGGCATCAAGGTTAACCCTTCTTTAAAAATTACGCATTGCGTATATGCTTTACGCAAACGCAAACAAGGAATGCAATTCTGACATTCCACAAAGAGGAGACTTGCCCATGCGCAGTGTTAAACACCATGTCCTGGCCGGCCTGCTGGCCCTGCCCCTGCTGGCTTGTGCCAGCGCGTCCGCTCAGCAGCCGGCCGCCGACTATCCCTCCAAGCCTGTGCGCTGGATCGTGCCCTACGCCGCAGGCGGCGGATCCGACTTTCTGGCGCGCAGCATCGGCCAGGGCCTGACCGGGCGCCTGGGCCAGCCGGTCGTGATCGAGAACAAGCCTGGTGGCAATACCGCCATCGCCGCGTCGGAAACGGCGCGCGCGCCGGCCGACGGCTACACGATGCTGTCCGCCGACAACGGCACGCTGGTGTTCAACCCGGCGCTCTACAAGAAGCTGTCGTACGACCCGGCGAAGGATCTGGCGCCTGTCACGCTGATGGGACGTTTCCCGATGATCCTGGTCGTCGGCCCGTCGATGAAGGTCAATACGGTGCAAGAGTTCCTGGCCGAGGCCAAGAGCCGCAAGGAAGGGCTGGACTATGGCTCGGCCGGCGCTGGCAGTCCGCACCACCTGGCCATGGAACTGCTGAAGGTCGAGGCCGGCCTGACGCTCACGCACGTGCCCTATCGCGGCGCGTCGCCCGCGCTGGCGGACGTGGCCGGCGGGCAGGTTCCCGCGATGATGGTGGACCTGGCGGCGGGCGCCGGCTTCATCAACGGCGGCAAGGTGAAAGCGTTGGCGGTGGCCAACCCGACCCGCCTGCCGCAATTGCCGAATGTGCCGACGTTCGCGGAGATCGGCCTGAAGAATGTGGAAGCCGCCGCGCAAGTAGGCGTGGTGGTGCCGGCCGGTACGCCCAAGCCGGTGATCGACGCGCTGAATAAGCAGGTCGTGGCCACCATCAATGATCCCGCCACGCGCCAGCGCCTGGTGGAGTTCGGCATCGAGCCCGTGGGCAACACGCCCGCGCAGTACGGCGAGATGCTGACGAGCGAGCGCGCCCGCTGGCAGAAGCTGATCAGCGACCTGCGCATCACGCTGGACTGAGCCGCACCGGCCCGCCGCCCACGCGCGCGGCGGGCCCGCAACACGAACACACGGAAGACCCCATGAATCAAGCACCCGCCTCCCCGCGCCCTTCGGGCTGTCCCATCGACCACGCCGCGCTGGCCGCCGCGCAAAGCCCGACGGGCTGTCCGGTCAGCGCGCGCGCCGCCGCGTTCGACCCTTTTGGCGACGGCTACCAGCAGGATCCGCCGGAATACGTGCGCTGGGCGCGCGAGCAGGAGCCGGTGTTCTACAGCCCGCAGCTCGGCTACTGGGTGGTGACGCGCTACGACGACATCAAGGCGATCTTCCGCGACAACATTACCTTCAGCCCGTCGATCGCGTTGGAGAAGATCACGCCGACGGGACCGGAAGCCAACGCAGTGCTGGCGTCCTATGGCTACGCGATGAACCGCACGCTGGTGAACGAGGACGAGCCGGCCCACATGCCGCGCCGGCGCGTGCTGATGGACCCGTTCACGCCCGAGGAGCTGAAGCACCATGAACCCATGGTGCGCCGCCTGACGCGCGAATACGTAGACCGCTTTGTCGACGACGGCCGCGCCGACCTGGTCGACCAGATGCTGTGGGAGGTGCCGCTGACGGTGGCGCTGCATTTCCTGGGCGTGCCGGAAGAGGACATGGACCTGCTGCGCCAGTACTCCATCGCCCACACGGTCAACACCTGGGGCCGCCCCAAGCCCGAGGAACAGGTGGCCGTGGCGCATGCAGTGGGCAACTTCTGGCAACTGGCGGGCAAGATTCTGGACAAGATGCGGCTGGATCCGTCCGGCCCGGGCTGGATGCAGTATGGCCTGCGCAAGCAGCAGACGCATCCGGACGTGGTGACCGATTCGTACCTGCATTCCATGATGATGGCCGGCATCGTCGCGGCGCACGAGACCACGGCCAATGCTTCGGCCAACGCGATCAAGCTGCTGCTGCAGCACCCGCAGGCCTGGCGCGAGATCTGCGAAGACCCGAACCTGATTCCCAACGCGGTCGAGGAATGCCTGCGCCACAACGGCTCGGTCGCGGCATGGCGGCGGCTGGCCACGCGCGATGTGGAAATCGCAGGCATCGCCATCCCGGCCGGATCCAAGCTGCTGATCGTGACGTCGTCGGCCAATCACGACGAGGGCCAGTTCGCCGATGCCGACCTGTTCGACATCCGCCGCGAGAACGCCAGCGACCAGCTTACCTTCGGCTATGGATCGCACCAGTGCATGGGCAAGAACCTGGCGCGCATGGAGATGCAGATCTTCCTGGAAGAGCTGACGCGCCGCCTGCCGCACCTGAAGCTGGCGGAACAGGCGTTCACGTACGTGCCGAACACCTCCTTCCGCGGGCCCGAACATCTGTGGGTGGAATGGAATCCGGCGCAGAACCCGGAACGCGCCAACCCCGCCCTGCTGCAAGGCCAGCATCCCGTGCGCATCGGCGAGCCGTCTTCGCACGCCATCACTCGTCCGGTGGAGGTGCAAAGCGCTGTCGAGGCCGCTGACGGCATCCTGCGGCTGCGCCTGGCCTCGCCCGACGGCAAGGCGCTGCCGCGCTGGTCGCCGGGCTCGCACATCGACGTGGAATGTGGCGACACGGGGCTGTCGCGCCAGTATTCGCTGTGCGGCGATCCGGCAGAGACCGGCGTGTGGGAAATCGCAGTGCTGCGCGAGGCCAATGGCCGCGGCGGTTCCGCCTGGATGCACGAGCACGCCGTGCCCGGCGCGCGCCTGCGCATCCGTGGCCCGCGCAATCACTTCCGGCTGGACGAGTCTGCCGGCAAGCTCATCCTGATCGCGGGCGGCATCGGCATCACGCCCATCAGCGCCATGGCGCGCCGTGCGCGGGAACTGGGGCTGGACTACGAACTGCATTACAGCGGCCGCACGCGGCGCAGCATGGCGCTGGCCGCCGAGCTGGCGGCGCTGCACGGCGACCGCCTGCGCCTGCACATCAAGGATGAAGGCGGCCGCGCGGACTATGCGGCATTGCTTGCCGCGCCCCAGGACAAGGCCCAGGTGTACGCCTGCGGACCGCAGGGCCTGCTGGACGCCCTGGCCGGTTGCTGCGCCGCCTGGCCGGAAGACGCGCTGCGCGTGGAGCATTTCCATTCCACGCTGGGCACGCTGGACCCTTCGAAGGAGCAGGCGTTCGAGGCGGTCCTGAAGGATTCGGGCATCGTCATCACGGTGCCTGCGGACCAGACCCTGCTGACGGCGCTGCGTGGCGCCAACATCGACGTGCAGAGCGACTGCGAGGAAGGCCTGTGCGGTTCCTGCGAGGTGCGCGTGCTGGAAGGCGACATCGACCACCGCGACGTCGTGCTGACGCGCGCGGAGCGCGAGGCCAACGGCAAGATGATGGCGTGCTGCTCGCGGTCATGCGGCGGGAAGCGGGTCGTGCTGGAACTGTAAAAAAAACGCCCCGGCGCATCACGCCGGGGCCATCCCTGCACCACACACTGCTGCTTGCTCAATCCATCCCGATCAGTTCGGGAACACCTTGATCTGGTCGCTCTTCAGGACGTCCGGCGTCAGGCTCTTTTCGATCCAGGCCATCGACGTTTCCGTCACCCCGGGCGTGACCAGTTCGGCCGGCACGATGGTGATGTCCGACAGCACCTTGAACGGATACTTGTCGCTCTTCTTGGTCACGCCGAAGAGCTGCGCTTCCAGCGCCTGGCCGTCGGCGCGGTGCATCTTGACGTCGCGGCCGTAGCCCTTGAAGGTCACGTCATGCATGGCGGCCGCCACCTGTTCCGGGGTGGGCCAGTTGCCGCCGTTGTCCTTGATGGCCTTTTCGTAGCCCGCCTTCAGGCCCTGGATGCCCTGCACCATGTGATAGACCGAATAGATCGGATAGGCGCCGGTCTTGTCATGGAACTTCTTCACGAAGGCCTGGTGCTGCGGATCGTCCTTGGTTTCCGGATGCAGGAAGTAGTGGTCGCCGCGCGCGCCGACCAGCACGCCTTCCGGCAGCGCGTTGCCCAGGCGCTCCAGCGAGCTTTCGGCCAGCGACAGCACGAAGGTGGAGTTCTTGAACAGGTTGCGCTGCGAGGCCTGGCGCACGAAATTGTCCAGGTCGCCGCCCCACGACGTGGAGACGATGACGTCCGGACGCAGCGCCTGCAGGCGGCTGATTTCGGTGGAGAAGTCGGCGGCGCCGAACTTGGGGAACATCTCGGCCACGACCTTGACGTCGGGCTTGAACTTCTTGAGCGCGGCCAGGAAGATGTCGCGGGAATCGCGGCCCCAGGCGTAGTCCTGGTTGACGATGGCGATGGTCTTGAAGTCGGGCTTCACCTTCATCAGGTACAGCACTTGCGCAACCATTTCGGTGGTGGCGTTGGCCTGCGTGCGCACCACGTACTTGTAGTTCTTGCCTTCCAGCGCCTTTTCGGTGCCGCAGTCCCACATCACGTTCAGGACCTTCAGGTCTTCGGCCACGGGCGCGACGATGTTGCAGTGGCCGCTGGAAATGGCCGACAACATGACGCGCGTGCCGCCTTCGGCCAGGCGCCGGTATTCGGACAGCAGCTTTTCGCCGCCGCCGCCTTCGTCGATGTAGCTGGGCACGATCTTCACGCCGTCGATGCCGCCGTTGGCGTTGATGTCCTGGATCAGGATGTCGGCCGCATCGCGGGCCGGCACGCCGAATACGGACGCGGAACCCGACAGGAAGGTCGAGATGCCGACGTTCAGTTCCTTGGGCTTGTCGGCAGCGCCCGCCAGCGAGGTCAGGCCCGACAGCAGGGTAGCGCCCAGCAGGGCCGCCAGTCTTGAGGTCTTCATGGTGTTGTCTCCAGTGTTGTAGTCGGGTCTGCGCCCTTAGAAAACGATGGCGTCGCGCAGGCTGCCGCCGGTGGCGAGGTGATCGAACCCCTCGTTGATCTGGTCCAGCGAAAACGATTTGCCCATCATCCGGTCCACCGGCAGGCGGCCGGCCTTGTACAGGTCGATGTAGCGGCTGATGTCGATGGCCGGCACGCCCGAGCCCAGGTAGCTGCCCCGGATCTCGCGCTCTTCCCCCACCATCTGCGACAGCGACAGCGGGAAGCTGAACTTCGGATTGGGCAGGCCGGACGTGACGGTGGCGCCGCCGCGCCGGGTCAGCTTGTAGGCCGTTTCAAAGGCGGGCACGGCGCCAGCCATGTCGAAGCCGTAGTCCACGCGACCGCCCGCCAGGTCCATGAGGTCGTCGTCGGTCTGCACTTGTTTCGGGTTGACCAGGTGCGTCGCGCCCAGCTCTTTGGCCAGCGCCAGCTTTTCATCGCTGAGGTCGATGGCGACGACGCGGCGCGCGCCGGCCGCCACGGCCGCCAGCAAGGCCGACAGGCCCACGCCGCCCAGCCCGACGATGGCGGCAGTGTCGCCCACCTTGATGCGGGCGCGGTTGATAACGGCCCCCGCGCCGGTCAGCACGGCGCAGCCGAACAGCGCCGCCTCGCGGTGGCTGAGTTCGACGTTGACCTTGACGCAAGAACGCCGCGACACGACGGCGTATTCCGCAAAGCAGGACACGCCGGTGTGGTGGTTGATGTATTCGTCGCCGATGTGCAGGCGGCGGTCGCCGCCCAGCAGCGTGCCCTTGGTGTTGGCCACGGCGCCGGGCTCGCACAGCGCCGGCCGGCCCTCCATGCAGGGATTGCAGCAGCCGCAGCTGGGCACGAACACCATGGCGACATGGTCGCCGGCCGCAAGGTCGGTCACGCCGGGGCCGGTCTCGATGACCTCGCCGGACGATTCGTGGCCCAGGACGATAGGCACGCCGCGTGGGCGGTCGCCGTTGATGACCGACAGGTCCGAATGGCAAAGCCCCGCCGCCTTGATCCTTACCAGCACTTCGCCGAATCCGGGCGGATCCAGTTCGATATCCGCGATGGTCAGGGGCCGGGTCTGCGCGTACGGCCCCGCCATCCCCACTTCCCGCAATAACGCCGCTTTGATTTTCATGCGCCTTCATCCACAGAAAGAGATCGGAGCCGCTACCTGGCGCGGCGCCGGGGTTGCGCCGGCGTGCCCCGGCCGCTGCTGCGCCCGGGCCGTCCGGCGCCCTGCCCTACACCGTGCGTCCGCCGTCCACCGGGAATTCCACGCCCGTGATGAACTCGGCCGCGTCGCTGGCCAGGAACAGCGCGGCCGCAGCCACGTCGGACGGCTGGCAGAAGCGGCCCAGGGGGATGGTCGACACGAACTTCGCGCGGTTCTCAGGCGTGTCCGGCAGGCCCATGAAGAGCTCGAACATGCCGGTGATGCCCATGACCGGGCAGATGGCGTTGACGCGGATGCCGTCGGATCCGAGCTCAACGGCCATGGACTTGGACAGCACGTTCACGGCGCCTTTGGACGCGTTGTACCAACTGAGCCCCGGGCGCGGACGGATGCCGGCGGTGGAGCCGATGTTCAGGATCACGCCGCGCTTCTGCTTGCGCATGACGGGCACCACGGCCTGCGCCATGTGGTAGATGGACTTGACGTTGATGTCGAACATGCGGTCGAACATGGCCTCATCCACGTCCAGCATGGGCTGGTTCTTGTGGGTGATGGCGGCGTTGTTCACCACGATGTCGACCGCCCCGAACTTGTCGAGGCAGGCGCGCACGGCGTTGTCGATGTCGGCGCGGCTGGATACGTCGGCCTTCACGGCCAGCGCGGTCGCGCCGACTTCGGCGGCCACGCGGTCGGCAGCTTCCTTATTGATGTCGGCGATGACCACCTTGGCGCCTTCCTTGGCGTACAGCTTGACGATGCCCTCGCCGAAACCGCTGCCCCCGCCCGTGACGATCGCAACCTTGCCCTGCAACTGGCTCATTTTCTGTCTCCGTATGATGCGCGGCGATCACTCGCCATAGAACTGAATCAGGGTCTTGGTCGTGCTCATTTCTTCCAGGGCGATGAAGCCCTTTTCACGACCGTGCCCGCTCTTCTTCACGCCGCCAAAGGGCAGTTCCACGCCGCCGCCCGCACCGAATCCGTTGATGTAGACCTGGCCGCACTTGATGCCGCGCGCCACGCGCTGCTGGCGTCCGCCGTTTTCCGTCCAGACCGCGCCCAGCAGGCCGTAGTCGGTGGCGTTGGCCAAGCGGATGGCTTCCGCTTCGTCCGTGAAAGGCAGCGCGACCAGCACCGGGCCGAAGATCTCCTGGGTCAGCAGGTCGCTGTCGTGGGTGGCGGCGCTGAACAGCGTGGGCTTCACGAAGTAGCCGCCCTTGGGCACGCCGTCGGCGATGCCCCCCTCGGCCGCCACCTTCAGGCCGTCTGCCAGGCCCTTGGCGATGTAGCGGTTGACGCGGTCGAACTGCGCCTTGTTGACGACGGGGCCGCAGGTCAGGTCCATGTCCGGCGTGCCGGCGCGCACCTTGGAGAATTCCTCGCCCAGCGCCTTCATGAAGTCCGCATAGATGCCCTTTTGCACCAGCAGGCGGCTGCCGGCCGTGCAGGTCTGCCCGGTGTTGTGGACGATGCCCTTGACGATGGCGGGGATGGCCAGCTTGTAGTTGGCGTCGTCGAACACGATGTGCGCCGACTTGCCGCCCAGTTCCAGCACGCACTTGACCGCATTGACGGCCGCGGCCTGCTGGATCAGCACGCCGACTTCGTTCGAACCGGTGAAGGTAATGAAGTTGATGCCGGGATGGCGCGACAGCGCGGCGCCGGCCTCTTCGCCCAGGCCCGTCACGATGTTCAGCGCGCCGGGCGGGAAGCCCACCTCCAGCGCCAGCTCGGCCACGCGGACGATGGACAGGCAGGCGTCTTCGGCCGGTTTGACTACGGCGGCGTTGCCCATGGCCAGCGCCGGCGCCACGCTGCGGCCGAACATCTGCGCGGGGTAGTTCCACGGGATGATATGGGCGGTGACGCCCAGCGGTTCGCGGATGAGCTGCACCGAATAGTCTTTCTGGAACGGTATCGTCTGGCCGTGGACCTTGTCGGCAGCGCCGCCGTAGAACTCGAAATAGCGCGCCAGCACGGTGATGTCGCCGCGCGCGGTGGACATGGGCTTGCCGGTGTCGCGCGATTCAAGCTGCGCCAGTTCCTCGTGGTGCGCCAGCACGCTCTCGCCCAGGCGCAGCAGCAGCCGGCCGCGCTCCAGCGCCGTCATCTGGCCCCAGGCGCCGTCCAGCGCGTCGCGCGCGGCCTGCACGGCGGCGTTAACGTCGGCCTGCTGGCCGCGCGGGATGGTGGTGAACACCTCGCCGTCTACGGGGGATACGACCTCGATCGTGCGCCCGTCCTGGGCATCGACCTGGCGGCCGCCGATAATCATCTGCGTCATGGAATGTCTCCGTGGGTATCAGTTCAGCGTGATCGAGCCGCGCTCGATCGTCCATATCTGGTCGGGAATGTCGCCAAGCAACTTCACGTTGGACTCGGTGATCACGACGCACAGGTCGGGCTGCATTTCTTTCAGCCTGCCCAGCGCCTCGGTGTAGTCGCGCGCCAGCTTGGGCGCGAGCCCCTGGAAGGGTTCGTCCAGCATCAGCAGCCGCGTGCCGACCATGACGGCGCGCGCCAGCGCCACCATCTTGCCCTGGCCGCCCGACAGCGCCGACCCGGACCGCTTGAGCATGGGCTCCAGTTGCGGCACCACCTTCAGCACGGTGTCCATGCGGCCCTGGATGTCGGCCTTGGACTGGCCCTGCACTTCGCAAGGCAGGTGCAGGTTTTCCTCGACCGTCATGGTCGGAAAAATGACGCGGTCCTCTGGCGCGTAGCCCACCTTCAGCGCCGCCCGCTTGTGCCCGGGCAGCGTCGTCAGATCCGTGCCGTCGAACGAAATCTTGCCGGACTTGAGCCGGGTCAGGCCCATGATGGTGCGCAGCAGCGTGGTCTTGCCCGCGCCGTTGCGCCCGACGATGCCGATGGTCTTGGATGCGTCGAAACTGGCGCTGACGTCGCGCAGGATGCGGTTGCCCGCCAGATCGACGTTGATGGCCGATAGGTTCAACATGGTTCAGGCCCCCAGCACTTCGCTTCTGATCTGCGGATTGTTCAGGACATCATCGGGCGAGCCGTCCGCGGCCACCTTGCCGGCAATCCAGGCCGCCACGCGCGTGGCGTAGCGCGACACGATGTCCACGTCGTGCTCGACGAACCAGCTCGTGACGCGCCGTTCGTCCAGCGCGTGCATCACGGTTTCCATCAGCGTGAACTTGTCTTCGGAGGCGACGCCGCTGGTGGGTTCGTCCATGATCAGCAGCTTGGGCTGCAGGGCCAGCGCCATCGCCACGTCCAGCAGCTTGCGCTTGCCTTCGGGCAGTTCGATGCAGGCTTCGTCGGCGTCGGGCAGCAGGCCCACCAGATCCAGCGTGGCGTCCACTTCGCGGCCGTCGATGGTGCTTTCCAGCGGACGGAACCAGCTCAGCTCCTTGTTGCGGCGCGCGGCCGCGATCTGCACGCATTCGCGCACCGTATGTTCGGTGAATAGCTGCGGCAGCTGGAACGAGCGCCCCAGGCCCAGGCGCACGATCTTGCGCGGCGCCATGGCGGTCACGTCCTTGCCGTCGAAGTAGACCTTGCCCTTGGAGGGCGCCAGGTAGCCCGTGCAAATGTTGATGAAGGTGGTCTTGCCTGCGCCGTTCTGGCCGATCACGGCCAGGCGTTCGCCTTCGTGCAATTCGAAGTTGATGTTGTCGGCGGCCACCACGCCGCCGAAGGCCAGGTACAGGTCGGTAGTTTTAATCAGGGGTTTCATCTTCAGTTCCTTGCCGCGACCTGGACGGGAGCCTGCGCGCGGCGCTGGGCGCGTTCACGCGACCTGATGCGCTTGTTGATCTGGCCGACAAAGCCCGTGGGGAACATGAAGATCACCAGGATCAGGGTAAGGCCCAGCAGGAACTGCCACAGGCCCGGGAAGTACGCGGCGGACACCAGTTTGACGGACTCGAAGCCCACCGCGCCCAGGAAGGCGCCGGCGGCATGGCCCGCGCCGCCCAGGATGGTGATGAAGACGAATTCGCCCGAACGCAGCCACGACCCGATTTCCGGCGTGACCAGCCCCTGCATCAGCGCCAGGATCGCGCCAGAGAACCCAACCACCACGGCCGACAGCAGATAGCCCTTCCACATGATGAAGTACGCGGAGAAGCCCAGATATTCGATGCGGGTTTCGTTGGTTTTGATGGCCGATAGCGCTTGCCCGCTGCCCGAGCGGAAGTAGCGCTGCACCCACCACGCCAGCACCAGGGACAGCACCAGCGTCAGCAGCAACAGTGCGCGCTCGAAGGATTCGCGCTCCATGGCGATGCCCGCCATGGTCGGCCGCACGATGCGCATGCCGTCGGAGCCGCCAGTCAGCGTGTACAGCTTGCCCAGCAAGGCGAACAGCACCATGCTCAGCGCCAGGTTCAGCATGCCGAAGAAAATGCCGCGGTACCGCACGACAAACAGGCCGATGACGACGGCGGCGGCGAAGCTGGCGGCAACGCCGGCCAGGATCAGCGCCAGCGCGTCGATGCCCGGCACGGCCTTGGCCACGAAGGCCACGGTGTACGCCGAGATGCAGGCAAACATGGCGTGGCCGAACGAGATCTGGCCGGCGCGCGCCATCACCGACACGCCCAGCGCGGCGATCGCGTAGGTCAGGCCGATGACGATGGGCGTGATGGTCCAGGAATAGGTGTAGCCGAGAAACAGCGTGACCAGCGCGGCCAGGAGACTGAGGACAGGCACTTTCATCAGATCGTCCTCGCTTGAGCCACGGTGAACAGGCCATGCGGACGGATGATCAGCACCAGCACCATGATGATGTACGGGACCGCCACTTCCAGTTCAGGCGCCGCGTACACGGCGATGGCGCGGATGACGCCAATGAGCAGCGCGGCGATCAGCGCCCCGGTGATCTGGCCCAGCCCGGCGGTAGCGACCACCGCGAACGACAGCACCGTCATGTCCGTGCCCGCGCCCGGCACCAGCGACGTAGTGGGCGCGGCCAGCGCCCCGCCCAGGGCGCCCAGGATGGTGGCGATGACGAACGTGACGTAGCAGATCTTCTTGGCGTTGATGCCCAGCGACGTGGCGACCTCGCGGTTATGCGTGGTGGCCACCGTCTGCTTGCCCAGTTTGGTGTGGCGCAGGAAGTATTCCAGGCACACGTAGGCCAGCAGCGCGGTGACCGGCACCACCACTAGCTGGTAAGTGGTGTAGGTGATGTCGCCGATTTCTATGTTGCCCAGGCGGTTCACGACTTCGCTGGCGCTGTAGGGCTGCGCGCCCCACAGCAGGCGCTGGATGTCTTCCAGCATCAGGAAGCCGCCGAAGGTGATCAGCAGTTTGAGGATGGGGTCGTAGTTCTGGGCGCGGCGGATCAGCACGAACTCCATGATGCTGCCCAGCGCCAGGCCAACGGCGATGGCGGCCACGAACAGGGCGGCGAACAGCAGGAAGGGAGAGTCGGTCTTGGGCGCCATGAACATGACGAGGCTGGCGGCGGCGTAGCCGCCAAAGGCGTAGAAGGCGCCGTGGGCGACGTTCAGGATGCCCATCACGCCGAACACCAGGGTTAATCCCATTGACACCAGAAACAGCAGACTGGCGTATGCCACGCCGTCCACCAAGGCGAGAGGCAGTAGATCCAAGGTCAAGCGTCTTCTCCCAATACGCAGAGCACGGGCGCGGCGATTCCTGGAATGCTGCGCATCGTGCGGGCTTGCGCCCCGGGCGCGCCCGGCGCGCCCTTGTCTCTTTGTCAACCTTGCCGTGTCCCCGCGCCAGGGTTGACGCGGGAGCCGGAAGGCGCTTTTTTCAAGCGGATCGACTGCGCCGCGATAGCGCCCGGCAGACCCGCCTGGGTATGTGTGCGAAGTATAGGTAGGGGTTAATCGGGCAGCTATTTATCTTTGTGCAAGGCGGGTTTAACAAGCGGTGGAGTGGATGGAGACTGCGGCGCGTCCTGCCCCACTGCGGCCAGCGGCGCCCGGGTCTGATAGTCAGGGATAATCCGGATCTGCGCCTCGTCCGGCAGACGTACATAGCGGCCTAGGCCATCCGGCGCAAGCGCGCCTACGTCCATCAGGGCCAGCGCGGCGCCGGCCGAGTCGCGCACGGCGATGCGCAGTTGCGGCGGCGCCAGGCCATAGGTTTCGCCTGCCTCGGCCGTCAGGATGCGGTCGCTGCGGGCCTGCGAGAAGAGCGCCACGAAGTCGGCGGCGTCGAACCCCTGCGCCGCGCCCGTCGGCGACGCTGTCCAGCCTTGCGGACCACGCGTCAGGCTGACCGAACCGGCCGGCGCGGCCAGCGTCACCTGCGCGGCGCTGTCGGCGTCCCAGTCGTACAGCCTGGCGGGCTTGCCGCTGTCGTCATGCAGATGGGTGTGGCCGCCATGGCCTGCGGGCGACTCCGCAGACTCATGCCACTGCCAGGCCGACAGCGCGATGCCAGCCGCCAGCAGCGCGGGCCACGCGGCGCGCGCGGCCTTCACCGGCGCCTCCACCACAGCAGCAGCCCCGCCATCAGCGCAAGCAGGGGCAAGGCCACGGTGCTGGTCCAGAACACCGCCCGCATCTGGCGATTGGTCAGTTCCACGCGGCGGTTTTCGTAGTGGCGGGGCCGGATCGTCAGCAGCGCGTCCTCGCCCGCCAGCAGCGTGACGGCATTGGTGAACAGTGCGCCGTTGCCCAGCGTGGCGAAGTGGCGGTTGATGGCAAAGTCGCTGTCGCCCGCGACCAGCAGCGTGGGCCGGGCCGAGCCGTCCTCGGCGGCGCCTTGCGCGTTGCGCGTGGCCAGCGCCATCAGCGTGTAGCGCGACGGAGGCCGCCCGGGCGGATGGGCCTCGGCGGACGTCTGCGCCAGCGGTGTCACCACCACGCCAGGCGGCAGAGCATCGCCGGCCGGCTCAAGACCCGCCGCGCCTGGGAAGAAGCTGAGCGGCAGTCCGCGCGTCATCTTGTGACGGGTGTAGTCGCTGACCGCGGGGCTACCCGGATCGTTGCGGTAATGGCTGCCGGGATCGGCCAGCGGGCCGGCGGCCAGCGCGATGCCGAAGTCGGCCAGCAGGTCGTCCAGCCCGTGCCGCGTGTCGGGCTCCAGCAATAGCAGCGTCTTGCCGCCGGCCCCGGTCCAGCGGCGCAAAGCCTGCGCGTCGTCCGCGCCGAACGCGGTGCGCGGCCCGGCTGCGACCACCACCGCGCAGCGCGGCAGGGCCTGCGCCAGGCTACCCGCGCCGACCGCACGCGTGGAAAATCCCAACGTCTGCAGCGCGTTGCGCGCCATCGCCATGCCATGCTGCTCGTGGACTTCGACGCGGGCCACCAGGTTCTCGTCGTCGTCGTGATCTTCCAGGTCGTCCAGCGACGTCAGGCTGTCCAGCATGGCCTCGCGGTGCCCCTGCGTGAAGCAGACCGTCTGCGCGCCGTTCTGGCTGATGCGGATCAGCGCATTGGTGAAGTCGGTCTCGGTGCCGCCGTTGATCGTGGTCTTGCGTTCGCCCGAGGCCAGCACGGCGCTGCCCGCGAACTGGATGCCGGCGGCCCGGGCCTCGGCCGGACGCAGCGCCGGGTCCACGCCGCGCACGCGGATCAGCGGATTGGCGCGTTCGTACTGGCGCAGCAGCTCCAGGGCGTCGACCATGCTTTTGTTGCGCAAGTCGTAGAACCAGGTCACCTCGACCGGCTGGCGGACCTGGCGCGCGACTTCGACGCTTTCCGGGGCAAGGCTGTAGACGCGCTGCGCGGTCAGGTCGATGCGTCCCAGGTGGCGCGCGGCCCACAGGTTCAACGCCAGCAGCAGCGCGGCCGCGGCCATCACGGGCAGCCACAGCGCAAGGCGCCTGCCGGCGCGGCGCAGTGCCGGGCGGCTCATCGCAGCCTCCAGCGCTTCAGGTTGACCGCGGCCACCATCAGGGCCAGCACGGCGACGCTGGCCAGCGTGACGGTGGCCGGACCGGGCAGCACGCCGCGGATGAAGTCCACGTGCTGGGCCGACAGCGACAGCGCCTGGAAAAACGGCGACAGCGCGGGAAACGCATCCAGCGCGGCCGGGTAGTCGATGAACCACAGCAGCACCAGGATGCCCCAGGTGGCGCTGGCCGCCACGATCTGGTTCGAGCAGGCGCTGGACACCGCAATGCCGATCGCCAGGAACAGCGCGCCGTACAGGAACACGCCCAGGTAGCCGCCCACGATGGGGCCGTAGTCGGGCTGGCCGTACCAGGCCAGCGGCAGCACCGCCGACATGGTGCCCGCCAGCATCAGCGCCAGCATGGTCAGGCCGGCCGCGTACTTGGCCGCGACCAGGGCGGCATCCGACAGCGGCAGGGTCAGCAGCAGCTCCAGCGTGCCCTGCCGCGCCTCTTCCGCGAAGGCCCGCATGCTGACCAGCGGCATCACCAGGATCAGCAGGATGGTCATGTTGTGGAACGCGGTCACCATCTGGCCCGTGCTGACAAAGAACAGGTTGAAACTGAACAGGTAGCCCGACAAGGCCCAGAACACCGCCACCACCGCCAGCGCAACGGGGGAGCCGAAATCGGTGCGCAGTTCCTTGCGATACAACGCCGCGAATCCCTTCATGCCCGTCTCCGAAGTTGGGGATCATTCGGCGCCAGCGCCGCCAGCAGGCGGGCTTCGACCGCTTCCTGCGGCGGCAGCACGGCGCGCAGTTCGGCATGCGCCAGCACGATGCGCATCACAGCGTCGCAGGCCGCGCCGCTGGCGGCCGGGTTTTCCCAGACGATGCGCCATTTGCTGTCGGCGGCATCCAGGACGGCAATATCCACGGCTCTCACGCCCGGGCAGGCCGACAAGGCGGCACGCAGCGCCGCATGGCCCGCGGCTGGCAAGGCCAGATGCAGCTGCAGCGCGGCGCGGGGCTCGCCCAGCGCCGCGTCCTGCACCAGCCGGCCCTGCCGCAGGATGGCGATGCGCGTGCACAGCGCTTCGACTTCCTGCATCAGATGGCTGCTGAACACCACCGCCCGCCCCTCGGCGCAACGCCGGATCATGGCGCGCGCCTCCACGATCTGCACGGGATCCAGGCCGTTGGTGGCCTCGTCCAGCAGCAGCACCGGCGGGTCGTTCAGCACGGCCTGCGCCAGCCCCACGCGCTGGCGCTGCCCCTTGGACAGGCGCCCGATCAGCGAGCGCGCCACGCCCTGCAGGTCGAAGCCATCAATGGCCCGTTCGATGGCCTGCCGGCGCGCCCGTGCGCCGCCCTGCACTTTTACGCCGGCGCCGAACTCCAGGTACTGGGTCACGGTCAGCGCGTCGTAGAGGGGCGCGCGTTCCGGCAAGTAGCCGATGTCGGCATTGCCGCGCCCGGGCGCGGGCTCGCGTCCGCAGATTCGGAGGCTTCCGCTGTCGGGCGTGTAGAAGCCCGCCATCAGGCGCAGCGTGGTGGTCTTGCCGCTGCCGTTCGGGCCCAGCAGGCCCAGGATCTCTCCCGGCCTGACGGACAGGCTGAGCGACTCCAGGACCAGGCGCGGCCCGAACGACTTGCAGACCTGGTGCAAGGCAATGGCGGGCTCCATGGCGCGCCTTCAGTCGAACACTTTGGTCTTGGCGTTCTGCGCGTGCTGCTCCGCGTCGTGGCTGTACCAGAGCTGGCCCTGGCGCGCATCGCGGATCTGCTTGAGGCGGTCGATGGCCAGCATGGACGCCGCCGTGTTCCAGGTGATGCCCGGTATCACGCCCGCCTCGTTCTCGCCGGTGTAGATGGCGTCCGCCGCCAGCAGCACCGTGCCGGTCTTGGGCAGCTTCACTTGCAGGGACTGGTGGCCCTGCGTGTGGCCCTTGGTGTCCAGCAGCACGATGGCGCCGTCGCCGAACAGGTCAAAGTCGCCCTCGACCTGGATGAAGTCGTAGTCGCGGGTGGTGTCGAAGTCCTTCATCACGTAGGCGGCGCGCTGGAATTTTTCCGGCCACCAGGCCGCGCGCAGTTCCGCCTTTTGCACCACGTGCTTGGCCTTGGGGAACATCTTGATGTTGCCGGCGTGGTCCAGGTGAAAGTGCGAATAGACGACGTACTTCACGTCGCTGACGTCGAAGCCCGCCGCCTTGAGCTGGCGGTCGATGACCTCGTCGCGCCCCTGGATGGAATTGAACGCGCCGCACAGCCCCTGGCCCCAATAGTTGGCGCAATTGCCATCGGCCGTGGCCTGGTTCATGCCGGTATCGAACAGCACCAGGCCGCGCGGATGCTGGATCACATAGGCGGGCACCGGAATCTTGATCTTGGTGCCGACGTCGACCATGGCGGTCATGAAGCCCTTGTCCAGCTCGATCTTGCCCACCGAAAGCTGCATCAGTTTGACATCCACGGGCGCGTCGGCGGCGTGCGCCCATCCGCCCGTCATGACCGCCATCGCCGCAATCATCGCCTTCCAGCTCTTGCTCATTGTTGTCTCCTCGGACCAACAGGGGGAGCCGCAGCCAGGCGGCGGCGGCCGATCAGCAAGCTCCCGGTGTGTCCCGGGTTCACGTCGTCGACAGGGTGTTTTCCGTGCGAGGGAGCCTTACGGCTGGACGGGCAGAACGCCCGGCCGGAAACGGCATCTGACGGCCGTTTTCTCTGTTGCGCACTCTGACGCAGGCCGGGATGGCTGCCAATTAAGGATTCGTTAAGCAGGGCTTCGCGGCGCGCGAAGTGGGGGGAACCCTAGTGAGCCGGGCGCGGATACCGGGCCTGCAACTCGGCGAACGACACCAGTTCCCCCGCCAGCGCGCTGGCCATGACCGTGGGCGGGCTGGCCAGCCAGACGCTGCCGGGTCCTGAACGCCCCGGGAAGTTGCGGTTGATCGCGCTGACCGTCACCTGCGAGGCGTCGGTGGACGATCCCGGCCCGCAATTGGCGCAGGCGCCGCAGGACGGTTGCAGAATGCGCGCGCCCACGGCGGCGAAGGTGCGGTCGTAGCCTTGTGCGATGCAGTAGTCGCGCACGGCCGTGGTGCCGTACTGCAGGTACAGCGCCACGCCGTCCGGCAGAGTCAGGCCGCGCTGCACCGCCCAGGCCAGCACGGCGTGATAGTGGTCGAAGTCTTCGCGCTTGCCGGCGGTGCAGGATCCGCCATAGGCGATGTCGATGCGCGGCCGCACGTTCAGCGACGACAGCGGCACGCCGTTGCCGGGGTCGCCGGGGGCCGCCACCAGCGGCGACAGCGCCGCGCAGTCCACGCGAAGGGTCGCCGCATACTCGGCGCCGGGATCGCTGCGCATCCACGGCTCGATGCCGGCGTCCATGCCGCGGCGTTCGCGCAGGAAGCGCGCAGTCTCGGCGTCCGGGGCAACGATGCCCGTCAGGCCGCCCAGCTCGGCGGTCATGTTGGTCAGGGTGGCGCGCTCGTCGATGGACAGGCCGGCCACGGCCTCGCCCGTGAACTCGAAAACCTTGCCCACGCCGGCCCCCGCACGGATCTCGGGCAGCGCCAGCAGGTGCAGCACAATGTCCTTCGCGGTGATTCCCGGTGGCGGCGCGCCGGCCAGGTCGATACGCAGCGATGCCGGCATCGTCAGCCGCACGGCGCCCGTGACGAAGGCGTTCGCCATGTCGGTGGTGCCCACGCCGAAGGCCACGCAGCCCAGCGCGCCGCTGTGCGGCGTGTGCGAATCCGTGCCCACCACCACCTGCCCGGGCAATGCGTAGTGCTCGGCCATCATGGCGTGCGAAATGCCCGCCACGTTGCCGCCCGTGTCGACGGCGGCCTGCGCTTCGGTCAGCGTCCGGTGCTGGCGCAGGCCATAGGCCTCGGCAAAGTCCCGCTGGGCCTGGCACATGGCGCGCACATTGGGCACGATTCCCGCGCGCACGTGGTTCGGACTTTCGTCGACGTAAGAGGTGTGGTCTTCGAAGACGACGATGCGGCCGGGATCGGCCAACTGCAGGGGCCGCCCGAACCGCGCATGCAGCATATGGGCGGCCATGCCGGTGTAGTACTCATGGATGAAGCGCCAGTCCGCGCGGATGAAGACGCCCGCGCCCTGGACAGGTTCGCCGGCCGTCGCCGCGGTGCGCAACAGGTGGCGCAGGACGATTTTTTCGAACAGGGTGCGCGGCGGCCCGTCGCCCCCCGCTTGCGCGCCAGATACCGCCGGCGCAACGGCGCGCAGCTGCGACTGCCCGAAGGCCAGCAGGCCGCCGGCTTTGACGATGGCGGCGGCCAGCGCGTCGCGGCCGGCGACGATCTCGTCGACCGTGATGCATTCGCCCCGTTGCAGACGCTCCACCAGTCCCAGGTCGGTGCTGGTGTAGAGCCCAATGTTGTCGGCGTTCTGGCGGTAGATACGCTCGAAGCTCTCCGCGATCACTAGCCGCACACCAGCCGATTTCTCGGCCATCGGACTGTGCTCGCGCGACGATCCCTTGCCGTAGCGCTTGCCGGCCACCACAACATTGATGCCCGCCCGCCGGACCGCGTCGACGCCGATGGGCAGCGTGTCGCCTGCGCGAAAGCCGGTATACGGATAGCGCCCCAGCTTCTCGTCGAAGTGCGTCAGGATAGGTACCGGCGTGATCTCGTCGGTGGAAATGTCGTCGCGCAGCGCACAGGCCAGGCCCGGCGCCAGCGCGGCGCCGCCAAGCTGCGCGGCGACGCAGGCGGGGTCCCGGGCCAGAAACAGCAGGCGGGCCGGGGCGTCGAGGACGGATGAAGCGGTCATGGGTTTACGGCTATGCGGCTATTCAACGGCGACGCCCGCGGCCTTGACCAACGCCTGGCTCTTGGTGATCTCGGCGGCCAGCGTCTGCGACGCCTGCTCGGCGCTGCTGCCCTGCGCCACGAAGCCCTGGGGCGACAGCGCCTTCAAGACCGCAGGCTCCTGCATGGTTCGGGCGGTGGCGGCCTGCAGCGTCTGGACGATGCCGGCCGGCAGCCCCGCCGGCCCGATCAGCGAGATCCAGGCGTCGTAGGAATAGCCCTTCACGCCCGCCTCGTCCAGCGTCGGCACATCGGGCAGGACCGCCAGGCGTTGCGGCGTGCTGACCGCCAGCGCGCGCAGCTTGCCCGCCTGGACCTGTGCCAGAACCGACGGCGTTGCCAGGAATGCCACCTGGACCTGTCCCGACATGACGTCGGTGATCAGCGCATTGCCGCCCTTGTACGGGATGTGCATCATGTCCACGCCCGCCTTGGACTTCAGCAGTTCACCGGCCAGGTGCAGCACGCTGCCCGTGCCGGACGAGCCGTAGTTGATCTTGCCGGGCTGCTCCCGCGCCGCCTTCAGCAGGTCCGCCATCGTCTTGTACGGCGCGTTTTCGGCCACCACGACGACCAGCGGCGTCGTGCCGATGACGGAGATGGGCGTGATGTCCTTGACCGCGTCGTAGGGCATGCTCTTGTACAGGCTGGGATTGATGGCGTGGTTGGACGACACGATGCCCAGGGTGTAGCCGTCAGGCTTGGCCGACACGAGCTGGCGCGTGCCGGGAATGCCCGCCGCGCCGGCCAGGTTCTCGACGATCATGGGCTGGGCCAGGGCCTTGCCCAGGTTCTCGGCCACGACGCGCGCCACCACGTCCGCGGTCGAGCCGGGCGAGGTCGGCACGATCAGCCGGATGGGACGGTCGGGGTAGCCCGCGGCAGCCGCGGCGGACGCCGCGCACAGGGCGCCAAGGGCGAGCGCACAGCTCGCAAGCAATCTGGTGGGGGTCATGGTGTCTCCGTATAGGACGCAGCGGGGTCTGTATGCCCCGTACCGGCGATGAACGCGCCTTGACTATACGAATGCCCGCCCGATTGCCGAAGTGCCTTCTCGGCAGGCCTGCCATCGCAAATGGCGAGGTCGCTGCGCGCTGGCGTCAGCCCTGTTGGGCCAGGAACTTGACCAGGGTGCCCGCGGTGGCGGAAAGCTGGGCGTGGCTGGGAAACACGATGCAGAGCTGGCGCCGGGCCCAGTCGTCAGACAGGGGACGCACCACCACGTCGAGCGCCTGCAGATACAGTTCCGCCACCTGCTGCGGCATCACGGCGATGCCCAGGCCCGCATGCGTCATGCGGCACAGCGCATCCAGGCTGGCCACGCGGATCTTGACCGACAGCGTCTTGCCCAGCGCCGCGGCCCGCGCCGCCAGAAGCTGGGTCAGCGCGCTGTTCTCGCGCAGGCCCACGAAGGTTTCGTCGGCGATGTCCTGCAGGCTGAGCTGGCGGGCCGCGGCCTTGGGATGGCTGGACGGCAGCATCACGGCCAGCCGGTCGCGGCGGTAGGGCAGCTGCTCCAGGCCGTCCGCGCCCGCGATCTGGTTGCAGATGCCGAAGTCGGCGGCTCGCTCCCGCACCAGCCGCAGCACATCGGGACTGTGCTGCTCTTCCAGGTCGATATCCACATCGGGAAACAGCCGCTGGAATGCGGCCACATCCTCCGGCAGGAACTGCACGATGGCCGACAGGTTGGCCACCACGCGCACATGGCCTTTGACGCCCTCATAGAAGCGCGACAGCTCCGCGCCCATGGCCTCGACGTCGCCGATGATCTGGCGCGCATGGCGCAGCACGGTCTGGCCGGCGGGCGTGGCGGTCACGCCGCGGGTGTGGCGGTCGATCAGCGGCAGGCCGATCAGCGACTCCATGTCGGCGATGCGGCGGCTGACGGCCGAAGGCGCGATGAACTCGCGTTCGGCCGCCCGCGCGATGCTGTTTTCCTGGCACACCGCCACGAACAGGCGCAGCGAGGTCAGATCGAGTTTGCGTAGGATGTTTTCCATGTCGGGGCGGACGTGCGCAGCGGCGGGGCGCGCCCCGCATTGTCGGGGGATCGTACACCACCGCCCCGCGCCGCGATCAGGCCGCCAATTGCGTGCGCCCGCCGTTGCGATAGCGCGCCAACAGGCCGGCCTGCCGGACGCGGGCCTGTTCCACGCTCTTCTCCTTGACATGGCCGTAGCCGCGGATGCCGTCCGGCACGTTGGCCAGCTCCAGCGCCGCGTCCCGGTTGCCGGCGTCCAGGGTTTGCGCAAACTCGCCCGCCAGCGCCAGATAGTCGGCCGCGAGCTGCCGTTCCATGCGGCGCTCGGCGGTCTTGCCGAACACATCCAGCCAGGTCCCGCGCACGCGCTTCATGGGCGCCAGCGCCCGGAACGCCAGCGCCATCCACGCGCCATAGGCGCGCTTTTGCGGCCGGCCCTGCGCATCGCGGCGGGCAAAGGCCGGCGGCGCCAGGTAATAGCGCACGCGATAGTCGCGACCCGGCTCGCCTTCGAACTGCGCGCGCAGCCGCTCCGTGAACGCGGGATCGGTGTACAGGCGCGCGACTTCGTATTCGTCCTTGTAGGTCATGAGCTTGGCAAGGTTGCGCGCCACGGCGCGCGTCAGCTCGTGGCGCTTCTCTCCCAGCGCGGATTCGCGCGCACGCACGGCCTCCACCGCCGACCGGTAGCGCGCGGCGTAGGCCTCGTCCTGATAGGCGCGCACGTGCGCCGCCAGCCGCCCGACCAGGGCCTCCAGCGACTCGGGCAGCGCCACCACGCGCTCGGACGCCGCCGGACGCAGCGAATCCGCGCCGCGATGCGCGGCCTGCCGGCCCAATTCAAACGCGGCCAGATTCTTGTCCACCGACACCCCGTTGATCCGGATCGCCTGGCGCAGGCTGTCCAGCGACAGCGGCAGGCCGCCCTTCTGCCAGGCGTAACCCAGCAGCAACGGATTGGCGTAGATGCCGTCGCCCAGCATGGCCTCGGCCAGCGGCCCCGCCTCGATGAAGTCGCAATGGCCGCCGGTGCTCTGTTCCAGCGCCGACTGGGCCTGCGCGCCCGGGAAGCGCCACGCGGGCTGCGACAGGAACGCGGCCGTCGGCGCGGCGCTGCTGTTCACCACCGCGCGCCCATGGTCCGGCCGCAGGCGCGACAGCACTTCCGGCGACGCCGACACCAGCGCGTCGCAGCCGATCACCAGATCGGCCTCGCCCAGCGCCACGCGGGTGGCGTGCAGGTGTTCCGGCCCATTGGCGATCTGCACGTGGCTGAGCACCGCGCCGCCCTTCTGCGCAAGGCCCGCCATATCCAGCACGGTCACGCCTTTGCCTTCGATATGCGCGGCCGCCCCCAGCAGCGCGCCGATGGTGACCACGCCCGTGCCGCCGACGCCGGCCACCACGACGCGGTACGCCCCGCCCGCCGCGATGCTGGCGCGCTCGGGCAGCGGCGCTTCGGGCATGGCGGGCGCCCCGCCGCCCTGCCCGGGCTTGCGCAGCACCGCGCCCTCGGCCGTCACAAAGCTGGGGCAAAAGCCTTCCACGCAGGAAAAGTCCTTGTTGCAGGAGGATTGGTTGATCCGCCGCTTCGTGCCCATGGGCGTGTCCAGCGGTTCCACGGACAGGCAGTTCGATTTCACCGAGCAGTCGCCGCAGCCTTCGCAGACCGCCTCGTTGATGAAGGCGCGGCGGGGCGGGTCGGGGTACTCGCCGCGCTTACGGCGGCGGCGCTTTTCCGTCGCGCAGGTCTGGTCATAGATCAGCACCGTCGTGCCTTCCAGGTCGCGCAGCGCGCGCTGCACGTCGTCCAGCGCCTTGCGGTGATGCACCTCGATTCCGGCCGGCAGCGCGGCGCCGCCCCCGTACTTCTCGGGCTCGTCCGTCACCACCACCGTCTTGGCCACGCCTTCCGCCTGCATCTGCGCGGCAATCTGCGGCACGGTCAGCACGCCGTCCACGGGCTGCCCGCCGGTCATCGCGACGGCGTCGTTGTAGAGGATCTTGTAGGTGATGCGGGCGCGCGCCGCGACCGCCGCGCGGATCGCCAGCAGGCCGGAGTGGAAATAGGTCCCGTCGCCCAGGTTGGCGAAGATATGCCGTTCCGACGTGAAGTCTTTCTGGCCCAGCCAGGCCACGCCCTCCCCGCCCATCTGGCTGAAGGTGTCGGTGTCGCGGTTCATCCACATCGCCATGTAATGGCAGCCGATGCCCGCCACCGCGCGCGAACCCTCGGGCACGCGGGTGGACGTGTTGTGCGGACAGCCCGAACAGAACCAGGGCTTGCGCTCTTCCACCAGCACCGGCCGGCTGGCCTCGCGTTCCTTCGCGTCGATCACGGCCAGCCGGGCGGCGATGCGGGCGCGCAGCGCGTCCGACAGGTCCGACTTTTCCAGGCGCGCGGCAATGGCGCGCGCGATCAGCGCGGGAGACAGTTCATAGCGCGCCGGCAGCAGCCAGCCGCCACGCGGCGTGGACCATTCTCCACCGCCGTTCTCGCGCTCGTCGAACTTGCCGTACACGCGCGGACGCACGTCGTCGCGCCAGTTGTAGAGCTCTTCCTTGAGCGCATATTCCAGGATCTGGCGCTTTTCCTCGACCACCAGGATTTCCTTCAGCCCGGTCGCGAACTCGCGCGCGTCCTGCGCGTCCAGCGGCCAGATGCAGCCCACCTTCAGCACGCGGATCCCGGCCTGCGCACAGGCCGCCTCGTCCAGGCCCAGGTCGTTCAGCGCCTGGCGCACGTCCAGGTACGCCTTGCCGGCAGTCATGATGCCGAAGTGCGCGCGCGGCGAATCCAGCACCACGCGGTTCAGCTTGTTGGCGCGCACGTAGGCCAGCGCCGCGTACCACTTGTGGTCCAGCAGCCGCGCCTCCTGCGCCAGCGGCGAATCGGGCCAGCGGATGTTCAGGCCGCCGGGCGGCATGCCGTCTTCCGGCAGCACGATCCGCACGCGTTCGGGATCCACGTCCACGGACGCGCTGGACTCCACCACGTCCGTCACGCATTTCATGGCTACCCACAGTCCGGTATGGCGGCTCATGGCCCAGCCGTGCAGGCCGTAGTCCAGATATTCCTGCACGTTCGACGGATACAGCACGGGGATGCCGCTGGCGATCAGCACGTGTTCCGACTGGTGCGCCACCGACGAGGATTTCGCGGCGTGGTCGTCGCCCGCCAGCATCAGCACCCCGCCATGCGCGGACGTGCCTGCGGAATTGGCGTGCTTGAGCACGTCCACCGACCGGTCCACGCCCGGTCCCTTGCCGTACCACATGCCGAACACGCCATCGCGCTGCGCGCCGGGGAACAGGTTGAGCTGCTGCGACCCCCAGACTGCGGTGGCCGCCAGGTCCTCGTTCACGCCAGGCTGGAACACCACGTCGTTCGCCTTCAGATGGCGCTTGGCCTTCCACAACGCCTGGTCCAGCCCCCCCAGCGGCGATCCGCGGTAGCCGGAGACATAGCCGGCGGTATTCAAGCCGGCCTGCAGGTCGCGCTGCTTCTGCATGAGGGGCAGGCGCACCAGCGCCTGCGTGCCGCTGAGGTAGACGCGGCCAGCGGACCGCAAGTATTTGTCATCCAGCGACAGGCCATGGGTATCGGCCACGCCGGGGGGTAGAGGGGCGTTCACGGGGCTTGTCTCCTGCAATCTGCGGTGCGGGGATTTGGTGTTTTTCCGCAGTGTAGGAAGGGCGAGGGCTATCGTATATTCACATATTCATGTACCAGGTATTCGATTAACACATGGCTAACGACGTCACGCTCAGGCAACTCCGGTACTTCGCGGCCGCCGCCCGCACCGGGCGCTTCTCCATGGCCGCCGCCGACGAGCATGTCTCGCAGTCGGCGGTCACCAACGCGGTCCTGGCGTTGGAAGCGCAGCTGGGCGTGCGCCTGTTCGACCGCCACCCGCACGGCGTCACGCTCACGCCCGAAGGCCACAACTTTCATCAGCGGGCGCGCGACGTGCTGGACTCGCTGGACGACGCCCTGCGCGAGCCCGGTTTCCAGCGCTATGCGCTGCGCGGCTCGGTGCGCATCGCGGCGTCCTATACCGTGCTGGGCTACTTCCTTCCCGACCTGCTGGCGCGCTTTCGGCGGCGCTATCCGGACGTGGTGCTGGACCTGGTGGACATGGACCGGCCCGACATCGAAAAGGCGGTCGCCAGCGGCGACGTCGAGCTGGGCGTGGCGCTGCTGTCCAACGTCGACAAGCGCGAGCGCTTCGGCCATCAGGTGCTGGTGCGCTCGCGGCGTCAGTTGTGGACGGCGTCCGGCCATCCGCTGACGCAGGACGCCGCCCCGTCGCTGGCCGACATCGCCCGCTATCCGTACATCCTGCTGGAAATGGACGAGGGCGAACGTTCCACCCTGAACTACTGGCGCGCCCACGGGCTGGAACCGGACATCGCGTTCCGCACGCGTTCGATGGAAGCGCTGCGCGGTCTGGTGGCGCATGGGTTCGGCATCACGATGCTGTCGGACATGGTCTACCGGCCCTGGTCGCTGGAAGGCCGCAAGATCGAGGCGGTGCCCATCACCGACGCCGTGCCGCCCATGGAGGCGGGCCTCTTGTGGCACCCGCGCGCTGCCATGGCCAAACCGGCGGACGCCTTCCGGCAGTTCATGACCTACGCCTGCGGCGTCTGACGCCGCCCGGTCGCGCGCCCGGACCGCCGCTGGCTACACCAGCACCGCGCCCTTGCGGCGCGTGAACTGCGCCAGCGACCGCAGCGCCAGCGCATGCATGGCCGCCACTGACGGCAGCAGGGTCTCTTCCTTGCGCGTCAGCACGCCGACGATGCGCTCGACCACCGGCTCGGCCAACGGCACGAAGGCCAGGCCGCTGCCGGCGGCCGGCCGCGCCAGCACGGGCAGCACAGTCACGCCCAACCCGCCCACCACGCTGGCCAGCAGCGACGCGCGGTTCGACACCACGATCGCCGGATCGTCGATGGCCCCGCCCAGTTGGCGGTTCTTCAGCGTATCGAAGGTGGCGTTGCCGATCAGGCGTTCGTCCGTCAGCGCCGCCCACGGCACCGGCCCGCGCCGGCGCGCCAGCGGATGACTCTTCCTGCACACCAGGCCGAAGGCGTCGCGCGCCACGGGCGTGAACGACACCTCGTGCGTGCGCGGCGACTGGCCCGCCACTCCCACCTGCACTTCGCCGGACAGGACCAGGCGGTGCACTTCCGGCGACGGTTCGTCCAGGGCGCGGATGCGGATGTCGGGATGGCTGCGCGCGTAGCGCTCCAGCAGGCGCGGCAGCCATTCGTCAGCCAGCGACGGCATAACGGCCAGCGACACCGGCCCCTGGCTGCCCATGCCGAACTGCCGCGCGGCATCCAGCACGCGGTCGTGGGTGGACAGCAGCTCGCGGAACAGCGGCGCCACCGCCAGCCCCAGCGGCGTCAGCTGGGCGCGCTTGCCGGGTTCGAACAGCGGCGCGCCCAACTGCTGCTCCAGGTCCTGCATGACGGCGGACACCGCCGCCTGCGACCGGAACGTGCCCTGCGCCGCCACCCGGAAACTGCCGTGGTCCGCGGCCATCAGGAACTGGCGCAGGTGCTGGATCTTCAATGGGGTGGGCATGGCGGGAAGCGCATCAAATTCGGATTTTCCGAAATTAGCTTACGTTAATTTGGATTGTCAAAAGTTCGCTGCGCAACCAACAATGGGTTCATCTTTTCACCCCACGGATTTCGGAGCAGCGCGTATGTCACTGCAAGTGCGCAAGGTAGTCAGTTACGTCGAAAAAACCCTCATCGAAGGCGGCCGCGCGGCGGAACGTCCCCTGGTGATGATCGTGGCCGCGGCCGTGATCCGCAATCCGTGGGCCGGCCTGCCGTTCCAGGAAGACCTGCGCCCCGCCATCCTGGAAGCCGCGCCCCCGCTGGGCGAACTGCTGGTCGCGGAAATCCTGCGCCAGGCCGGATCGGCGGACAACATCGAAGCCTACGGCAAGGCCGCCGTGGTGGGCACCGCCGGCGAAGTCGAGCACGCGTCCGCGCTGATCCATACGCTGCGCTTCGGCAACGCCTACCGCAACGCCGTGGGCGGCACCAGCTATCTCAGCTTCACCAATATGCGCGGGGGCCCCGGCTGCGTGATTTCCGTTCCGCTGATGCACAAGCTGGACGAAGGCCTGCGCTCGCACTACCTGACGGTGCAGACCACCATCAACGACGCGCCGGCGCCCGACGAAATCGTGATCGCGCTGGGCGCGGCCACCTCGGGCCGTCCGCATCACCGCATCGGCAACCGCTATTCCGACCTGCAGGAACTGGCGCAAGAGGCAGCGGCCAAATGAACGCGCAACGGCAGCGCTCCGGGCGCGGCGAACCCCTGGTCCTGCTGCACGGCGTGGGGCTGGACCACACCTTGTGGGACGACCTGGCGCCCCTGCTGGAACCGGACTTCGACGTCCTGCGCTACGACCTGCTGGGACACGGCGCCGCGACCCCGCTCCGGGGCACGGCGCAGATCGAGGACTTCATTGCGCAACTGGACGATGAGCTGGACCACGCCGGCTGGCGCGGCGCGAGTGTGCTGGGCTATTCCATGGGCGGCCTGATCGCCGGCGCCTACGCCGCGGCCCGGCCCCAGCGCGTCAGCCGCCTGGTCCTGCTGAGCACGGTGTTCCGGCGCACGGACGAAGAGGCTGCGGCGGTGCGCGCCCGGCTGGCCTCGGCCGCCACGCAGGACGTGCAGGCTGCCGCCGGCGTGTCGCTGGCCCGCTGGTTCACCCCGGAATTCCAGGCCCGGCGCCCGGAGCGCGTGGCCCGAATCGGACAGCGCCTGCTGGACAACGATCGCGCCAGCTTCCTGGCCGCCTACACCCTCTTTGCGCATGGCGATCCGATCCTGGCGCAGGCCGCGCCGGACATCGCCTGCCCGGTCCTGGTCATGACGGGCGAGCACGACGTCGGCTCCAACCCGCGCATGACGCGCGACCTGGCGCGGGCCCTGCCCAGCGCATGCGCGCGCGTGGCGCCGGGGCAGCGGCATATGCTGCCGGTGGAGGAACCCGCCACGGTGGCCGCCGCCCTGCGCAGCTTTTGCCACGCGCATAAACCCGAATCGTCCGCCGCATAGAGACGATCAGCGACAAGCCCACCCCAAGGTGGAGACGGAGACAACAACGATGGACCGCAGAACCCTGATCAAGACCATGGCGGCGCTGGCGTTTGCGCCGCTGGGCGCGACCGCCGCCCGTAGCGCCGCCGCGCGCGAGGCGCCCTTGCGCGTAATCGTGCCCTTCCCGCCGGGCGGCGGCACCGACGTGCTGGGCCGCGTCATCGCCGCGTCGCTGGAAGGCGCGCTGGAGCGCTCGGTCATCGTGGAGAACAAGCCCGGCGCCAGCGGCATGCTGGGCGCGGACTACACCGCCAACGGCGCCAATGACGGCAGCATGCTGCTGTTCGCCGGCCTGGTGCCGTCGGTGCGCTACTACGCGCGACCGCCCGAAGAGGTGCTCAAGCAGCTCGCTCCCGTCTGCCCGATTGCGCGTTCGCCCTACATGGTGGCGGTGAACAGCGACCTGCCCGCCAAGACACTGGGCGAACTGGTCGCGCAGGCCAAACGCGAGCCCAAGGGCCTGACGTTCGGCACCCCCGGCAACGCCACGCCCCAGCACCTGGCGACCGAGCTGCTGCAGGCCGCCTGCGGCATCGAGATGCTGCATGTGCCCTATCGCGGCACCGGCCCCATGATGACCGACCTGCTGGGCGGCCAGATCCAGGTGGTGGTCGCCACCGTGGCCGCGGTCGAGCCGTACCTGAAGAGCGGGCGCCTGCGCGTGCTGGCCGTGACCAGCCCGCAGCGCCTGCCCAAGTATCCGGACATCCCCAGCGTGGCCGAAAGCGGCTTTCCCGGCTTCTCCGCGCAGATCCAGTTCGGCACCTACTGCGCCGCCGGCACGCCCGAGGCCACGGTCGCCGCCTTGAACCAAGGCATCAACCGGGCCCTCAAGACAGAGGCCGTGCACGCCAAGCTGGCCGAACAGGGCTTCGAACCCACGGGCGGCACGCCGGCGCAGTTGCAGCAAGCCCTGCTGGCGGAAATCCGCGACGTCGCCGCGCTGGTGCAGGCGGGCAAGGTGCGCGTGGATCTGTAGCAAAGCGTCGCGCCGGGCCGCCGCGCCTTCGGGCTGGATCTCCCGCGAGGGCCCGGCGCGACCGAATCGCATGAATCCAGCAGTGCGGCCATGCAAACTCATGCGCCGATGGCCGCTTGCGCCCCCACCCCGACCCGGGGTAAATTGTTGACAATCTAGTGCGCCATCCGCACATTTCCCCGTTCAACCCCCAGAAAACCGGACGGATTGTCGACACCATGAGCAAAGTGCTCACCCTGCCGGGCGCCGCGCCGAACGACGGCGAGACCCTGTCGGACCACATCTTCCGCAAGATCCAGTCCGCTATCGTCAAGGGCGAGATCGCCCCGGGCAGCAAGATCTCCGAACCCGAACTGGCGCGCATCCACGGCGTCAGCCGCGGGCCGCTGCGCGAAGCCCTGCACCGGCTGGAAGGCCAGAAGCTGCTGGTCCGCGTGCCGCACGCCGGCGCGCGTGTCGTGTCCCTGTCGATCCAGGAACTGTCCGAACTCTACGAAATCCGCGAATCGCTGGAAGGCATGGCCTGCCGGCTAGCCGCCGAACGCATGCCGCCGTCGGAAATCGACGAACTGCGCGGCGTGCTGGAGGCGCACGAACGCGATGAAGCCTTCCAGGCCGGCCTGGGCTATTACCAGCAGGAAGGCGACTACGATTTCCACTACCGCATCGTCAAGGGCAGCGGCAACCAGATGCTGTTCCGCATGCTCTGCGATGAACTCTACCAACTGGCGCGCATGTACCGCATCCAGTATTCGACAACGCCCAACCGCCCGCGGCAGGCCTACGCCGAACACCACCGCATTCTCGACGCCATCGCCGACGGCGACGGCGAGCTGGCCGAAATCCTGATGCGCCGCCACATCCGCGCATCCCGCATCAACATCGAACAACAGATCGCGCAGAGCACCCAGCAGCGCACGGAGGCATGATGAACAAGTCGTACCGCAAGAACCTGCCCGGCACCCGCCTGGATTACTTCGACGCCCGCGCGGCCGTGGAGGCCATCGCCCCGGGCGCGTATGACGGCCTGCCCTACACCTCGCGCGTCCTGGCCGAAAACCTGGTGCGCCGCTGCGAGCCCGCGCAACTGACCGACTCGCTCAAGCAGCTCATTGAACGCCGCCGCGACCTGGACTTTCCGTGGTTTCCCGCGCGCGTGGTCTGTCATGACATCCTGGGCCAGACCGCGCTGGTGGACCTGGCCGGCCTGCGCGACGCCATCGCCGACAAGGGCGGCGACCCGGCCAAGGTCAATCCCGTGGTGCCGGTGCAGCTGATCGTCGACCATTCGCTGGCCGTGGAATACGACGGCAACGATCCCGACGCCTTCGCCAAGAACCGCGCCGTCGAAGACCGCCGCAACGAAGACCGCTTCCATTTCATCGACTGGACCAAAGAGGCCTTCGAGAACATCGAGATCGTGCCGCCGGGCAACGGCATCATGCACCAGATCAACCTGGAGCGGATGTCGCCCGTGATCTACACGCAGGACGGCGTGGCCTTCCCCGACACGCTGGTGGGCACCGACAGCCACACGCCGCACGTGGACGCGCTGGGCGTCATCGCCATCGGCGTGGGCGGCCTGGAAGCGGAAAACGTCATGCTGGGCCGCGCGTCCTGGATGCGCCTGCCCGACATCATCGGCGTCGAACTGTCCGGCCGTGCGCAGCCCGGCATCACCGCCACCGACATCGTGCTGACGCTGACCGAATTCCTGCGCAAGGAAAAGGTGGTGGGCGCCTACCTCGAGTTCTACGGCGAAGGCGCGTCCAGCCTGACGCTGGGCGACCGCGCCACCATCTCGAACATGGCGCCCGAATACGGCGCCACGGCCGCGATGTTCTCCATCGACCAGCAGACCATCGACTACCTGCGCCTGACGGGCCGCGAAGACGAGCAGATCGCGCTGGTGGAAACCTACGCCAAGACCGCCGGCCTGTGGTCCGACAGCCTGAAATCCGTGCAATACGAGCGCGTGCTGCGCTTTGACCTGTCGACAGTCGTGCGCACGCTGGCCGGCCCGTCCAATCCGCACCGCCGCCTGCCGGTGTCGGACCTTGCCGAGCGCGGCATCGCCGGCGTGGTCGAGAACCAGCCCGGCCTGATGCCCGACGGCGCCGTCATCATCGCCGCCATCACCAGCTGCACCAACACCAGCAACCCGCGCAACGTTATCGCCGCCGGCCTGCTGGCGCGCAACGCCAACCGCGCGGGCCTGACGCGCAAGCCCTGGGTGAAGAGCTCGCTTGCGCCCGGATCCAAGGCCGTGCAGCTCTACCTGGACGAAGCGGGCCTCACGCAGGACCTGGAAAAGCTGGGCTTCGGCGTGGTCGCGTTCGCCTGTACCACGTGCAACGGCATGTCCGGCGCGCTGGACCCGAAGATCCAGCAGGAAATCATCGACCGCGACCTCTACGCCACCGCCGTGCTGTCCGGCAACCGCAACTTCGACGGCCGCATCCACCCCTACGCCAAGCAGGCTTTCCTGGCCTCGCCGCCGCTGGTCGTGGCCTACGCCATCGCCGGCACCATCCGCTTCGACATCGAACGCGATGTGCTGGGCGTGGCTTCGGATGGCCGCGAGATCCGCCTGAAGGACATCTGGCCCAGCGACGAAGAGGTCGACGCCATGGTCAAGTCGGCCGTCAAGCCCGAGCAGTTCCGCAAGGTCTACGCCCCGATGTTCGGCATCAAGGACGACCGCAAGACGGCCGCCAGCCCGCTCTACGACTGGCGCCCGCAAAGCACCTACATCCGCCGCCCGCCGTACTGGGAGGGCGCGCTGGCCGGGGAGCGCACGCTGCGCGGCATGCTGCCGCTGGCCGTGCTGGGCGACAACATCACCACCGACCACCTGTCGCCGTCCAACGCCATCCTGATGGACAGCGCCGCGGGCGAATACCTGGACAAGATGGGCCTGCCCGAAGAGGACTTCAATTCCTACGCCACGCACCGCGGCGACCACCTGACCGCGCAGCGCGCCACCTTCGCCAATCCCAAGCTCTTCAACGAAATGGTGAAGAACGCCGACGGCAGCGTGAAGCAAGGCTCGCTGGCGCGCGTCGAACCTGAAGGCCAGGTCATGCGCATGTGGGAAGCCATCGAGACCTACATGGACCGCAAGCAGCCGCTGATCATCGTGGCCGGCGCCGACTACGGCCAGGGCTCGTCGCGCGACTGGGCGGCCAAGGGCGTGCGCCTGGCCGGCGTGGAAGCCATCGTCGCCGAAGGCTTTGAACGCATCCACCGCACCAACCTGATCGGCATGGGCGTGCTGCCGCTGGAATTCAAGCCGGGCGTGAACCGCAAGACGCTGGCGCTGGACGGCACCGAAAGCTACGACGTGATCGGCCAGCGCACCCCGCGCGCCGACCTGACCCTGGTGATCCACCGCCGCAACGGCAGCACCGAGCAGGTGCCGGTGACCTGCCGCCTGGACACCGCCGAAGAGGTCTCGATCTACGAAGCCGGCGGCGTGCTGCAGCGCTTCGCCCAGGACTTCCTGGAAGCCTCCACCGCAACCGGGGCCGGCAAGCTGGCGGGCTGACCTTCCCGCGTCCAGACAGGCGGGCGCCGCGGCGCCCGCCATCCATCACCCGACACATCAGGACTGTTCCATGGCACATGCACCCCAAACCAAGATCACCGCGACCTACATGCGCGGCGGCACCAGCAAAGGCGTGTTCTTCAAGCTGGACGACCTGCCCGAATCCGCGCGCACGCCCGGCGCCGCCCGCGACGCGCTGCTGATGCGCGTGATCGGCAGCCCCGATCCCTACGGCAAGCAGATCGACGGCATGGGCGCCGCCACGTCCAGCACCAGCAAGACCGTCATCGTCGCCAAGAGCGCGCGCCCGGACCATGACGTGGACTACCTGTTCGGCCAGGTCTCCATCGACAAGCCTTTCGTGGACTGGAGCGGCAACTGCGGCAACCTGTCAGCCGCGGTCGGCCCCTTCGCCATCACCAACGGCCTGGTGGACCCGGCCCGCATTCCGCAAGACGGCGTGGCCGTAGTGCGGATCTGGCAGGCGAACATCCAGAAGACCATCATTGCGCACGTGCCCATCACCGGCGGCGCGGTCCAGGAAACCGGCGACTTCGAACTGGACGGCGTGACCTTCCCGGCCGCCGAGCTGTGCCTGGAATTCATGGACCCGGCCGAAGAAGGCGACGGCGGCTCCATGTTCCCGACCGGCAAGCTGGTCGACAACCTGGAAGTGCCCGGCGTGGGCACCTTCAAGGCCACGATGATCAATTCCGGCATCCCCACCATCTTCCTGGAAGCCGACGCCCTGGGCTACACCGGCACGGAACTGCAGGACGACATCAACGGCGACGCCGCCGCGCTGGCGCGCTTCGAGACCATCCGCGCCCACGGCGCCTTGCGCATGGGCCTGATCAAGAACATCGCCGAAGCCGCCAGCCGCCAGCACACGCCCAAGGTCGCGTTCGTCGCGCCCCCGAAAGAATACGTGTCGTCCAGCGGCAAGCGGATCGGCACGGGCGACATCGACGTGCTGGTGCGCGCCCTGTCCATGGGCAAGCTGCACCACGCCATGATGGGCACGGCCTCGGTAGCCATCGCCACCGCGGCCGCCGTGCCGGGCACGCTGGTCAACCTGGCCGCGGGCGGCGGCGAGCGCGACAACGTGTGCTTCGGCCATCCGTCGGGCACGCTGCGCGTGGGCGCGCAGGCCCAGCTGGTGGACGGCGAATGGAAGGTCACCAAGGCCATCATGAGCCGCAGCGCGCGCGTGCTGATGGAAGGCCGCGTGCACGTTCCGCGCGACGGCTTCTAACGGGACGCGCCGCAGCGCCCGCGCGCCGCCGCCGCCGCGTAGCGCGCGCGCTGCCACCTCTTGCGACCCGCGAGCAAAGGCTCGCAATTCGCTTTTCCCGGCCGTTGATACGGCCGGCAGGCTGGACGCGATCCGCATCAGCCCCTATACTTGCCGTCTGTTTTCATTCATCACCGGCCCCGCGGAAGCTTCGTCTTCGCGGGCAACCGTCACAAGGCCGCGCGCAGCGGCCCGGCGCTAGCGCCGAAACACCATCGCCCAGCCCCAGGCCCCACGGCCAGAGGCTGCGGAACAAAAGCCTGCCTACCCGGCAGGAACATCGCTCAACGCACTGAGCCCCTTTTCGCCTCGGCGGCGCCCCCGTTTGCGGCGCGCGGGACTCTTGCCGCAGCAAGGCACCGATACGGTGTGTCTTGTATCTGCCCATTGCCTGCCGCCATCCGCGGCCCGGCCGGGCAGGCGTGCGGCCGCGCGCTCGCAACGCAATCGCCGAGCCCGCGGTCCGCTGGTGTTTCGTCCTCGCCATGGGCAGGCCCGCCGCCCATCGCACTTTGCGGAAACGGCGCACACGCAGCCACGGCCCAGGCCCGGACGCGGCTGTCGAGGAGTAAGGACCCACAAGATGCAAGAGACAGCTTTCTTCCAGTTATCGGCGACCACCGCCATCCTGTTGCTCGCCGGCTTTTACGGCGCCACCTTTCTCATGTCGCTGTTCATCGGCGAAAAGCACGAGAACGTCGACGGCTACATGGTGTCGAACAACGCGGTCGGCTTCGGCCTGTCGGCCGCCAGCATGATCGCCACCTGGATATGGGCCGCCTCTTTCTACGCCAGCGCCACGTCCGGCTACAAATACGGCCTGTCGGGCCCCCTGCACTACGGCTTCTGGGGCGCCCTGATGATTCTCTTCATCTACCCCTTCGGCAAACGATTCCGGCAACTGGCGCCGCGGGCCCACACGCTGGCCGAAGTGATCCACGCGCGCCACGGCGCATCCAGCCAGATGATCATGGCGGTTTCCAACATCGTGGGCAGCTGCATCAGCCTGATGGTGAACTTCACCGCGGCAGGCGCGCTGGTGTCCGTCCTCAGCCCGCTCAGCTTCATCCAGGGCGTGCTGATCGCCGGGCTTGGCGTGCTGTCCTACACGCTGTGGTCGGGATTCCGGACCTCGGTCATGACCGACTTCGCGCAGCTTGCGGCGATGATCATCGCCGCCGTCATCATCATCCCGCTGATTTTCTTCAACGCGGGCGGGCCGGACGTCCTGCAGGCCAACATGTGGCGGCTGGACAGCCAGCAGGCTGACTTCTATTCCACCAAGGCGATCATGGAGCAGGGCGCGCCCTACTTCGTGGCGGTGCTGGCCTACGCGATCGGCAACCAGACCATCGCCCAGCGCCTGTTCGCCGTGCGCGAGGATCTGATCAAGCCCACCTTCCTGACCGCCACCGTCGGCTATGGCGCCGTGGTGATCGGCCTGGGCATGCTGGGCCTGCTGGCGCTGTTCGTGGGGCTGGAACCCGCCGGCGGCGACATGAACAACATCATTCCGCAAATGGCGTCGACCTATCTGCCGCCGTTCGGCATTGCACTGTTCTTTCTGCTGGTCGTGGGTTCGCTGTCTTCCACCGCCGACTCCGACCTGGCCGCGCTGTCTGCCATTGTCATGACCGACGTCTACGCCAAGAACATTGCCCGCGGCCGCCCGGACCCGCGGCGCATGCTGTGGTGGGGCCGCGCCACCATGATCATCGCCACGATGATCGGCGTCATTTTCGCCAGCCTGCGCCTGGACATCCTGGTCATGCTGGTGTTCGTCGGCGCGCTGTGGGGCGCCATTGTCTTCCCGGTGATCGCCAGCTTCTACTGGGACCGCGTGGACAACCGGGCCTTCGTCAGTTCAGTGCTGGCCGCGGTCCTGCTGTTCACAGTCGTGCGCTTTGAACTGCTGCCCATCACGGGCGCGCTGGCGGTGTTTTTCGAGATCTGCGCGGCGGCCGGCGGCGGCGTGGTGCTGGGCCTGATGACGTTCGGCTTTTTCGGCCGCACCGCCGCCATCGTGGTGGGCGTCGTGGGCGCAGCCGTCATGCTTCCCGCCTTCATCGGCGTGCTGCGCGACTACATCGTGCTGCTGGGATCGCTGACCGCCTATGGCGTAAGCGCCACCGTCTGCGTGGCCTTGAGCCTGCGCAACCGCGAACGCTTCGACTTCAGCCTGCTGAGCGACCGCGTCACCTCATTCCACCGCGAGCAGGCCGATGCGCCCGTGGCCGCGCCGCAAGCGGCCCGAACCGCCGCAGCCAAGGCCTGAACGCCCTTCATTCACTCGGAGACTGTTATGTGGTTGACCACTTATTTTCTGATCTGGCCGGCGATTTCCGCCGCCATCCTGGCGATCCTGTGCGTCACGCTGTGGCGCGACATCCGCGCCGCCCGGCGCAGCGGAAAGTCCATGGTCTGAGGCGTCGCGGCGGCGTGCCGCGTCCGTCTCAGGCCGCGGCGGGCGGGCGCGCCAGCGCCTTCAGCACGGCCACGCCCGTCGCCACCACCTCGCCCGCGACGCTCAGTTCACCTTGCATGAACACCAGGCTGGCGGTGGCGCGGACCACGCGGCCGCGCACCTCCAGAAACTGGCCCTCGCGCGCGGTGGCCAGGAAATGCGTGTCGAGCTGCACGGTCACGCAGGCGCGCCGCCCCAGCGCTTCCCAGGCGATGGCGCTCAGCCCGTGGTCCAGCAGCGCGGTCAGCAATCCGCCGTGCACCACGCCCGCGGGATTCAGGTGATCGGCGGTCGCTTGCAGGCCGTACGCCCAGCCATCCGCTTCCTTGCGGACCCACAGCGGTCCGATCAGGCCCGCGAATCCGGGCAGGACTTTCTTGCGCCACCCGTGCGGGACGGATGCTTCCGGGGCCGGTGCCGTGCTCATGCGCTCAGTTCCTGGCGGCCAGCAGGTGCGACAGCGCTTCCGCCTCGCCCTGCAGTTCGCGCGCAAGCGAGTCGACGCGCGCCGCGTCGAGCTGCTCAGCCAGGCCCGCGGCCACCAGCGCATGCGTCATGCGCCGGTGGCTGTCGAACACCGGCACCGCGATCACGACGACGCCGTTGATGTAGTTGTTGCGGTCCAGGCTGTAGCCCTGGCGGCGCACCGCGTCCACGTCCGCCTTCCACACCGCGAATTCGGGCGCCTGGTCCCAGCGCAAGGCCTTGAAGCGGCGCTCCAGTTCCTTCTCGGAGAAATCCGAAAACGCGGCCACCAGCCGGCCCGTGGCGCTGATCAACGCGGGAAAGCGGCTGCCCACGTCCACATGCAGGCGGAACGGCGCTGACGATCGCGACAAGGCCAGCACCACCATGTGATCGCTGCCGGAGACTTCGACGCCGATGGCGGTGACGTTGGCCGCCGCGGCGATCCGGTCCAGCACCGGCTGCGCCAGCGCGGGAAACGGATTGCTTTCGATGACGCTGCGCGCCAGCGTCAGCATGCCCACGCCCAGGCTGTAGCGCTTGGCGCCGGGGTCCACCTTTACCAGGCCTTCCTCCACCAGCACGCGAAGAATGTGCAGGCAGGTGCTGGTCACCATGCCCAGTTCCTGCGAAATCGCCTTCAGCGTCATCGCCTCGCCGCCCCGGCCCAACAGGCGCAGGATCGCGATCGACCGCGTCACCGCGGGGACTGGCCGGACGCGCGGGCCCGCGGCCGTCGCGGGTTCCTGGGTACTCGTTTCGCTCATCGGGTTCTCCGTTTTATTGCGGCAAGCATACCTTGCGCGCCGTGCTTTCCGGCGCCGCCGCCCGCCCTTTAATTGTCTATATACAATCAATAAACGCCATTGACAATTTATTTTGAGGCGCGCATAGTGACTTCCACAGGTTGCCGAACCCCACAGGTGCGACGAAATGACGAAGCTGACCGAGACCCTTTCTTACGTGGACGCCCAGGAGCTTTGCTCCCCGGAAAAGCTCTGGGAGCTTTTCGACGGCGACCGCGATCACATGAACATCGCCCACGAATGCATTGACCGGCACGTCGCCAAGACCCAGCCGGCGATCATCCTGGTGCGCGCCGCCGGCGGCGACGAGTCCTACTCCTTCCGCCAGATTTCCGAAGATTCCTCGCGCTTTGCGCACTACCTCGAAGAACAGGGCGTGCGTCCCGGCGACCGCGTGGCGGTGATGCTGGAGCCCTCGCTCCCGTTCTACGTGGCCATGTTCGGCGCCATGAAGATGGGCGCCATCGCAGTGCCGCTATTCACGCTGTTCGGCCCCGACGGCATCCGGCTGCGCGTGCAGGACTGCAAGCCCGCAATGCTGGTGACCAACGCCGAAAAAGCCCCCCTGGCCGCGGGCGGCGACGGCATGCGCATCGTTATCGCCGACGACGCGTTCATCGGTTCGCTCGCCGCCTATCCGTCCCGTTATGAATGCCGCACGCGGGCCGACGACCTTGCCATCTTTCAGTACACGTCCGGCACCACTCGCGAACTGCCCGACGCCGTCAAGCACACGCACCGCGCACTCGTCACGCTGATGCTGGCCGCGCTGTACGGCACCGGGGTGCGCCCCGGCGACCGTTTCATGTGCCCGTCGTCACCGGCCTGGGGCCACGGCCTGTGGCACGGCACGCTGGCGCCGCTGGCGCTGGGCGTGACCATCGGCGCCTATGCCGGCAAGTTCAACGCCGAGCGCCTGCTCCAGGCGCTGCAGGACCACGGCTTCAACAACATTTCGGCCGCCGCCACGCACTACCGGATGATGCGCAATTCCGGGGCGGCGCCGCGCTATCGCTACCAGCTGGAAAAAGTGTCCTTCACGGGCGAACCCATCGACAGCGAAACCTCCGCCTTCGTCGAAGCCACGTTCGGGCGTCCCGTCTGCAGCATGTACGGCACCACGGAAATCGGCGTGTGCCTGGTGAACTATCCCGGCGCGGCGGACTTCACCGTCAAGCCCGGTTCGCTGGGCAAGCCCGTTCCCGGACTGCGCGTGCAGGTGCAGGACGCCAACGGCCAGCCTTGTGCCCCCGGCGAAACCGGCGAACTGAAACTCTGGCGCCGCGACGCCTGGGTCGCCACCAAGGACCTCGGCCGGGTCGACGAAGACGGCTACTTCTGGCATGGCGGACGCGCCGACGACGTCATCATCTCGGCCGGCTGGACCATGAGCGCCGTCGAAATCGAAGACGCCATCCTCAAGCACCGCGACGTGGCCGAGGCCGCCGCCATCGGCGTGCCGGACGCCTTGCGCGGCCAGGTGGTCAAGGCCTTCGTCGTATCCGCGCGCCCCGGCGACGCGGCCTTCGTCGAAGAAATCCAGGACGCCGTGCGCAGCCGCCTGGCCCAGCACGAATACCCGCGCCAGGTGGTCTTCGTAGACGAACTGCCCAAGACGCCCGCCGGAAAGATCCACCGCAGGAAATTGCGCGAGCAAGAGCTTGCATCCCCCGTCACGACGCCCGCAGGCGCCCACGCTTAGCGACCACGCCATCCCCCCAGGAGACATCATGCTGACCCAGACCAAGACCGAAAGAAGCTTCCCCAAAATCACCGAGCGCGGGCTGGACGAGCTGCGCGAACGCATCGGCATCAAGATCGGCGCCACTGCCGAACCGTGGTGCTACGAAGCCACGCGCGACAACATCCGCCACTACGCGCACGGCATCGGCGACGACAACCCGCTGTGGACCGACCCCGAATACGCGGCCAAAACCCAGCACGGCGGCATCATCGCCCTGCCCAGCTTTCTGTTTTCCACCAGCCGCATCGTGTCCGGCTACGTGGGCGGCCTGCCCGGCGTGCACGCCATGTGGTCCGGCGCGGACTGGACCTGGCACAAGAACGTCAGGCGCAACGACGTGATCTCCACCGAGGCGCACCTGAAGAACCTGATCGAGCACCAGACCCGCTTCGCCGGCCGCGCGGTGCAGCAGATCTACCACGTCGACTTCTTCAACCAGGATGGCGACAAGGTGGCCGAGGCCGACAGCTGGTGCTTCCGCACCGAGCGCGACCACGCCCGCGAACAGGGCAGCAAGTACAAGGAAGTGCGCGCCCGCGAGCCGCGCCGCTACAGCCCGGAGGAAATCAAGGAAGCCTACAAGCTCTACGCCCAGGAGGAAGTGCGCGGCGCCACGCCCCGCTACTGGGAGGACGTGAAGGAAGGCGAAGCCCTGCCCGTGATGTTCAAGGGTCCGATGACAGTGACCGGCTTCATCGCCTTCGCGCAGGGCTGGGGCGGCCTGTACATTCGCGCCAACAAGCTGGCATGGCAACTTATCGACGCGCATCCGGGCGTTGGCATCACCAACCGCTTCGGCATCCCCGACGTGCCCGAACGCGTCCACTGGGAAGAAGAGTTCGCGCTGGAAGTCGGCGCACCGGGCGCCTACGACTACGGCCCAGAACGCAACTCGTGGCTGACGCACCACCTGACCAATTGGATGGGCGACGCGGGCTTCCTGCGCAAATCCACCTGCAAGATCCGCCGCCACAACCCCGAGGGCGACATGCTGTTCTTCAAGGGCAAGGTCGTGCGCAAGTACGTGGAAGACGGCCGCCATCTGGTCGAGATCGAACAGGAAGCGCGCAACCAGGACGACGAGCTTTCCGTACTGGGGTCCGGCGTGGTCGAATTGCCTACCCGCGGCTGACCGGCGGCAAACACCAAATCGAGGTGGGCGATGTCTGATTCATCGGAACAAGCTGCACCCGCCCCCGCCCGGGGCGCGCTGGAGGGCTTGCGCGTCATCGACCTGTCCCGCGTGCTGGCGGGTCCGCTGTGCTCGCAGATGCTGGCGGACCAGGGCGCGGACGTCATCAAAGTCGAGCCGCCGGGCGGCGATGAAACGCGCACGCTGGGTCCGCCGGTCAATGAGGACGGCGACGCCGCCTACTTCATGGCCGTCAACCGCGGCAAGCGCGCCATCGGCCTGGACCTGTCGCGGCCCGCCGGCCGCGACGTCCTGCTTACCCTGCTGGAACAGGCCGACATCCTGATCGAAAACTTCATCCCCGGCACGATGGCCAAATGGGGGCTGGACTACCAGGCGGACCTGCAGCCCCGCTTTCCCCAGCTGATCCATTGCTCCATCTCGGGCTTCGGCGACGACGGCCCGCTGGGCGGACTGCCCGGCTACGACGCCATCCTGCAGGCCATGTGCGGCCTGATGAGCGTGAACGGCGACCCCGCCAGCGGCCCCACCCGTATCGGCATCCCCATCGTCGACCACCTGACCGGCTACACCGCACAGTCCGGCATCCTGCTGGCGCTGTATCACCGCGCGCGCACCGGCCGGGGCCAGCACGTGGAAGTCACGCTGTTCGACACCGCGCTGAGCCTGCTGGTGCCGCACGCGGCCAACTGGATGCACACGCAGCGCGAACCCGGGCTGCTGGGCAGCGCGCACCCCAACATCGCGCCCTACGACCGCTATGCCTGCCGCGACGGCGACATCTTCCTAGGCGTCGTGAACGACCGGCAATTTCGCCGCTTCTGCGATTACGCGGGCCTGGCGGCGCTGCCGGACGACACCCGCTTTTCCAGCAACCGCGCGCGGCTGGAGCATCGCGCCGCGCTGCGGGCGGCCATCGAGGAAGCGCTGGCGTCGCGCCCCCGCGCGGCGGTATGCGACGACCTGATGCGGCTCGGGGTGCCCGCCGGGCCGGTCAACAGCGTGCCGGAAGCCTTTGCGCAGGCGCACACCGCGCATCGCGGCATGCAGATCGACCGCGATGGCTATCACGGTATCGGGCCGGCGGTCCGGCTGTCCCAGGCGCCCCCGCGCGTGGACCGCCTGCCTCCTGCCTATGCGCAGCACACCGACGAGGTCCTCCGGGAGGCCGGCCTCGGCGAATCACAGATCGCGGCACTCAAGGATCAGGGCATCCTGCCGCGCTGGCCTCCTCCCAAGCCGTAGCAGCAAGCCACGCAGCCCCCTATAAAAAATCGAGGAGACCACCATGAAGACACTACGCCTCATCGCCGCGCTGGCGGCGCCGCTGCTGTTCGCGCAGCCCGCCGCGGCCGCCGACAGCTATCCCGCCAAACCCGTCAAGATCATCGTTCCTTACCAGGCCGGCCAGGGCACCGACGTCGCCGCGCGCTACCTTGCCGAATACCTGGCCCGCGACCTGGGCCAGCCCTTCATCGTCGAGAACCGGCCCGGGGCGGGCGGCAACATCGGCGCGTCCGAAGCCGCCCGCGCCGCGCCGGACGGCTACACGCTGCTGATGGGCACCAACGGCACGCATGTACTGAACCAGTACATGTATGCGTCCACCAACTTCGACCCCGAGAAAGACTTCACGCCGGTCATGCTGGTCAGCTCATTTCCCATGGTGCTGTTGACCACCCCGGCCTCGCCCTACGCCAGCCTGGCCGACCTGCGCAACGCGGCGAAAGCCAAGCCCGACAGCGTGAACGTGGGCATGCCCAGCACGACCGCACGCCTGGTCTACGAACTGCTCAAGCAGCAGGGCGTAAGCAGCATCCGGGGCATCCCCTACAAAGGATCGGCCACCGCGACGACGGACCTGCTGGGCGGCCAGGTGCAAGTGGGCATCGACACGGTCAGCGCCGCGCGCTCATTCATCACCAGCGGCAAGCTGCGCCCGCTGGCCGTGACCTCGCTGAAAGAATCGGCTCTGCTGCCCGGCGTGCAGTCGGTGGCGGCGCAGGGGCTGGACGGCTTCCAGGTGATCGCCTGGAACGGGCTGTACGCGCCCAAGGGCACGCCGCCCGCGGCGGTGAAGCGGTTGAACGGCGACCTGGCGAAGATCCTGGCGCGCCCCGAAGTGCGCCAGAAGCTGCTGGACCTGGGCCATGAGCCGGGCGGCGGCACTCCCGAGGAACTGGCGTCGTTCGCCCGCAGCGAACGCCAGAAGTGGAAGCCGCTGATCGAGCAGGCGGGGCTGAAGGCGGAATAGCGTCCGGCCCCGGGACCCGCCGCGCCAGCGGCGCGACGGGCCGGGCCTGGCCGGGCCTGGCCTGGCCGGGCCCGAAGGCGGTCTACTTGCTGCTTTCCTTCGGCGCGCTGGCCGCCAGCGCGTCGAACTTCTTGTCCAGCTCGGCCAGCGAATCGCGGATGTGGGCGCGGCGCTCCTTGATCCACTTGTCTTGCGAGGCAAGCTGCGCGCGCGCCTCCTTGATCATGCGGTCCATTTCCTTGGGCTGCGGACCGCCACTAGTGGCGCGGTTCTTCACGATGGCCACCGGATCCAGCGTCGAACGGAACTCCGCCTCGCTCATCGGCAGCTCGGTCCCGTACTTGGAGTCCTTCATCGCGTCGGCATAGATGCGCCGCGCCTGGTCATACGGGAAGTCCAGCGGCTTGATATTGTTGGACTTGGCGTACGACACGACTTCAGATGCAAAGTGGTGCCCCGCGCGGAACGGCAGCTTGTACTTGTGCATCAGCACGTCGGCCAGCTCCTGCGACGCCGTCCAGTCGCTGTTCAGTTCTTCCAGCGCGCGTTCGGGGCTGATGACCATGGCTTTGAGCACGCGGTCCCAGCGCTTGAGCGCCGAGATGCCGCTGTCGACCATCGCCGAATTCTGCTTCACGTCCTTGGGGTCGCTCATGCCCGGCGTGATGTTGTGCGTCTGCACGATGGGGCCCATGGCCAGCGTCACAGCCGTGGAGGCGTCGCTGCGCGTATCGTTCAGCAGGCCCGGATTGCGCTTCTGCGGCATGGCGCTGGACACGTAGGTGTTGCCGCCGCCCTCCTCCAGCAGGATCCATGGGCGCGACTGCGCGTACTGGGTCATAACGTCTTCGACGAAGTTGCCGGTGCGCAGCGCGATGCTGGTCACGATGGACGCGACTTCCACCGGCTGGTCCATCGACGAGATCTGCGAGGCGTCGTAGGCGTTGTCCACCAGCGCCTCGAATCCCAGGTACTGCGCCATGCGCTTACGGTCCAGCGGCCAGCTGGTGCCGTTCAGCACCGTGGTGCCCATGGGCGAGCGGTCGATGCGGACATAGGCTTCGCGGATGCGCTGGGCGTCGCGCGCCAGGCCCGCCGCCTGGCCCAGCAGATAGTGGCCGTAGCTATTGGGCTGGGCGGCCACGCCGTTCGTGTAGTTGGGCACGATGGTCCCGGCATGCTTGGCCGCCAGTTCCACCAGCGTGGTGGACGTGGCGTTCAGCTGGTCGGCTAGCTCCAGCAGCTTGTCGCGCAGGATGGCGCTGCGGTAGGTGGCGTGCATGTCCTGACTGGACCGGCCCGCGTGCAGCAGGGTGATGTCCTCGCCGGCGGCCTTGATCAGCAGGGGCTCGAAGGTGATGACGCTGGCCGGCCGCTTGGCGCCCGGCTGGTTGCCGTCGCTGATCACCTTGGCCACGCCGGCCGCCAGCCGGGGCGCCATGGACTTGTCCAGCAGGCCTTCGTCGGTGTTGATGACCGCCGTCGCCTTGTTGATCTCCCCAAGCCAGAAGAAGGGATCGCGGGGCGGGGATTGCTGCGCGGCCGCGGCGTTCGCGGCCAGCGACAGGACCAGGGCTGCGCCCAGGGTGGGAAGAAACTGTCTCATGGCGTTCTCGTTATAGGGGGGCCGGACAGTGTAGCCACGCGCCGGGCGCCGGACCATCCTGTATTTCACGGATGGCCGCGCAATAAAAAAAGGCTGGCCCCACAGAGGACCAGCCTTCTTCCCGCGCCCGGGAGCAAACGCTTAGAAGCGCCAGCTCACGTTCACGGTGCCGGTGTTCTGGCGGTTGCCGTCGCCAAACTGGCCGGAGTAAGCCAGGCCCAGGGTGGCGTTCTTGCTCATCGCCAGGTCCACGCCCAGTTCCATGACCGCCGCGTCGCGCGCCAGCGGGTTGCCGGCCACGGTGAAGGGCTGGCTGCCGTCGAACGACATCGTGGCTTCGGGATTCACGTCGCCGTAGGCGTGGCGCCATCCCAGCATGCCGCGCAGGCGGCCTGCCGTTTCCTTCACGTCGAAGGTGGTCTGCGCGCGCAGGCCCAGCGTGGTCGTGCCCACGTTGTTGGTGCTGCGCTTTCCGCTGAGCGCCGCATCGCCGCCCGACTCCGAGAAGCCGCGGGTGCGCAGGTCGCTGAAGTCGGCGCCGAAGAACGGTTCGAGCGTCACGCGGTCGGTCAGCGGGAATGCGTAGCCCACGTCGGTGAAGACCTGGCCGGTGCTGGCGCTGTAGTCGGCCTTGAGCTCCTGGCGCTCGCCGGCGGCGTTGATGTTGCGCTTGCTGTCGATGTCGTGCCAGGTGTAGGCCAGGCCAGCGGTGAAGTTGATCTTGCCCGAACCGGCCTCGAACGACTTGCCGCCGTAGAGAATCGCGCTGTAGCTGTTGACGTCCGACTTGGCGGAACGGTCATCGACCTTGATGCGGCTGTCGGTATAGCCGAACGCGCCGCCCAGGCGCCAGCCGGCGCCCACGCCATGATCGCCGCCGATGAACACGCCCGTGTCGGTTTCGCGGGACTTGGCGACGTTGCCGTTGCCGTCCATGGTGCGCCAGTTGCCGAAGACCTGCGCCCACATCGGCTGCGCGGCCGAGCGCGGCAGCATGGAAGCATCGCCGCGGCCCACTTGCGCCGTGGGCGGACCCGGGATGAAGCCGGCGTTCATGTTGGCGCGCAGTTGTGCGGTGGGCAGGCTGGCCACGTTATTGCTGACGTTCTGCATCGCGCTCACGTTGCTGCCGAACGATTCGCCGGACAGGTCGGCGAACACGCCGGCCGGGGCGCCGTTAGGCAGATTCATGACGCGCGTGTACAGCGGGCTGGTCTTGGGCAGGCTTTGCACCGCGTTCGCCGCCGAACGCTGGTTGCGGGTCACGGCCAGGTCGGCGAATTCGATCGGACGGGTTTCGCCGCCTTCGTCGCCGGGCTTGGTTTCCGGCTCGACCGGCACCTGCTTCATGTCGACCGTCAGCACGACGTCATTGCCCTGCTGGTTCAGCGTGGGCTGCAGGTAAGCCAGGTTGGTGGACACGCCGTCGAAGCGGCCATTCAGATTGCCGGCGGACAGGATGGTGTAGCTGGTCGAGGGCGCATAAGTGCCGCCCGAACCGACATGCACCACGGAACCCGCCAGATTGGCCGTGCCCGTGACGTTCACGCGGTCGCTTTCGCCTTCAGGCGTGGCGTCGACGCGATAGGTCGAACCCGGCTTGAACGTCAGGTCGCCATTGACCGTCAAGGTGCCGATCTGCGACGCGGTGGGGATCATCGCCATCGTCGCACCGGGCGCCAGCGTGGCGCTCGCCATCATGATGTGGCTCGACGACGGCACGGTGCCCGGCGACAGCGTCGCACCCGATTCCAGCGTGGTCATACCCACATTGCCATTGCCAGCCAGGGTGCCGTTCACCGTCAACAGACCGTTCACCTTCGTTCCAGAAAGCGTCAGCGTCTTGTCCGCCGCAACGTTCACGGCGCCGACCGTGATGGTGCCTTGGGGGGTGAAGTCGGTGTTGACGTTCAGCGTGCCTGCGCCGCCGGAACTTGCCATAAGCCGTCTGGGCTGATTGTCTTCGCCAATGATGGCGCCGTAAATATTGCCGCCATCAAGGTTCAGCGTAGATGTGCCAAGACGAACGTCGCCCAGGATGGTGCCGGTGTTCGTGATGACCATCGGCGCACCAGCGCCTTCGACGTCCAGCGCAAGGCCGCTGGACATCAAAACCGTGCCCAGCGAGTTAATGGTGCCATTGTTGACGATGCCGCCATTCACAACGGCGCCGCCGCTCACCACGACGCTGCCGCTGATGCTGCCGTTGTTTTCAATGCGGCCTTCAACGGTGCTGCCGTCCGTGATTTCCACGGCCACGCCGTTCGATGAGAAGTAGGGAAAACTGGTGTCGGTGTTGATACTGCCGTTATTGACGATGCTTCCGAGGATCCTGCTGTTGCCCGTAATCGACACGCTGGAATTGGTTGGAGCGATCGCTTGCGCTGCAAAGCCCAAGATGATGTGCTTGCCGCGGATTTCGCCTTCGTTGACGATGCTGCCGCTGACAGTGCTGTCGACAATTCCCACACCGTGCGTCACCGCGCCAAGCTCATTGCGTATCGAGCCGTTCAGAATCGACCCCGAGTCCATCGAGATGGCCAGCGCGTTGTGGTACCCGCCAAGCAATGTTGCGCGGTTGATGACGTTCCCGAAGCGAACGGCGCCGTTTTCGAGTCGGATGTACGGGTAATTTGAAGATGCCGAGTTCTCGATGTGGCCAGACGTCACGCCGCCATCCTGCCAATTGTCGGGAGGGATCGCCAGGGCGTACGGCGTGGCCAGCGGAGAAAAACTCAGGCTGAGTACAACAGCAAGCGGGGTAAGCGAGAAGCGGCGAGACATTTTGTAGCGACCATGTAAATTTCGTTTCGGAAATATACCGATCATTGCACCGCCAAATCTGAGCAAATCTGAGCGATTTGTAAAATCAAGCCAAGTCGACCGACAAATCGGCAATAAAGACAGAAATTCGGCGACTTTTACCGAACATTAGACGCAGAAGCGATATTGCCCACAAGAAACAAATAGATGCGTTCGCGCAACAATTGCCCGCTGTCGACACGCAAATCCTTACCCCCTGCCGCCGTCAGACCGGGCGGCGCTGCGGCAGGCTCAGGCTGAAGCACACAGGATCGTTCCCGCCGGCAGACGTCAGCGACACCGCCCCGCCCAGCCGCTGGGCGATCGAACTGACCAGATACAGGCCCAAACCCGCCCCCGGATGCCGCAGCGCATTCTGCCCCCGATAGTATTTCTGGAACAGCCGCTCCTGATCGGCCGGCGGGATGGCGCTGCCCGGATTGGACACGGCAATGTGCAGCAGCTCGCCTTCCTCGCGCACTGCCACGCGCACCGCCCCGCCCTCGGCGCAATGCCGGTCGGCATTGGCCAGCAGGTTGCGCAACGCGATGCGCAGCATGCCCGCATCGCAGTCCAGGACGTGCCTGCCCGGATCCGCAGGCTCGTAGGCGCACTGGATCCGGCCCGGCGGATACTCGCTGGCCAGGTCCGCCAGCAGCGCGGGCAGTTCGCACTGGGTCATGCGCAGTGCGGCCCGCGGCTCGCGCATGCGGTCGTCGGTCAGGTATTCGTCCACCAGCGCAAGCAGCCGCATCGCCGCGTCGCGGATGTTGGCGCAGCGCGCCAGGCTTTTCTCCACGGGAGCCGTCAGATTGCGGCCCAATTGCTGAGCCGACGTGGTGATGATGGCCAGTGGCGTGCGGAACTCGTGCGACACCATGGCCACGAATTCGCGCTGCTCCACGAACATCCGGCGCTCCTTGTCGAGCGACGTGCGCAGCTCGCCCTCGAGTGCCACCCGGCGCTCGATCTCGCCTTGCATCTCGGCCGTGCGCAGCGCGACCTCGCGTTCCAGCCAGTGGCTGTGCTGCCGCGCCAGATCCGCCGCCAGATTGGCCTGCTGCAGTTCGCGGATGCGCCGCTGGCGCTCGTAGCGCCCGACAATGAACAGGCTCAGCAGCAGCATGTGCAGCATCGTGCCCAGCGTGGAGACATATTCCGTGAAGGCGTTGACCGGCAGCACGCCCAGGTTGCGCAGGAACGCAATCAGCACGCTCAGGTAAAACACGCCGAAGGCCAGCGCGAAAAAGCGCGCGGGACGCCAGCCCCGCTTTAGCAGGTAAGCCGCCAGCACGGTAAAGCCCACGATCACCAGCAGCGCCAGGGACTGCACCGGCTGCATGCCCATCCCGTAGCGTCCGCTCACGACCAGCAGCGCGCAGCCGATCGCAATGGCCCAGAACACGCCTTCTATCCAGCGCACGGCGCGCGGGTACAGCGCGGCCAGATTCAACTGGCGGAACGCGATCCGCAATGCAATAGGCAGGCTGAAACAGATGCCGACGCCCAGCAGGCGGTCGCTCCATTGCACCGGCAGGCCCGTCAACTGCTGCACCAGGCCCAGCGACAGCACTTCGTTAAAGACGCAATTGCCGATATACGCCAGGAACAGTCCGCTCATCGGCGCCCGCGTAACCAGCCAGAAGACCGCGTGGGCGCAGATCAGCAACAGGTAGAAGCCGAAGTACAGCCCGAACAGCAACCCTTCGCGCCGCGACTGGTTGTCGAACGCCAAGCGCTGCCAGACCTCCAGGCGCGTCGCCATCGCATTCTTGCTCTGCAGGCGCACCAAGATGACGTACGACCCCGCCTGCGCCGGATTGAACTGGATCACGGGACTGCGGTAATCCACCGGCCAGTCCCTGCGCGCCACGTCCTCGCCGCTGCGGCCCAGCAAAGTCCAGGCGGGCGCATTGCCGGCCTCATTGCCCGCGCTCCTGCTCACATACACACGCACATCGTCCAGCAGCGAATTGCTCAGGCGCAGCATCCAGCCGCCCTGCGGAACCTCGTCCACCTGCACCGGCAGCCGCAGCCAGACCGTGGCGGGCGTGAAGCCCGCGCTCAGGTTCGAAGGCAGCGCCGTCCAGCCGCCGGCCATCGCCGCGCCGGCCGCGTCCAGCGAACCGTCCGGATCGTACAGGCGCTCCAGATGCCCGCCGGCGTCCTCGATGCGATCCCGGCCGTCAAGGCGCAACGGCTCGGCGCGCGCCTGTCCTGCAACCGCCAATACGCCTGCAAGCACACACGCCAGCAGCGCCAGCCACACGCCCGCCGTGGGGTAATATTTCCGTTTCATCCGTCGCATCAAGCCGCATTTCCCGTGCAACCCGGCAGATTACACCAGCCCCCCCGGCGGCATCGCACAGGCGTTCCATGCCTGAAGTGATCCTCCTCGAAGACGAACCCGTGCTGCGCCAGGAACTAGGCGAGTTCCTCGAAGAACTGGGCTACGCGCCCCTGTGCGTATCCAGCCTGCAAGAGTTCGACCAGCGCTTCGAACCCGGCCGCCACCGCCTTGCCGTCATCGACATCGGCCTGCCCGACGGTTGCGGCCTGGACCTGATCCAGCGCCTGCGCCAGCAAGGCGAGAAGGCAGGCATCGTCGTATTCAGCGCGCGCCAGACCGGCGCCGACCGGATACAGGGCCTGAGCATGGGCGCCGACCACTATCTAGGCAAGGGCTGCGACCTGGACGAACTGGCCGCCACGCTGGCCGCCCTGGTGCGGCGCCTGGACCTGCCGCAACCCGGCGCCAGCCCCGCGCAGCCAAGCTAGCTGCTCGACATGGGCCCGCGCCGCCTGCACATCCCCGGCGCGCAAGCCATGCCGCTGTCGCAGCAGGACTTGACCGTCCTGCATTGCCTCATGAGCCAGCCCGGCGAAAACATCAGCCGCCGGCAGATCATCGAGGCCCTGGGCGCGGATTACCTGGACTACGACCAGCGCCGCCTGGACACGCAAATGCGCCGCCTGCGCCGCCGCGTCGAAGACCTGAGCGGGCAGACGCTGCCGGTGAAGACGTTGCGCAGCAGCGGGTATTGTTTTTACGAACCGGCGCGGGTCCAGGGCTGACGGGCGCGCCTCTGCATTACAACGGCGCAGGCTCCCCCCGCAGCCGGATCTCGGCGACCGTAAGGTCGCCGCGTTGATCCAGCGAAAACTCGTACCGATCCGGGTATCGCAACGCCAGGCGACGGCAGAGGTTGCCTAGCCCGCCGCCGCTTTCAACCAGGTCGAAGGGCGCCTGCAGTATGCCGGGATTGGTCACTTCGATGACCAGCGCTTCGCCCTGCAAGCGCGTGCGGATGTGGATCACGAAGCGCTCGTGCTCGCCGCGCATGCCGTGCTTGATCGCGTTTTCGGCCAGCCCCTGCAACGTCATGTGGGGGATCTGCATTTTCAATGTGGCCGGGTCTATCTGGCAGCGGCAATCCAGCTTTTTGTCGAAGCGCAGCGCCTGGATGCGTATGTACGCCTGAGCCGCCTCGATGTCTTCTTCGAGTCTGCACAGCCCTCGTCCGCGCCGGTCCAGCGAATACCGCAGGTACTCGGCCAGGCGGCGCGTCATTTCCTCCGCGACGGCAGGGCGGTCCCCGATTTCCGCAACGATGGTGTTGAGCGCATTAAAGAGAAAATGCGGCTCCACCTGCAATTGCAGATGCTCCAGCTCCAGCCTCAGCGACCGGGTCTCGGCCTTCATTTTGTGCAGGCGCTCCGTGCGCGCCGCCAGTTCCGCCGACACGCCAAAGTAGATCAGCGTCCAGATGGACAGGATGCCCATGTAGTAGATGAAGCCCAGCCAATACTGATTGCCGGGTATCTCGCGAATGCCTGACAGGAACAGATGGTTGATGGCGTAGGCGATCGAGGCCAGCAGCGCGGAAGCGGCCACGCAAAGCAACACCGAGCCGGCAAGGACAATGACCGGCTCGCGCTGTCCGGACGGCAGGCGTCCGTGCGCCATGGCCGCGACGCTAGTCAGGATGAACGCCAGCGGTTCCAGCGCCAAAGTCAGCCAGAACGCCGCGACGGCGTTGCCGAAGACCGCCAGCCGGATGAAGTAGCCCACGAATGCCAGGAAGATCCAGCCGACCACCTGGGCGCGCCAAAAGCCCGGCGCGGATTCCCCTTGGCTCAGTTCCCCCCCGATCGAAGTCGAAATCATGGATACGCCATCCGAAACGGCCATGCCCCGGCGTCCGGCTTCCCGGACACGGCATATGGCCTTATATTTACCCGCGGACTGGACCGAAAGAATACACTCGCCCTCCTTCTTCCAAGAGACCCATGCTGCGCGTGCTGATCATCGACGACGAAGCGCCTGCGCGGCGCTACCTGCGCCGCCTGCTCGAGGCCGCCCCCGCCGTCCAGGTCGAGGGCGAAGCGTCTTCGGTGGACCAGGCGCGCAGGCTGATCCGAGACCACAACCCCGACGCGATTTTCCTCGACATAGAACTGGCTTGCGGCACGGGATTCGATCTGCTTGAAGGCCAGGATAGCGCGGCGTCCGTCGTGTTCGTCACCGCGCACGACGGTTATGCGGCGCGCGCGTTTGATGTCGAGGCCGTGGACTACCTGCTCAAGCCAGTGTCCCCAGACCGGCTCGCCCAGACGCTCGCGCGGCTGCGGCCCAACACGAACGGCTATCTGTCCATGCGGACCCGGACGGGCACGCGCCTCATCAAAGTCCAGGAGCTGACCATCGTGCAGGCGCAGGGCGACTATGTGCGCCTGTGCAGCGCCGCCTACGCGAACGAGTTGATGCACATCACGCTCAAGCGTCTGGCGGCGCAGCTGCCCTTTCCGCCTTTCTGCGCCCTGTCCCGTTCCGTCATCATCAATCTTGAGCATATTTCCCATCTTGAGCAGCGGCCTGGCGCGCAGACCGAAGTTAGCTTCAACAACGGCGTCGATCCCATCCTGCTGGGCCGTGTGGCGTCGCTGCGCCTGCGGCGCGCATTGCCGTAACGCCGGTCCGCCATCGCCCTTTCGGTTTCAGAACGGCACGGACACCTTCAGCGTGGCGCTGTTGCTGCTCACGTGCTGCGAGAACTGACCTTCATACTGCAGGCGGAAGTCGATGCCCCCCGCCTTCATGACCTGCAAGCCCGCGCCGATCTTGCCGACGACGTCGTCGATGGGAATCGACGTATCAAACGATCCGGAGCCGCCCGGCGCGCCCCGCAGTCGCGCGCTAGAGGTCCAGTCGTCCTGCGACAGGAAGGTTGCGCCCGCATACATGAACGGGCGCAGCATCGCCCCGCCGCCCAGCTCGGACCGCCCCCCGATCTCGACCATGGGCGACAGGCCCATGATGAACTGGTCGCTGCCGTCCACCGATAGCGCCAGGGGGTTTTCTCCCGATTCGCGGTAGCCAGGCATGCGGCTGTAGCTGAAGTCCAGGTCCACATAGGGCTTGACGTACATGCTGCCGTGCGTGAACGTGCGGGCGGCGCGCAGGCGCGCATTGAAACCGTACACGTCCGGCCGGCTGGACAGGCTGTCCTGGTAGCCCGCGATGTCGATGGAACGGTCCATGCTGTAGCCGCCGTAGCCGCCGCCCAGGGCCGCGGAAAACACCCACGGCCCGGCTTCACGCTTGAGCACCACGCCGGCATAGCCGCTGTCGCCATTGCCGCTGACGCCGCCATCGCGCGCCCGCACCCGGCTGTTCTCGTAGGCAAAGGAGCCGCCCACGAACCAGCCCGGACTGACCTCGCGCTGGCCGCCGAACTGATACGTGACGGTGTCGTAGTTAAAGCCCGACGTGCCGCGGCTGGCGTCCTGGTTCGTGGCGCGCCCGCTGACCTGGCCCCAAACGCAGTTCTGCTCGCCGGTCATCGCGTCCGTGCCGGTGAAGGCCGGGCAGGACATCATGGCGCTGGTGAACTGCCCCAGGTTCGCCGCCGATTGCACGGCCGGCGCCAGCGTCACGCCGGGCGAAAGGCTGCCCACACTGTCGCGATAGGCCCCGGCGCCCTGGCGCGAGGCCAGATCAAGCTGCGCGAACAGCGGCGCCAGCGCCGAGTTTCCGCCCGCGTCCCAAATGCGCTGCAGGTTGTTCGCGACCTGGGTCTGGTTCTGTTTCAGGCTCATGGACGCGGCGTTGAAATCCGCCGACTCGACGCGCACGCGTGTATCGGGACCCGCCTGGCGCGTCTCGTAGTTGAACACCGGACTGTCCACCGCCGTGAGCGTCCCTTGTGAACTGCCCTGCGCCGTCAGCACGACAAGCTCGCGATTGGGAAGCAGCGCCTGGGGCAGCACGTCCATGCCGCCGGCCAGATAGGCGTCGCCCTGCACGACCATGCGCGATGAACGCAACGCATCGAAATCCACGTTGGCGCGCAGCACGCCGCTGGCGGATTGGGTCAGGCTGCCGCTGACCGTCAGGGTCTGGAACTGGCCGGGCTTGCCGATCACGATCAGTCCGTCGTTGCGGACGTTGGCGTTGTAGGCAACCGCATCCGCAGCCTCGGCGCCGACATGGTTGTTCAGGGTGCAGGCGTTGCCATCGTCGGCCGTGCTGCAAAGGACACTGCCTGACAACGCGCCGAAGTTCTCGATGGTCAACACGTTCCCCGCCGACGTGGAGCCCTGTCCGTTGTATCGGACAGCCACGCCCGACGACGCGCCGAGCGAGCCCCCGGCGTTCACGATCAACTGGTTGTCCTTGCCCGATGCGATCCAGACACCGCTGCCCGAACCGGATCCTCCCTGAACCTTCCCGTTGATTTCGATTGCCACCGGCCCTTGGTAATAGCTGCCGCTGTCGCTTTGCGCGAATATGCCCGCCGACCCCGCGCCCGTGGCCTGCAATTCGCCCCATTGCTTGACCTGTACGATGCTGCTGGTTCCCCCCGGCCCGATAGACCCCGCGAATCCGCCTTGCGCGCCGCCGGCAAGCCCGCCCCCTCCGCCGATGGATTGCGCAACGATGCCGTGCGCATTGTCGCCTCGGGTCGTCAGGCTGCCGTTGAAGGCGATATTGACCATGCCGCCGCCACCGCCGTCGGAGTTGGCCGCGATCGACTGCCTGGCGAAACCCTGGGGATTGAACTGGATGGCCTGAGACACGTCGCCCAGAATGCCGCCGCCTCCGCCTATGGACTGGGCCGCAATGCCATGCGCGCCGGCGCCGGCTGTCGTGATGTTGCCAGACAGGTCCAGCGAGACCGTCCAGCCCGATGGCCCGAAGCTTTCGGTCCGCTGGCTGCCCAGCGCGATCACGCCTGCGCCATTCGCACTGCCCGATGTCGCGATGCCGCCGCCCCCGCCTATGGACTGGACAACAACGCCGATCGCCCGGTCGCCATAGGTATTCAGATCCAGGCCGGTGGACACATTGATAATGCCGCCATCGCCGCTTCCCGTGGTGTTGCCCGCGGTCATGTCGAACTGCTGGCTGCCAGGCCGGGCAGCCGACCCGGTGCTGCCCGCCATGGCGATGCCGCCGCCGCCGCCGATCGACTGCACGACCAGGCCATAGGCGCTGTCGCCCTTCGTCTGGATGTTGGCCCAGCTGCCGCTGCCGATGGTCACCGAACCGCCATTCCCGTTCGTGCCGCCCAGCAGCATCTGGCCGCGGGCCTGAGGCGAACCGGACCCCGCCATGCCCCCGCCGCCTCCAATCGACTGCAGCACGATGCCCGACGCGCCGTAGCCTGCGGTGTTGAATCCGTTGCCGCCGTTGTCGTCCAGCCACGCCGTAATGGCGCCGCCCGACCCGCCATTGCCGCCTCGGCCTCCCACAGCCAGCGTGACGTTGGACGTCGAGACGCTGGAGGACACCGTCGACGCGCCGCCCGCGCCCCCGCCGCCGCCGATGGATTGCAGCACTACGGCATCGGCGTAGTCGCCATACGTTTGCGTGGCCCCGCCCAGGGCGGCCGGAGCGGCTGCGCTGCCAATGGCCCCGCCAGCCCCGCCGGCCCCGCCGCTGCCGCCCACATAGACGTCGAACTTGTACGTCGTGCCGCCATCGTCCACCGCCGCAAGCACGGACGTTGCGCCGCTATCGCCCCCCACCGATCCCCCCAGGCCGCCAGAGCCGCCGATGCTCTGCGCGAGCAGGCCGTCGGCATCGGCGCCGTAGGTGGTGATCCTGCCGCCGCTGTTCAGGCTGAGCGCGCCGCCGTTGCCGCCTCCGCCGCCGCCACGGCCGACCTGGACCGAGCCCTCGACGTCCGTGCTGCTGTCTTCCTCGGACGCCTGCAACTGCAGGCCCACCTGCCCGCCCTGCGAGGCGCCGCCTCCGCCGCCGATGGACTGCACCAGCGCGGCACGGGCGCCGTCGCCCTGCGTAGTGACCGAGCTCGTGGGGTCGATGGCCAGGCTGGCGATGCCGCCGTCGCCGCCCGAGCTGCCTGCGCCGCCCAGCGCGATGGAGAGCGACACGTTGGCGTCGGTGTTGACGCTGCGGCCCGTGGCCGAGCCGACGCCGCCCGCCCCGCCGCCGCCGCCGACGCTCTGCACCAGGATGGCGTTGGCGGAATCGCCCGATGTGGCGATGCTGCTGCCCTGCATGACGAGCGATGCGGCACCGCCCGTATTGCCGGCGCCGCCGCTGCCTCCCAGCGCGGACTGAAGGGATCCGCCGATCGCTTCGCCGGTGCCGATCACCGTTGACGTGGCCGAACCGCTGCCGCCCAGGCCGCCGCCCCGCCGATCGACTGCACGATCACGCCCTGCGCGTTCGCGCCTTGCGTCTTGATGGCGGCGTTGCCGAGCGTAGCCGTGGCCGTGGATCCCGCGCCGCCGTTGCCGCCCGAGCCCCCCATGGCGAAGCTGACCGCCACGCCGAAAGAGGATTCCCCGTCGGGAACCGAGATAGTCATGGCCTGGGCCACGGACGCGCCGCCGGCGCCGCCGCCACCGCCGATGGATTGCACGACCACGCCATGCGCGTCGCTCGAGCCCGTCGCCACGCTGGCGTTGGACACGTTGGCGGCTGCCGCGCCGCCCGAACCGCCGCCGCCCCCCGTGCCTCCGACCGCGACAGCCATGGAGAAACCCGGGCCCGCATCGTAGGCCGACGCCGCGCCGCCCGTGCCTCCGCCGCCGCCGATGGACTGCGACACGATGCCATAGGCATGGTCGCCGCTGGTCTGTAGCGAAAAGCCTTCCAGGCTGGCCAC
>NZ_AGUF01000090.1 GCF_000236785.1 Achromobacter arsenitoxydans SY8 | reverse complement strand
GCAACGTCAGACTAACGCCTAGAACACAAAAAATCTGACACTCCCGGGTGATGGTTCTTTTGACGCCCGGCGCGTCGGCGGCCTGGGGCGCGCGGGGCTACGATTGCGGTCCGGAGCGTTCGCTCCGGACTGCCCCTGCGTCAACCTCGTCCGCCTTCGGCTCCCTACGGTTTCCCTCGGGCGCATCTACACGCCCCGCGCACCCCAGGCCGCCGCCGCACCGTGCTCCAGTAGTTGAATCTTCACTGGTGCTGGGGCGGTCTGGGTTCTTTAGGTTCTGGCCAGCACTCGGTTGGGAATGGGGCGTCTTGCGGGGGTCGCCCCCGGCCGGCCGCGCGGGCGGCCTTGGGGGGCTTGCGCGGTGTCTTGCGTCGTGGAGATGGCGCTTTGCGTGTAGGCATGCTGCGTGGATTGCCTGGCCGCCGCTATGTGTCTTGCACCCAAGCGAGACCAACTGTCCTTGATTTGGGTGTGGGGGCCGGTAAACTGCGCGGTCATGCGGCGCCAGTCGGCCGCCGGATTCGCACCCTATCTGGAGAGCTTTGCACCATGATTCGTTATCTGGTCCTTTCGGCGTCGCTGGCAATGGCTGGCAGTGCGGCGGCTGCGCCGTCGTTCAATTGCGCCAAGGCTTCCACGCCGGTTGAGAAGTCCCTTTGCGGCAATTCCAGGCTGGGAGACCAGGACGCTGCCATTGCGCAGCAGTTCAAGGTCGTACGCGGTGAACTGGATGCGGAATCGGCCAAGGCGTTGGTTGCCGATCAGAAGTATTTCCTTGGTGTGCGCGACAACGCTTATGCAGAGCCCTACACGCAGAGCACGCCGTTTGAAGCGCTTACCGACACCATGCGATATCGGTTGGCGTTCCTGAAAGCGATCAATCCCAAACCGGCCGACGGATTTGTCGGCAAGTGGAGAAACATCGAAGGCGAGATCGAGATCACGCAGAATTCGCGTGGCGAGTTGCTGGTGGCGGCGAATTCGGCGCGGCCGTATAGCGGAAACTGGGTTTGCGATTTGAGTGGCAGGGGCGTCGTAGCGGGTGACACGCTGACGGTGACCTATCAAGATGGACAGCCCTGGACGCTGACGCTCAAGCGCCGAGGCGCGGTGCTGGTGACGAGCGAAACGCCGCCCGTCGGGGTCAAGAATGAAGGCTTTGGGCCGCCGTTCTGCGGCATGAACGGCAGTTTATCTGGCAACTGGTTCGCGGTGCGCTGACCGTCAGCATCAACTCGCAGTGATCTGCAGGTCAGAATCGCGCAGGCATTCGCCAGCCTGGCCTGCCCGCATTTAAGCGGCCGCCAACGCCTTAAGGTAGTGCCTTAGGCCACTGACACCGTTCGAGTCCTGGGGCTTTGCACAGCAAAGCCAGTCCAGTCCTATGCCCATTCTGTTTCTTGAGGAATATGCTGAGCGATCAACAATAACACCGCCTGCAAACGCGGCATTGCATCTTACGGTGAGTTAGATGGCGAATTCGCTTCAGGAAGTTCACTTCATGAATTTTCTTCAGTTCATGAACCGACGCTGCCCTTCATGCCGCCAACGCATCAAGGAGAGCGATTTGCCCAGTTCTCAAAACGCGACCAAACAGAGTCCCTTCCTGTGCCCGGCCTGCGGCGCGAAACTGGCCCCGTGGTTGTTCGGCAATCCTTTCTTCCGCCATTTCGGCGGATTTGTTGGCTCTATTTTCGGGTATGTATTTTCCATTGCCCTGCTAGTCATACTCATCGGCTGGACATGGTGGAAGTCCTTGATCCTGGCTGTCGTACTGATGCTTGCCCTTGGCGTTTTCTGGCGCCTTTGGCCGCTGGTTCAACACAAGGATAAATAATTCCTCGTCTGTCGCAGGATAGTCGCAGCATCCATGGATGCGTCGTCTGTTCGGAACAGCTGCACACCAGAAACACCTTACGCACCAAGCCGCCGAGCCTCGCGGATCAACGCCTCGCCCGCGAAGCCCCGTCACTCCAACTTGATACCCGCAGTCTTAATCAACTCCCGCCACTTCACAATCTCCTCCCGCACAAACTCCCCAAACTGCTCCGGCGAGCCCGGCTTCGGCTCTGCGCCTGCCGCGATCATCGCCTTCGCCGTCGCTGCATCCGACAGTACTTTCACCATGTCGGCGTTGATGCGCTTCACGATGTCGGGCGGCGTGCCCTTCGGGGCCATGACGCCGCTCCAGGAATAGGCCTCGTATCCCGGGAGCCCCGACTCCGCGATGGTCGGCACGTCGGGCAGCATGCTGGAGCGCGTGGGGTTGCCGACGCCCAGGGCGCGCACCTTGCCGCCCTTCAGGTGCGGCACGGCCGACGGGCCGTCCGCGAACATCACCTGCACCTGGCCGCCCAGCAGGTCCTGCATGGCGGGCGCGCTGCCGCGGTAAGGCACGTGCTGGATGCGCACGCCGGCCATTGCGTTAAAGAGTTCGCCCGCCAGATGCGTGCCGCCGCCGGTGCCCGACGAGCTGAACGACAGCTTTCCGGGGTTCTGCTTTGCGTAGGCGATCAGTTCGCTCACCGTGTTCACGGGCAGCGCTGCGTTCACTACCAGCACGATCGGAAACACCGCCGCCATGCCCACCGGCACGAAGTCGGTGGTGATGTCGTAGCTGAGGTTGGTGCGCAGGCTGGGCAGCACCGCATGGTGGATGGAGGCAAAGAAGAAGCTGTAGCCGTCGGGTTCAGCCTTGGCGGCGAACTGCGCGCCCACGATGCCGCCAGCGCCCGATTTGTTGTCCACGACCGTGGGCACGGACCAGAGCTGGCCCAGGGGCTGCGTCGTGAAGCGGGCGGTGGTGTCCACGGGTCCGCCCGCGGGAAAGGGCACGATGAAGGTTACGGCGTGGCCCGGCCAGCCTGCTGCGCGGGCCCAGGATGGAAGCATGGCGGCGGCGCACGTGGCGCCCAGCCCCGCAACGACGCGGCGGCGGTCAAGATTGATCACGGCAGTCTCCTGAGTCTTGTTCTGTTCGCGGTCGGGCATGCGCTGCCGCCAGCCGCTGTTTTTTATTATTTGCCGATTGCCGGGATTCGCCGCTACGTATTTGCAAAAGCCCCTCTTTCGCGCGGCCGCCAGGTTCGCTCACCGGACACTATCCGCGCAGGCGTTGCGCGGATACCGCATACGGGCTAGGCCGTAGGCAGCAGGGTGCGCTTGCGCGCTATTGTCCGCGCGCGGCGCGCTGCACGTGCTCGATGAAGCACTCCGCGAAGCTGGGCAGGTCCCGTCCGCGCTGGCGGCACAGCAGGCGGTCGCGCAGCGCCCAGGCGTCTTCCAGTTTCAGTACGTGCAGGGCGTCGGGACGGCTGTAACGCGCCGCGCACGCGCGCGGCACGACGGCGATGCCAGCGCCGGCCTCGACCATGCGGCAGACGGCTTCGAAACTGCCCACGTGCACGCGCTGGCAGAGACGCTTGCCCAGGCCGCTGGCGATGTCTTCGAGGAAAGTCTGGATGGCGCTGTCGGGATGGATGCCGACGAACTGGTAGGCGTCCATCAGGTCGGCGAAATGCGCGCTTTTCTGGCTGGCAAGCGGATGGTCCAGCGATGTCACCACGGTGAGTTCGTCGCGGAACAGCGGCGTGACGTCCAGCCCGTCGACATCTATGTTGCCCGCCACCAGGCCCAGGTCCGCGGCGCCCGCGCGGATCGCGATGACGATGTCGCCCGAGATCTTTTCTTCGAGTTCCACGTCCACATCGGGGTTTTCCGACAGGAACGTCGACAGCGCATCGGCCAGGAACGAATTGGTGGCGGTGGTGTTGGCCAGCAGCCTCAGGCGCCCCTTCAGGCCGCTGGCGTACGGCTGCAGGTCTGCGTTCAGGCATTCGAGCTGCCGGAAGACTGCGTTGGCGTGCTTGAGCAGCACCTCGCCCGCCGGCGTCAGCGCGACGCCCGTGGCCATGCGCACCAGCAGCCTGGCCTTGAAGGCCTCTTCCATGTGCTTGACCCGCGCGCTTGCCGCCGGCAGGGACAGGAAGGTGCGCTCCGCCGCCCGGGTCAGATTGAGGGTGTCCCCCACGTTCAGAAACAAACGCAGGTCAGTCAGATCATGTCTCATGTTCCACCACGCAGAAGGGGGGCATTTCTAATTTTGAATTCTGTGAATGCCGTGTCGAATCTACCATGGGGCAACCCTGTAAACCAGACGGGTTGATGCGGAACTGTTTTCCACACACGGCGTGCGCGCCGCAGCACAGGAGTCAGCTTCAATGAGCGGCATAGTTTCCGGAAAGGTAGTGATCGTGACGGGCGCAGGCGGCGGAATCGGCCGCGGCGTCGCGTTGGCAATGGCCCAGGCGGGCGCCAAGGTCGTGGTGAACGACATCGGCGTCTCGCTCACGGGCGAAGGCGGCACACAAGGCCCTGCGCAAGCCGTGGTCCAGGAAATCGCGGATGCCGGCGGCATCGCGGTGGCCAACACCGACAGCGTGGCCGCCTACGACAGCGCCAGCCGCGTCGTGCAGACCGCCATCGACGCATTCGGGCGGGTCGATGCCGTCATCAACAACGCGGGCAACCTGCGCGACCGGGTTTTCCACAAGATGAGCGAAGAAGAATGGCGCCAGGTGATCGACGTGCACCTGAACGGCTCGTTTTTCATGAGCCGCGCGGCGGCGCCCTACTTCCGCGAACAGGAATCCGGCGCCTTTGTGCACATGACGTCCACGTCCGGACTGATCGGCAACTTCGGCCAGGCGAACTACGCGGCCGCCAAGCTGGGCATCGTGGCCTTGTCCAAGTCCATTGCGCTGGACATGGCCCGCTACAACGTGCGGTCCAACTGCATCGCGCCCTTCGCCTGGAGCCGCATGACCAGCTCTATCCCCGCGGAGACTGACGAAGAGAAGGCCCGCGTCGAAAAGCTCAAGAAGATGGAGGCCGGCAAGGTCGCGCCCATGGCGGTGTTCCTGGCCAGCGACGCCGCCAGCGAGATCACCGCACAGATCTTCGCCGTGCGCGCCAACGAGATCATGCTGATGAGCCAGCCGCGCCCCCTGCGCACCGTGCACCACGGCGAAGGCTGGACGCCCGAGCGCATCGCCGAGATCGCCGCGCCCGCCATGCGCAAGCACTTCTACGCGTTGGAGCGTTCGCCCGACGTGATCGACTGGGATCCCATCTGAGGCCGCCACATGCCGTTGGACTATGCAACCGTGAAAGGCTGGCGTTTCGACGACGTGCGCCAGCGCTATGACCAGAAAGACACCATGCTGTATGCGCTGGGCATCGGCCTGGGGCAGGATCCCGAAGACACGGACCAGCTTCGCTACGTCTACGAAAAGAACCTGCGCGCGTTTCCGACCATGAGCGTGATCCTGGGCTATCCCGGCTTTTGGGTCAGCGATCCGCGCTCCACCGTCGACTGGGTGAAGGTGGTGCATGGCGAACAGCGCCTGACGCTGCATGCGCCGCTGCCGGCCGAAGGCGTCGTCACCGGCAGAACCCGCAACACCCACGTGATCGACAAGGGCGCGGACAAGGGCGCCATCATCGTCAGCGAACGCACCCTGCACGCCGAAGACGGCACGCATCTGGCGACCTTGCAGCAAAGCACGTTCTGCCGCGGCGATGGCGGCTTCGGGCAAGGCGACGACAGCCCCGACGCCCTGCCCGCCGCGCCCGGCGGAGACCCCGAACTGCGCTGCGAGCTGCGCATACCGGCCAGCGCGGCGCTGCTGTACCGGCTGAACGCAGACCGCAATCCCCTGCACGCCGATCCCGACATCGCGCGCCAGGCCGGCTACCCGCGGCCCATCCTGCACGGGTTGTGCTCCTACGGCGTCGCGGCGCACGCCATCGTCAAGACCTGCTGCGACTATGACGCAACGCGCCTCACCAGCCTGAACACCCGCTTCTCGGCGCCCGTATATCCCGGCGAGACCCTGCAGTGCGACATGTGGCGCATGCCTGACGGCCAGATCCGCTTCATTGCGCGCGCCAAAGAACGCGGCGTCGTGGTCATGAGCAACGGCACCGCGACGGTGCAATCATGACGCGGCCGCCTCCGCTGGACGGCATCCGCGTGCTGGACCTGTCGCGCATCCTGGCGGGCCCGTGGTGCACGCAGAACCTGGCCGACCTGGGCGCCGACGTCATCAAGATCGAACGCCCCAAGGTGGGCGACGACACGCGCGCCTGGGGTCCGCCGTTCCTGAAGGATGGCGACGGCCAGGACACCAACGAATCCGCCTACTACCTCAGCGCCAACCGCAACAAGCGCTCGGTCGAGGCCGACATGGCCACGCCCGAGGGCGCGGCGCTGATCCGTGAACTGGCCGCGGTCAGCGACATCCTCGTCGAGAACTTCAAGGTGGGCGGACTGGCCAAGTACGGGCTGGACTACCAGAGCGTGAAGGACATCAATCCGCGCCTCATCTATTGCTCGGTCACCGGCTTCGGCCAGGACGGGCCGTTCGCGCAGCGCCCCGGCTACGACTTCATGATCCAGGGCATGGGCGGCCTGATGAGCATCACGGGCGAACGCGACGACCTGCCCGGCGGCGGGCCGCAGAAGGCCGGCGTGGCCGTCACCGACATCGTCACCGGCATGTACGCCACCGTGGCGGTGCTGGCGGCCCTGCAGGAGCGCCACCGCAGCGGCCTGGGCCAGCACCTGGACATCGCCCTGCTGGACAGCCATGTGGCCCTGCTGGCCAACCAGAATTCAAACTACTTCAATTCGGGCGTCGCACCCACGCGCGCCGGCAACGCGCACCAGAACGTGGTGCCCTACCAGGTGTTCGCCGCCAGCGACGGCCATCTGATCGTGGCCACGGGCAACGAGTCCCAGTACCGCGCCTATTGCCGCGCCATCGGCGTGCCGGAACTGGGCGACGACGCGCGGTTCGCCACCAACCGGCTCCGCGTCGCCAACCGCGAAGAGTTGGTCGGCATCCTGGCGGCGATCATGCGGGATGGCCGCCGTGACGACTGGATCGCCAAACTGGAAGCCGTCGGCGTGCCCTGCGGGCCCATCAACAACATCGCCCAGGCGTTCGCGCATCCGCAGGCGCAAGCGCGCCAGCTGCGTCGAGACCTGCCGCATCCGGCGGGCGGCGTCGCGCCGGTCACGGCCAGCCCCCTGCGCTTCTCGGGTTCGCCCGTGGTGTACCGGCGCGCGCCGCCGCTGCTGGGGGAACATACCGAGGAAGTGCTGCGCGACGTGCTGGGAAAATCGCCCCAGGCGATCGCGGCGTTCAGGAAGTAGAACGCCGCCGGCGCCGCAACCCGTTCAGCCGGCCTCGTGCTGCAGCCTATGGCGGCTTGATGCGCCGGCGTTGCGTAAAAAAAATCAGCCGCTGTTGCCAGCGGCTGATTGATTTTCACCAGGTCATTGACGTTCAGGCGACGGCAACCGGGATCTTCCCGATTTTGGCCTGCCATTCCTTGGGTCCGGTCGTGTGAACCGACGTGCCCTGGGCGTCCACCGCCACGGTCACCGGCATGTCCTTCACGTCGAACTCATAGATGGCTTCCATGCCCAGGTCGGCAAAGCCCAGCACCTTGGCGCCGCGAATCGCCTTGGACACCAGGTAGGCCGCGCCGCCCACGGCCATCAGGTAGGCCGAGCCGTGCTTCTTGATGGCCTCGATGGCGACCGGACCGCGCTCGGACTTGCCGATCATCGAGATCAGGCCGGTCTTCTCGAGCATCATGTCGGTGAACTTGTCCATGCGGGTGGCGGTGGTGGGGCCGGCGGGGCCGACCACTTCGTCGCCCACCGGGTCCACCGGGCCCACGTAATAGATCACGCGGTTGGTGAAGTCCACGGGCAGCGGCTCGCCCTTGGCCAGCATGTCTTGAATGCGCTTGTGCGCGGCGTCGCGGCCGGTGAGCATCTTGCCCGACAGCAGCAGGGTCTGGCCCGGCTTCCAGCTGGCGACTTCTTCCTTGGTCAGCGTGTTCAGGTCGACCTGCTTGGACTTGTTGTAGTCCGGCGCCCAGTGCACTTCCGGCCACTCGGACAGCGACGGCGGATCCAGGCGCGCGGGGCCGGAGCCGTCCAGCTCGAAGTGGGCGTGACGGGTGGCCGCACAGTTCGGGATCATCGCGACGGGCTTGGAGGCCGCATGCGTCGGGAAGGTGTTGATCTTGACGTCCAGCACGGTCGTCAGGCCGCCCAGGCCCTGCGCGCCGATGCCCAGCGCGTTGACCTTTTCGTAGAGCTCGATACGCAACTCTTCCAGCTTGTTCTGCGGGCCGCGGGCCAGCAGTTCGTACATGTCGATGTCTTCCATCAGCGACTGCTTGGCCATCAGCATGGCCTTTTCGGCCGTGCCGCCGACGCCGATGCCCAGCATGCCCGGCGGGCACCAGCCGGCGCCCATCGACGGAACGGTCTTCAGCACCCAGTCCACCAGCGAATCGCTGGGGTTCAACATGGCAAATTTGGTCTTGTTTTCGGAACCGCCGCCCTTCGAAGCGATCTGCACGTCGACCTTGTCGCCCTGGACAAGTTCGACGTGCAGGATACAGGGCGTGTTGTCGCGCGTGTTCTTGCGCGCGAACAGCGGATCGTCCAGCACGGAGGCTCGCAGCGGATTGTCGGGGTTCAGATAGCCGCGGCGCACGCCTTCGTCAGCGAGTTCCTGCAGGGTGCGCTTGGTGTCGAAGCGCACGCTCATGCCGATCTTCAGGAAGACGTTGACGATGCCGGTGTCCTGGCACAGCGGACGCTTGCCTTCGGCGCACATGCGCGAGTTGGTCAGGATCTGCGCCATCGCGTCGCGCGCGGCCGGGCTTTCCTCGCGCTCGTAGGCGCGCGCCAGGTGGCGGATGTAATCGACGGGATGGTAATAGCTGATGAACTGGATGCCATCGGCTATCGACTGGATGAAGTCTTCTTCTTTAATGATGACGGACATGGCGATTTGCAGGTCTGGATGGAAAACGTGAAAACGCGGCTGACCCCATGGTCAACCACAGTAGAAAAGAACTATTTTGCCGCCGGGCCGCCCCAAGGCAAAATGCGCCCCCTTGGGGGGCAGCAAGCGCGCGAAGCGTGCGCGGCGTGGGGGCCAGCCATTTATTTGCCTTGCCACACGGGCTTGCGCTTTTCGGCAAAGGCGGTAGCGCCTTCCTTGGCGTCGGCCGACGTGAAAATGTGGGCGATCAGCGGGCGCTGGCGGTCGAACATGCCTTCCTGCTCCCAGTCGCCGGACTGCGCAACGATGCTCTTGGCGGTCTGCACGGCCAGCGGGCCGTTTTCGACGATGGCGCGGGCCAGTTCCAGCGCGCCGGCCAGGGCGCCGCCCGGCTCGGTCAGGCGGTTGACCAGGCCAAACGCATGCGCGCGCTCGGCGCTGAGCATTTCCCCGGTCAGGATGACCTCCATGGCGATGTGGTACGGCAGGCGGCGCGGCAGACGCAGCAGGCCGCCGGCGCCGGCCACCAGGCCGCGCTTGACCTCGGGCAGGCCGAACTTGGCGTTGCTGGCGGCCACGATCAGGTCCGAGGCCAGCGCCATTTCGCAGCCCCCGGCCAGCGCGTAGCCCTCGACCGCGGCGATCAGCGGCTTCTTGGGCGGCCGTTCGTTCAGCCCGGCAAAGCCGCGGCCATCCACATACGGGCGCTGGCCCGACGCGGCGAATGCCTTCAGGTCCATGCCCGACGAGAACGTGCCGCCGCCACCCGTCAGGATGCCGATGCGCACATCGTCACGGCTGTCCAGCTGGTCCAGCGCGGCGGCCATGGCCACGGCGGTTTCCAGGTTGATGGCGTTCTTGGCCTCGGGACGGTTGATCGTGATGATCTGGATGCCGTCGGTGACTTCCACCGTGATCAGGTCAGACATGGGACTGCTCCTTTTTTCGGGAATTCTCGGAATCGGGTTCCGGGTTTTATATAAGACTCAGGCTCAACCTGGAATCATACGACCATTGGTTTGCCGACGCAGGCGCGGGCCCCGCGCGTGTCCACCTGGGGCACATTCGGGGACACTTTCCGGGCGCATATGTAACCGGAATGCCGCCGTCCCGGACCGCCCCGGCCCCGGGCCAGTTAAAATGCCGGGTTTCCCACGCCCAGGGCGCCCCTTGCCCGGCGGCCGAATTCCAAGAATCCTATGCTCACCTTTCAGCAAATCATCCTTACGCTCCAGGAATACTGGGACAAGCAGGGTTGCGCCCTGCTGCAGCCCTACGACATGGAAGTCGGCGCCGGCACCTCGCATACGGCCACGTTCCTGCGCGCGATCGGCCCGGAACCCTGGCGCGCCGCCTACGTGCAGCCCTCGCGCCGCCCGAAAGACGGCCGCTACGGCGAAAACCCCAACCGTCTGCAGCACTATTACCAGTACCAGGTCGTGCTCAAGCCCGCGCCCCCGGAAATCCTGGACCTGTACATCGGTTCGCTCAAGGCGCTGGGCATTGATCCCACGCAGCACGACATCCGCTTCGTCGAAGACGACTGGGAAAACCCCACGCTCGGCGCCTGGGGCCTGGGCTGGGAAGTCTGGCTGAACGGCATGGAAGTCACCCAGTTCACGTACTTCCAGCAGGTTGGCGGCCTGGACTGCACGCCGACCACCGGCGAAATCACCTACGGCCTGGAACGCCTGGCCATGTACCTGCAGGACGTGCAGAGCGTCTACGACCTGGTCTGGACCGAAGGCGCCAACGGCAACCGCGTGCTGTACCGCGACGTCTTCCACCAGAACGAAGTCGAGCAATCCACGTACAACTTCGAGCATTCGTCCGCCGACATGCTGTTCGCGCATTTCAACGACTACGAAGCCGAAGCCAAGCGCCTGATGGACGTGCCGCTGGCGCTGCCGGCCTACGAGGCCGCCCTGAAGGCCGCGCACACCTTCAACATGCTGGACGCGCGCGGCGCGATCAGCGTCACCGAGCGCGCCGCCTACATCGGCCGCATCCGCAACCTGTCGCGCGCCGTCGCGCAGGCCTACTACGATTCCCGCGAACGACTGGGCTTTCCCATGCTGGGCCGCGACAAGGCCGCCGGGGAGGCAGCATAAATGACGACGAACATCCGCCCGCTGCTGGTCGAACTGCTGACCGAAGAACTCCCGCCCAAGGCCCTGCAGAAGCTGGGCCAGGCCTTTGCCGAAGGCGTGCGCGCCACGCTGGCGCGCCACGGCCTTCTGGCCGACGGCTGCGCCGTGACCGCGTATTCCACGCCCCGCCGCCTGGCCGTGCGCCTGTCCGCCGTGCTGGAGCAGGCGCCCGACCAGGCCTACGCCGAAAAGCTGATGCCCGTGAAGATCGGCCTGACCGAAGACGGCAAGGCCACGCCCGCGCTGCAAAAGAAGCTGGCCGCCAAGGGCCTGGAAAACATCGACGTGTCCACGCTGGACCGCGAATCCGACGGCAAGCAGGATTACCTGGTTGCGCGCGGCACCGCCGCCGGCGCCAAGCTGGCCGCCGGCCTGCAGGAAGGCATTGATGCCGCGATCGACGGCCTGCCCATCCCCAAGGTCATGCGCTACCAGTTGGCCGACGGCGTCACCACCGTCAAGTTCGTGCGCCCGGCGCACGGCCTGATCGCCCTGTACGGCGCCGACGTGGTGCCGGTTTCGGCGCTGGGTCTGGCGGCCGGCCGCGAGACGCTGGGCCATCGCTTCATGAGCGAGGGCGCCGTGTCGATCGCCGACGCGGACGCCTACGCCGCCGCCCTGGCCGAAAAAGGCCGCGTCGTGGCCTCGTTCGAGGAGCGCCGCGCCGAAATCCAGCGCCAGTTGCTGGACCAGGCCGGCCGCCTGTCGGCCACCCTGGGGGACGCCCCCGAAGTGGCCGCGCTGCTGGACGAAGTGACCGCGCTGGTCGAACATCCCACCGTCTACGTGGGCCAGTTCGAAGAGCAATTCCTGCAAGTGCCGCAGGAATGCCTGATCCTGACCATGCGGCTGAACCAGAAATACTTCCCGCTGTTCGATCCGGCCACCGGCCGCCTCACGCACCGCTTCCTCATCGTGAGCAACATGCACACCGAAAACCCGGTGAACATCGTCGAAGGCAACCAGCGCGTGGTGCGCCCGCGCCTGGCCGACGCGCAGTTCTTCTTCGAAACCGACCGCAAGACGCCGCTGGCCGCGCGCGTCGAACAGCTGGGTTCCATCGTCTATCACAACAAGCTGGGCACCCAGCTTGAACGCGTGGAGCGCGTGCGCGCGATCGCCCGCGGCGTAGCCGGCCTGCTGGGCGGCGACGTTGCCGCCGCCGACCGCGCCGCCCTGCTCGCCAAGGCCGACCTGGGCTCGAACATGGTGGGCGAATTCCCTGAGCTGCAAGGCATCATGGGCGCGTACTACGCGGCCGGCGACGGCGAGCCCGACAGCGTCGTCGAGGCCCTGCGCAGCCAGTACCGCAACCGCTACGACTCGCCGGTGACGCAGGACACGCTCACCGCCGCCACGCTGTTCATCGCCGAACGCGTCGAAACGCTGGTCGGCATATGGGCCATCGGCCTGGCCCCCACCGGCGAACGCGACCCCTTCGGCCTGCGCCGCGCCGCGCTGGGCCTGATCAGCGCCTTCGAGCAGCTGGCCGCCGGCGGCTGGCTCAAGATCAGCCAGGACGGCCCGCTGTCCCTGGACGGCCTGCTGGAACTGGCCGCGGGCACGTTCCCGGCCGGCAAGATTCCGGCCGACACGCTGACCGAGGTGCGCGCCTTCATCTACGAACGCTATCGCAACCAGCTCATCAACGACTCCGACCGCAATGCGGTCGAGGCCGTCATCGCGCTGACCCCGCCGCTGCACCAGGTGGCCGAGCGCGTGCGCGCGGCCGCCGCCTTCGCGCAGCTGCCCGAGGCCGCCAGCCTGGCCGCCGCCAACAAGCGCATCGGCAATCTGCTCAAGAAGGCCGAAGGCGAGATCGGCGCCGTGAACGACAGCGCGCTGGTAGAACCCGCGGAAAAGGCGCTGGCCGCCGCGGTGGCCACGCTGCGCCCCAAGGCCGAAGCGCAGCTGGCAGCGGGCGACTTCGCCGGCAGCCTGTCCACGCTGGCCCAGGCGCGCGAACCCGTGGACGCCTTCTTTGCGGATGTCATGGTCATGGCCGAAGACCCGGCCGTGCGCGCCAACCGTCTGGCTCTGCTGAGCCGGCTCCATGGCCTGATGAATCAGGTGGCCGACATTTCCAGGCTCGCACAGTGAAACTGATCATCCTCGACCGCGACGGCGTCATCAATCAGGACAGCGATGCATTCGTCAAGACGCCTGACGAATGGATCGCCCTGCCCGGCAGCCTGCAGGCGATCGCGCGCCTGACGCAGGCGGGCTGGAAGGTGGTGATCGCCACCAACCAGTCGGGCCTTGCGCGCGGCCTGTTCGACATGGACACGCTCACGGCCATCCACACCAAGATGCGCCGCGAACTGGCCGCGGCGGGCGGCAGCGTCGATGCCGTCTTCATGTGCCCCCACGGCCCGGATGACGACTGCACCTGCCGCAAGCCGCGCCCCGGCATGTTCGAGCAGATCGGCCACCGCTACGACATCGACCTGGCCGGCGTGCCGGCCGTCGGCGATTCGCTGCGCGACCTGCAGGCCTCGGCGGCCGCAGGCTGCTCGCCCTGGCTGGTGCTGACCGGCAACGGCGCGAAGACGCTGGCCAAGGGCGGCCTGCCCGACAACACGCGCGTGTGCGACAACCTGTCGGCCGTGGTCGACGCCCTGCTGCAGGACGCCTGATCCGATGGCCCGGCTACGCTCGCTGCTGTACTTCCTGTTCCTGTCCGTCACGGTCATCCCTTACGCCTTCGCCTGCATCCTGTGGGCGCCGCTGCCGCTGCACTGGCGCTACAAGCTGACCGTCGGCTGGCCGCGGCTGGCCATCTGGGGCGCCAAGGTCATCTGCGGAATCCGCTGGCAGGTCAAGGGCTGGGAAAACCTGCCCGACGGCCCCGCGGTCCTCCTGTCCAAGCACCAGTCGGCCTGGGAAACCCTGTTCTTCCCGGCTTACATGCCGCGCGAGGTCTGCTTCGTCTACAAGAAAGAACTGCACATGGTGCCGTTCTTCGGCTGGGGCCTGGCGCTCCTGCGCATGATCGCGATCGACCGCTCCAAAGGCCGCGACGCCTTCGAGCAAGTGGTCAAGCAGGGTCAGACCCGCCTGGACGAAGGCCGTTGGCCCCTGCTGTTCCCCGAGGGCACCCGCGTCGCGCCGGGCAAGACCGGCCGTTTCAAGATGGGCGGCGCCCTGCTGGCCTCGCGCACCGGCGCCGTCGTCATTCCCGTGGCGCACAACGCCGGCGAATGCTGGCGGCGCAACGCCTTCGTGAAGCAGCCCGGCCTGGTCACCCTGTCGATCGGTCCCGCGATAGAATCCAAGGGTCTTTCCCCCGAGGAACTGAACCAGAAGGTCCAGGACTGGATCGAAGGGGAAATGCGGCGACTCAACCCTGAAAGGTATGCCCAGCACTGATCAGCTCGAACTCCTGTTCGACACGCAGGAAGACGACGCGCCCCCGGGCGCGCCGCCGCTGATCGCTGCGCCCGCGCCTTTTGCCGCGCCGCGGCCCGCCGCGCCCAAGCCGCCGGCTTCTCCGCCGCAAGCCCCCAAGCCGGCCGCGCCCGCGAATCTCTTTCCCGACGCCGCCGGCAGTCCCGCTGCCGCGGGCGAACCGCTGCTGACGCTGTCGCCCAACACCGCGGCCCGCGTGCCCACACCCTGCCCCGACCCGCTGCCGCCGGGCGCGCGCTGGCGCGAGGTCCCCACCGAACAGCAGCCGATCGGCTTCGTGCTGCTGCGTTCGCGGCGCCGCAGCATCGGCTTCGTGATCACCGACGACGGCCTGCGCGTCACCGCGCCCAACTGGGTGACGCTGACGCAGATCGACGACGCCGTGCGCGAAAAATCCCGCTGGATCCTGACCAAGCTGCGCGAGTGGCACGCCCGCAAGCAGCAGCTGGCCATGGCGCATACGCGTTGGCAGGCGGGCGGCGAACTGCCGTACCTGGGCCGGCGCATCATCATCGGCGTGGGCGGCGACAGCCGCCAAGCCTGGCTGTCCGGCGACGCCGAGGCGCCCCAGGACGGCGACACGCTGTGGCTGGCCCTGCCGTCCAACGCCGACCAGGGCCGCATCCGCGATTCCGCGCAGGCCTGGCTGCAGCAGCGGGCAGGCGCCTGGTTCGGCGCCCGCCTGGCGCACTTCCTGCAGGTCAGCGGGCTGAAGATCCGCCGCTGGCGCCTGTCTTCGGCCGCCACGCGCTGGGGCTCCTGCACCAGCGACGGCAACATCATGCTGAACTGGCGGCTGATCCATTTCGCGCCCGCCATCATCGACTACGTCATCGCGCACGAACTCGCCCACCTGCGCGAAATGAACCACAGCCAGGATTTCTGGCGTGAAGTGGGCCAGATCCTGCCAGACTTCGAAGACGCCAAGAACATCCTGCGGCGTCACGATCCCGCTTCCCTGCCCCAGTTCTGAGGCCCCGGGAACACCCGCGCCTGTTGCGATCAAAAGGAGATTCGAAATGTTGCTGCTGATTCCGGGCCCGGTCACGACCGATGCGCGGGTGAAGGCCGCCGGGGCGCAGGACTACGCGCCCTGGGACAACGATTTCCGCCAGTTGTACCGGCAGGTCTGCGAAGGCGTGCTGGCGATCGCGCAGGCGGAGCCTGAAGAACATGTCGCGCTGGCCCTGCCCGGCTGCGGCCATTTCGCGGTGGAAGCCGCGATCCGCACCTTCGTGCCGCCCGGCGGGCGCCTGCTGGCGCCGTCCACCGGCGCTTACGCCGCCCGCCTGCAGAAGCTGGCCGGCGACGCGGGCCGTGTCGCCGTGCCGCTGCACGTGGGCGCCACCGAACGCGTGGACCCGCAGGCCGTGGCCGCCGCGCTGGAACGGGACCCGTCGCTGACGCACCTGGCGCTGGTCTACAGCGAGACCGGCAGCGGCATCTGCCACGACGTGCCCGAACTGGCGCGCATCGCCCATGCGCTGGGCCGCCGCGTCATCGTGGATGCCGTGTCCGCCTTTGGCGCGCTGCCGCTGGAACTGCGAGCCCTGCCGGCGGTCGACGCCGTGGTGCTGACCGCCAACAAATGCCTGGAAGGCCTGCCCGGCGCCGCCTTCGCGGTGGCGCGCCGGGACAGCCTGGAAGCCGCCCGCGGCAACGCGGGCAGTTGGTCGCTGGACCTGGCGGACATCTATCAGCACACGCTGGCCCCCAATGCCGGCCCGCGCTTCACGCCCGCCGCGCCTGCGCTGGCTGCGCTGGCCGTGGCGCTGGAACTCTACCGGGAAGAAGGCCGTGAAGCCCGCCTGGCGCGCTACACGGCCAATATGCGCACGCTGTACGATGGCGTGATCGGATTGGGCCTGACGCCCTACCTGCCCCCGCAGTTGCAGGGCCCCATCGTCGTCAACGTCCATGCGCCGGATGCCCCGACCTGGCATCTGCAGCTGTTCGTGGACGCGCTCAAGCAGCGCGGCTACGTGCTCAGCAACTTCTACAACACCGAAGAACCCACGTTCCGGGTCGGCTGCATCGGCGCTTTTGGCGCGGATCAGATGCGGCAGGCGGTCGACGCCATGGGCGCCGCGCTGCGCGACATCGGAATCACCCGGGAACGCGCCGGACTGTCCCGGTTCATTCCCCAACCCCTCACCGCCTAAGGAATTCCTCTATGCGTTTGCTCCACACCATGCTGCGAGTCGGCAACCTCGACAAGTCCATCGACTTCTACACCAACGTCCTGGGCATGCGCCTGCTGCGCCGCAATGATTATCCCGACGGCAAGTTCACGCTGGCCTTCGTCGGCTACCAGGATGAATCCGAGGGCGCCGTCATCGAGCTGACCCACAATTGGGACACCGACAAGTACGACCTGGGCAACGGCTATGGCCACATCGCCCTGGAAGTCGACAACGCCTACGAAGCCTGTGACAAGGTCAAGGAACGCGGCGGCAAGGTCACCCGCGAGGCCGGCCCGATGAAGCACGGCAAGACGGTCATCGCTTTCGTGGAAGACCCCGACGGCTACAAGATCGAATTCATCCAGAAGAAAGACCGCCAAGACTGAATCGGACCGCCCCCATGATCCACCCGATACTGAAAATGGGCGACCCGCGGCTGCTGCGCGTGGCGGCGCCCGTCGAGCGCTTCGACACCCCTGAACTGCACGCCCTGATCGACGACATGTTCGAGACCATGGCGGCCGCGCAGGGGGTCGGGCTGGCCGCGCCGCAGATCGGCGTGGATCTGCAATTGGTGATCTTCGGCTTCGACCGCAACGAGCGCTATCCCGACGCGCCCCCGGTGCCGCAGACCATCCTCTGCAACCCCGTCATCACGCCGCTGTCGGACGAGATGGAAGACGGCTGGGAAGGCTGCCTGTCTGTGCCGGGCCTGCGCGGCATGGTGCCGCGCTACCGCCGCATCCGCTACAGCGGCCGCGACCCCTACGGCCAGCTGATCGAACGGGAAGCCGAAGGCTTTCATGCGCGGGTGGTGCAGCACGAGTGCGACCACCTGATTGGCCGCCTCTACCCGTCGCGCATCCAGGATTTCTCGAAGTTCGGCTTCACGGAAATCCTGTTCCCGGACATGGATCCCAACCAGGACGATTAAGGGACGGTCTGGCCGGAATCCGCCGTCGCAGCCGTTTCGGCGGCTTGCGGCGACAACTCTTCCGGCGCGAAATCATCCACCTGCAGGACCCGCGCCACGACGGCTTCGGCCGCCTCCAGCTGCGCGGCCTGCGCATCCGTGATGGCCCCGCCCCGATGGGCCTCGCGCCAATCCCGCACGCCCGACTGGCGCAGGCGGTCGCGGATGGGCTGCACGGCGTCGACCAGCGCGAATGCGCGGGTCAGGAGGCCCAGCGGATCTTCGCCGGGCTCGCGCTGCAGGTCGGCCGCCAGGCGCGCATGGGTGGGCGACGGCTTGAGCAGCAGTTCGGCGCATTCGCGGGTAAGCGCGTCGCTCGGCCCCTTGGCCAGCCGCAGCGGCAGGATGGCGGCGCGCAGGCCCCAGGACAGCACCCTGACCGGAAGGCTGCGCAGCACCTGGTCCATGCTTTTCTCGATGCCGGCATATCCCTGTTCCATGCACCACCGCACGAGCGGCAGGTCATCGTGCTTGCGGCCTTCGTCCTCCCAGCGCTTGAGCACGGCGGACAGCAAGTACAGCTCGGACAGAATGTCGCCCAGGCGCGCGGAAATCATCTCGCGCCGCTTCAGGCCGCCGCCCAACTGCGCCAGCGCGGCGTCGGCCAGCAGCGCGAAGCCCGAGGAATAGCGGCCCAGCCGCCGGTAGTGCCCGGCAACCGGCCCCGATGACGGCGCGGGCGCCAGCATGCCGCCCGTCCAGGCGCGGCCGATGGCGCGCAGGGTGTTGAGCCCGGTGTGGCGCAGATGGCGCCAGAACACGTCGTGGAAGACCTCGATGCCGCGTTCTTCGTCGGGATTGCCCAGCGCAAGGATTTCCGGCATCAGGTAGGGATGGGCGCGGATGGCGCCCTGCCCGAAGATGATCAGGTTGCGCGTCAGGATGTTGGCGCCCTCGACCGTGATGGCGATGGGCACGGCACGATACAGCGACCCCAGGTAATTGCTGGGGCCGTCGATGACGGCGCGGCCGGCGTGCACGTCCATCGCGTCGTTGACGGAAACCCGCATGCGCTCGGTGGCGTGGTATTTCATGATGCCCGACACGACCGCAGGCTTGACTCCCTGGTTGAGCGCGGCGCACGTCAGGCGACGGGCGGCCTCCACCAGATAGGCGTTGCCCGCCAGGCTGGCCAGCCTTTCCTGCACGCCCTCGAACTTGCCGATGGGAATGCCGAACTGTTCCCGCACCCGGGAGTACATGCCCGTCGTGTGCGCGCACATCGCGGCGGCCGCGGCCGACAGCGACGGCAATGAAATGCCCCGCCCCGCCGCCAGCGCGCTCATCAGCATCTGCCAGCCGTGCCCGGCGCGATCGGCGCCGCCGATCAGCGCATCCAGCGGCACGAACACGTCCCGCCCCTTGTTGGGCCCATTCTGGAAGACCTGCATGGCCGGCAGATGGCGCCGGCCGATCTCGACGCCGGGCGCCTCGGTGGGCACCAGGGCCACGGAAATGCCGATGTCCTTGGGGCCGCCGAGTATGCCTTCGGGATCCGACATCTTGAATGCCAGGCCCAGCACCGTGGCAACGGGCCCCAGCGTGATGTAGCGCTTATGCCAGTTCAGGCGGATGCCGATGAGTTCGCGGCCGTCCACCACCTGGCGGCAGACCACGCCGGTGTCCACCATGGATGCCGCGTCCGAGCCGGCTTCGGGACTGGTCAGGCCGAAGCAAGGGATCTCGCGCCCGTCCGCCAGCCGGGGCAGCCAGTAGTCGCGCTGCGCGGGCGTGCCGAACTGCATCAGCAGCTCGCCCGGCCCCAGCGAATTCGGAACCATGACCGTGACGCCGGCTGTGATGGAGTACGCCGAAATGCGGCGCACCACCTCGGAATGCGCGTAGGGCGAGAAACCCAGCCCGCCGTAGCGGCGCGGAATGATCATGCCGAAAAAGCGCTTTTCCATGAGGAACGCCCAGACCTGCGGCGGCAGGTCGCGCCGGTTCCAGGCGATGTCCCATTCGTCCAGCATGGCGCACAGTTCAGCCACCGGCCCCTCGATGAAGCGCTGTTCGTCGGGCGTCAGCGTGGCGGCCGGCACGTTCAGCAGCTTGCGCCAGTCGGGATTGCCCGTGAACAGGTCAGCATCCCACCAGGTGTCGCCGGCCTCGATGGCTTCGCGCTCGGTGGCCGACATGGCTGGCACCGCGTCGCGCGCCCAGCGGTACGCGGGTTCCGAAATGCGGCGCCGGCGCCAGGCGTTGAAATCCATGAATCCCCCCTGTTATGGCTACAAGACGTATCAGGGCAAAGTACCAGAATTGGCGGCCCCGGGCCAAGCCGCGGCTTGCCGACTCTGCGACAATGGGCGTCGCCGCGCTGATGCGCATTCAACCGCTGTCCGGGCACGACCGCATGCTGAACAAACTCTGGCTGGGCTTCTTCCTCACCGCCGCCGCGGCCGCGCTGTACCGCTGGCTGGCCATCGGGGATGCCGAGGTCTTCCGCCAGATGGTCGCCAGCCTGTTCGACATGGCGCGGGTGTCCGTGGATGTGATGGTGCTGCTTTTCGGCACGCTCACCCTGTGGCTGGGTTTTCTGCGCATCGCTGAAGGCGCCGGCCTGGTCGAAAAGCTGGCGCACCTGCTGGGTCCGCTGTTTGCCCGCCTGATGCCCGAGGTGCCGCGCAACCATCCGGCCATCGGCCTGATCACGCTGAATTTCGCCGCCAACGGCCTGGGCCTGGACAATGCCGCCACGCCCATCGGCCTGCGCGCAATGCGCGAGCTGCAGTCCCTGAACCCCACGCCGGAAACCGCCAGCAACGCGCAGATCCTGTTCCTGGTGCTCAACGCGTCGTCGCTGACCCTGCTGCCCGTCACCCTGTTCATGTTCCGCGCGCAGCAGGGCGCGCCCGATCCCACCTTGGTGTTCCTGCCCATCCTGCTCGCCACCAGCGCGTCGACGCTGGCGGGCTTTCTGGCGGTGGCGGCGTGCCAGCGGCTGCGCCTGGCCGACCCGGTCATCATGCTCTGGCTGGGCGGCGCGGCCCTGGCGCTGGGCGGATTCATGGCGCTGCTGGCCAGCATGTCGGCGGCCGCCATCGCGACGCTGTCGTCGCTGATGGGCAACCTGGCGCTGTTCGGGATCCTGCTGGGGTTCCTGGTCGTGGGAGCCTGGAAGAAGGTGCCCGTCTACGAGGCCTTCATCGAAGGCGCCAAGGAAGGGTTCGACATCGCCAAGAACCTCCTGCCTTATCTGGTGGCGATGCTGTGCGCCGTGGGCGTGCTGCGGGCGTCCGGCGCGCTGGATTTCCTTCTGGACGGCATCCGCTGGCTGGCGCAGCAGGCCAGCTGGGACACACGCTTTGTAGACGCGCTGCCCACCGCCCTGGTCAAGCCGTTCTCGGGCAGCGCGGCGCGCGCGATGATGCTCGAAACCATGACGCACTTCGGGGTGGACAGCTTTCCCGCGCTGCTCGCGGCAGTCATGCAGGGCAGCACCGAGACCACCTTCTATGTGCTGGCCGTTTACTTCGGGTCGGTCGGCATCCTGCGCGCGCGCCACGCGGTAAGCTGCGCGCTGATCGCCGACCTGGCCGGCGTGCTGGCCGCGATCGGCGTGTGCTACTGGTTCTTCGGTTGAACCGCCCTGCGGCGCCCCGCGATCTGTACCGCGTCGGGCGCCGGGGTTCTACACGTCAATCCACCAGCAGGATCTTCATCCCGTTGGTGCCGCCGCTGTCGCGGTAGAAGTCGCCCTTGGTCAGGATCACCCAGTCGCCAGTCTGCACCAGGTTGCGCTTGCGCAGTTCCTCGATGGCGGCGTTGCTCAGGTCGGCGGGATCGTAGTCCGACGGCGAGAACGGAATCGTGTACACGCCGCGGAACATCGCCACGCGGTTCTGCGTCAAGCTGTGCGGGCTGTAGCAGTAGATTGGCACGCCCGAGCGGATGCGCGACATGATCAGCGGCGTGTGCCCGCTTTCCGTGAGCGCGATGATGGCCTTCACGCCGGGGAAATGATTGGCTGCGTACATGGCCGCCAGCGCAATGGTCTCGTCGCAGCGCGTGAAGGTCTCGCCCATGCGGTGGTGGGACTTCGTCGTGGTCGGGTGCTTTTCCGCGCCCAGGCAGACGCGCGCCATGGCCTGCACGGTTTCGACCGGGTACTGGCCCGATGCGCTTTCGGCCGACAGCATGACCGCGTCGGTGTAGTCCAGCACCGCGTTGGCCACGTCGGACACTTCGGCGCGGGTCGGCATGGGGCTGGAGATCATCGACTCCATCATCTGCGTCGCGGTGATGACGACCTTGTTCAGGGTGCGCGCGTGCTGGATGATGCGCTTCTGGATGCCCACCAGTTCGGCGTCGCCCACTTCCACGCCCAGGTCGCCGCGCGCCACCATGACGCCGTCGCTGGCGCGGATCAGCGCATCCAGGGCTTCATCGTCGGCAACGGCTTCCGCGCGTTCGATCTTGGCGATGATCCAGGCCTGGCTGCCGGCGGCGGCAAGCAGCGTGCGCGCCTCGTCGATGTCGCTGCCATAGCGCGGGAACGACACGGCCACGTAGTCCAGTTCCATTTCGGCGGCCAGCTTGACGTCGACGCGGTCCTTGTCGGTGAGGCTGGGCGCGGACAGGCCGCCGCCGCGGCGGTTGATGCCCTTGTTGTTCGACAGCGGTCCGCCCACCGTGACGGTGGTGCGGACTTCGTCGCCTTCGACGCGGTCCACCACCAGCACGACGCGGCCGTCATCGAGCAGCAGCTCGTCGCCCACGCGGCAGTCGGTCACGAGCTCAGGGTAGTCGATGCCCACGATGCTGGCGGTGCCGGCATCCTTGGGATGCGCGCGCGACAGCGTGAAGGGCTGGCCGACCTGCAGTTGCACCAGCTTTTCGGTGAAGCGCGCAATGCGGATCTTGGGGCCCTGCAGATCGCCCATGATCGCGACGAAGCGGCCTTGCCTGGCGGCGATCTCGCGCACCAGCCGCGCGCGTTCGCGATGGTCGTCCGCGCTGCCGTGCGAGAAGTTCAGGCGCGCCACGTCCAGGCCCGCGCGGATGAGCGCTTCGATGCGTTCGGGCGATGACGTCGAGGGTCCCAGGGTGGCGACAATTTTTGTGCGGCGCAATACAGGCATGGCGGTCCACTCTCGCAAAATCAACGAAAGCGCTATGGTACGCCGGCCGCGTCCGCACGGGTATCATGGGCATCACGCCAACCTTCAACGAGCCCATCGAATCCCGTGAAAATCGTCATCGCTCCCGACTCTTTCAAAGAAAGCGTTTCCGCGCCCGACGCAGCGGCAGCCATCGCGCGCGGCGTCAAGGCAGCCTTCCCCGGCGCGCACACGGTGTGCGTGCCCATGGCCGACGGCGGCGAAGGCACCGTCGAGGCCGTGCTGGCGGCAACGGGCGGCAAGGAGCTGCAGGTCACCGTGAACGATGCGCTGGGCCACAAGGTCGACGCCGTGTGGGGCCTGCTGGACGATGGCACGGCCGTGATCGAAATGGCCGCCGCCGCCGGCCTGGAACTGATCTCCCCTTCCAAGCGCGATCCCCTGCGCGCCAGCAGCCACGGCGTGGGCGAACTGATGCTGGCCGCCCTGAATGCGGGCGCCAAGCGCATCATTCTCGGACTGGGCGGCTCGGCCACCAACGATGCGGGCGCCGGCATGCTGACGGCGCTGGGCGTGCGACTGCTGGACGCGGGCGGCCACAGCCTGCCCCCGGGCGGCGGCGCGCTGGGGCAGCTTGCCAGCATCGACACACGCGGCCTGGACCCGCGCCTGTCCGGAATCCGCATCGACATCGCGTCCGACGTCGACAATCCCCTATGCGGCCCGCAGGGCGCCTCGCATGTGTTCGGCCCGCAAAAGGGCGCGACGCCGGAACAGGTGCAAACGCTGGACCGGATGCTCGCCAACTTCGCCGACGTGTGCGCGCGGCACCTGGGCGCCGATCACCGCGACGAACCCGGCGCGGGCGCGGCGGGCGGCCTGGGATTCGCCGCCAAGGCGTTTCTCGATGCCCATTTCCGGCCCGGCGTCGAAATCGTGGCCGAACTGGGCGGACTGGCGCAGGCGGTCGAGGGCGCCACGCTCGTTTTCACCGGCGAGGGCCGCATGGATGCGCAGACCCTGCGCGGCAAGACGCCGGCAGGCGTGGCCAAAATAGCGCAGCGCGCGGGCGTCCCCGTCGTGGCGCTGGCCGGGTCGCTGGGCCAGGGCTACGAAGCCCTGCATGCCTGCGGCATCAGCGCCGCCTTCAGCCTGGCTCCCGGCCCCATCACGCTGCAGCAGGCCTTGGCGGACGCCGAACGCCTGCTAACCGAGCGCGCGCGCGACGTCATGCAGCTCTGGATGGCGGCGCAGAAACGCATGCTGTGAATCCGCGCGCAGCGCGACCATCGCGCGGGCGTAGGCCGCATCCCGCAAGCCACGCACGCTGAAACGCAAAAAGGCCCCAAGGGGCCTTTTTTTCATCTACGCGGTCAGTCGTCAATCCCGCTGCAGCGCGCCAGCTTCGACCAGCGCATCCGATAGCCGGATGTACCGGTCCACGGAAATGTCCTCGGCACGCGCGGTCGGCGCGATGTCCAGGGCTTCCCAGGGCACCACGGGCGCCCAGTCCGCCAGCACGCGGCGCAGCATCTTGCGCCGCTGCGAAAACGCGCGCGCCACCACCGTTTCGAAGGCGCGCTCGCTGACCGGCCGCAAGCGGTCCGCCGGCAAGGGCACCATGCGCACGATCGCCGACACCACCTTGGGCGGCGGATCGAAGGCCTCGGGCGGCACGTCGAACAACTTGTGCATGCGATAGCGCGATTGCAGCATCACGGACAGGCGGCTGAAATCGCCCGAACCGGGCTTGGCCACCATGCGGTCGATCACTTCGCGCTGCAACATGAAATGCTGGTCGCGGACGTGGTCGGCCCAGGTCATCAGGTGAAACAGCAGCGGGCTGGAGATGTTGTAGGGCAGGTTGCCCACCACGCGCAGCGCATCGCCGAACTGTGAAAAGTCCACGGTCAGCGCATCGGCCTCGACCACGGTCAGGCGGGAGGCCTCGAACTGCTTGCGCAGGCGCGCCGCCAGATCCCGGTCGATTTCCACCGCGGTCAGATGGTCGATGCGTTCGAGCAGCGGCCGCGTCAGCGCAGACAGGCCCGGGCCGATCTCGACCACGGTATCGTCGCGGGCGGGTGCAACAGCCCGGACGATGGACTCGACAACGCTCTCGTCGGTCAGGAAGTTCTGGCCAAAGCGCTTGCGCGCCTGGTGTTGAGACATGAAAAGCCCGTAATGCGTTTAGCGGTTGTTCTGCTGGATCTGCTGCTGCTTTTCGAGACGGTTGTCCACGTACGCCTGGGCGCGCAGCTGTTCGAGCCAGTCTTCAAAGGCAGGCTGGGCACGGCGCTCGAACAAGGTCTGGCGGGCGCGCATGCGTGCCAGATCGTCGGACGCGTCGTGCTGGCGGCGCTCTTCGACCTGGATGATGTGCCAGCCGAAAGGCGTCTGCACCGGCTGGCTGATTTCACCCGGCTGCAGCGCATTCATGGCGGCCTCGAAAGTCGGCACGGTTTCACCCGGATTCAGCCATCCCAGTTCGCCGCCCTGCGGCGCGGTCGCATCCTGCGAATACTGGCGCGCCATTTCTTCGAACTTGGCGCCGCCGTTCACCAGGCGCTGCCGCACCTGCTCCAGGCGCTGGCGCGCAAGCTCGTCGCTCATGACGGTGGACGTCTTGATCAGGATGTGGCGCGCACGCGTCTGAATCACCTGCGTGGGGCCTTGCTGCGCTTGCGCCTGCGCCTGCGGGGCCGGCTGCGGCGCGGGCTGCGGAGCGGGCGCGCGGGCGGTGCGTGCCGGCGCGGGTTGGGCCATGCCGCGGTCCATCACCTTGATGATGTGGAACCCGTTGCCGCTCTGGATCAGCTGGCTGACCTGGCCCTTCTGCAGATTGCCGACCGCCTTGACGAACAGGTCGGGCCAGCCGTCCAGCGGACGCACGCCCATGACGCCGCCCTGCAGGGCTTCCGGACCGTCGGACGACGCCGCGGCCAGGCTGGCGAAATCGTCGCCGCGCTTGGCTTGCGCCAGCAGGCCTTCCGCCTTCTTGCGCAGCAGCGCCAGTTGCTCGGGCGACGAACCTTCGGGCACGCGCACCAGGATCTGGGCCAGCGCGTACAGCATCGGGCCGGTGGGCGCGGCAGCTTGCTCCGGTGCGGGTTGCGCCTGCGCCTGGGGCTGCTGCTGGGCGGCCTGCGCAGACGCGCCGAATGCCGGATTGCGCTGCTGGTCCTTCAGAAAGGCGTCGACTTCCGCATCGGAAATGACGATGGTGGAGTCCACCGCGCGCTGGCGCAGGCGGTCCGTTCGGATCTCGTCGCGCAGCGACTTGCGGTAGGCGTCCCAGGAAGTGCCGGACTTTTCGAGTTCCTGGCGCAGTTGCGCCGGGGTGATCTTGTTGCGGCTGGCGATGGTCTGGATGGCCTGGTCGACCTGCGCGTCGTCCACCCGGATGCCCAGGCGGTCGGCTTCGTGGCGCTGCACGCGTTCCATGATCAGGCGCTGCAGCACCTGGTGCTGCAGGGACTGATCGTCCGGCACCTGGATGCCGCGGGCCTTCAGTTCACCGGCGACGCGCACGGAGGCGTCGCGCAGTTCGCGCAGCGTGATCACGTCCTTGTCGACGATCGCGGCGATGCCGTCAACGAATTGTTCGCCCTTCGGGGCGGCAGCGGCATTGCTCTGCGCGGCGGGCGCGGCCTTGGCGCCACTGTTCGCGCCGCGGGCAGTTTGCTCGGCCGCGTGCGCGGCGGGCAAGCCGGCGCACAGCGCCAACAACAGCGCATTGCCGGAGAGGCGGCGCAAAGAGTGCAACCTACGCATCATTCATACCTTTCAAATGTGGTCCCGGCGGGCACGGGCGGAGTCACGCGCGTGTAGCCAGGGATGCTTCTGTTCAGCAGGTTCATCGGGTCGGTTCCCAGGGAACCCAGGCCCGTCAGCTCAAGCTGGAAGAACAGCGCGGAATTGGTGTCCGCCGCCGATACGGCATAGCGCTGGTAGACCATGCGGCCCACCCAGCAGCAGTCGCCTTTGTACTCCAGGCCGGCGATAGCCTGCGTCACGCGCGGCGATTCCATCGTGTTGGCCACCGTGCTGGAGGGTCCTGAACGCAAAGAATAATCCACCCGGCCCACGCCGTACCAGCGCTTGCTGAACGGCCATTGGACCGCCAGGCTGACCTGGTTCTGGCCTTGGGGCTGGTAAAACACCCCCGGCTGGGGATCGCGCTGATAACGATACGCCAGGGCGACGGTCGTCAGGCGCTGCGGCGACCAGCGGGCGCTGACAAGCCCGCGCGACCAATTGTTGTCGTAGGGGTTGTACTGCGCCGCGATGTCGGTGCTAAGGGTATCGGTGAGGGCCGCGCTGGCGCCAACCAGAAAATCGGAACGCACGTCCGTGCGCGGGGTTTCCAATGGCAGCGTGACCTTCTGGTCCTCGAAGTACAGCCGTTGCGCCACGCCCAACGACATGCGTTCAAAACCGGTATCCGCATCCAGCCAGCGCGTCGTCAGCGCTGCGGTCAATTGGTTGGCGTTCGCGATGCGGTCCCAGCCGCCGGTGTAGATGTTTTCCTCGAAGGCCTGCGAGAAGCTGAAATCGGCCAGGGAAGTGTCGAACACGGGCAGCTTGGACTGGTCGCGGTAGGGCACGTTCAGGTAATACAGCCGCGGCTCCAGCGTCTGTATCGACGACTTGCCGAACAGCGAGGTCTCGCGCTCGAAGATCAGCCCCGCATCCAGCGACATGATCGGCACCGTGCGCGATTGCGAGCGCGGCAGCCCGTCCGCCGAACCGCCGTTCAGGCCAAGCGCATCAACCCCATACCATTTGGTCTGATATTGGGTGTAGTTGACGCCCACCTTGGGGATGACAAACCAGCCCGGACGGACGATGGGATATGAAACGGTCGGATAAGTCTGAAACCGGTCGCCATCGGGCCTGCGCACCGCGGCGCCGAATTCCGGCATGCTGAAACGCACGGCGGTCGAGGTCCAGTCCACGTCGAAGCCGCCCCAGTCGTAGCGGGCGCCGCGCAGGTAGAGCTCCGGTTCCTTGTCATAGGGAGGCACCAGCGGCGCGTCAGGATCCTGCAGCGTCTGGTACTTGTAGACCTGGGCGTATGCGCTCCAGTACTGGGAAGCCCAACCCACGCGGCCGCGCTGCGGCAGATAGGTGGTGGACGCCTGGTTCAGGCCCAGTTGGGAAATATCCCGGTAGTAATTGTCGTCGGACACCTTGGCGATGTCCCAATCGGCATAGAAGCCATGAGAGAACGTCTGCTGGTGCCGCCACCAGTACATCCAGCGGTCCTCGCCGGTGACATTGTCATTCGGGAGGTAGGTGCCGTCGATCGTGCCCAGGTAGCTGGACCCCAGGTAGCGGAATTCGCCACCCAGCTGCGTGCCGCGCTTGGAAAAGTAGCGCGGCTGCACCGTCAAGTCGTAATTCGGCGCCAGATTGAAATAATACGGAATCGACACATCGAAACCGCCCTGGCTGGTCGTGCCGTAGGTCGGAAGCAGGAAGCCCGACTTGCGCTCACGCTTGACCGGAAAGGTCATGTAGGGCGAGGCCAGAATGGGCACATCCTTGAAGTACAGCACGCCGCCCCGCGCCACCCCTTCGTTCTCGTCGAAATCAATATCGACCGAATTGGCCTTGATGTACCAGGAGGGCTCCGGGCACGGACACCCGCTGTACGTGACCGTATGCAGCCGCATCTGCGACTTGCTGAAAATGTCCGCGTGCTCGGCAACGGCGAAACCGCCCGTGGAGCCCAGCCAGAAATTCGGTTTTTCGACCTGGCCCGAATACTTGTCCACGTTGAACTTGGCGTTCGGTCCCGTTACCAGGGTGCCGTCGCGCATCATGCGCGCGTTGCCCCGGACGTCGACTTCGCCGGTATCCTTGCGGTAGTTGATCTCGTCGCCCTTGATCACCCCGTCGATGCGGCGCACCTGCGCGCTGCCGGTCAGGTTGAGTTCGGAGTCGGGATCGCCCGAAATGCTGTCCGCTTCCATATAAGCGGGGATGCTGTCGTCCGGCAACCGGTGCATACGCAGGCCGGGGGAAGTACGCAATTGCGGGGTCGACGTGGCCGACGGCGCGGTAGCAGCGGCGCCCGGGCTACCTTGAGCCTGGGCGGCTCCGGCGGCGACGCTGACAACGGAGAGGATCAACCACGGAACCTTGCGCACGAATGAAAACAGCCCTTTTTGACCATGGGAGAGCCGGACAAAGGCGCCCGGGCGGGGCCAATGCTAGCGGAAACGAGCCGGTATTATAGAGAAGCCGCGAACAACGCCCAGCCTTAAGTTCGCGGAACCAAATTTTCAGCAATATTGCCCTTCTGACACGGATCTTCCTTGAAAAACGATCACGACCCCCGCTTGGCGCAAGTCCGCGCCTGGCTGGAAGGCCTGCCTCCCGCCCTGAATCTGGCCATCGACACGCTGCGCCCCGCCTCCGCCGACGCCAGTTTCCGCCGCTACTTCAGGCTGGACGCGGGGCAGCGCAGCCTGATTGTCATGGACGCCCCTCCCCAGCACGAAGACTGCCGCCCGTTCCTGCACGTGGACAAGCTGCTGGCCGACGCCGGCCTGAACGTGCCGCAGGTGCTGGCGCAGGACCTGGACCAGGGCCTGCTGCTGCTGTCGGACCTGGGCGAGCAAACCTACTATCAGCGGATCCAGGACGGACTGGACGACCGTCAGCTCCAGGCGCTGTACCGCGAGGCGCTGGCCGCCCTGGTCAAGCTGCAGCAGGCCTCGACTGCCGGACTTGGCGTCTACGACAGCGCCCGCCTCGCCGACGAACTCAAGCTGTTCCCCGAGTGGTACGTGCAAAAGCACCATGGCGCCACGCTGGACGACAAGACCGCCAATGCCCTGGAAAAGATCTTCGCGCTGTTGTCGGCCAGCAATGGCGGACAGCCCCAGGTGCTGGTGCATCGCGACTTCCACTCGCCCAACCTGATGGTCTGCGACCAGCCGCAGTACGGCCCCAATCCCGGCGTCATTGATTTCCAGGACGCATTGGCCGGCCCCATTACCTACGACCTGGCGTCGCTGGTGACCGACGCCAGAACCACCTGGGAAGAACCCCAGCAATTGGACTGGGCCATCCGCTACTGGGAAATGGCGCGGGCCGCCGGCCTGCCGGTCGACGCCGATTTCGCCGACTTCCACCGCGCCTACGAATGGATGGGCCTGCAGCGCAACTTGCGCATCCTGGGCGTATTCGCCCGCCTGAACCACCGCGACGGCAAGGCTCACTACCTGGCCCACATGCCCCGCGTGAACGGCTATGTCCGCCAGGTGGCCCAGCGCTACGGCGTCTTCACGCCGCTGCTGCGGCTGCTGGACCGCCTGGACGACCGCCAGGTCAGCGTCGGATACACGTTCTGATGCGGGCCATGATTCTGGCCGCGGGACGCGGCGAACGCATGCGGCCGCTCACCGACCGCCTGCCCAAGCCCATGCTGCCGGTGGCCGGCAAGCCGCTGATCGTCTGGCACCTGGAACGGCTGGCCGCGGCGGGCATCCGGGACATCGTCATCAACCACGCCTGGCTGGGCCACGAAATCGAGCGCGCGCTGGGCGACGGCGCTAGCCACGGCGTGCGGATCCGCTATTCGCCCGAGCCGTCCGCCCTGGAAACCGCCGGCGGCATCGCTCAGGCCCTGCCCCTCTTGGGCGACGATCCCTTCCTGGTCATCAACGGCGACATCTGGTGCGACTGGGATCCCGCGGCGGCCCGCGACGTCGTGCCGCACGTGGCCCGGGCGGGCGCCTGGCTGCTGCTGGTGGACAATCCCGCGCACCATCCCGACGGCGATTTCTTCCTTGCGGCGGACGGCCGCGTCCACGCGCAGGGAGAACCCCGTTTGACCTTTGCCGGCGTCGGCGTCTACCATCCTTCGTTGTTCGCGGACGTCCCGCGCGGCGCGGCCGCGCCCCTGGCGCCCCTGCTCAGGCAGGCCATGGGCCGGGAGCTTGCCCGCGGCGCACGCCATGCCGGAAGATGGACGGATGTCGGGACCCCGCAGCGGCTGGCTGATCTCGATGCGGAACTCGCCGGCACGGCCCGCTGACGCCCACATATTTCACAATATCAAGGTGCGCAACCAGGCTTGTCTGCGCACGCAACGCCCCCGGCTAACGGGGTATTCTCTGACGCTTTGGCATGCGCCCGCAGCATGCCCACAGGCACACACACAGGAAGTTTTCTAGGAATGGGGATGTTTGGAAGATCGCAACGGGCCGTGTTCAAGCCCTCCGTATACCAGCCGGGCCAACGCACGCGCCGCATGCCGCGCTGGCTTGTGTTGCTGCTGGTTGGCATTGCCCTTGGCGCGGGCGGCGTGCTCTTCCTGCAAACCAACTACGGCCCGCAGCGCCTGACCGTTGAACAGTCCGAACAGCTGCACAGCGAGCTCAGCGCCTCGAACCTCGAACGCCAGCGCCTGCAGACCCAGCTGGAAGAGGCCACCAAACAGCGCGACGCCAACAAGGCCGGCCACGAAAAGCTGACCAGCGACCTGGCCGAAGCGCGCGCCCGCAACGAAACCCTGGACAAAGAACTGGTGCTGTTCCAGGACGCAATGCCGCCCGACCCGCGCGGCGGCAACCTGGGCATCCGCTCGGCCTCGTTCAAGCGCGCCCCCGGCCAGCTCGACTACCAGGTCCTGGTCATGCGTGAAGACCGCCAGGGCGCCCCCTTCAAGGGCACCCTGACCTTCGCCATCGAAGGCGCCTACCCCAATGGCCGCGCCGCGACGATCACGCCGGAAGGGCCTGCCCTCACCGTCGACCGCTACGACTACGCGCTGGGCCAGCTCAAGCTGCCCGACGGTTTCAACCCCAAGGTGGTGGTGCTGCGCGTCATGGACGGCGCCCAGAAGCAGCAGGCGATGCGCATCTATTACGTGCGCAACTGAACGCGCGCCGCCCTCGAAACCCGCCCATCCGGCGGGTTTTTTTACGTCCTCCAAAAATAGTTGCGCCCGCAACATACTCGGCATATAGTTGCGCAAACAACCAAATCATGGAGACAGCATGACGCTCCCTTCCCACGTTCCCGTGCTGATCGCCGGCGGCGGCCCGGTCGGCCTGACGCTGGCCGCCCTGCTGGCCGAATACGGCATCGCCTCCCTCACCGTCGAGGCCGACGACAGCTATTGCAGCGGCAGCCGGGCCATCTGCATGTCGCGCCGCTCGCAGGAAATCCTGGGATGGATCGGCGCGGACCAGCCGCTGATTGCCACCGGCCTGGCCTGGACCGGCGGCCGCAGCTACTTTCGCGATCGCGAAGTCCTGCATTTCGAAATGCCGCACGATCCCCTGCAGCGCTACGCGCCCATGGTCAACATCCAGCAGTACTACGTCGAGGAATACGCACACCAGGCCATGCAGCGCCATCCCGGCCTGGCCTCGCTGCAGTGGTCCAGCCGGGTGGCCGGCCTGCAGGCTGGCCCGGACGGCGTCTCGGTGGAAGTGGAGACCGGCGGCGAACGCCACACCGTGCGCGCGGACTGGCTGATCGCCTGCGACGGCGGCCGCAGCGCCGTTAGGGAAGCCATGGGCCTGAAGCTCGAAGGCATGCAGTACGAAGGCCGCTACGTCATCGTCGACATCGAACAGGAATCGCAGCGCCCGGTGGAACGCCTGGCATGGTTCGACCCCCCGTCCAATCCTGGCTCCACCCTGCTCATGCACCGCCAGCCCGGCAACGTGTGGCGCGTCGACTATCAGATCCGCGACGACGAAGACCCCGAAGAAGCCGTAAAGCCTGAGAACGTGCTGCCGCGCGTGCAGAGCCACCTGGACATGATCGGCGAAACCGCGCCCTGGAAGCCGCTTTGGATTTCCATCTACAACGCCAAGTGCCTCACGCTGGACAGCTACCGCCACGGGCGCGTGCTGTTCGCCGGCGACGCCGGCCATCTTGTCCCCATCTTCGGCGTGCGCGGCCTGAACTCGGGACTGGACGACGCGGGCAACCTTGCCTGGAAGCTGGCCTGGGTGCTCAAGGGCCAGGCGCCCGACAGCCTGCTGGACAGCTACAGCGTCGAGCGCGTCCACGCCACCCGCCAGAACCTAGCCTACGGCGCCAAGAGCACCGAATTCATGGCGCCGCCGGATTTTGGCTTTCGCCTCATGCGCGAGGCCGCCCTGCGCCTCGCCCTGGCGGACGAGTCCGTCCGGCCATTGATCAACCCGCGGCAGTCGGCGCCCATTTCGTACGATGCCTCGCCGCTGAACCTGACGGACGGCCTGCCGCGGGCCGGTCAGGCCGCCGCGCCCGGACAGCCCGCGCCCGACGTCCTGCTGCAGGATGGCGGCACGCCCCATTACCTCAGCGCGAATTTCGGCGCCGGCTTCGTGGCGCTGGCGCTGTCCCCCGACGCAGGCCTGTCGGCCGAACTGGACGTCCTGGCCGCCGCAACGCAAGGCGCCCCCCATCCGCTGCGGGTGCTGCGCGCCGGCGCAGACGGCCTGCGGGACGAGCATGGCCAATTGCGCCAGCGCTACGGCGGCGATGCCGGAACCGTCTACCTGCTGCGTCCCGACGGCTATGTGCTGGGCCGCTGGCAGGCCCCCGCCCCCGCGGCATTGCGCGCCGCGCTGGCGCCCTACTACCCCTCGCTCACCCTGGGCGCCCCGACGAAAGGCCAAGCATGAACAACGATGAACTGGACCAGGTCTACACCAGCATGGCGCAGGCGCTGACCCGCGTCGGGGAATCCCGCGCGCCGCTGTTCCTCTCGATACTCGGGCTGTCGCTGCTCAGCCGCCAGGCCAGCGCGGCGGACGCCCTCGCGCTGCTGGCGCAGGCCGAGGCAGCCAGCCTGTCCGACGCCCCTATGGCAAACTATCCGGCCCCCACCCCTGCCCGCCCGACGTGAACACGCCCGCCCTGGAACGCTTCCTGACCTACCGCCTGCACGTGCTCAACAAGATCACGGACCGGGACACGAATCGCGCCTACCTGAAAGACTGCGACATCCCCCTGGGCGAGGCGCGCTGCCTGGCGGCCATCGGCCGCTACGCGCCGCTGTCGGTCAACGACCTGGCCCGGGCGGCCAACCTGAACAAGGGCCAGGCCAGCCGCTCGGCCCAGGCGCTGGTCGACCGCGGTCTGGTTGAAAAAAAAGTGTCCGCGTCCGACGGACGCGGCGTGGTGCTGGCGCCCACCGATGCGGGCCTCGCGCAATACCGGCGCATCATCGACCTGATCGCGCGCCGCAACGACGAAATCTTCGGCTGCCTCAGCGCCCAGGAGCAGCGCCAATTGGGCGACATGCTGGACCGCCTGATCGGCCATCTGCACGCCAGCGCGGACGATACCGACGATTGAACGCCCTGGCGTTCAGCCCTTGGGCGCCGTCGCCCCCGCCTGCGCGGCGGCCTCGTCCATGAATTGCGCCATGCGCACATCCAGTTCGGTCACGCCGCCCGCGTCATGGGTGGTCAGGATCACGTCCACGCGGTTGTAAACGTTGGTCCATTCGGGATGGTGGTTCAGCTTTTCCGCGAACATGGCCACGCGCGCCATGAAACCGAAGGCGGCGTTGAAATTGGGGAAGCGGAACCGTTTTTCGATGGCGTCCCGCATGGCCACCGCTTGCCATCCGGTAAGCGCGGCGACGGCGGTGTCGGTGCCGATGCGGGCGGGAGGAAACATGCTCATGGCGGACTCCAGAAATAAAGGGCGGCGGCGCATCGCGCCGGCCGCCCTGAAACAAGCGACGCGCCCGCGCTTACTGCCGGACCGCGTACAGGTAGATTTCGACGCGCCGGTTCAGCGCGCGCCCTTCGGCAGTCGCATTGTCGCCGATAGGATCGTTCGGGCCCCGGCCCTCCACCGTCAGGCGGCTAGCCGCCACGCCCTGGCCGGACAGGTAATTCGTGACGCTCTTCGCGCGGTTCACCGACAGGGTCTGGTTATGCGCCAGCGAGCCGGTGCTGTCGGTATGGCCGACCACCTTGGCCCGCAGTTCCGGGTGCTGGTTGAGCGAACGCGCCACGCTGTCCAGGACCGGCAGCAGCGCCGGCTTGAGCTGCGTCTTGTCCGTGTCGAACGACACGCCGCTGGGAATATTGACCTTCAGGCTGCCGTCCGGCATTTCCACCACGTCGATGCCCAGCGACGAAGCGCCTGACTTCTGCACGTCGTCCTTGACCACCTTCCAGTTGTAGCCGACCAGGCCGCCCGCGACCGCGCCAATGCCGGCCCCGATAGCCGCGCCCTTGCCATGTCCGATGAGTGCGCCGATGCCGGCGCCCAGCGCCGCGCCCGCCCCCGTCCCCACCGCGGTGTTGGTTTGCTGCTGCGTCGCGCAACCCGCCAGCAGCGCGCCCGCCGCCGCGAGCACGGCGATCCGGTTGAGTGTTCTTCTTGAATTCATGGCAACCTCCACTGTCCATCCGAATGCCGGATCATTCCGGCGTGGATCATGCTAGCAAGCGGAAGTAGGCCGCCGGGCAACATTTTGTACCCTGGACGCGCCTGCCATGCCCCCTATTCAGCCCCGCCGGCCGAACAGCATCGCCAATCCGAACAAGGCTCCCAGGCCGCCGACGATAGCAAGCGATATCGACGGCTCGCGCAGATTCAGCGCCATGATGGCCGCCCCGGTCCCCAGCGCGGTGATCAGCAAGCCCACCAGGCGCCCGCCCGTGGACCCGTAGAAATGCGTGCGGCGCGCCGCCTGCGTGCCGGCCGGCTGACGCTTCTGCCATACCGTCAGCGCCTGCTCGAACTCGCGCAGCAGCCTTTCGCGGCTGGGCAGGTCCGCCGCGCTGACCAGCAGCGTCGGCAGGCCGGGACGAACCAGTTTGAGATAGTCGTCCGTGCCCCAACTGGACAGGTCGGCGAAGGCGATGGAGGACCGGCGCGAAAACTCCAGCCCGTCCGCCGTCACCTTGACGGCATTGCGCGTGGGAAAGCCCCGGAACGCCACCAGCGGCGGCACGAGCAGTCCCAGCACCGCCAGCACGGCCGCCAGGCCGATCGGCCCGCGGTTGAACACCACCAGCATGAAACTTCCCACCGCCAGGGCGAACGCCAAGGGCACCGATAACTGGTGCCATCGGGTATAGACCGACACCGGGATCCCTTCGTTGCTATTCATGCGTGCGCCTTGTCAGTTATTCGCTTTTACAAGATTTGAACCACGGGCGCCCATCGGCACCGAGCGGATGTCGGGCATGCGATCCGGATCGGGCCAGTATTCGACCTTGAGGATCGCTTCGTGGAAGATATCGTCATCGACCAGCACTTCCGTGCGCAGGATCCCGCAACCGCTGCTGACATTGAACTGCACCGACTCGTCCCAAGGCTTGGCGGTGAACTCAATGGACTGGCTTCGGTCCTTGCGGATCCAGCGCCAGCCATCCGCCCAACCCGGACGGGAACTCAAATTGTCTACGTAGTTGTCCACGCGGTCGGCCCAGGTTTCCTCGCGCGGGCGCCCCTGCACCCACTGCGCATTGGACGGCCCGCGCGGCAGCAAGTCCGGGTCGGTCGCGCGCGGGGAGCCCTTGCTCGCCACGACAGCGCTGACGCCGTCCCCAACGAGCTTTAGGATATACGCGTAATCGCTGTGTTCGGAATAGCCTGGCATTACCACGTCCAGCACCAGGCGATCCCGGCCGAAAACCTCGCCCTGCCAGAATCCCATCCATTCCAGCTTCACGCGCACACCGAACACGGCCCGGTTGAACGCATCCAGCTCCTCTTCGCGCGTCGCGTAGAGCATACGCTCCTCCACGTCCGCGAATTGCGCGGAGCGCATGCAGCAGCAGGTGAACCAGGTCTCCAGCTCGCTGTCCTTGGCGCTGTCGCCCCAGAACTTGAAGTACAGCCCGGCGGCCAGAAGGCACAGGCCCAGCGCAATCCAGCCCCACACGGGAATACCCAGCAGCACGGTGCCGCCGCTGGTCAGGCCGACCATCGCACTGCCAAAGCCGCCTGCACCCGCCACCACCCCGGCCGTGCTGAATGCCCCGCCCAGCGAAACCAGTGCGGTGGCCACGCCGGTCAGCCCGGACAACAGCAGGAACACGGATGAGGTGGCATAGGCGCTGCCGGCCTCGTAGTTCTTCACGTCGTACTGGTCGATGGCATTGAGCGCATTGTTGGCCCCGTCCACAAACGTGGCCGCCGCCGCGAACACGGCGCCCGCCGTCCGCACGGCCGTCAGGCGCATGTTCAATTTCAGGTTCATCGTGAAGGCCGTGTTGGCGCCCACGCGCGCGCCGATCGCGCCCGCCGTCACTTCGATCGCCACGCTGCCCACGCCCAGCACTCCCGACGTGATGCCGAACCACGCCTTGCGCGCGGCCTTGGCGTCCTGGACGACCTGCGCCTTGCGCAGATCCGAGACCGACGCATAAAGCGCCACCAGCGTCATCACGCCTGTCGCCCCCGCATTCGCGCCGTCCTTGGTCCTTGCCCATTTGACCAAGCCCGCCAGCGGCGACATGGTCGGCGCGGGCAAGGCCAGCACCGGTGCAGGCGCGGGGAGCGCCAGCGCTGGGGCTCCGCCGCCGCCGGGCCGCGGTGGCGCCGCCGCAGCAGCGTTCAGCTGCGCATCGACTTCCTCGGGAATGATGTAGTTGAGCGTGACCGGGGTGGAGCGCTCGGCCTGCGTGCCCATCCAGCCGGACTGCATCTGCTTTGTCGCATAGATGCCGGCGCCGCCGCCCACTGTCACCGCCACCGGGTTGGGCTCCCAGACGATCTGGTGCATGTCCGCGATCATCCGCGGCAAGGTGGTGGTGTGCGTGCGCACCGCCATCACGATGTTCATGCGCGCCGACATCGTCAACGTGACGCGCGCCGCGACGCGCTCGGCGATGGGATCGCCCGCCAGGGTCAGGCGCAGCAATTGCGTCGCCATGAAGCGGCCGATCGCCGCGCTCGCCACCCGCATCGGCGGCAGCTGGCCCTTCGCCGCCCGCGCCTTGATCCAATCGTTGTAGTTCTTGATCATCCTGCGGACATTGGAGACCTGCTTGGAGATGACCTTGCCCTTGGCCTCGCGGTCCAGAAACGCCAACAGCTCGCCGTCGTTCGCCGCCAGCGCGCGCCAGATCGCCGCGTAGGTGCTCGAGCCGTCCTCGTCCTTCAGCGAATCGTCGATGGCCTTATGTTCGCTCTCGATCGCGCCGGCGCCATCCACGCACAGCGCCATGTCTTCTTCCAGCCGTTCGCCCGCAGCGGCGTCCTTGGACGAGTACGCCTTGAGCGCCAGCCAGAACGCCTCGCGGCCATACCACCAGGCCCAGTCCTTGCCTGCCCCTTCGATCTTCTCGCGCATGCGGTCGATCGCGGCCTTGTTGTCGCTGAGCGTCTTGGCGACCTTGCCGGTATCGACGCGTTCGCGCAGGCGCCTGATCTCGTCGCCCGTGTTCGCCATCTGCTTCTGCAAACCATCAATGATCTGCGCCACCCCGACTTCGCGCATGCGCGTGGGTTCCAGATGGTGTTCGGCCAGCTCGCCCATGCATTTATTGCGCCAGGTCGCCACATCCGCCAGGATGCCCACCGGATCACGCAGCGCCAGGACGATGCCGCCCTTGGGCGTCATCTGCCGCATCTTCGCCGCCACGGCCGCGCCCTGCCCGCCAAACACGCTCACGGCCGGCGTCAGCGTGTTGCCGAACAGGGTGGCGGCGCCCGCCGCATCGCGAAACTCGACCGAGTGCCGGGCCAGGTTGGCGCCGTCTTCCGCCACGCGATAGCCGGTCTCGGGCTTGGGATGGCCGCCTCCCCACACCGCCTTGGCGTCCAGCTCCACCATGATCTTCTTGCGCCAGCGCTCGTCGCGCGCCAGGTCGCGGCGGATGTCCCGCGTCCACCACACCCTTGAATAACCCACCCACACCGTGCGCGACGCGTTGGCGGGCGCCTCGACGTTGATCAGCGTGGATTCCAGGCCGTGCCCTTCGCGCGTGCAGGTGAAGGTGGGCTGATCGGTCGGGCGATTTTCGTCGTCGACCTGCACTTCCTTCATCTGCCCCGTCGCCGTCGCCGCGAATGCGCGCCAGCCGTAGCTGCGGCGCGGATCCCAGATGTAGACGTACCCGGCCGTGATCGCGCGCAGCATGTAAGCGCCCTGACGCATCGTCTCGTAATACAGCTCCGGGTCCATGTACACGCCGTCGGGCAGGTCGTTCCTGCCGCCCGGCACGTAGGCGATCCGCATGGGCAGAATGGGCAGCCCCGGCCGGCCGCAGAACTTGCCCTTGCAGGGCAGCGCGTCGTAGTCAGTCGTCATGCTTGCAGATCCTCCCGTGCCTGCGCCTCTTGCGCAAACACCTGCCAATCCTCGTCGTCCATGTCCTCGGCGGCGCGATACAGGCGGCCGCCTTCCTCGCGCACTTCGCGCAACAGCGCCATGAACGAGGGCGCACGCTCTAGCGGCGCGGCCAGGCGCACCCGCCAGGCGGCAAACAGCGCCACGTCCTCGTCATCGTCGATGCCGCATGCGGCCCCGGCGTCCAGCGCGCGCCGCACCGCCTCCAGCGCCTGCGGCCCATAACGCAAGCCCTCCGCATTCAGCCGCTGCAGCACGGCATTGACGCGGCCCAGCCGCGCCAGCCGCGGCCAATCCGGCGTCACCGCTTGCATCGGACCGCGCGCATCCGGCAGCGTCTGCCACCGCCCGAACCCGTCCAGGCTCATCCACGTTGCGCCCGGAATCCACGAGGCAGGCGCCGTGCCCGCGTACAGCTCGCTCTGGAACTGGGTGGTGCGCGGGTCCCAGAAGCGCAGGATGCGCACGCGCCCCTGCGCATCGCGCAGACGCGCACGCTGAATCAGGCGCTGCGCGACCTCCGTCAGCGGCAGATCCGTCGCCAGCCACGCCGACATCGAGCGCGCCCGCCTGGCGGCCGGCGCCGGGCGCACGGCTTCGTCCACCGCCAGCCGCAAGCTGGCGTTGACCAGGCGCTCGTGCCGCACTTCATCCGGCACTTCGGCCAGGTACAAGGGCGGCGCGGTCGCGCCTTGTGAAATCAGGTCGACCTCGCGGCGCGCCAGGCCGGCGGACGCGATCTCCTCCGCCAGCGGATCGGCCAGCGTCGAATCGCACAACAGCAGCACGCGCCGGTTGGCGCGCCCGTCCAGCACCGCGCGCAGGCCCGCGATCGCGCGCTCGACGCTGGCTTCTGCGCTGGCCGTCCAGTACTCGGGGTGGCGGGGCGTCAGGTCCATCGTCATGCCGCCAATGCGCCGCTGCCGGCCGCGTCTTCCAGCGCCGCGGCGCAGCCTTCCAGATCGCCCTGTGGAGGCTGCGCGGGGCCGGCGCCGCTTTGCGGCCCCACCCAGTTATGCACGCCGGCCTTCAGTTCCACCTTGCCGGGCGCATGCAGCTGGATGCCGCCTCCCTCGATACGCATATAGGCGCCCGCCGCCGTCGCCAGCACTTTCTTGGACGCATTCACGTCCACCGCGCCCTGCGCCGAGACCAGCGTCACCGCCTTCTCAGCCGCCAGCCGCATGCGCGCCTTCTGGCTTTGCAGCCGCAGCTTTCCGCCCGCCGCGTGCAGGCGGATGCCCTGCTCGTCCACCGCCCGGCCGCTGCCGCCCAGGCCCTTGGTAAACAGCGCGACGCCCTGCGCCACGCAGATCGACAGGTTCGCGCCCGCCGCCCAGTTCACGTCAGGGGCGACCTGGCACAACGTGGCGCCGGCGACCGTGTACGCGTTGTGGGGCGTGTACTGGCCGATCCCCTTGGGCGCGCTCACCTGGATGTGCGGCGTGGTGTAGGCGGGCACGCGGACATCCTCCTCGGCCTTGGCGCCTTCGATGATCTCGCGCACCGCATCCAGCTCGCTCAACGCGCGCGGCTTGTCCCCATCGCCGGGCAGCAGCGCTTCCTGGCGGCCGGCGGTCGCGGACAGTTCAACGGCCTGCCCGATGGACTTTTCCATCTGTCGGATGGCCTCTTCGCTATCCAGGAGGCCGCCCGCCGCGTCCTCGCGCCTGTCGGCGCTGATCAGCAGGCCTTCGCCCGCCCGCAACGCCAGCGCTTCGCCGGTCGCAAGCTCGGCGCCATGGCCCAGGTCCGACAGCCGCTCGTTATCGCGCTGCTGCTTCAGATGCCCCAGATTCAGGCGCGTCTCGGCCTGCGTGGTCGACGCCGTCAGGCGCGACTGGCCCGGCGTATCGTCCTGGACCAATTGGTTGTAGCCGCCCATGCCCTGCCCGCTTGCGGCCAGCGCCTGGGTCTTGAAGCCCGACATCACCACATTGTGCGCGTGCCCGCCCTCGCTGCCCGCGAACCAGGCGGGCGCATTGCCCGTGGCCTTGGCCGCCCCGCCCTGCACCTGGTTGTTCGCGGCGTTCTCGGCGCCCGCGCCGTTATACAGCGCGCCCACCACGACCGGCCGGTCGATATCGCCATGCAGGAACTGCACCAGCACCTCCTGTCCCAGGCGCGGAACGAAATGCCCGCCCCAGTCCGACCCTGCCACCGGTTCGGCCACGCGCACCCATGTGCCCAGGGCCTCGCTGGCCGGCGCGTTGTCGTCGCCCGCCGGATGATCCTGGCGGTTGCTCGACGCGCTGCCGCGCTGCCAATGGAACTGGATCTTGATACGGTGGTCGCGGTCGGTGTGGACCGGATCGCCGGCGCCCACCACCAGCGCCGTCTGCGCGCCATGCACCGTGGGGCGCGGATGCAGCCGTGCGCCATGGCCGTCCCGCGTGCTGGGCCGGTATTCCAGCGTGGCGGCGATGGCCTCGAAACGGTTGCGGTAGAAGTCCGCCTCGCCGTCCGCCTGTCCGCCTGCCGCGCCCAGGGCCTGCGCCACGGCTCGTCCCAGGCTTTCGTCGAAATTGTTGCGCGCCTCGTGGCCAATGCCGATCACCACGAAATCGGCGCCCGCGCCCTGCGACGGCCCCCAGTGGCCCGTCAGCGTAAATCGCTGACCCGGCGCCAACGTGCGCGCGGTGCCTTCGCCCTCGTACAGGGACTGGCGCACGCGCTGCGCCGCCAGCGCGTTGTGCGCCAGGCGCTCGCCTTGCGCCCCGTCCTCGAACAGATACTGTCCGGGATAATCCGAATCCGCCAGCTCCATGGCGTTGGCGAACTTGTCTTCGACCTGGGCGCTGACCTTGCGCGCCTGCATGGCCCGATAGTCCCAGGTGGCCAGGCGCACGGCATTGGTGCGCCACGCGCGGCTCTGGCGCCAGACCTGGATGGAATCCTGCTCCTCGGTGGCGTCGGCGCGCTGAAACGGAATGCTGTCCTGCGGACCCGCTTCGAATGCGCCATTGTGATCCGCAATGACAATCGTGTGGGCGCCGGGCTCGCCCTCGCCGGCTTCATGCTCGACCCAGTAGAACAGCCCCTCTTCAGCCAGCAGGCGCTCCACGAAGGCGAAGTCGGTCTCGCGGTACTGGATCGTCAGGCTGCGCTTGGCATAGGCGTCGCGATCCTTCACTTCCCAGCGCCACTGGGGCGCCAGCGCGCCCTGGCCCTTGTAGTCGCCAAATACGCTGTCCACGATGTCGATCACCGACAGATCCTGGAACGCGTAGCTGTCGCGCCGCTGGCGCAGCAGCGCCAGCCACGGTTCGATGCGCAGACGGTAGCGCGCAAAGCCGCCATTGGCCCCCTCAAACCGCGCCTCGGTCACCAGACCGCACCAGACGCGGTGCTCGTCGCGCCCCAAGGCGGTCTGCAGTTTCAGCTGCGCGGCCTGGCCGATCAGCGACTTCAGCGGTATGTGCGCATCGTCGGACAGCGCGTCCACATGCAGGACGAAGCCGCCGTCGCTCAGCTGCTCCCTGCCTTGCAGCCGCTCGGCCAGCAGTTTGTCCTGCCCCAGCGGCGTCGTCAGGTCCAGCAGGCGGTCGGCCTGCGTAAAGCCCGCGCCCAACAGGCTGGCGGCGGCGAGTTCAAGGGCCATGTCGGCGTCTCCTCTCGTCAGCTCATCCGGAACCGGAACTCGCCATTCTTGCCCGCGCTCACGCGGATCCTGGCGATGCCCTCACCCTGCGCCATGCGGCTGAGCACCTGTTCGGCGATCTCCGGCAGCAGCGTTCCGTTCAAAATGTGATCCACGTTGCGCGCGCCCGTATCCACCTCGGTGCAGCGCGCCAGCACGGCTTCCACCAGCGCCTCGTCCCAGTCGAACACTGCGCGATGCGTGGCCTGGACACGGCGGGCGATGCGCCCGAGCTTCAGGCCGATGATGTGCGCCAGCGCGTCGTCGTCCACCGGGAAATAAGGAATGGTCTTCATGCGCCCCAGGAACGCGGGCTTGAACGCCTTGTACAGCTGCGGCGCCAGCAGCTCCGACAATTGCTCGGGCGACGGGCGCTCTTCGGCCGGCTTGTTCAGGCAGGCCTGCATGATGGCGCTGGACCCCACGTTCGACGTCAGGATGATCAGCGTGTTGCGAAAGTCGATCTCGCGTCCCTCGGCATCATCCATCACGCCCTTATCGAACACCTGGAAGAACAGCTCCAGCACATCGGGATGAGCCTTTTCGATTTCATCCAGCAGCACCACGCTGTAGGGCTGGCGGCGCACCGCCTCGGTCAGCACGCCCCCCTCGCCATAGCCCACGTAGCCGGGCGGCGATCCCTTCAGGCCCGAAATGCTGTGGGCCTCCTGGTATTCGCTCATATTGATAGTGACCAGCTTGCGCTCGCCGCCGTAAAGAATGTCGGCCAGCGCCAGCGCCGTCTCGGTCTTGCCGACGCCGGACGGCCCCACGAACAAGAACACGCCCTTGGGCTTGTCCGGATCTTCCAGGCCGGCGCGGGCCGTGCGCACGCGCTGGGCAATGGCGTGCAGCGCGTGGTCCTGGCCGATGACGCGCTCGGCCAGCATGGGCTGCAGCTGCAGCACGGTGCGGATCTCGTCGTTCACCATGCGGCCGAGCGGAATGCCGGTCCACGCCGAAATGATTTCCGCAACGATCTGCGCGTCCACGCACGCGGGCACCAGCGGCTGCTCGCCCTGCAGGGCGCGCAGTTCCTCCATCAGGCCGGCCAGGCGCTGCTGCCCGGGCGTGAGCGGCGCGGGCGCCGCCTTGCGCCGGCCCGCCGCGGGCGCGGGTGCCGGTGCGGCGGACGCATCCTGACCCGGCTCATCCGCGCCCGCCGCTTCCAGTTCGGCGCGCAGGGCATGAATCCTTTCCACCAGGTCAGTCTCGGCCGCGTGCCGGCCTTCCGCGTCGGCCAGCGTCGCTTCCCCCTGCGCGATTTCCGCGCTCAGCTCCACCAGCCGGGCCTGCGGCGCGCCGGTGGCGGCTTCGCGGCGCAGCGCTTCCTGCTCGGTGCGCAGGCGCGTCAAGCGATGGCGCGCATCGTCGATCATCGCCGGCGTGGCGCTGCGGCCCAGCGCCACGCGCGCGCAAGCCGTATCCAGGACGCTGACGGCCTTGTCGGGCAGCTGACGCCCGGTGATGTAGCGATGCGACAGCCGCGATGCCGCAACGATGGCTTCGTCCAGGATGCGCACGCCGAAATGGCGCTCCATCAGCGGCGCCATGCCGCGCAGCATCGACGCCGCCAGCGCCTCGTCCGGTTCCTCGACCTTGACGACCTGGAAGCGGCGCGCAAGCGCGGCGTCTTTCTCGAAGTACTTCTTGTATTCGCTCCAGGTGGTGGCCGCGATGGTGCGCAGTTCTCCGCGCGCCAGGGCCGGCTTGAGCAGATTGGCGGCATCGTTCTGGCCCGCCTGCCCGCCCGCGCCGATCATCGTATGCGCCTCGTCGATGAACAGGATGATGGGCGACGGACTCTTCTTGACCTCGTCGATCACATTCTTCAAGCGGTTCTCGAACTCGCCCTTGACGCTGGCGCCCGCCTGCAGCAGACCCATGTCCAATACCCGCAGCGTCACGTCGGCCAGGGCCGGCGGCACGTCGCCCGCCACAATGCGCAGCGCCAGCCCCTCGACCACCGCGGTCTTGCCCACGCCCGCCTCGCCGGTCAGGATGGGATTGTTCTGCCGGCGCCGCGTCAGAATGTCGATCATCTGGCGGATCTCGGCGTCGCGGCCTATCACCGGGTCGATCCCGCCCTCGCGCGCACGCTCGGTCAGGTTGGTGGTGAATTGGTCAAGCGCTGGCGTCTGCGACAGCGCGGGCGCGGGCTGGCCGGCATCGCCTTGCGCCGCCGGACCATCGGCGAAACCCACTGCCTGCCCCGCCTCCTCCGATCCCTGCGTCAGCGCGGCGAAATCATGCTTGAGCTCGTCAAGCCGGAACGACTCGAACAGCGGCGAGCCCCGGCGCGCCAGCTGCGCCAGGTCCGGCTCCGTCAACAGCGCCAGCAGCAGGTGCCCCGAGCGGATGCGGGTCGTCTGCGTATCCAGCGACGCGATCAGCCACGCATGCTCGAACAACTTGGGCAAATGCGCCGAAAACACGGGCGTGCGCGTGTTGCCGTTCTTGAACCGGCCGATCTCGGCCTTCAAATCGGCTTCCAGCGCATCGGTATGAATGTGGCAGCGCCGCGCAATGATGCTCACGTCGCTGGCGGGCTTTTCCAGAAGCGCCAGGAACAGATGCTCCAGGTCCACCTCGTAGTGGCCTTGCGCCATGCACAGGCTCGCCGCGCGTTCGGCGGCCTGGCGGCAGGTCTGGTTCAACTTCCCGATCAAGGTCTTCAGCGGTGTGGCCATGAGTGTCTATGTTGTTATGGGGTCAATGAATGGTGTGCAATTCGTAGCTGGCGTCGTCGCGGTCCTCGGTCGCCGGCCCGGAGCACAGGAACGAATTCCAGCCCAGCCGCGCCTCGCCGCCTTCGCCCAGCTGGGCGGGCGCGACGCTCTCGCGCGCCAGCACCAGCCGCACCTCGTATTCGAAGGTCATGCCGCCGAACATCGTCAACAGCTTCTCCAGCGCCTGCGCGCGCTCGCCGCCCGGCAGGAAGTCGGTATAGGCCTGGCGCGACAACGGGCCGATCCACAGCCGGATGCGCAGGTCGCGCTGCCAGATTCGATCGCCCGCCAGCGCGGACACGCCCAGCACGGCGCCTGGCTCTCCCAGCCGCGTACGGTTCTGCGGCGGCACGTCGTACCAGCGGCCCACGAACTGTTCCACCCGCAGCGGCACGCCGAAGTAATCCTGCAGCACGCGCTGCAGAAACGGCGCCGACACCGGCCGCTGGCGCGCGGCCGCGGCATAGTGGGCTACTGACTCGTCAAACACCCGGCCCGCGCCGTTGTGCAGCCGGTCGCGCAGCGCCGGGTGGCCGATGCCGCCCAGCGCCAGCAACAGCGGCAGGTAATGATGGTCCTGCTCGCCTTCGTGCCGCAGCGGCATGCGGTACTTCTTCCACGCGGTGTAGAACAGCGCCGCCGCCCGGTTCGAAAAAATGTCGAAGAAGGCGCGCGCGCCCCGGTCGCGCCGCAGGCTCTCGCGATGCGCCAGCATCTCGGAATAATGCAGCGGCAACGCGCCCTGCCCGCCCAGCAGCCCGAAGAACGCCGGCGTGACGTCCACGCGGCCCAGCCGGCCTTCGGCCACGGCGGCCTGGCGCGCCGCTTCGTCGGCCAGCACTTCGCCGTTCTTGTCGTACGCCACGGCGTCGACGATTTCGCTGGGCGGAAAGCCCAGCCCGGGCGCATTGGGAAAGCGCAGATGCACTGGCACCGTGTGGCGAGTCGCGCCGCGCTCCTGCCGCGCAAAGCACTGCTCCAGCAGGCGCACCGCCTGGAAAAACTTGAAGCGCTGCGGCTCAGCCAGCAGCGCGTCCATCACGCTAGGATGGCGTCGCCGTTGCATGGGGGGCATCGTAGTAATTCCTCTGCGCCGCGGCGCGACAACACGACCAACTGCACGAAACTGTTGGCGTGCACGTACAGGCCAAAGAACCGGTTGATGACGGCCACGAAGGTATGCAGGCTCGTGCCCACGAAATGGTCTTCGTTGACGGTCAGCCGGATCTCGATGCCGCGCACAAACGTGGCGAAGGGTTCCCCGGGCATCCAGTGCGTGGCGGGCTTGTAGTCCAGGCCGACCAGGCCTTCGATCTGGCGCGCCGCCACCGCCGACCCCGACAGGTCGTACAGGCGCAGCGTTTCCTTCAAGGCGGGCAGACCGCTTTGCACCAGGGAAAGATGATTCAGCGCCAGGTGCGAAATCAGGCGCCAGTGCGCCGCGCGCCCCTGCTGGAAGCGGTGCGTGTGGGTCGGGCGGCGCAGCATACGGATGGCGCGCGCGACGGTGCCGCCTTCCAGGAACAGGTCGCCCCCAGACTGGCCCACCGCGATCTGCGCCGGCAGGTCGCGATTGGTGCAGGTCAGGTCCAGGCTCAGCGTTTCGGTCTGCGGCACCGACGGATCAAAGTCGATATCGACAATCGAGATCTCGGTTTCATACCCGGGGCTGCGCTGCGCCATCGAGGCGTCGCGCCGCATGGTCCAGTAATGACCGGCGGACTCCGGCGACTCGCCGTGATGCAGCGAATAGAAGGGACGGAAGTCCACCACCGAATCGCCCTGGGCGTTCTGGCGCACCTGCCGCACCCGGTCTATGGAGTAAACCTCATATCCAAAAGCGCGCCGCGCATCGGCCACCACGGGATATGACGACGCCGCATGCGTCACGCGGATGGGATCGGCGCGCTGGCTGAACAGATTCACCACCGGCGTGCAGCCCAGGCGCAGGTTGTCCGACGACGTCGACTCCAGCAGCCGCGCCGTGTTGGAATCGGCGCGCAGCCCGCTCACCGGCAGGTGCAGCGTAAATTGCCGCACGGTGCCCAGATAGGGGCGCAGCGCGGCCAGGTCGATATCGACGAAATTGAATTTCTCGGAAAAAACGAAGTATTCGGCCAGCAGGCGATAAGCCGGATGCGAACTGGCCGGAAAGTCGATCAGCGCATCTTCCTCGGCCAGCCCCACCTGCGCCAGCGGGATCGTGGGCAGGCGGTCCCAGCGCCCGGGTTGCAGCTCGACATAGGCCGCCGCCGCGCGCAGGAACAGGGCGTCGCGCAGCGCCGCCACAAACGACGGCTCGCCATGCAGATAGACGCGCAGGCGGTCGATGCCCGGCATGCCAAAGTGCTGGTTCTCGCCCATGCATCCCAGCGTGACCGAAAAGCGGCCGGTGACGCCGGCCGGCAGCTTGGCCGTCGCCGGCGCATTGGCGCTGGACACAAACGCGGCGCGTTGCACCTCGATGGGCGCCAGCGTGACCTCATAAGCCGTCCGAAAACGGCACGCCACGCCGCGCACCGGGTGGGATTTCAGTTCCGTGCCCCGGCCGATGCGCACCGGCGCGGTCAGTTGGGCGCCCGCGCCGCCCAGGTCGAACTGGGCCACGCTGCACGAGGGAAACGGCCGCAGGTAATGCGGGTACATCACCTCGAACAGCGCCTCGGTGAATTCCGGGTAGTCGTCGTCCAGCTTCTTGTTGATACGGGCACTCAGCAAGGCGAACGACTCGATCATGCGTTCGACGTGCGGATCTTCGCAAGTCTCGCCCGACAGCCCCAGCCGGGCGGCGATCTTCGGATAGCGCTCGGCGAAGTCGCGCGACGAGGTGCGCAGAAAGCCCAGTTCCCGCTCGTAATAGGGCAGCAATTCTTCCATTGATGTCTTCCTGTCCGGCGCGTCAGCGCACCTGCACCACGGCTTGAGGCGTCAGACCGTGGCCGGGCTTTTGGCCCAGCCCTTGGTCACGGAGTACTGCAGGGTCGACGGCTGCAACGTCGCGTCGAAGGTCACGGGCTCGTGGGCGGGCCCCACGTCCAGCATGGCCGTAATCGCGAAGTACAGCACCGAGGTCGCCCGGCCATCGACTTGCAGCATGACCCGCACATGCGTCAGCCGGGGCTCGTGCCGCGCAATCGCCTGTTCCAGCGAACGGCAGATGAATTCGCGGTCGTAATGGCTTGCCAGGCTCAGCCCGGAGAAATCCGACAGCCCGTACGTCAGCAGCGAGCGCTGGCAGTGCGGGTAGCGCCTGAGATCCTCCTCGGTGAACACCATGCGGGTGTTCAGCAGGGCCTCGATATCTCGCGCCACCGTCTCTTTCATTTCCTCGATCGACAAGCGGCGCAAGGCGTAGGGCGACTGGCCCTCTGCTTCGAACAGCTTGTCGAAGAGACTCGGTTCGAATCCTTTCATCGGGGCCTCAAATAAAAAAGACTGCGACCCGGCCGGGCCGCGGTCTTCCTAACTGCCTTGCCGCGATCAGACCGAGTAGGTCTTGTCGTTCTTGGTCAGGCTCCAGGCGCCCTGGGCGTTGCCGCCCTGATTGCCGCCCACCTTCTGCTGCGTGTACTTCCACTGCACGGCGGCGTACTTCAGCGAGAACGACTCGTGCGGCAGGCCTTCGGCCACCACTTCCGGCGCCACGCGGGCGATGATCACGTACTTCAGCTTGATCTCGAGGTACTTGACGCGGTTGCCCTCGCCGTCCGCGCGCAGGAAGTCGATGGTGACTTCGTCGAAGGTGGTGCCGCCCGACGCGTGCTGATACAGCAGCGGGCTGACGACGTCCAGGTCCTTGGTGAAGACCATTTCCCCATGTTCGGTGCGCTCGGCGGTGTGGCCGCCCGAGGTCGAAGCGGTGGCCGAACGCGGCTGGATGATCTCGTGGCGCCACGAGCTGACTTCGATCCAGTCCGGGTGGTCCTTGTCTTGCGACTCGCCCTTGAGCGCCGGATTGCCGAACTTGACGTAGATGTCCTTCATTGTTGATAACCTCTTTTAATGGATGAGTTGTCAGTGCAATGACGCTCAGGATTTCTGGGCCTGGGCCGGCAGTTCGGCAACCAGGCGCAAGGAAATCGAGAGTTCGTCAAGCTGGAAATGCGGCCGCAGGAACGCCACGGCGCGGAAGACGCCAGGACGGCCGGGCACCTCGGCCACTTGCACCGAAGCTTCGCGCAGCGGGAACTGCGCCTTTTGTTCCTGCGTCGCGTTGTCGTCCAGCAGCACATACTGCGACACCCAGCGATTCAGGAAACTCTCTACGGACTGCGCCGACGCGAAGCTGCCGATCTTGTCGCGCATCATCGCCTTCAGGTAGTGCGCCACGCGCGATACCGAGAAGATGTATTGCAGCTGCGCCGACAACACCGCATTGGCGTTGGCGCTGTCCGTGTTGTACTTCTTGGCCTTCTGCACCGACTGGGCGCCGAAGAAGGCCGCGTAATCCGAGTTCTTGCAGTGCACCAGCGGGATCAGCCCCTGGTCGCTCAGCTCTTTTTCACGCCGGTCGGTGATGGCGATTTCGGTCGGGCACTTGAGCGCGATTTCGCCGTCGTCCGTCTTGAAGGTATGCGTGGGCAGGTTCTCCACCAGCCCGCCGCCTTCCACGCCGCGGATCGCCGCGCACCAGCCAAAGTCGGCGAATGCCGCCGTCAGGCGTGCGCCAAAGGCCCACGCCGCGTTGCACCAGAGGTACTTGGAATGGTCGGTGCCATCCACGTCCTCGACAAAGTTGAAGCCTTCGACCGTGGTGCCCTCTACCGGGTCGTACGGCAGGCGGCCCAGAAAGCGCGGCATGGTCAGACCGACATAGCGCGAGTCTTCCGAGTCGCGGAAGCTGCGCCACTTGGTGTATTCCACGGTGTCGAACACCTTGGCCAGGTCGCGCGGGCGGCCCAGGTCGGCGAAGCTGTCCAGCCCCAGCAGCTCGGGCGAAGCCGAGGCGATGAACGGCGCGTGCGAAGCGGCGGCCACGTGCGACATCTGCTCGATGAAGTACATGTCCTCGGGCTGGCGCGTGATCTCGAAATTGCCCAGCAGCGCGCCGAACGGAGCCCCGCCGAATGTGCCGAATTCCTCTTCGTACACTTTCTTGAACATCAGGCTCTGATCAAAGTCGATCGCGGTCTGGAAGTCGCGGACCAGGTCGCGCTTGGTGGCGTTCAGCACCTTGATCTTCAGCATCGGGCTGGTGTCGGTCTCCTGGCACAGGTAGTGCAGGCCGCGCCAGGTGCTTTCCAGGTTCTGGAACTCGGGCGCGTGCATCACTTCGCTGAGCTGGGCCGAGATCAGGCGGTCCAGCTCGGCGACGCGCGCGTCCAGCATCGCCGACAGGTTGTCGGACACCACCACGGTGCCCTTCATGACTTCACGCACCAGCTCGCCAATGATGTCCTTGGCGCGATCGTGTTCGGCGGTGGACTTGGCGACGCGGCTTTGCTCGACGATCTGGTCCAGCAGCCCGCCCTGCGCTTCGGCGGCGGCGGCGGCGGTGTTTTGCGCGGCGGCGGAATTACTCATTGCGGCCTCCCTTGTCGGTCTCGCTGGTCAGCTGTTGCAGCTTTTCGGTACTGGTCAGGACTTCGCCCAGCAGGTCTTCAAGCTTGTCGTTGCCGGCCAGCTTGTTGCGCAGATCGGCCAGCTTGGTGCGGATGTCCAGCAGCTCGCGCAGCGGGTCCACCTGCTGCACCACGGCCTCCGGACGGAAGTCCTCGATGGAACGGAACTTCATGTCGACGCCGAACGTGCCGCCCTCGTCGGTCAGGCGGTTCTTTACCCGGTACGCCGCGCGCGGCTCCAGCCCGCGCATCACATCGTCGAAATTATCGACATCAATGTTGACGAACTTGCGGTCCTTCAGGCGGGGCAGCTCGGCTTCGGACTGCGCCGAAAAGTCGCCCACCACGCCGACCACGAAGGGAAGCTCCTTCTGTTCGATGGCGTCGCCCTTCTCCACGTCATACGTGAGCTGAACGCGCGGCGGACGGACTTTCTGCAATCGTTTCTGAACGCTTTCTTTCTTGGCCATGGAAGGCTCCGTGCAAAGGATCTTGTCGGTCGGTCAGGGGCGCGCCGCAAGGGGCGGCGCGCTCCCCGGCGAATCACTTGGTAAGCAGGTCGCCGAACGGATTCGGCGCGCGGTTGGGCTGCTGGGCAGGCGGGTTGGCGGGTTGCTGCGTGGACGGCGAAGCCGCGGGCGTACGTGCGGTCGAGGCGGCCGGCGGGGTAGCGGGCGCCGTCGCCGACTGCGCGGCGGCAGCCGAACCGGCGGCCGGCACGGAGGCGGAAGGCGTGGCCGGATCAGCCTTGCGCGGCGGGCGCGGACGCGGCGGCGGACGGCGGCCCTCGGGGAACAGCACGTCCTGGCCCAGCGTTTCGCGCATCGACGCGGCCAGCGCGACGGCGTCCGCCCGGGCGTTGCCGGCCAGCAGCGCGTCCGCGCGCAGATCGGCCAGCGACTGCATGGCCACTCGCAGGCCGCCGACAGCGCGCACCGACTTCGCCACGAAGTCGTCCGGATCGCGGTTCAGGGTTTCATCGGCGGCCACGATCGCCTGGCCGTACTTCTGTTGGTCAAACCGGATCTTCGCGATGTAGGACCACGGCGCGCCCTTGGACGGATTGCGCTGCGCGATCTCTTCAAACTGCGCGGCGGCCTGGTCGGCGTCCTTCTGCTCCAGCGTCTTTTCCGCTGCAGCCATGGATTGTTTGTATTCAGCTTCCGACTGCGGTTTGACGGACGCGCAGCCGGCCATTAATGCAACGACACCTGCAATAACAACGAGGCGGGGGAAGGCCATTTTTAAGCACCTAGCAAGGTTGTAACTAGGGGCCGTATTTCAACAACCTTTTGTTAGCGCAGCGCTACAGCGAGTGTCTTCATGTTACTTGCGTCGAATCTGCACGCATCATGCTGCGATCTGTATTGCTTCACACAGTTCCGGTATAAAGGGCCATGTCCAAACTTATCCATTTATCACGTTTGTTCGCAGTCTTGACGTGCGCGCTCGCAAGCACCGCCGTTACTGGATGTGCGGCCGTTTCGGCCATTGGCGCGGTTGCAGGTTTGACGGGTAACGCGATGGAAATGGCGGGCCTGAAAAAGCCCGAAAACGCGCCCGTGGAGGTGAATTTGGCGATTCATGCCGGAGAAAATTTGAATGCCGGCAGCGGCCAGTCGATGGCTGTAGTTACAAAAATATACTACCTGAAGAATCCTGAGCAATTCCAGCGTGCGCCGCTCACGCAATTGATAGACACTGCCGGGGAGAAAGCGGCGCTGGGGGAATCGTTGCTGGGTTCGCGCGAGCTCACGCTTACGCCGGGACAGCGTTACGAAACCGTCGAAAAAGTCCCCAAGCTGGCGGATTACATCGCCGTCGCCGGGCTGTTTTATGCCCCTGCGCCGATGCGTTGGAAGTACGTATTCAAGGTCGAAGACGCGGAAGACACCGGCATCGTCCTGGGCGCGCATGCATGCGCGCTGACGGTGGCCACGGGCAAACCCACGTTGCCGGCGGGCATACCCACCTACGATCCGTCACGCCTGTCCGGCGTGCAGTGTCCAGGTTGACGCGCATCGCCGCCCGCCGTCCATCCAACCTTCTATCTATATAGCGATATAGACACCAAGAAAGACGAAAGAGGGAGCGCCAATTTTGAGTTACTCAGCCAAAGTCCTCTGGGGCGAAGGTTTGTTCCTGCGCCCGCAGCATTTCCAGCGGCAGGACGCATATCACGAAGACCGGCTGGCCGAGATGGCCCGGGCGCTGCACCCCTATGCATGGGGCCTGCGTTCCGCGCGCTTCGATGCTTCGGCGCTCGCCAACGGCATGCTGCGCGCCACCGAAATGAGCGCGGTGTTTCCGGATGGCGAACTCTATAGCGCGCCGCATGGCGACGAGCTGCCGCCGCCCGTTGCCCTGACGGCGCTGGATGGCGTGAGTGAAGCCGTGTTCTACCTGGCGATCCATCCCCTGAAGGCGATAGGCGGCAACTACCGCGACGCGCAGGCGACGGGCGGCTTCGACACGCGCTACACGCACAACAACACGCCCGCGCCCGATCTCTATACCGGCGCCACCACCGCGGAGCTTGCATTCCTGCGCAAGGACGTGCGGCTGATTTCCGAGTTCGAGCCGCGCGACGAACTGCTGGCGATTCCCGTCGCGCGCGTACGGCGCACCGCCAGCGCGGGCTACGAACTGGACGCCACATTCATCGCGCCCAGCCTGTCGCTGACGGCCTCGGGCGCGCTGCACGAGCAGTTGCGCCGGCTGCTGGACGCCCTGCAGGCCAAGGTCAACGCGCTCTACGGCTTTCATCGCGAACCCAGCAAGAACATCATCGAGTTCCGCTCGGGCGACGTCGCCTCGTTCTGGCTGCTGCACACCGCCAACGAAGCCTATGCCACGCTGTCTCACCTGTTCCATCACCCCCAGCTGCATCCCGAGCGCCTGTTCCAGGAACTGGCGCGGCTGGCGGGCGCGCTGATGACGTTTTCCAAGGTGCACACGCTGGCGGACCTGCCCGTGTATCGCCACGACGCGCCCGGACCGGCGTTCGCCCGCATGGACGAGATCCTGCGCGACCTGCTGGAAACCGTGATCTCGACGCGTTACTTCTCCATCGTGCTCGAAGAGCTGCGCCCCTCGTTCCACATGGGCCGGCTCGACTCGGAAAAACTGGACGACACCACCTCGCTGTACCTCGCGGTGCAGGCGGCGATGCCAGCCGCCGAGCTGTCGGAAAGCGTGCCCATGCGCTTCAAGGTGGGCGCGCCCGAAGACGTGGACAAGCTGGTGCTGTCAGCCATGCCGGGCGTGCCGCTCGCCTACACGCCTCAGGTGCCCCCCGCCGTGCCCGTCAAGCCGGGCGCCGTCTATTTCGCCTTGCAGACGCGCGGCTCGCTGTATGACCGCATGCTGCAGGCGCGCAGCATCGCCATCTACGCCCCCGCCGGCATTCCCGAACTCAAGCTGGATTTGATCGCAGTGACCCGCTGACAGGAACCACACCGCCATGACCGCTGACGCCCCTTCCCTGATGCCTGGCGCAACGCTGCCGCCGCGCGCGGCTGAATTTCACGCAAGCCGCCCCGCCAAGTCATTGCTGGATCTGCTGTATGACGGCTTCCTGATGCTGTTCCTGCTCAAGAGCGGACAGGAGCCCACCGACGCGGCCGCCTTCTCCGCGCGCGTGCAGCAATTCCTGGCGGACTACGAGCGCGCCGCCAAGAAGATGGACATTGCCGCCGAGGACGTATACGCCACCAAGTACGCGTTCTGCGCCGCCGTGGACGAGACCGTGCTGAATTCCCGCTTCGCGATTCGCGATGCCTGGATGCTCCAGCCTTTGCAGCTCACGCTGTTCGGCGAACAACTGGCGGGCGAGAACTTCTTCGCCCGGCTCGAAGACCTGCGCGCGCAGGGCGCGCCGCGCCTGCAATCGCTGGAGATCTACTACATGTGCCTGCTGCTGGGTTTCCAGGGCAAGTACCTGATAGAAGGCCAGGAAAAGCTGGGCTATCTGACGGCGCGGCTGGGCGACGAAATCGCGCTGTTGCGCGGCAAGCGCACCGGCTTCGCGCCGCACTGGCCGCTGCCCGACAAGGTGGCGCACACACTCAAGCGCGACGTGCCGCTGTGGTCGGTCATGGCGCTGTTCGCGTTGCTGGGCCTGCTTGCTTTCCTGGGCATGGGCCACTTCCTGAACACCGAAATGCAGACCGCAATGGCGCCCTATCACGACATCGTCAAACTGGGCCCGCGCGCGGCGCATTTGACGATTTCGCTGCCCTAGCGGCAGCAGGCAGAACCCGCACGGCCCACGCACGCCCGTCGCGCCACCCGCGCGACACGTGAAAAGCAGCATTTTGCGCGGGCCGCGCACGCAAGCCCCCGTCCCTTCCGGCGCCCCGCGCGCGCCTTCGGCCCCGCCGATCGAACACCGCCCAGCCCTATGAACGCCTTGCCTTCCAACGCCCCGGCCTACTCTACGCTGAACATCGCCACCCTGTCGCAACAGGCGCGCCTGCTGCGCCTGACCACGGAGCTGGACGCCGAACTGGTGGTCGAGCACATGAGCCTGCGCGAAGGCGTCTCTCGCCTGTTCTCGCTGACGCTGGATTGCCTGGCGGCCAGCGCCGAACTGGACGTGGCGGCCTTGCTGGGCAAGGAGATCAGCGTCAGCCTGCTTCAGGCCGACGGCTCGATGCGGCGCTGGCACGCCGTGGTGGAAGGCGTGGATGCGCTGGGGGCCGATGGCGGCCTGGCCCGCTATCGTCTGCATGCAGCACCGTGGATGGCTGCGCTGGCCCTGCGCCGCGACAGCTTCGTTTACCAGGACCTGTCGGTGCAAGACATCGTCAGCGAGGTGTTTTCGGATTATCCCCAGGCGGCGTTCGCCTTCGAGCTTACCGATGCGCCCAAGCCTCGTCCCCTGTGCACGCAGTACCGGGAATCGGACCTGGAATTCGTGCAGCGCATCCTGGCGGAAGCCGGCCTGTGCTACCGCTTCGAGCACCAGCAGGATGATGGCCAGAGCGCCGGAGGCGGCGCGCGGCATCGCGTGGTGATCTTCGACGCCGACGCGGCGCGCCCGGAAGACCCGTCGTCGCCGCTGCGCTTTCATCGCAGCGACGCCACGGAAACCAGCGACAGCATTACGCGCTTTGCCGCCGCGCAGTCCGTGCGCCCGAGCAGCGTGGCCCGCGCGGCCTGGAACGAACGCTCGTTGACGGCGCATGCCGCCCAATCGCAATCGCAGGCCCGGGTCGAAGCATTGCCCGTGCTGGAGGACTACGACTACGCGGGCCATGGCCGCTATGCCGATGACGACGCCGCCGAACAGGGCGTAGCGCGTTCGCTGCGCGCGCACGAGTCGCGGCTGGTCCGGTTCGACGGCGCCGGCACGGCCCGCTCGTTGGCCCCGGGCCGGATCTTCGCGTTGAGCCAGCACGACCGCTACGCCCAGGGCGGCGGCGGGCAGGCCATCGACGAGCTTGCCGGCAACCGATACGTACTGGTGGACGTCACCCACGAAGCCACCAACAATCTGGGCGGCCAGGCCGCGCAGGTCCTGAACACGCCGGACATGGAGCGCGGCACCTATCGCAACCGGTTCAGCGCGCAGCCCGAGGCGGCGGCGCTGATGCCTGCCTGGCGCGCCCGGCCCACGGCGCCCGAAGGCCTGGCCGCCGTGGTGGTCAGCGCCAACGATGCGCCCGTCACGTCCGACCGCGACCTGCGCGTCAAGGTGCAGTTTCCGTGGCAACGCGGCGAGAAGCCGCTGACGGGCGGCCTGCCGCATCGCACCCATGGCGACGCCAGCGGCAACGCGCCCGGCGACGACCGGTCCGGCACCTGGCTGCGCGTGGCCAGCGCCCAGGCGGGGCCGAACTGGGGCGCCCATCATCTGCCGCGCGGCGGCACCGAAGTCATCGTCGAATTTATTGATGGCGATATCGACCAGCCTGTCGTGGCGGGCCAGCTCTACAACGACGCAGACCTGCCGCCGTGGTCCGCGGGAGAGAACGGCGACGCCAATCACGCGGGCGTGCTGAGCGGCTGGCATAGCCAGGGGCTGGACGGCGCGGGCCGCAACCAGTGGCTCTTTGACGACACCAAGGGCAAGCTGCGCACGCGGCTGGCCAGTTCCACCGCGGCCACACAGCTGGGCCTGGGTCATCTCGTGGAACAAGGCCTGGACGACGCCAGCCGGGGTCAATGGCGCGGCACGGGTTTCGAGCTGCGCTCGGACGCCTGGGCCGTGGTGCGCTCGGGCCAGGGCATGCTGGTGTCGGCCACGGCGCGCGAACAAGGCAAGTCGACGCAGGCTGACGCCCAGGAGGCGCTGCTGCTGCTGCGCGGCGCGCAGGACGCCTCGCGCCGGCTCAACGACAGCGCCAGCCAGCATCAGGCGCGCCCCCTGGCGGCGGCCGAAGGCTATGACGAACTGATCAAGGCGCTGGACCCGGAGCAGGACGGCCGCTACCCAACTCAGGTCAATGGGCAGTCCGCAGGCAAGGCCGTCAACGGACTACGCACGGCCGACGCCCATATCGAACGCATCAATGGCCCGCACCTGCTGGTCGATGCGCCCAATACGCTGAACCTCGCCACGCCGGCCAGCGCCGTGCTGCACGCGGGCGAACATCTGCATGCCACCGCGCAATCCGATGCGCATGTGGCCGCCACGCAGACGTACGCCGCCGTCTCGGCCCGGTCCGCGAGCGTGTTCGCGCAGCAAGGTCCGATCCGCGCGATCTCTGCGCAGGCGCCCGTATCCCTGCATGCCCACACCGACATCCTGGAAGCGCTGGCGGGGCAGGACATCACCGTGACCTCGTCGGCCGAAGGCATCGAAATCCTGGGCAACCAGCGCGTCACCCTGCAAGCGGCGGGCGGCAGCGTCACCCTCGATGGCGCGGACATCGTGTTCAAGGGTCCTGGCCTGTTTTCGGTGAAGGGCGCCACGCACAACTTCGTCGGGCCCGGCAGCGACGCCGCCAGCCTGCCCGCCTTGCCCAGCACGACCGTCGATGATCCGCTGATCGTGAGCGCGGAGCTGGTGCACAAGGACGGCGCCTTCGCCACGGCCGCGAAGAAGGCCGGGGCCAGCCTGATGGCGGGCTTTGGCGGCGCGACGGGCGCCAGCGGCGCGGGCGCGGGCCTGGGCGCAATGGGCGACATCATGCCTGGCGGCTTGAGCGAGCTGGGCAAGACCGCCGCCGGCGCGGCCGGGAAACTGTCGCAGCTTGCCGGCCAGGCGAGTTCGCTGGCCAGCATGGCGAAGAATCCGATGAGCGCGCTGTCCGCCGCCCCGGGCCTGCTGGGCAGCGCGAGCCCCGCCGTGGGCGGCCTGCTGAACACGGCCAAGAACACCATGGGCCTGGTGTCGCAAGCGCAGGCGATGGTTGCGAACCCCATGTCGGCGCTGCCGGCCGCCAAGGGCCTGCTGGGCGCGGTGGCGCCTGGCGCAGGCGGCATGCTGGACGGCGCCGCGTCCGCTGCGGGCGCGGTCTCCAAGGCGGCCGACCTCATCAAGAACCCGATGTCCGCCCTGCCCGCCGCCACAGACATGCTGGCATCGGTCGCGCCCGAAGGCGCGTCCGGGATGATCAGCAGCGCGGCGGGACTGGCGGGGATCGGAGCAGGGACCGCCGACGCCGGCGCGGGCTTGGGAGCCGGCGCCGACGCGGGCGCGAACTTGGGAGCCAGCTCTGCCGCAGCCGCCAGCGCGACAGATGGCGCGGCGGTCGGCGCCAACGCGACCGCGGCTGCCGGCGAAGCCGATGGCGCAACGGCGGCCGCAGGCGTTGCCGGCGGCGCAGGCGCAACGGCCGCAGCCGGTGGCGCAGCGGCCTCGGGACCGGCCGCGTCGGGAGCGGCCGCGCAGGCAGCCCCGGCCCCGGACGCTGCCAGCCCTGCATCGGCCGCGCCGGCGATGCACGCGGCCGGCGCCGGAACCGGAACCGGAACGGACGGCGCGCAAGGCGCCGCGACGGCCGCACACGCAACGCAACCCGCAACGCAGTCCGCAGCGACACCGCCAGCCGCCACGAACACGACCATGACGGCGGACGCCGCTGCGAACACGACCATGACGGCGGACGCCGCTGCGGCGCCGGGTTCGGTCTCCGCCCCCGCGTCGGCATCTGCGCCCGGAACTGCGGCGCCAACGGCATCCGCAACGCCTTCGGCCAGCGCGGCGACGTCCGCGACGTCCGAAACTTCCGTGGCGTCCGCGCCGTCCGCCGGCGCAGCGCCAATGCAAGCCGCCACAACGTCGGCTGCAGCCTCCCCGGCCTCGGAAGCAGTGGCGGGCAGCGCCTTCAGCGGCGCCGCCGCGACCACTGGCGCATCTTCGCTCGCGTCCTCGGGAGCGGCGGCCGGTGTCGCCGCCAGCGCCATGCCGGCAACCGCCGGCGCGGGGGTGGCGGCCAGCGCGGCAGGTGCAGGCGCGGTCGCAGGCTTTACCTCAGCAGGTGACGTCGCGGGCGCTGCCCCGAGTCTCTCCGCGCAGGCCATGGACGCAGGCGCAGCGGCAGGCGTCGCCTCCGGCGCCATGGGCGTGACGGCGGGCCCGGGCTTCGCCGCGGACGCGACAGGCGCGAGCGCCGCCGCAAGTCTCTCCGCTGGAACTTCCAGCGCGTCCGCTGGCGCAGGCCTTGCCGCCGACGCAGCCGGGGCCAGCGCCGCCGCAGCGCTTGCACCTGGAGCGATGAACGCAACGGCCGGCGCCGGCCTGACCGCAGCAGAAGCGGGAGTCAACACGGAAACGGGCCTGCTCGCTGACGCAACGGGCGCCAGCCGCGGTTCGGACCTGACCGCAACGGCAACAGACGCCAGCAATGCGACGGGACTGGCAGCAAGCGCCCCGGACGCCATCGTGGGCGCAGGCCTGGCTGCCAGCTCCGCGGGCGCCCATATGGGCGCAGGCATCGCCGCCACGGGAGCCTTGGCGCAAAGCCGCGCCGGCGCCTTGCCGTCCGCCGCCATCTTGAATACCGCGCAGGATGCAGCACGCACCGCTGCCCCTGGCGATGCGCCCCAGACCGCGCGCGGCCAAAGTTCGGAGTCAGCCCGTAACCCGGCTTCGGCGCACGCTCGGGATTCGCAAGCGGTTTCGCCCGACGCCGCGAAGGCCGCCATGGATCCGGCGAGCGCCACGCTCACCGCCGCCTCTACAGCCATGGAACGCTCCGCTGCGCCAGCGGTCTCCGCCTCTCCCCTACAAGCCTCGCCGTCCCTCGAAAGCCGCGCCGCAGACGCCTCGTGGCTGGATGCGGGACGTACAGGCGGATCGGCCGTGACGACAGGCATGCTGGCGGCCGTTGCCGGCGCGATGACGGCGGCCGAGTCCGCGCGATCCCATGTCGACGACGACGGCCGCCGCGCTGATGCTTCGGGCGCCGATGCGTCGAGCGCCGGTGCGCCGGGCGCCGATGCGCCGGGCGCTGACGCGCCGCGCGACGCTATGCCCAGCGCCTCTACCCTCTATGCGAGCCCCGCGGCAGCCGGCACAACGATGCACGCCGATGCCGCGCCTGCCATGGACAATTCGCGACCCGCAGCGGCTGAGGCCGAGCAGACCGCGCAAGCCGCGGCGGGGCTGTTCGCCGCCGGCCGCTCTGACCATTCGACCGCGACCTCCTTGCCTTCCTCCGGCAAACCGGCCTTCGACGGCCTCAGCCGCTCCACGCTTCCTCCCCCGGCTTCGACAGGCGGCAACGCGCAACACGGATCGGGCAGCGATACCGCCACGTCCGCCCCGGCCGCGCTGCCGAATGCGGCATTGCTCGCAACGATTGCCGCGGGCGCGGGCAGCCTGCTCAGCGCCACGGCATCGGCGGCCAGCGATGCCGGACGGCTGGTTTCCGCCGCAACCCCAGCGGACGGCGGCTCGCCCTTCCTGGCCGAGATGCCATCTATCGCCTCGCCTTCCGTCGCGACCGCGCCCGGCGTCGCGAGCGGCGACTTTTCGGCAGTCGCCGCCGCCCCGGCGCACGGGGGGACCGACGCCGCGTTCTCCGCATCCGGTGCGTATGCGCAGAGCGCCCCGCCCGCTTCCGCGTCGGCCATCATGCCGGGCGGCACGTCTTCCGCATTGGCAACGTCTGACGCGATGCCCGCTACAGCATCAGTGCCGGGACCGGACGCCGCGCTGCAGGGCGGTCCCGCGATCTCCGCATCAGACCCCGTATTGAGCGCTGCGCCAGCGATCTCGGGATCGGACGCAGTCTTGAACGGCGCGCCGCCGCTCACCGGATCCGGCACTTTGCCGAACGGTGCGCCGACGCTGCCGGCATCCGATGCCGCGCTCAACACCACGCCATCCCTGGGGCAGGTGTCCGCGCAAACGCCCGGCTTCGTGCCGGGCTCCGGGTCGGCTGGCGTGGCGCAAGGCGCCGGCCTGCCCAGCATGCAGTCCGGGGCTGGCGCCGGCATCGCGGGCGCGGGCGTTGGCACGGACGCCGCCGTCGGCGCCTCAACATCAAACAGCGGCGCGGCGGCGGCTAGCGCGCCAGCCGTGGCCTCCGGGCCGGGCGCCGCGACGGCGCCGGGCGCTGACGCCCGTGTTGTCTCGGACCCGGCGGCAAGCTCCGCCGGTGTGGCAACCACAAGCGCCGACGCAGGTTCAGGCGCAGCGACAGGAGCGACCGCAGGAGTCAGCGCATCCGCGCCTGCCGGACAAAATGCGAATGCCGGCGCAAGCGCTGACACCCGCGTGGATGCAGCCGCGGGAGCTGACGCCAGCGCCGGAGCTGGCGCGTCCGCCGCAACGGGGCCAAACGCAAGCGCAAGCGCAACCGCAACCGCAAGCGCAACCGCAAGCACAAACGCGGGCGCCACGGCAAGCGCCGATGCGGGCGCCAGCGCAACCGCCACCCCCGCGCCCACCGGCGCGTCCCCGGCAAGCAGCCCATCC
>NZ_AGUF01000091.1 GCF_000236785.1 Achromobacter arsenitoxydans SY8 | reverse complement strand
TAGCGGTTCAGAAAGTCTTGGCGCATGTCTTCGTCGATGTAGCCGGCGTACTTGTTCCAGCTATCGGCGCGACGAGCCTTGATGGCCGCCTCCCGCACCTGTCGGTGGTGCTCCGGATTGCGATAGATCCTGTAGCCGCCGGACGACTGCACGACTGCGTGGCGGTTGCTCATTTCATACTGGGGGTCCGAGTAGCGGACGCCGATGTTTTGGTGATCCTTGTAGTAGGCCTGCTCAGCCTCATCCTCGACGAGCTTCCTGATGTTCTCGATGGCGTAGGCGATCGTGAACTTGCGGTGGTTGGTGAGGCTTTCGCCGTCCTGCTGCGCCATGAAGGCTTCCAGGGGCTCGGCGCTTGCATTGCGCCAGGCATTGAGTTCCTGGGCGATTCCAAGCGGATCGTCCAGGACGACGGCCACGCCGCCCTGTCCGGTCCGTCCGGCCGGCGGCATCATGTCCATGCGCATCAATTGCAGCGGCGGGGGCAATGCCGAGAAGGCCTGGGCCTTCAACAACGCCTCGAGTGCGGGTTTGCTGTCCTTGGCGAAGTCGGCCACCAGATCAAGCTGGTCGGCACCCAGCACGTGCTCCAT
>NZ_AGUF01000092.1 GCF_000236785.1 Achromobacter arsenitoxydans SY8 | reverse complement strand
CGTCATCCTGCGTCCGCTGCGGACGGTCAGCGACAGTTTCGACAAGATCGCCGGCGGCGACCTGACGGTGCGCGTAGAGGTCAATTCCACCAACGAGATCGGCGCGCTCATGGCAGCCGTCAAGCGCATGCAGGAAAGCCTGGCGCGCACGGTGACTTCCGTGCGCCGTGGCGTGGACGAGATCAACGTCGGCTCGCGCGAAATCTCCGCGGGCAATTCCGACCTGTCCAGCCGCACCGAAGAACAGGCGGCCTCGCTTGAGGAAACCGCAGCGTCGATGGAAGAGCTGGCCTCGACGGTGAAGCAGAACGCGGACAACGCGCGCCAGGCCAACCAGCTGGCGGCCAGCGCATCGGACGTGGCCGAGCGCGGCGGCGCGGCGGTGTCGGAAGTGGTGAGCACCATGGAAGGCATCTCGGCCAGCTCGCGCAAGATTTCCGAGATCGTGTCGGTGATCGACGGCATTGCGTTCCAGACCAACATCCTGGCGCTGAACGCGGCGGTGGAAGCCGCGCGCGCCGGCGAGCAGGGCAAGGGTTTTGCGGTGGTGGCGGGCGAAGTGCGCTCGCTGGCCCAGCGCAGCGCGCAGGCGGCCAAGGAAATCAAGGGGTTGATCGAGGACTCGGTGACCAAGGTTGGCGCCGGTTCCCAGCAGGTCGAACGCGCGGGCGCGACCATGCAAGAGATCGTGGCGTCGGTCAAGCGCGTGACGGACATCATGGGCGAGATCTCGGCGGCGTCCGAGGAGCAGTCCAGCGGTATCGACCAGGTGAACCGCGCCGTGGCGCAGATGGACGAAGTGACGCAGCAGAACGCGGCGCTGGTGGAAGAGGCCGCGGCCGCGGCCGGTTCGCTGCAGGAGCAGGCGCAACGTCTGGCCGAAGCGGTGTCCGTGTTCAAGATCAATGTGGGCGAAGTGATCGAAGTGCCGGCGCGCCAGCTGGCGCAGCAGCATCGCCCGGCGCCGCGCGTGGCCGCGCCGGCTCCGGCGGCCGAGCCGCAGGCGCCCGCGCCTGCATCGAAGCCGGCGGTGCGGCTGACGCACGCGACGC
>NZ_AGUF01000093.1 GCF_000236785.1 Achromobacter arsenitoxydans SY8 | reverse complement strand
CCCCCTGGCTCGACACAAGACCCTGCAGACTGCCGATGGCCGTCGAATTGCCCGCCATGGTCTGGTTGGTCGCAAACAACTGCGACCCGTTCACCGCTTCCTGGCTTCCCGCATTGAGCGCACCCGCCCTCAGCCCGGTCAAGGTGCGCGCACCGGCCGTGCCCGTCAAATCGACCAGCGTGCCGTCCAGGCTCTTGGCCACCGTGATGTTGCGCGACCCGGCATCCTGGCGCACCAGCCCCTGCGTGCCGTTGTTCAGTGCGTTCGTCAGATTGACGAGGTCGCCCGTGTTCTTGATCACGCGGCCATCCATCGCCGTGATCGACGACGTATTGCCCGTCACCCGGCCGTCCAGGCTGGTGATGGCAGTGGTATTGCCCGCCACATTCTGATTGGTGGCATACAGCTGCGAACCATTGACCGCATCCTGGCTGCCCACTGACAGCGCGCCAGGAGCCAGCTGCGTGATCTTGTTGCCGTTCATCTCGACGATGTTCAGCATGGAGATGCCGTTAATCGCCTTCAGCTCCAGCGAGCCGTCGGCATACCCCGAAACGCGCGCCGTCGCGGCATTGAACCCCACCGCGCCCCCGTCAGTCCCCGCATTGTTCAAAGAGAACGTAAGCCCTGTAGCGGCACAATTCAGAGATTGGAAAACACCCCCCGAGCCTGCGGAACTGCCCGTCGTGAGCGTCGGATCGCAAAGCTGCAGGCCCGAGCCCGCCCCCCACGAGACTGGCGAAAACGCCAAAGCGCCAAATCCGCCCAAAACAATAGCGGCCGCTGGCGCAGCGCGGCGCGAACGGCCAGGTTTGCTGCGCGAACGCGCGGTTTCGGCGACCGCAACCCACATTTGGGAGACGGCATTCCAGACGAGAGAAAAAATGTGGTTCATAGATCCTCTTACATCAGCTCGCAAGTACGCAGCGTCGATCACCACGAAAACGGTCTGAACCGAAAACTTTCGTGCAACGTGCTGTTCAGTACGATTTGTGATGCGGCAGAATATAGAGAACCCGCCCTCATCCGAACATAAGAAGATTCTTAAATCTGACCCGTCCGACTTTTTAGTTTCTTGGCACATCTATCGCCGCGAATCCCGGCGCCTCTTGAATCGCGCGTCCCGGACTCGCAATGCAGCAACCGCCAGGGGCGGGAACACCGGACGAATTCGGCTCCCGCCCCGGCGCCTTACCACTGCAGCGAAGCGCCCACGCCTGCCGTCGCACCGCTCGCGCTCATGCCCACGCCGGCCTTCAGCTTGATGCGGTCACTCACACGGGCCGATGCGCCCACCGCCACAGCCTGATATCCCCGATACGTCGCCACGCCCGCGCCCAGCGCGAACTTCTTGCCGTGGTCCACATCCGGAATCATGGTCAGCGCCGTGCTCGCCGCAATACCCGAGTAGGCGTTGCGCGCCACATCGTTCACTGCGCGGTTCGTCTGCGACAGACGGTTGTCCAACTGGCTCAGGCCATCGCGATTGCTTTGCATGTTGCGATCCAGCGAACTCACCGCATCGCCTACGTTGCCGTACGTCTGGCCATCAACCTGATACGACGGGCCCGTCACCACACCGGTGGCCGCATCCACACTGGCCCCGCCGCCCAGGCCCGCGACTACCGGCGCCAGCTGGCCGACGTTCACCGCATCGGTCTGCTGCGTGCCCGCCGCCACATTCGTCACCTGCCGTTCAGCGCCTTGCGCGCCCATCGACACCGTATTCGCACGATCCGCAACCGAGCCCGCGCCCAGCGCAACGCTGTTGCTCGCCGTCGCCGACGCGTTCGAACCGATCGCCACGCTTCGGGTGCCCTCGCCCACCATGGCCGCATCGCTGCCGTCGCCCGCGCCATCAACCTTGACGTAGGCGCTGGCCGCGCTCATGCCATTCACCTGCTGCGCCATCGCGTAGATCTGGCTGCCGTTCACCGCATCCGTGCTGTCCGCCGAGATCACGCCATCGGCCAGGCCCGTCACCTTGCGCGCGCCGTCCGTGCCGTTCATGTCCACCAGATTGCCGCCCAGCTCAGCGGCAACCGTGATGGCGCCCGTCGCAGCGTTGTGCTTGACCAGTTCGGGTTCCGCGCTGTTCTGCACGGACATCACGCGCTCATAATTCGTCTGCATCTGCGTCACCCGGTTGTCCAGCCCGGTCACCGCGTCGCCTACCGAGTGGTAGACCGTTCCTCCCACGCTGTAGGACGGCGCCGAGATCGAACCATCCAGGTTGACGACCGATCCGCCGCCCAGCGCGCCCGCAACCGAGCTGCTCACCGCATGAAGCTGGCTGCCGTTCACCGCTTGCAGGCTGCCGGCCGCGACAACTCCGTCGGCCACGCCGTCGAGCTGGCGAGCGCCCGCCGTGCCGGTGAAGTCCACCAGGCCGCCGTCCTGCTCCTTGCCCACGGTCAGGACGCGCGAGACCTCATCCTGCTTGACCAGGCCCATGGCGCCCATGTTGATGCTGGCCGTCAGGTTGTTCAGGTTCGTGGTGTTCTGCGCCACCAGCCCGTCCAGCGTGTTCAACGCCTCCGTGTTCGCCAGCACGTTCTGGTTGGTTGCGTACAGCTGCGAACCGTTCACCGCTTCCAGGCTGGACGCATTGAGCGCACCGGCCTTCACGCCGGCCAGCGTGCGCGCACCGGCCGTGCCCGTCAGGTCCACCAGGGTGCCGTCCAGATCCTTCGCCACCGTGATATTGCGCGACACGGCGTCCTGGCGCACCAGCCCCGCGTCACCGCTGTTCAGCGAGTTCGTCAGATTGACGATGTCGCCTTCGTTCTGCGTCACCCGGCCGTCGATCGCCGTGATCGACGTGGTGTTGCTCGTGACCCGGCCGTCCAGGTTGCTGATGGCCAGGGTATTGCCCGCCACGTTCTGGTTGGTCGCGTACAGCTGCGAACCGTTCACCGCTTCCAGGCTGGACGCATTGAGCGTGCCCGCCTTCACACCTTCCAGGGTGCGCGCACCGGCCGTGCCCGTCAGATCCACCAGCGTGCCGTCCAGATCCTTGGCAACCGTGATGTTGCGCGACACGGCATCCTGGCGCACCAGCCCTTGCGTGCCGTTGTTCAGCGAGTCCGTCAGGTTGACGATATCGCCCGCGTTCTGCGTCACGCGGCCGTCGATCGACGTGATCGACGTGGTGTTGCTCGTGACCCGGCCATCCAGGTTGCTGATGGCCGTCGTGTTGCCCGCCACGTTCTGGTTGGTCGCATACAGCTGCGAACCGTTCACCGCCTGCAGGCTGGACGCATTGAGCGCGCCCGCCTGCACGCCGTCCAGCGTGCGTGCACCGGCCGTGCCCGTCAGATCCACCAGCGTACCGTCCGTATCCTTGGCCACCGTGATGTTGCGCGACA
>NZ_AGUF01000094.1 GCF_000236785.1 Achromobacter arsenitoxydans SY8 | reverse complement strand
GCCAGCGCGTCGCTGATTTCCTGCTGGCGGGCCGCGGCGTGCGCGCCCGATTGTTCCCATTCCTGGCGCAGCGTGGCGCCCATGGCGCCCAGCGTGTCCGTCCAGGCGGACAGGCGCTGCTGATCGCGCGAGGCCAGTTCCGTTTGCAGGGCGGCGTGGGATTGGTTCAGCGTGCGCAGCAGCGACGCCGAGTGTTGTTCGAAGCTGGCGGCCGCGGCCGTCAGGGCCTGCAGATTGTCGCCGGCCAGTTTTTCGCCGGCCTGTTCCTGGCGCACGAGCGCCTGAGTCCAGGCTTCCGACATGTTGCCCGACGAGGCTTCCAGGCGCGTGGAGACGCTGTCCAGCAAGTCGGCCGAGCGCTGCTCGAAGGTCTGCGCAAAGCGGTCCAGCGATGCGCGCAGGTCTTGCGCCATGGCCTCGCTGGCGCGCTGCTGGCCGGCCACCGCCTGGCTCCAGATGCCCGCCACGTCCGAGGTGGCCGCCTGCAGGCCCGACGTCAGGCCTGCGAGCTGTTGCTGCACGGCCTGCGTGACGGTTTCCTGGAGGGACGCGGTTTCACGCGACAGGCTGGCCATGGTGGCCTGCACGACGGGCTGCAGGGCCTCGCCGGCGGAGCGCGCGCTTTGGGCGACGCTGTCCTTCATCGACGCTTCCATCACGGACGCCAGGCGCGCGTAGGCGGCCTCGGCCTTGCCCTGGAAGGCGTCCTGGCTGGCGAGCTGGCGGTCGTTCAGCGCCTGGTTCTGCTGCTCCATGCTCTTCATCATGGTCTGCAGCTGGCCGACCAGCGCGGGCATGGCCTCGGCTTGGCGCTGCATGACTTCGGCCTGGCGTTGCAGCAGCTTGAAGGATTCTTCGCGCTGGTAGCCTTGCGTGTAGGCGCGCAGGGTGGTGGCGGCCTTGGTGTCCAGCAGTTGCGCGGCCTGCACGCGGTCGCGGCGGCACAGGGCGGCCAGCAGGCCCAGCATGGCGGACGCGGCGACCCCGGCGATGGAGGTGCCGAATGCGAAGCCCAGGCCCTTCACGGGCGCGGCCAGCGACGCGCGGATTGCGGCCAGATCGGTGGAGCTTTCCAGCGCCAGTCCGGTGCCGCGCAGCGTCACGACCATGCCCAGGAACGTGCCCAGCATGCCCAGCAGCACCAGCAGGCCGACCAGATATGGCGTCAGCGACGGGCCGGGCAGGCCGACGCGCTCGCCCTCGATGCGCAGGCGCACGGGATTGCGCAGCGCGGCCGGCAGGCGGTCCAGCCAGGCGCCCAGGCTGCCGGGCGCTTCGGTCAGCCCGGAGACCGCCCCTGAAAGCGAGGAGGTCGCCTGCTGGTAGCGCAGCAGTTCAAGCGCGCCCGCCAGATAACAGACGCCAATCAGCAGCGTGACCGCCAGGGCCAGCGGATTGGTGCCCGCATAGCCCGCGCCGATCCAGCCAACGACGGCCAGACCGGCCAGGAAAACCACAAGATTGATCAGATACTTGGACATAGTGTCCTAATTAGCTGGCGCGAAGGGTGGCGAGCAGCCCTTCGACCGGTTGTAAACGAACATCCAATTCAGCAAGCAGGACGCTGCGCATGTCGGCGCGGAACGTGTCCAGCCAGGCGCCGGGCGTAATACCCACGGCCGGCGCGGCCGCCTGCGCGGCCGCATCGGCCCCGGCGGGTTCCTCCGCATCCACAGCGCTTTCGGCATCCGCCGGCTGCGCTTCGGCATCCGCCGCCGCCTGCGCCAGCGCCGCTTCCTCGGCCTTGCGCAGGCGTTCGAAGTGCGCCTGCAGCAGCTTCGGGATCGCGCCCAGCAGGGCGCGCTCTTTAGGAAGCAGCGCGCGGTCCATGATCGCGTCGACCACAGCCAGGCGCGTCATTTCGCCGTTTTTGGCGGCCACCATGCCGCGCAGCCGGCTGCGCAGATTGCCGATGCTGGTTTCCATCGTGTGCTGCAACGACAGATACCGCTGGCGAAAATTCGAGTAATCGGCATCGGCTTCGGCCAGGGCCGCCGGCTTCTTGACCGGCGCCTGCCCGGGCGCGATCCGCTTGGCGGCCGTGGCCGCGGTATCGCTGGCGATGGCGTCGGCCAGGGTGTTGCGCACGCGCGCGCATTCGCGCTCTTCGGCGCTGCTGAACATGCGGGCGCCGGGAGCAATCACTGGCGGACTGGTATTCAAGGCCGCCGACAGTGCGATCGCGTCCGTCCAGCCCAGCCATTGGCTCAGATGGTCCGAGAGCGATTGCCTGGATTGCTGGACGTCGGCGTCCGTCAGGCGAGTCAGCAAGCGAATGAGCGTCGGGCCGCTTAAACCTGTGCGCTGGGAGGCTTGCAACATACCACCAGGGTCAAAAAGGGGGGAGTTTACACGCTGCGGGGCCCCGGAGGGCCGCCGCAGGGGGCGGACAAGCCCGTACGGGCCAAAAAAAGGGGTCGCATCATACGTCCTGCAACAGTGTGGCGCGGGGAACCCCGCTGGCGTGCACCCGTCGAACCGTGCATGGACGCCCGTACGCCCTTGCGCCTGGCCCGACGACTGCTGCTGCTTGCCGCCCTGGCTGCGCTGGCGGTATGGGCCTGGCCGCGCCTGCCGGACGCGGCGCGCGCGCCGTGGCACATGGCGCGGCTGGCCTGGCAGGACGCGCCCGCCTACTTGCCCGTGCCGGTGCACGGCGTGGCGGTCCGGCGCCTGGCCGACACTTGGGGCGCGGCGCGGTCGGGCGGCCGGAAGCACGAAGGCATCGACATTTTTGCGGCGCGCGGCACGCCGGTGCTGTCGGCCACCGAGGGCGTGGTCACGCGCATCGGCGGCAACTCGCTGGGCGGCCAGGTGGTGTGGGTGATGGGGCCGGGCCGCCAGATGCACTATTACGCGCATCTGGACGGCTACGCGGACATCCGCCGCGGCCAGCTTGTGGCGCCGGGGGATGTGCTGGGATTCGTGGGCAACACCGGCAATGCCGGCGGCACGCCGCCGCACCTGCACTATGGCATCTATGCCGCCGGCGGCGCGCTCAATCCCTATCCGTTGCTGACCGCGCCCAGGCCGGACGCGCCGGATTTGGCCCGGTCGCCCGCCAGGACGCCGATCCGGGACGACGCGGCCGACGGATCCAGGTAATCCGCCATGAAGTCGATGAAGCGCCGGGTCTTGGCCGGCAGCAGGCGCGTTTCGGTGACGGCGTGGACCTCGATGGGGCTAAGGCCCCAGCGCGGCAGCACGCTAGCCAGTTCGCCCGCCCGGATCCGCGTGCCCAGGTCTCCGCCCAGCGCCGCGATGCCCGCGCCCAGGACCGCCAGGCGTTCGGCCATGCCGGCGTCGTCCACGCAGTAGCGGTGCGGCGCGGTCACCTGATGGCGGTCGTCGCGCCGCTGCAGGGTCCAGGGCGCCGATTGGCCGCCGCCGGTGCGCAGGCCGATGCAGTCGTGGCGGGCCAGGTCGGCAGGGTCCGCCGGGGCGCCCCGGGCGGCCAGGTAGTCCGGACTGGCGTATAGGCGGGCGTGTAGGGCGCCCAATCTGCGCGCCACCTTCGACGAGTCGGGCAGGTCGCCGAACAGGATCGACACGTCGCAGGCCTCGGGGGCGCGGTCGGCGCATTGCGCCCCGGCCAGGCTCATGTGAAAGCGGATGTCCGGATAGCGCTTGCCGAACGCGGTCAGGGCCGGCAGCATCGCGTCCATGGCGTAGGCCGCCGATACGTGGATGCGCAGCGGGCCGCTGGGAACTTCCAACTGGCTGCGCAGTTCTTCGTGGGCGACCTCGGCCTCGGCCACGATGCGGCGGCAGCGCTCGAAGTACAGCCGCCCGGCCTCGGTCAGCTCGACCCGGCGCGTGTTGCGGTTGAGCAGCCGCAGGCCCACGGACCGCTCCAGTTCCGCGACGTGGCGCGACACCGTCGACGGCGGCACGCCCAGCGCCGCCGCGGCGCGGCTGAAGCTGTGCGCCTTCGCCACTTCGGCGAACAATTCCATGCCATGCAGGCGTTTCATATCGGCTCTCCCTAGCGCGGCCCGGGGCCGGGCCGTTTACCTCAGAATGCGTAGACCACGCCCACGTTGGCGAAGACGTTGGTCTTCTTTTCCGTGAGCGGGCTGTCGCGGGCGTCGCCGACCAGGGAGTTCACGCCCACGGTCGTCACGGCGCTCCACTTGTTGTCGAAGCGGTGGGCCCAGGTGCCGAACAGCGCCACCGACTTGAAGCCGGACGACGGCGAGTACGCCTCCAGGCCTTCGCGGCTGCGTGCGGCCTGCGATGGCGTGACGCCGAACCAGGTCTGCATGTCGTCGCCGTTGGCCCATTGCGTGCTGGCGCCCACCGAGATCCGGTTGCGCGAGTCTTGCCACGCGGCGTAGGTGGCCCGCAGGTCCAGCGTGCCGCCGTAGCCGCTGTGCGCGGCCTGGCGATAGGCGGCCATCAGCGAGTACCGGCCCGGCGACCATTCCACGAAGGCCCCGTAGACGCCGTGGAAGTCGATATCGTCCAGTCCGCGGGTGCGGTCCGCGTCGGACGAGTCGCGCCCCAGCGCCATGCCGACGAATGCGCCGGCGGTCCAATCCGGGGCCAGATCGGTCTTCAGCCCCATGGCGGGAAGCCCGGCGCGCGGCGAAATGAAGAAATTGCCCGATTGATAGTTGATCAGGGGCACCGGCAGCGCGCGGTATTCGCTCGAGCCTTCATAGACGGGCAGGGCGGCAACGCCCAGTCCGATGAAATTGGTGCCGCCTTCCTCGGCGCGTGCGCCGCCCGTCATCGCGGCCAACAGCGCCGCGGCCGCCAGCGGCGTTCTTGCTAACATACCCAGCTTCATTCCATTCCTTCTCTGCTAAGGGAAGCAAGCAGGCGCCATGCCTGCCGACTACGGTGCGCATTGTGGGTACCGGGTTTTAAAAATTCTTTAAACGGCGCCAGGCATGCTGTGCGCCGTTATGTTTTTCTGGAGCTGTCTTGCGAGTCTTGCTAGTTGAAGACGACGCCATGCTGGGCGACGCCCTGCACACCAGCCTGAATCAGTCGGGAGTCGATGCGCACTGGGTGCGCAGCGTGGCCGAGGCGCGCCTGGCGCTGGTGCAGCACGGCTTTCAGGCCGTGTTGCTGGATCTGGGGTTGCCCGACGGCAGCGGATTGACGGTCCTGAAGCAACTGCGCTCGCGCTACGACGCCACGCCGGTGCTGATCCTGACGGCGCGCGACCGCCTGAGCGAACGGGTCCAGGGCCTGGATGCGGGCGCCGATGATTACATCGTCAAGCCATTCCAGCTTGACGAGCTGCACGCGCGGCTGCGCGCGGTGGTCCGGCGCAGCAGCAACATGGTGGTGTCGGCGCTGCGCTGCCGCGACATCGTGGTGGAACCCGCGCGGCGCAGCGTGACGCGCGCCGGGGAAGAGGTCAGCCTGAGCGCCCATGAATACCGGACGCTGCTGGCGCTGATGGAGCGGATCGGCCACACGGTCAACCGCGAACAGCTGGAGACCGCCGTCTATGGCGACAATGCCTCGCTCGAAAGCAATACCGTGGCCGTGTACATCCATCAATTGCGCCGCAAGCTCGGCGACAAGCTGATCACGACGGTGCATGGCATGGGCTACCGGATCGAGGCGGTCGAATGAAGACCTTGCGCAGACAGCTCACGGTTACGTTGCTGCTGACGTTGCTGCTGTCCTGGGTGCTCGTGTTCGCGTTCCAGCAGTTTGAAACGCGGCGCTCGCAGACGGGCCTGCAGGACCAGGGGCTGTATGACGGCGCGAACCAGATCCTGACGGCCATGCCCGTCAGCCTGCTGGACAACGTGGCGCCCGCCGAGCGCTTTGCGCTGCCGGAGTCCGTCCAGTTCAACGGCGACCGGGCGAGCTTCCAGGTATGGTCGCTGGCCGACCGGCGGCCGCTGCTGCAATCGAAGGAGTCGCCTGTCCAGCCGCTGAATCCAAGCTTTCGGAACGGTTTTGTCGACAGCGCGGCGGGCGGGACCCATTGGCGCGTGTATTCGGTCACGGATGCGACCGGCCGCGTGCAGGTGCAACTGGCCTATTCCCAGAGCGATCTGCGCGAGCGGATGCTGCAGAACTTCAAGCGCGGACTCGTCATCGTCACCATGCTGTTCCTGGCGCTGGCTGCGGTGACCTGCGTGGTCGTGGGCAGGGCGTTCCGCAAGGTGGACCGCGCGGGCGCGGCCATCGAACGGCGCGGTCCGCTTGACCTGGCCGCGCTGCCGCTGGCGGGCATGCCGGGCGAACTGCGTCCGTTCATCCGGTCCATCAACCAGTTGCTGCTGCGCGTCAAGGGCGCGCTGGACCGCGAACGGCGCTTCCTGGAAAACACGGCGCATGAGTTGCGCACGCCGCTGGCCGCCCTGAGCGCGCACGCCGAACTGGTCGCGCGCAGCGCCGGCGCCGGCGAATCGGCACAGGCCGCCGAGAAGCTGCGCCTGGTCGCGCAGCGCACCATGCGCATCGCGGAACAACTGCTGGACCAGGCCCGCATGGACGCGCTGATCGAAAGCGCGCAGGCGCCCGAAGCGATCGACCTGGACGCCATGGTCGTCATGCTGGCGCGCGACTGGGAGGCATGCGCTGGCCGCAAGCAGCAGCGCCTGTCGGTGCAGGTGGAGCCCTGCGTCGTCATGGGCAACCTGGACGCGCTGGGCGTATTGCTTGGCAATCTGCTGGACAACGCCGGCCGCTATACGCCCAGCGGCGGCCAGATTGCGGTGTCCTGCGGCCCTAGGCCGGGCGGCGGCGCATTCCTGCGCGTGGCCGACGATGGCCCTGGGATTGCGCCCGACGAGCGCGAGCGCGTGTTCGACCGCTTCTACCGCGCCGCGGGAACGCCCGCGGGCGGCAGCGGCATCGGGCTGTCGCTGGTGGCGCAGATTGCGCAGCAGCACGGCGCGTCCATCGTGGTGGGCGAGGGCCTGCGCGGCGCCGGGGTGTCGCTGACGGTGGAATTCGCGGGCGCGTGACGCCTGCGCGCGCGGCGGGCCGACGCGCCGTCCGCTTCTCTTACGATGTCGTAGCCGCCGCCTGCTTGGTGTAGATTTGTTTTCTGGCCAGGCAGGGGGGGGCGGTGGCGGCATTTTCATGGACTTTCTGATCGCATCGGCGGCGCGCGCGCTCGCCAGTGGCGACCCGTTGGGCGCGCTGAACCACGTATCCCTGCGCAGTGATGCGGCCGCGCTTGCGCTGCGCGGCATCGCCATGGCTCAACTGGGGGACTTGCTGCGCGCACGAACGCTGCTGCGCGGGGCGGCGCGCGCCTTTGGCCCCAAAGACGCCGTGCGGCGGGCGCGCTGCATCGTTGCCGAGGCGGAAATCGCGCTGGCCTCGCGCGACCTGGGTTGGCCGGAAAAGGCGCTGGACGCCGCGCGCGCCACGCTCCAGGCCCATGGCGATGCGGTCAATGCGGCCCACGCGCGGCAGTTGAAGGCGCGGCGCCAGCTCCTGGTCGGGCGGCCGGACGCGGCCGAGGCTACGCTGGCCGGCATGGACCTGGCGTCCCTGCCTTGGGCGTCGCGGGCTGTGCAGGAACTGATCGCGACCGGCATCGCCATGCGCCGCCAGCAGGCCAAGGCGGCAAGAGCGGCGCTTGCCCGCGCCGAGCTGGCGGCGGTCCATTCCGGCATTGCCACCCTGATGGCCGAGGTGCAAAGCGCATCGCTGGCATTGAACACGCCGGCGGCGCGGCTGGTCGACGCGGGCGGGGACCGGCCCGTGCTGCTGGACGAGATCGAGGCCCTGCTGGCGTCAGGGGCGCTGGTGGTGGACGCCAGCCGGCACGCCGTGCGCGGTGCGGAGACCGCCATTTCGCTGGCCGGGCGTCCGGTCCTGTTTGCGCTGGCGCGCGTCCTGGCGCAGGCCTGGCCGGGCGATGCGCCGCGCGAGGCGCTGATCGAGCAGGCCTTCCGCACCCGCTACTTCGACGAGACGCACCGAGCGCGCCTGCGCGTCGAAATGGGACGCCTGCGCGCTGCGATGCGCGGCGTGGCGGGCATTGCCGCGACGAAGCGCGGCTTTGCGCTCAAGGTTCCCGGCGCGCGGCCGGTGGCGCTGCTGGCGCCCGCCGCCAGCGACGAGGATCCGCAGCAGGGCGCGCTGCTTGCCGTGCTGGCCGACGGCGAGTTGTGGTCAAGTTCCGCGCTGGCGCTGGCGCTGGGCGCCAGCCAGCGCACGGTGCAGCGCGCGCTCGACGCGCTGGCCGAGTCGGGCAGGGTGCAGCCCTACGGGCAAGGCCGCGCGCGGCGCTGGCTGTTGCCGCCCGTACCTGCATTCGCGACAAGCTTGTTACTCCCGGATGTCGTGCCCGCCAACTAGCATGGACGTACCCCACTGAAAAAAGGACGCCATCATGAAACGAACGCAAGCCCAGATCCTCCGCGAATACGGCCCTTTCCCCGGCATAGACACCGTGCACGGGCTGACCTACGACGGCAAGCAGGTGTGGTTCGCCACGGGCGCGAGCCTGGTCGCGCTGGACCCCGCCAGCGGCCAGACGCCGCGCTCGCTCGATGTGGTCGCCAACGCCGGCACGGCCTTCGACGGCACGCATCTCTACCAGATCGCCGACGGGCACATCCAGAAGGTGGACCCCGAGTTCGGCAAGGTGCTGTCGACCATTCCCGTGCCGGGCGGGGACTGCGCATCCGGCATGGCGTGGTCCGAAGGCAGCCTGTGGGTGGGCGAGTACCGCCAGCGCAAGATCCATCAGGTCGATCCCGCCACCGGGCGCGTGCTGCGCACGCTTGAGTCCAACCGCTTTGTCACCGGCGTGACCTGGGTGGATGGCGAACTCTGGCATGGCACGTGGGAAGGGGACGCCAGCGACATCCGGCGGCTGGATCCCGGCACCGGCGAAGTGCTGGAAGCGCTGGACATGCCGGCGGGCATCGGCGTGTCGGGCCTGGAATCCGATGGCGGCGACCGGTTCTACTGCGGCGGCGGCGAAAGCGGCAAAGTGCGGGCCGTCCGGCGGCCGGGAAAGACCGCTGCCTGATGCGCAAGGGCATCTGTCAATAATGGGAAAAAACAACACTCCATAGAAGTGAGAAGGATTTGCATTTACACTTCCTGCCGATTTGTCGTCTCAGTCCACATCTCGGTAGGAAGCCAAAATGCACGATCAGAGGCCCGTCGGCCGCAGCCCCTTTGTTCAACGCCGTTTCGTGCTGCGACGCACGTCCGCCCTGGTTCTTCTGGCATTGGCCTCGGGCGCCGCGGGGGCGCAGGACGCCAACGTGGCCACGCTGCCTTCGGTGCAGGTGGTGGGCGACAACGCCAATCCCGCCACCACCGAAGGGACCGGGGCCTACACGCCGCGCGCCACCGCGGCCAGCACCGGGCTGTCGCTGTCGCTGCGCGAGACGCCGCAGTCGGTCACCGTCATGACGCGCCAGCGCATGGAAGACGAGGACATGCGGTCGCTGGCGGACGTCATGGCCAGTACGCCGGGCATTTCGGTGCAGAACTTCGACAGCGAGCGCTACACGTTTAACTCGCGCGGCTTCAGCATCACCAATTACATGTACGACGGCGTGCCCACCACGTTCGACGTGGGCTATGCGGCGGGCGAGTCGTCCGTCGACCCGATCATCTATGACCGCGTGGAAGTGGTGCGCGGCGCCACCGGCCTGATGACCGGCGCGGGCAATCCGTCGGCGTCCATCAACCTGGTGCGCAAGCATGCCGACAGCCGCGAGTTCAAGGCGGACCTGAGCGCTGGCGTGGGCAACTGGGATACCTATCGCGTCACGGCCGACCTGTCCACGCCGCTCAATGCCGACGGCAGCGTGCGCGGCCGCATCGTGTCCGCCTACCAGGACAACCGCTCGTTCCTGGATTACTACCAGAACAAGAAGAAGGTGTTCTACGGCGTGGTCGACGCCGACCTGACGTCGCGCACGACGCTAAGCCTGGGCTACAACTACCAGGACAATGATCCGCAGGGCAGCAGTTGGGGCGGCTTCCCGCTCTGGTATGCCGACGGCGGCCGCACCGACTGGCGCCGTTCCCTGAATACGGGCGCGAAATGGACCTCGTGGGGCAGCACCACGCAGGGCGCCTTCGCCAGCCTGGAACACCGCTTCGACAACGAATGGCGCATCCAGGCCGTGGGCTCGTATTCGAAGAACGAAATGGACGGCAAGCTGCTGTACCTGTACGGCTGGCCCGACCGCGAGACCGGCGAGGGCATGGGCGCGTCGCCGGCCTGGTATCTGGGCGACCGCAAGCAGAATTCGCTGGACCTGAAGGCGACCGGCCCGTTCACGGCGTTCGGCCGCCGTCACGAGGCCGTGGTGGGCGCCAGCTTCAACCGCCAGGAAGGCGACTTCGACTACAAGTCCGCGATCAACGCGGCCGGCGTGGGCAATTTCCTGAAGTGGAACGGCTCCTATCCCGAGCCGGACTGGAACGACGCTATTACTGCCAGCAAGTACACCACCACGCAGACCGGCTGGTACGGCGCGCTGCGCCTGAACCTGGCCGACCCGCTCAAGCTCATCGTGGGCGGCCGCTACAGCACCTGGAAGACGAACTCGGTCGGCTTCGGCGGCGAAGGCCGCACGGAATTCGACAAGAACGCCTTCACGCCGTACGCCGGCCTGCTGTACGACATCAACGACACCTACACGGCCTACGTCAGCTACACCGGCATCTTCAATCCGCAGACCTACCAGGACCGCAACGCCAACTGGCTGGACCCGCTGGAAGGCAAGTCCTACGAGGCCGGCATCAAGGGCGAATTCCTGGAAGGCCGTCTGAACGCCAGCGCGGCGATATTCCAGATCGACCAGGACAACGTCGCGCAGGTCGACCCGGGCCAGATGGTGCCGGGCACGACCAACCAGGCCTACACCGCGGCGAAGGGAACGCGCAGCCGTGGTTTCGACCTGGAAGTGTCGGGCGAGGTCACGCCGGGCTGGAACGTGGCGGCGGGCTGGTCGCACTGGACTGCGCGCGACGGCGACGGCAACGCCATCCAGACCGATCAGCCGCGCAGCCTGGTGCGCCTCTTCACGACCTACCAGCTGCCCGGCGACTGGAACCGCCTGACCGTGGGCGGCGGCGTCAACTGGCAGAGCCATGTCTACACCATCGCCAGCGGCCCGAACGGCGACGAACGCGTGGGGCAGGGCAGCTACGCCATCACCAACCTGATGGCCCGCTACCGCTTCAACCGCAACCTGTCGGCGCAGTTGAACGTCAACAACGTGTTCGACCGCAAGTACTACAGCCAGATCGGCTTCTACAGCCAGGGCGCGTGGGCGGCCGGGCGCAGCGCGATGCTGACGATGCGCTACCAGTACTGAGCTCAGGCGGCCGCCTGCGCCGCCTCGGCCAGGCTGGCGATGAAGGCCTTGGCGGCTTCCGGCATGATGCGGCCCGCCAGGGTCTGGACCTCGAAGTGGCGTTCGTTCATTTCGCGGTCGCGCAGCGGCACCGCCACGATGCCGCCCCAGCGCAGGCGATTGCGGATCGCCAGTTCACCGCAGAAGGCGATACCGCCGCCTGCGCTGGCAAAGCCGACCAGCGCGTCGATGCTGCGGCTGGTGAACGCCGGCTCGCAATGCAGCTGCTGGCGGCTGCAGCTGATGTCGATCAGCTGGCGCAGCGTGGAATCGGGGCTGGGCAGGGCCAGCGGATAGCCGATCAGCTGGGCCAGCGCCAGGTCGCGCCGCGCAGCCAGCGGGTGGTCCGCGGCCAGGATGGCCCGTACCGGAGATGGCACGCGCATTTCCACCCGGATGTCGCGCTGCGACGTCAGGCTCAGCGTGACTCCGATGTCGGCCGAGCCGTCGCGGATGCGCTGCGGGATTTCCTGCTGCGAACACACGTCCAGCGAAAAGCGGATGCCGGCATAGTGCTGGCGGAAACGGGCGATGGCGGCGGGCACGAATTCCGACGCGTAGCCTTCCGTGCTGACGATGCGCACGTGGCCCTGGCGCAGTCCGCGCAGCGCCAGGATATCGCCCGCCACACGGTCGACATCCTGCTGCATGCGCTTGGCGTGCGCGGCCAGCAGTTCGCCGGCGGCATTGGGCGCCATGCCCCGGGCACGCCTTTCGAACAGCAGCGTGCCCAATTCGCGCTCGATTCGGGCGATCTGCCGGCTTACGGCCGAGGGGGCGACATCCAGCCGCGCCGCCGCCTCGCTGACCGAGCCCGTGCGGACCACTTCCAAAAAATACCGTAGGGAGATTTCCTGCAGGACTTGCGGATTCATGGCCGGATCCAAGGTTTGCGGAAAGCGCAAAGAAGAATTCTAACCATTGATATTGCTGCAATGCTATGACGGCCTCTAGGATGTGGGCATTTCCTGCGCACGCAACCTGGTACCACGGCAATGTTTCAACCCGACGACGCTTCTCTGTCCCCCGTCCTGGAATCGCTCCGGCAGGCCCGGCCCGTGCTGTGGACGCGGCCCGAATGCCGCAACACTGGCGCGGCCCCGGGCGCGCATTTCCTGATGGATCAGGTGCTGTCCGCGCAAGAGCGATTTGCGCGCTTCGCGCCGCTGCTCGCCGAACTGTTTCCGGAACTGGCCGCGACGGGCGGCGTGATCGAATCGCCGCTGTTGCGCGCCGAAGGCATGCAGGCCGCCATCGGCTTGGCGCCGCAGGCGGGCCGGCTGTGGATCAAGGCGGACCATGCGCTGCCCGTGGCCGGGTCGATCAAGGCGCGCGGCGGTATCCACGAAGTGCTGGAGTTCGCGGAGTCGCTGGCGCTGGCCGAGGGCCTGCTGCAGCCCGGCGACGACTACCGCAAGCTGGCGGGCCCCAAGGCCCGGGCCTGTTTTGACCGCTATCAGGTGGCCGTGGGGTCCACCGGCAACCTCGGCCTGTCCATCGGCGTGATTGCGTCGGCGCTGGGCTTCCGGTCCGCGGTGCATATGTCGGCCGACGCCAAGGCCTGGAAAAAGGCGCGGCTGCGTGCGCGCGGCGTCCAGGTCGTGGAGCACGCCGGCGACTACGAAAAGGCGGTGGCGGCGGGCCGCGCCCAGGTCGAGGCCGATCCCTGCGGCTACTTCGTCGACGACGAGCGCTCGGCCTCGCTGTTCCTGGGCTACGCGGCGGCGGCGCTGCATCTGCGCGTCCAGCTGGCGCAGGCGGGCGTGCGCGTCGACGCCGAGCATCCGCTTTTCGTCTATCTGCCTTGCGGCGTGGGCGGGGCGCCCGGCGGCATTGCGTTCGGCCTGACCCAGCTCTACGGCCCGCACGTTCACTGCTTTTTCGCGGAGCCGGTGCAATCGCCGTGCTTCCTGGCGCGCATGATGGCCGGCTGCGGCCAGTTGCCTGGCGCGCCCATGCCGCCGTCCGTCTACGACCTGGGGCTGACCAACGTGACCGAAGCCGACGGGCTGGCGGTGCCGTGCGCATCCGAACTGGCCTATGCGGCCGTGGGCGGCCACCTGCGCGGCGTGTACACGGTGGCGGACGACACGCTGTACGCCGACCTGGCGCGCCTGAAGGACAGCGAGGGGCTGCGCATCGAGCCGTCAGCCGCGGCCGGTTTCAGCGGTCCGCGCCAGCTCTGCGGCAGCGACGCCGGCCGGGCGTGGCTGCAGGCGCGTGGCTTGCAGGCGCATCTGCCCCGGGCTACCCACCTGGCCTGGACCACGGGCGGGCTGTTCGTGCCCGACGAAGAATATGACCGATTCCTGAGCCGCGGGCGTTCGCTTGCGGCCGGTTCCTAGGCGCCGCCAGACGCGCCCGTTTTCCACCACCTCCCATCGAGCACCGCCATGAAAACCTCGTTTCTTGCAGTCAGTCTCGCCTTTGCCAGCGCCATGGGCGCCGTGGCCCCCGCCACGGCCCAGGACGCCTATCCCAGCCGCCCGTTGACGCTGGTTGTGCCTTTTCCGCCGGGAGGCGCCACGGATGTGCTGGGCCGCGTGGTGGCGCAGAAGCTGGGCCAGGAACTGGGCCGCACCGTCGTGGTGGAGAACCGCGCCGGTGCGGGCACGGCGATCGGCGCCGGCTATGTCGCCAAGGCTGCGCCGGACGGCTACACGCTGCTGGTGAGCTCGGGCACGACCTTCACGGTGAATCCGGCAATCCAGAGCAATCTGCCGTATGACCCCGTCAAGAGCTTCGAACCGATCGGCATCGTGGGCCGCACCGGCCTGGCGCTGCTGGCCAATCCGAAGGTGCCGGTCAAAGACCTGAAGGAATTCGCGGCCTACGCGAACGATCCCGCGAACAACCAGCCGCCGTATGGCTCCTTTGGCTCCGGCACCACGGCGCATTTCGTGGGCGAAGCCTTCATGGCCGCGGCCAAGCTGAAGATGACGCACGTGCCCTACAAGGGCAGCTCGCCCGCCATGACCGACCTGATCGGCGGGCAGATCCCGTTCTCGGTGGACACCGTGGCCGCCGCGCTGCCGCAGAGCAAGCAGGGCAAGGTGCGCGTGCTGGCCGTGTCCAGCCCCAAGCGTTCGGCCTTCCTGCCGGACGTGCCCACCTTCGCCGAACAGGGCTACCCTTCGGTGGCGATGGACACGTGGCTGATGGTGGCCGCGCCGCGCGGCCTGCCGGCCGACGTGAAGGCGCGGCTGGAACAGGCGCTCAAGGCCACCGTGGAATCGCCCGAGGTGGTCAAGAGCCTGGAAGCCCAGGGCTTCGAGGCTGCCTACGCCAGCGCGGCGGAAGGCGAGGCGCTGATCCAGCAGGAACTGCCCGTGATGCGCGAAGTCGCAAAGCGCGCCAACATCAAGATTGATTGACGGAGACGACGATGGCATTGGACGACACCCTGGTATCCCTGACCGCTGTGGAGTTGCGGCGCATGATCGGCGCCCGCCAGCTTTCCCCGGTGGAACTGCTTGAAGCCTGCATCGCGCGCATCCAGGCCGTCAACCCGTACGTCAATGCGGTCACCGCCACCGCGTACGAACGGGCCAGGGAAGAGGCGCGCGCCGCCGAACGCGCCGTGATGGCGGGCGAGCCGCTGGGCCTGTTGCACGGCCTGCCCATGGGCGTGAAGGACCTGGAGCCCACGGCCGGCGTGCTGACGACCTACGGGTCGGCCCTGTACCGCGGGTACGTGCCGGAAGAAGACGTCGAACTGGTGGCGCGGCTGCGCCGCGCCGGGGCCATCGTCGCGGCCAAGACCAACGTGCCCGAGATGGGCGCGGGCGCCAATTCGCGCAATACGGTGTGGGGCGCGACCGGCAACCCCTTCAATCCCAATCTGAACGCCGGTGGTTCGTCGGGCGGTTCGGCCGCCGCGCTGGCGTGCGACATGCTGCCGGTGTGCACGGGGTCCGACACGGGCGGCTCGCTGCGCATTCCCGCGTCCAAATGCGGTGTGGTGGGCTTTCGCCCGTCGCCGGGCATCGTGCCCAGCGTGCGCAAGCTGCTGGGCTGGACCCCGATTTCGGTGGTCGGGCCGATGGGCCGCACCGTGGCGGACGCCTGCCTGCAGATGGCGGCTTCCGCGGGGCCCAATGCCGGCGACCCGCTCAGCTATCCGCTGGACCCGCTGCAGTTCCTGAGTCCCGGCTTGGCGGACCTGGGATCGCTGCGCGTGGCCTACACCGAGGACTTCGGCGCCTGCGCCGTGGACGACGGCATCCGCGCCGCGTTCCGCGAAAAGATCGCCGCCATGCGGCATCTGTTCGCGGCCTGCGATCCGATCGAACTGGACCTGGGCGAAGCCCATCGCTGCTTCGACGTGCTGCGCGCGGAGTCCTTCGTGGCGGGCATGCGCGATGCCTACGAGAAGGATCCGTCCAGCCTGGGTCCCAACACCCGCGCCAACTTCGAAATGGGCGCGGCAATGAGTCTGAAGGACTGCGCCTGGGCGCAGGCAGAGCAGACGCGCCTGATCAAGCGCTTCCAGCGCGCCTACGACGACTACGACCTCATTCTTTCGCCCACCACGCCTGTTTCGCCGTTTCCGTGGACGCAGCTGTATGCGGACAAGATCAACGGCGTCGCCCAGGAGAACTACTACCGCTGGCTGGCGCTGACCTACGTTGTGACGTTGACAACGCATCCAGCGCTGACGCTGCCTTGCGGACGCGACGCGCAGGGCATGCCGTTTGGCCTGCAGATCGTGGGACGCTTCCGCGGCGACCGCGAGGTGTTGCAGGCAGCCCAGGCGATGGAGCAGGCGTTTGCGGGCATCGAAGCCCTGCGGCGCCCGCGCCCGGACCTGGCTAACCTGCGCGCGGCCGAACCGGCGCTGACGTCGATCGTGACGACGCCGCCGCTGTTGGATGGCGGCGCGCAGCCGGGGGCAGTGTCGGCGGTGTAGGGGCGCCGCGCCGTTCATCCGAAGCAGGGCCGCGCAACGCGGCCCTTTTGCCGTTACCGATTACGGCGTAGTCCGTTTTCTAGGGTAATTCCTGACTAAAAGCTGATTGTCAGCCGTTTGTCAGAACGGTTTAATCACTCCAAAGTTGCGCATCAGACGCATCAGGCGCATCGCCCGGAACCGGGATGCCCGCAGCAGGCGTTTCCATCCCGCGCCCATGCAGGTAGTAACAAGCTGGTCCATGTAGTCCACCCCAGGAGACAACAAGCCATGCAACACGTTACCAAGCCCCGCCGCCGCAAGTTCATCTCCGGCGCAGCCGCCGCGGGAGCCGCGGCGTTAGGATTTCCCGCTGTCACCAAAGCCCAGAACGCCCCGATCTCCTTCCGGTTCCAGAGCACCTGGCCCGCCAACGACATCTTCCACGAATTCGCCCGAGACTACGCCAACAAGGTCAACGAGATGGCCGGCGGCCAGTTGAAGATCGAAGTGCTGCCTGCCGGCGCGGTGGTCAAGGCGTTCGACCTGCTGGACGCCGTGTCGGCCGGGACGCTGGACGGCGGCCATGGCGTGGTGGCCTATTGGTACGGCAAGAACACGGCCGTTGCGCTGTGGGGATCGGGCCCTTCGTTCGGCATGGACGCCAACATGCTGCTGTCCTGGCACGAATACGGCGGCGGCAAGGAACTGCTGGTCGAGATCCAGAAGGCCATGGGCGTGAACGTGCAGTCCCTGATGTACGGGCCGATGCCGACCCAGCCGTTCGGCTGGTTCAAGCGGCCGGTCACCAAGGTCGAGGACGTCAAGGGCGTGAAGTTCCGCACGGTGGGCCTGGCCATTGACATGTACACGGCGATGGGCGCGGCCGTGAATGCGCTGCCGGGCGGTGAAATCGTGCCGGCGCTGGACCGCGGCCTGCTGGACGGGGCGGAATTCAACAACGCGTCGTCGGACCTGGCCCTGGGCTTCCAGGACGTGTCCAAGATCTGCATGCTGCAGAGCTTCCACCAGAGCGCGGAGCAATTCGAGGTGCTGTTCAACAAGGCGAAGTACGACGCCTTGCCCGCACACCTGAAGCACATCCTCAGCTACGCGGCGCAGGCGTCCAGCGCGGACATGTCCTGGAAGGCGGCGAACCGCTATTCGCAGGACTACATCAAGCTGCAGAAGGACCACAACGTCAAGTTCTACAAAACGCCGGACGCCATCTTGCAGCAACAGCTCAAGATCTGGGACGAGATGATTGCCAAGCGGTCGGCCGAGAACCCGCTGTTCAAGAAGGTGCTGGAGTCGCAGCGTGCGTTCGCGGAGCGGGTGGGGCGCTGGCACGGCGACACCACGGTCAATTACCGCATGGCCTACAACCACTACTTCTCGCGCACCACCAAGCCGGCCTGACACGCTCTTTCGCAATATCCGCGCGCCGCACAGCCGGCGCGCGGCGCTTCGCTATGCGCAAGGGCCTCTGATGATCCGAATCGTACGCTTCATAGACCGTATTTCCACCTTTGTCGGCAAGACCTTCGCCTGGTTGATCGTGGTGCTGACGCTGCACGTGTGCTGGGAGGTGGCGGCGCGCTACATACTGAACCAGCCCAGCGCCTGGGCATTCGACCTGCAGATGATGTATTACGGCATCCTGTTCATGATGGCGGGCGCCTACACGCTGGCCAAGAACGGGCATGTGCGCGGCGACATCCTCTACGGATTCCTGCCGCCGCGGGTGCAGGCCGGGCTGGACCTGCTGCTGTTCATCGTCTTCTTCTTTCCCGGCGTGATCGCGCTGGTGTGGGCCGGCTGGTACTACGCCGGCTATTCCATCGCCATCCGCGAGCATTCGTCGCTGATGGCCAACGGGCCGCCAATCTATCCGTTCAAGGCCTTCATTCCAGCCGCGGGCGCGGTTCTGCTGCTGCAGGGCGTGGCCGAGGTGCTGCGCTGCATCCTGTGCCTGAAGCAGGGCGCCTGGCCGTCGCGCGAAGAGGACGTTGAGGAAGTGGACGTCGACAAGCTCAAGAAGATGGTGCATGTGAACGACGAAGACATCGCCAAGCTCGACCGCTACGTCAATTCCGGAGGAGCCCAGCGATGAAAATCCACAAGGCATTGTGGTTCGGCCTGTCGTGCATTGCGCTGGTGCTCCTGATGATCGCGTTCCTGACGCCGTGGGACCACCTCACCACCGGCCACATCGGGTTGCTGATGCTGGCGCTGATCGTCGTGGCGATCATGCTGGGGTTTCCGACGGCGTTCACCCTGATGGGCATGGGGGTGCTCTTCACGTTTCTTGCGTACTACCTGCAGAGTTCGGATCCGGGGCGTTCTATCGGACAGACGCTGGACCTGATGGTGCAGCGCACGTACGCCACGATGACGAACGATTCGCTGATCTCGATTCCGCTGTTCGTGTTCATGGGCTATCTGGTCGAACGCGCCAACCTGATCGAGAAACTGTTCAGGTCGATGCACCTGGCGCTGGCGCGCCTGCCGGGCGCCCTGGCGGTGGCCACGCTGGCGACCTGCGCGATCTTCGCGACTGCCACGGGGATCGTCGGGGCGGTGGTGACGCTGATGGGTCTGCTGGCGATGCCGGCGATGCTGAAGGCGGGCTACAGCGTGCGGCTGACGGCCGGCTCCATCACGGCGGGCGGGTGCCTGGGCATCTTGTTGCCGCCGTCGGTGATGCTGATCGTGTACGGCGCCACCACAGGCGTTTCGGTGGTGCAGCTTTATGCGGGCGCGCTGTTTCCCGGCATCCTGCTGGCCATCCTGTACATGCTCTACGTGATCATCGTGGCCAAGCTGCGGCCCGACATGGCGCCGCCGCTGCCCAAGGAAGAGCGCGGCGTTCCGCTGTCGGCCGAGTCGGCGGCGATGGCCGCGGGCGGATACACGCGGGCCGTGTCCGGCATGCTGGGCGCGATGTTCAAGGGCAGGCGCAACAGCGCGGTGTCGTTCGGCTATCTGGCGCGGAACATGGCCACGGCGCTGACGCCGCTGGTGGTGACCCTGCTGATGCTGGCGGTGGTGCACCATGCGCTGACGCGGCCGGTCGTGGAGTACGAGATCCCCGCCGAGCTGCAACTGGGTTCGGCCGAGTTCGATTCGGGTTTGAGCGAGCCGCCTTCCGGCGGCCTGGCGGAACCGCCGTCGAACGAGCTGGCCGAGCCGCCTTCCAGCGACCCCGCGCCGGGATCCGGCCTGAGCGAGCCGCCAGGCACGCCCGCGGCGCAGCCGCCCGCCGCAGCCGCGGCACCGCCGCAGGAGGCCCCGGCGGCGGCCGACAGCATCGCCGCGCCCACGGGCTTCTGGATTTTCGCGGCCGTCTGCGTGGTGATGCTCGCGGTGTTCTACGCGGCGCTGACCTGGGCGCGCCTGGAAATCTTCAAGATGCTCATGGCGTCGTTCTTTCCCCTGGCGGTAATGATCGCCGCCGTGCTGGGGTCGATCGGCTTCGGGCTGGCCACCCCCAGCGAGGCCGCGGCGATGGGCGCGATGGGCGGCGCGCTGCTGGCGCTGGCGTACCGGCGGCTGAACCTGCCGGTGCTGCGCGAATCGGTATTCCTGACGGCCAAGACCAGCGCCATGGTGTGCTGGCTGTTCGTGGGGTCTTCGATCTTCTCGGCGGCTTTCGCGCTGCTGGGCGGGCAGCGCATCATCGAGGAATGGGTGCTGTCGCTGGGCCTGACCCAGATCCAGTTCCTGCTGCTGGCGCAGATCATCATCTTCCTCTTGGGCTGGCCGCTGGAGTGGACCGAGATCATCGTGATCTTCATGCCGATCTTCGTGCCGCTGCTCAACACCTTCGGCATAGATCCGCTGTTTTTCGGGCTGCTGGTGGCGCTGAACCTGCAGACCGCGTTCCTGTCGCCGCCGGTGGCCATGTCGGCCTTCTACCTGAAGGGCGTGTCGCCGCCGCACGTGACGCTGAACCAGATCTTCCTGGGCATGATGCCTTTCATGGGGATCCAGGTCGTCGCGATCTTCCTGCTGTATGTGTTCCCGGAGATCGGCATGTGGCTGCCGACGGTGCTGTACCGTTAAAGAAGGTCTGAACAGCAACGCGCCCCGGTTTGCCGCCGGGGCGCGTCGCAGTTATGCGGCGTCCGCCGGGGCGGACGACAGCGTCACTTGCCCGAACGTCATCCACACGTGCGCGGTGTCCGACGCCTGGGCGCGGTACGTGCCGCTGGCTTCACCCAGGCGCATCGCCACCGCGGCGAACTCCCAAGCCAGGGCGTCGTCGCAGGCAACCTTGCGCGTGGTGTAGGCCGCCAGGCCGTGGGCGCGCCCGAAGGCCAGGGCCAGTTGCGCGTGCTCGGACAGTTCGGCCGGCACGGAAGGGTGGTCCCAACCCCACAGGAAGCTGCCGTCCTCGCTGTTGGACGTGCCGACGATCTGCACCGGCGCGCTGGCGACGATGCCGCCAGGAAGCTGGAACACGATCAGGCCGCTGTCCATGTCCACGGACCACTGCTCGGCGTCGTCCAGGTGCCAGGCGGCGCAGTGGGCCGAGGTGGCGGCCTGCATGCCTTCCATGCTCTGGGCGATGAAGGCCTGGACGTCGAAGGGCGTGGAAGTGTCGGACATGCGGAGGTGCTCCATCAGTGAGAGGTAAGTCGATTTTTCCTCGGGGCTCGCATCATACCGGCTGCCAGAGTCTGTGCCTGTCGTGCGCGCTGATGCCCCCCTCCAAGGCTATTAGGACAAGTCCTAGCAATTGCTCGATAGATCGGGACTGGTCCTGTATACGAGAAGCCAACGATTGCGCAGGATTGAGCGCTAAATCCACGCGCGTCCATTGCAATCCATTAATTCAGACGGACGCCTGTTCACAGGCGTGACTATCCGCACTCGAGGTCATCGAGTTCGAACTGCGCGAAGCGCTGTCCCTGACCTGTCTGCTTTCGATGGAACTGGCCTGCGCCAATCCCGCCGAGGACTTCGGCCAGGACCTGGCCCTTCAGCGCGGCCGCTACGAACGCTACGACGCCGCCGACTGGAAAGATATTTTTGCCTCCTTGCCGCAAGCAGCAAACTACTCATGAACACCAGCCAATTGCTTAGCAGAGTCCTGCACCACGCCGTGCCCAACCCCACCGGAGACTGCAACGCTTGCGAGCGCATAGGTTTTCCGATTCTGCCGTTGCGGGCAGCGTATGCGCCTTCGCCTCTGGCCATGGGGAAGCGGGCAGTCGCCGGCGGTCTGGAAGCCGTACAGATGCGA
>NZ_AGUF01000095.1 GCF_000236785.1 Achromobacter arsenitoxydans SY8 | reverse complement strand
CTTTGTCATAGCGGTCCACCGGTACTCGGCGCTCATAGCTTTCCCAGTCGCACCCTTGCCAATTGGTTATGTGCCAGCGCACCACGACAGTCAGGTCCGGACGCCATTTCCTAGGCAGGCTGACGCAGCAAACGACGCTGCCGCCTTTACCCGCCTGGAATCCGCCCGTGCCGTTCACCCCAAAATCCTGCACGCTCAGGTGGTCGGCCAAATGGTCAATGCCCGTAAGTGATACGGGCACCATATCTTCCTTGGCAGATCCGCTATCGCAAGCCGTCAGTAGAGCGAATAGCAAAGGGATGCCGAGTTTCAGGAGGCGCATCATTTCAAATCCTCGTCGTCGTGTGACATGGTGCAATGCCGAGACGACCTATGGTTTGCGCCAAACCAGCGCTTCGTGCAGTTTCGGACTCGTTGACCTCGAATGCGTCGTGCGCCCCACTGCCGATGAGGTCGAAGGGGAAGCGCAAATAGAATTGTTTGGGCATGGCAGGCTCCAAGGCCTCGGTGCCGGCGATGGCATGGGTCCAGGTGCTCTTGCTTGCCCTCGATCGAGGTGCGGTACCACTTCACTTCCACTTCCGGCAGCACCTCGCCGGAGGCCAGCGCCAGGTACATCAGCGGCGTGGCGGGGAGTCGGCATTGGCTGCTTCCTTTGAGTCGTTGACGAAATGGCCGCTTGGGCCACGATGCCATCGGGGATGACATGGGCCTTAATGCAAAAGCCGTGCCAACTCTTGTCGTGCCGCCGGGTTCTCTTTATTTATCAGTTGCTTGGGTGCGCATCCGGGTGTGCCGTGCACGCCCCGCGTTTTGCGAAACGGCGAAAAGTGATTTTTTTCCGGGGTTTTCA
>NZ_AGUF01000096.1 GCF_000236785.1 Achromobacter arsenitoxydans SY8 | reverse complement strand
AGCATGGGGCCCCCCGTTCCTGAAGGACGGGCAGGATTGCGAAACAACCGATTCCTCATACTTTCTGGCGGCCAATCGAGGCAAGAAATCCATCACTGTCGACCTTGCCAACCCGGATGGCCAGGCGTTGATCCGCAAGCTGGCGGCTCAGGCGGATGTCGTGGTGGAGAACTACAAGGTGGGGACGCTGGCTCGCTATGGGCTGGATTACGAGAGCCTGAAGACCGTCAATCCGCGTCTGGTGTATTGCTCTATTACTGGCTTCGGGCAGGACGGGCCCTATGCAGCGCTTCCCGGCTATGACTTCGTGTTCCAAGGCATGGGCGGGTTGATGAGCATCACCGGCCAGCCGGAGAACTCTCCTGGCGATGAGCCCATGAAGGTCGGTATTGCAATCAGCGATTTGCTTACCGGCATGTATGCCACGACCGCCATATTGGCTGCGCTGGAGCACCGCAACGTCAGCGGGCAGGGGCAGTACATCGACATGTCGCTGCTTGACTGCGTAGTGAGCATCAGCTCGTACCAGGCTATCAATCATTTCCTGTCAGGCAAGATTCCGAGCCGCATGGGAAACGCGCATTCGAACATGGTTCCCTACCAGGTTTTTCGCTGCAAAGAGGGCAACGTGATCGTCGCCGTGGGCAACGATAGCCAGTTTCGCGCCTTTTGCCGCGTTATTGGGCGGGAAGACCTGGCCACCGACGAGCGTTACGCCACGCCGGGCCAGCGCAACCGCAATCGCGACGCGCTGATACCGGAGATCGCGCAAGCCATGCTGGCGCGCACCATGCAGGAGTGGGTGGAACGCATGGAGGCGGCGAATGTGCCCTGCGGGCCGATCTACAACATGAAGCAGGTGTTTGAAGACCCTCAGGTCCGGCACCGGGGGATGCGGCTCACGTTGCCGCATGGCGCCGGCGTGGAGGCGCCGGCGGTCGCCAGCCCGATCCGCATGTCCGAAACACCGATCCAATACGGCCGCTCCGCGCCGTTACTCGGAGAGCATACCGATCGTGTGCTGTCCGAGCTTCTTGAGCTGCCGCCGGAGCGGATTGCCGAGCTTCGCGCTGCTGGAGCAATTTGACGCGACGACGGCTTAGGCGGCTCATTCTTCTTGCCATAAAAATACAGGAGACAAATCCATGCCGCGTCGCTCCCTTTTCAAAAGTGTTTTGGCATTAGGCCTGGCGGCCTGCTGCGCAGGCGGCCTTGCACAGGCCAAACCGTCCTCCATCCGCTACGTCGTTCCGTATCCCGCCGGGGGCGCGGCCGATCAAATCACGCGGCTGGTGGCTAACGATGCTTCGGCCGTCCTGGGTATACCCATCGTCGTCGAGAACAAGGGCGGCGCAGCCGGCATGATCGCCGCCGAGGCTGTGCTGCAGGCCGCGCCCGACGGCTCCATCTTCTACGTGGGCGCGAATGCGCCCATCGTGATCAACCAGGCCATTTACTCCAAAATGTCTTACGACCCGGTCAAGGATTTCATTCCTGTGGCGGGCATGGGCAAGGCGCCGCTGTTGCTGGTGACTCAGAAAGAACTGGGCGTCAAGGATGTTCCTGCGCTGATCGCGCAGGGCCGGAAGGAGGACGGCAAGCTCACCATGGGGTCGGCCAGCAGCGGCAACATTACGCACCTGGCGGGCGAGTATGCGGTCAACAAAATGGGCTTCAAAGTGACGCATGTGCCGTTCGCGGGCAGCGCGCCGGCGATTGTCAGCATGATGGGAGGGAACATCGACATCATGTTCGACGCCCTGCCTTCGTGCATGCAGCAGGCGAAGGCCGGACGCATCGTGCCCTTGGCCATTCTGGACAATCAGCGATTCCCTCAGTTGCCCGACGTGCCTACCGCCAAGGAGCTAGGGTACCCGGGACTCGAAGCCGCAGCCTGGTTCGGCGTGATGGCGCGCGCGGGCACGCCGCAGCCCGCCATTGACGCCATGAACCAGGCGATCAACGAGGCGTTGAAAAAGCCGGAGCTTGTGGAGAAATTGCGGCGCATCGGTGCGCAGCCCATGCCTGGATCGCAGCAGCAGTTCGCCCAGTTCATTGATGGCGAACGCAAGCAATGGATGCCCCTGGCAAAGTCGCTTGGCGTGAAGGCGGATTGACCGGCATGGAGAAGAAAAGCTTCGATTCGATTGCCGACCTCAGGGATTTCGTGGCCCAGTGGCTGATGCAGATCCGTTACTAGTCGCCCGCCACCGGCGCCGCCCGTGGCTTCGGAGCCGGTGGTGCGCCAACGTTCACCAGGAGGGATGATGTCCGTACTTGAATTAACCCGCGTGGGCGCTTGCGCCGTGCTCACGCTGAACCGGCCCGAGGCGCGTAACGCCCTGAGCCTGGACTTGCGCAACGCGCTGGCTGAAACCCTGCCCAAGCTGCGGGACGACGAGACTATCCGCGCGGTCGTGCTTACGGGCTCAGGAGGGCATTTCTGCGCCGGAGGTGATCTGCGTGCAATGGCCGCGGGGCAGGGAAATACCGACGTCTTCGAGGGCCGCAGCCGCATCACCGGCATGCAGCGCTGGTTCGATGACTTGGTCGACCTGGAAAAGCCGGTCATCGCTGCCGTAGAGGGCGTAGCCTATGGCGCGGGACTTTCATTGGCGCTGGCTGCCGACTTCGTGCTGGCCTCCCCTGGCGCCACGTTCTGTGCCGTTTTTGCGCGGATCGGATACGTGCCAGACCTGGGCGGAATGTACTTGCTGCCGCGCGCCGTGGGCCTGGCGCGGGCCAAGGCGCTCGCGTTCTCGGCTCGCGTCGTGAGTGCGGAAGAGGCGCTCACGCTGGGAATCGCGCACCAGATAGAAATGGAGCGGCCGGTGCTGGACGCGGCCCTGGACTTCGCCGCGCGATTCGAACACGCGCCCGCCGGCGCGTTGGGCATCATGAAATCGGTGATGAATCGCGCCTTTGAGTCCGACCGCAAGACTGTCTACATGCAGGAGGCCATGGCGCAGTCGCTGTGCCGTGAAAGTCAGTTTCACCAAGAGGCTGCGCGCCGCTTCATGGAAAAGCTGCCTCCCCTGTATCAATGGCCGCAGGAAGGGAAATAACCGCGCATCCCAACTATCCAGTCAGGCCACACTGGTTCCGGGCACCGCAGAAGCGATTTGAATACACACTGGGGCGTAATCTCATGCAAAAGAACTTGGTCTCACTGCAAGATCAAAAAGTTATTGTCACGGGGGCCGGCCAGGGCATCGGCCGCGCACTGGCCACCGCAATTGCGGATCTGGGCGGCCGCGTGGTGGCCGTTGATCTCAATGCCGAGGCCTTGGCGGCGTTGCGCGAGTCATTGGGCTCCGAGCGATGCGTAACGGTGGTGGGCAATGTGGCTGACCCGGCTTTGGCCTCGCAAGCGATAGATGCGGGCGTAGAGGCGTTTGGCGGGGTAAACGCCTTGGTCAACAACGCGGGTGTCACGCGCACGGCCATGATCGAAAAAATGTCGGCGGCCGACTGGCAACAGGTGATCGACGTTCACCTTACGGGAGCCTTTTTTTTCCTCCAGGCCCTGGGCCGACACCTGCTGGCTAGCGCCAGGTCAGGCGGCGACGCTGCGGGTTCCATCGTGAATATCTCGTCCGACGCGGGCCGGCGTGGCACCATCGGGCAGATCAATTACGGCGCGGCCAAGGCAGGCGTCCTGGGCCTCACGATGTGTGCGGCGCGCGAATGGGCAAGATATGGCATCCGCGTCAACACGGTGGGCTTTGGCGTGGTGGAAACACCCATGACCGAAACCATACGCGGCGAAAAATTCCGCGATAACTATCTTGCCCAGATTCCGCTGGGACGGTGGGGAGAGGCCGACGAGGTCGTCCGACCGGTGTGCTTCCTGCTTTCGGACGCTGCTTCTTATGTCACCGGTCAGCACTTGTCCGTCAATGGGGGCTACACGATCGGGCTGTAGGCGGTGGGCTGCGTGTGTACGCCTTGCCCTCAGTCCCACTCGGCCGCCAGGCCTTGCGGGCTGACTTCGCGGCCATGGCGTTCCAGCGCGGCGATCTGCGCCATGTCTTCATCGGTCAGGCGCAGTTGCTGCGCGAGCAGGTTGCTGGCCAGGTTTTCGCGTTTGGTCGACGACGGAATCACGGCATAGCCCAGCTGCAGCGCCCAGGCCAGCGCGACCTGCGCGGGCGTGGCTTCATGTCGCTGGGCGATCTGGCCGATGACCGGGTCCTTCAGCACCTTGCCGTAGGCCAGCGTCATGTAGGACGTGACGTGGATGCCCTGGTCCTTCAGGAAAGCGACCAGCTTGTGGTTCTGCAGATAAGGGCTAAGTTCGATCTGGTTGGTGGCGATCTGCTCGCGGCCCACGGCGGCGATGGCGGCTCGGGTTTGGGCGATGGGGAAGTTCGAGATGCCGATCTGGCGGGTCAGGCCTTGCGCCTTGGCGTCGGCCAGCGCAGTCATGAACTCGTCGACGGACACGCCGTTGTCCGGCGCGGGCCAGTGGATCAGGGTCAGGTCCACGTAGTCGATGCGCAGCCTGGCCAGGCTGTCCTTCAGGCTCGGCGCCAGCTTGTCCTTCGCATAGTTGGGCACCCAGATCTTGGTGGTAAGGAACAGGTCTTCACGCGCCACGCCCGATTCGGCGATGGCCTGGCCGACGTCGGCCTCGTTTTCGTAGATCTGGGCGGTGTCGATGGCGCGGTAGCCGACGTCCAGCGCGTTGCGCACCGAGTCGATGACGACCTGACCCTGCAGGCGGAAGGTGCCGACGCCAAAGGCGGGGATGCTCATGTAAAACTCCTGGTGGATATGCGGAGCCAGACGCATGGTGTCTGGGGATGGACGTAGTGTGCCTGCCGGATACTTGATGAAAAAGCCGAGTATTGGCGAAATACTTTTGATATAAATTCAAGTATGAAAACCACCCTCGACGAAATGCAGGTCTTCATTGCCATCGTGGACAGCGGGTCGATCACTGCCGCTGCCGATGTGCTGGGCCAGACCATCTCGGCCACTAGCCGGACCATGAGCCGGCTGGAGGAAAAGCTGCAGACCACGCTGATGCGGCGCACGACCCGGCGCCTGGAACTGACCGAAGAGGGCAAGGCGTACCTGGAGCAGGCGCGGCGCATCATTGCGTCGGTGGAAGAGGCCGAAGAACTCATGCGCCTGCGCCGCAACCAGCCGGCCGGGCTGCTGCGCGTGGATGCGGCTTCGCCGTTCATGCTGCATGTGATCGCGCCGCTGGTGCCGGGCTACCGCAAGCGCTATCCGCAGGTGGAGCTGGAGCTCAACAGCAATGAAGGCAACATTGATCTGCTGGAGCGGCGCACCGACCTGGCCATCCGCATCGGGCGCCTGAAGGATTCGTCGCTGCATGCGGTGCCGCTGGGCAGCAGCCGGGTGCGGGTGCTGGCCAGTCCCGGTTACCTGGCTCAGCATGGCAAGCCCCGGCGCGTGGCCGACCTGGCGTCGCATGTGCTGCTGGGGTTCAGCCAGCTGGAAGCGCTGAACGAATGGCCGCTGCTCGACGCCGATGGTCAGCCGCTGCACATCAAGCCGCAGATCCGGTCTTACAGCGGCGAAACCTTGCGTCAGCTGGCGCTCAACGACGGGGGCATCGTCTGCCTGTCGGATTTCATGACGCGTGCCGACCGCAAGGCCGGCACACTGCAGCCCCTGTTCGTGAAGCAGACCCTGGAGGTGCGGCAGCCGATCAACGCGGTCTACTACCGCAACACGGCGATCTCTGCGCGCATCAAGTCCTTCATTGATTACCTGGTCGAGGCGGTGGGGCCGGACGGCTTCGCAGAATAGGCGCAGTGTCCTGAGAAGACCGGGACGGCCGCGCGCCGGGCGGGACCTTATACTGTCCCCGTTTTATTCCCTTTACCGGACACCCATGAGCATTTTTTCCCGTTTCTTTGGCCGCAAGGAAGAATCCACGGATACGACGGCCCTGGCGGCCAACCCCGATATTGATCAGCCGCTGAGCCTGCAGGTCCTGTTCGCAGCGCCGCTGGCGATCACCGAGGCGGCGCTGACCGCCGCGCTGCGCGCCTACCACCCGTCGATGGGCCAGGCGCGCGCCGAGATCGCGCCGGATCTGCCCGAGTTTTTTGGTCTGGCCGGCTGGGACAAGCACGTCGTGCGGCTGGTGGGCTTCGATGCGCCCTATCCGAAGGATGCGCTGGAAACCTGCGTGGCGCCGGCCCATTATCCCGGCCCGGTGAAGGACGAGATCCGCGGCCACGCCAGCCACATCATCCTGTACTACGCGGGCCACGAGACGGATCCGCTGGAGCAGTACGTGGCGCTGGCCGCGGTGGCCGGCGCGCTGACGGGCTTCAAGGCGATGGCGGTGCTGAACGAGCATGCGCACACTTCGCTGCCGGCGGGGGTGTTCGCGGCGGATTCGCTGGGCGAGGAAAGCATGGACCTGCTGCGCACCCTGCCGCTGAACATGCTGTATTGCGGCTTCGTGAAATACGACGTCGAGGGCGTGCAGGGGGTCTGGATGCGCACCTACGGCGCGGACGCGTTCGGGTTGCCCGACTTTGCCGCGCTGGCCAGCGGCCACGACCAGGGCGAGTACTACTCGAACATGTTCAACAACATCATGAGCTACATGCTGGAAAGCGGCGCCCAGCTGGCCGCGGGCCACACCATGCAGATCGGCGAAGACGCCTACATGAAGCTGCGCGAGCCGGCCAAGGAAGAGTATTACCTGGACGGCCCCGGACAGGTGCTGGTGGCGGAGATCATCACCGCGGACCAGATCAACCCGCAAGAGTAACAGCGGATTGGCCGGGCCGCGTCAGGCCGCGCCGCGTTAGGCCGAGCCGCGTCAGGCCGGGCCGCGATCGGCCGCGCCGCTTCATAGCAGGCCGGCGTGGCGTGCCCGCGCCACCGCCTGGGTGCGGCTGTCGGCGCCGAGCTTGACGTTCAGATGGCGCAGGTGCGTGCGTACGGTGCTTTCGGAAACGTATAGCTGCCGCGCGATGGCGCTGTTGGAGTGGCCTTCGGCCAGCAGCCGCAGCACCCGGAGTTCCTTGGGCGTCAGCGCATCGGCGCTGGCGGCCGCGACGGCCGGGGCGGGTTCCGGCGCCAGCGGGCCGGCGCCGGCCTGTTCCGTGTAGCGTTGCCACCAGTCCCGCGCGGCATCGCCGGCCAGCCAGGCGCGGCCGGCCTCGCTGGCCGCATGGCGCCGGAGCAGTCCCGCCAGCGACGCGCCCTCGTCGACCAGCACGCGACACAGGCCTTCGGACTGCGCTGCCAGCAATAGCGGCCCCAATTGCGCAGACGCGCCGGCGTCGTCGCCCATGCGCGCAAGCGCGACTGCCCGGAACAGCTGCAGTTTGTAGGCGCGCCGCACGCGCTGTGCCGCCAGCGCCCTGGCGATGTCCGGGTCCAATTCGCGCAGCGCGGCGCCGGGATCGCCTTCGTAGGCCTGGCAGCGCAGCCGCCCCAGGCGCGGATACAGCAGGTCGTTGGCGGGCAGGCGCAGGGCTTCCACGCGCCGCCATAGGTCGGGGTCATCCGCGCGGTTCAGTTCGTCGTGCGCGGCCCGCGGATGGCCCTGCATGAGCAGTACGCGCGCGCGTTCCACACGCGCGCTGGCCGCGATGCGCGGCAGCCGGCGCTGATGGCCCAGATATTCCAGTTCGCCTAGCAGGTAGAAGGTCTGTTCGGGATCGCCTTCGTAAAACGCCACACGCGCCTGCATCAGGTAGCCGAGGATCAGGTGGTCCGGCAGTCCCACGTCGCGGCCCAGCGGCACATAGACCTGCAGCAGCCGCGCGGCCTGCGCCAGGTCGCCGGTCTCGTAAACCCACGCGGCGTACAGCACGCCGGCCCAGGCATTGCCGTTGGCCTGCCCCCAGGCGCCCTTGCGCGTGGACCGCACCGCCATGCGAAAGCGCGCGCCCGCCTGGCGCATGCGCCCTTCCTGCAGGTCGATGATGCCTTCCACCGCTTCCGAGTACATCAGGTTGAAGCTGCTGGCGCTGCGGCTTTGCGCTCGCCGGGCGGTGTCCAGCAGCGAGCGCGCTTCGTGATAGCGGCCCAGCACGGCGCTGATGTTCGCCATGGCGTTGGCCAGGGCCGTGTCGGTGAAAGACAGCGCATCGCCCAGCGCCGCGACGCTGGGCATGCCGGCCGCATAGGCGTCTTCCTGCCGGTCCATCATCGACAGCAGCAGGGGCTGCAGCGCGCGCACGTGGTCCAGCACGGCGGGATCGCGGCTGTCGGCGAGCCTCAGGTCCGCCATCAGCAGGGAGGCCTCGCTGGGGCCGCGGGTGAAACAGGTGGCCCACACTTGAATCGCCTGCAGCACTGGGCGCGTGGCCAGCACGGCGGCGGGCAGCTGCCCCAGCCAGCGCGACAGCAGCCGCATGCGCCCCTCGGCCAGCAGCGTTTCCGCATGAGTCTGCAGCAGGGCCAGCGCGCGGCCGAAGTCGCCGCCGTCGATGGCGTGGTCGATCGCCGGCACCGGCCTGCCCTGGCCTTCGTACCAGCGCGAGGCGGCCAGGTGCAGGTCCGCGATGTCGCCGGGCGCCTGCGCCCGCAGTTGCGACTGCAGGTAGCTGGAAAACAGGCTGTGGTAGCGGTAGTGCTGCTCGTCGGCCGCGGTGCGCGTCAGCAGCACATGGCCGTTTTCAAGCTGGCGCAGCAGGTCGGCGCAGTCCAGGCCGGGCAGCAGCGCCTGGCACAGCGGCGCGCTGAGCTGCTTGAGGATGCTGGTGCGCAGCAGGAAATGGCGCAGCGCCGGCGCCTGGCTTGCCAGCACGTCCTCGGCCAGGTAGTCGGCGACCGATTGATCGCTGCCGGAGAAGCGCTCGATGAACGCGGCGGCCGAGGGCGTCCGCGCCAGCGACGCGGACGCCAGGCACAGGGCGGCGATCCAGCCCTCGGTCTTGCGGTGCAGCAGTTCGACCTCGGCCGGCGTCAGCGCGGGCTGTCGGCGCGCGAAAAACCGGCTGGCCTCGTCCATCGAAAAGCACAGCTGCGCGGCGTCGATCTCCAGCACCTGGTTCGCCGCGCGCAGCCGGCCCAACGCCAGTCCCGGCGTGTGCCGCGAGCCGATCAGCAGGCGGGCGTGCGCGGGCAGGCGCCCGATCAGGTCCTGCACCAGGTCCAGCACCGCGGGGGCGGTGATGGCCTCGAATTCGTCGAGCACCAGCGCAAAGGGCGCGTCATGCGACGCCACGGCCTCGACCAGCGCCAGCGCCAGCATGTCTTCGGAATCGTGTCGGGCCGCGGCGCCGGCGGGTTCCGCCAGCGCGCCCAGCGCGGCCATCAGGCAGCGCAGGAAACGCGGCAGATCGTTGTCGGCGCGGTCCAGCGTCAGCCATGCCGTGCGCATGGGGCGCGCCTGCAGGCGCGCCTGGCATTGCGCCAGCAGCGTGGTCTTGCCGTAGCCGGCGGGCCCGCGCGCCACCACGACCTTGGGGCCGTCTGGATGGCAGATCCGTTCGCAGAGGTCCAGCCGGGCGATGTGGTCGCCATGCGCGGCAGGCGCATTGAGCTTGCCGCTGGCCAGCGCGTGTTCCAACGAGAACGAATGACGCATGGGCTGCCTGTGTGAGGTGTGCGGTTCTGCGCGCATCGGTCCGGGTAAACCCGTGCGCCGCTGGAAAATCGTCGCTTTGGACGACGGCGAAAACGCGTGCCTACGATACAAAAGGACGCTCCCCGGAGCAATACGCACACCGCCGCATAGACGGCGTAAACCGACAACGGAGACAAGTCCATGGCAATCCCCAAATTGACGCTCGCGCTGGCGGGCGCGGTCCTGGCCGCGGGCGGGGCGCACGCGCAGAACGCGGCGGGCCCCGTGAAGATAGGCATCATGGCCGACATGAGTTCGGCGTATTCGGACATCGGCGGCAAGGGGCTGGTCGAGGCCGCGCGCATGGCGGTGCAGGACTTCGGCGGTTCGGTGCTGGGCAAGCCGGTCGAACTGGTCTTCACCGACGGTCAGAACAAGGTCGACGTGGCCAGCGCCGCCGCGCGCCGCTGGTTCGACCAGGACGGCGTGGACATGATCACCGACCTGCCCACGTCGGCGCTGGCGCTGGCTATCAGCGAGCTGGGGCGGGAAAAGAAGAAGGTGGTCATGGTGACCAGCGCGTCCACATCGGAGCTGACGGGCAAAGCGTGCTCGCCCTACACCGTGCACTGGACCTACGACACCTATGCGCTGGCCAACGGCACCGGCGCCGCGGTGACCGAACAGGGCGGCAAGAACTGGTTCTTCATGACGGCGGATTATTCCTTCGGCTATGCGCTGCAGGGCGATGCGTCGGCGGTCATCGAGCGCAACGGCGGCAAGGTGCTGGGCGCGGTGCGCTCGCCGCTCAACACCCCCGACTTCAGCTCCTACCTGCTGCAGGCGCAAAGCTCCAAGGCCGGCATCATCGGCCTGGCGCTGGGCGGCAACGACGTCATCAGCGCGATCAAGCAGGCGGCGGATTTCGGCATCGGCAGGCCGGGAAGCTCGCAGCGGCTCGTGGCGCTGCTGGCCTTCCTGTCCGACGTGAAATCCATCGGCCTGCAACTGGGCCAGGGGCTGCTGCTGACCGAAGCGTTCTACTGGGACCAGAGCGACGCCACGCGCGCCTGGTCGCAGCGGTTCCAGGACAAGGTCGGCCGTAAGCCCACCATGACGCAGGCGGGCACCTACGGCGCCGTCATGCACTACCTGAACGCGGTGAAGGCCGCCGGCACCAAGGACGCCGACGCCGTCATGGCCAAGATGCGTGAAATGCCCATCAACGACTTCATGACCCGCGACGGCAAGCTGCGGGTGGACGGCCGGGTGGTGCGCGACATGTACCTGTTCGAAGTGAAGAAGCCGGCGGACTCCAAGGGCGAGTGGGACCTGTACAAACAGGTGGCGGTAATCCCCGGCAACGTGGCGTTCCGCCCGCTGGACAAGGGCGGCTGCGCGCTGGCCAAGTCGGGAGGCGCCGAATGATCAGCTACCAGGTGACCGCTTTCGGCCAGCCGCTGGCGCGGTCGGAACACCCCACGCCCGCGCCGTCGGGCGGCCAGGTGTTGCTGCGGGTGCTGGCGGCCGGCGTTTGCCACACCGATATCCACACCTGGGAAGGCGGCTACGACCTGGGCGGCGGCAAGCGGCTCAGCATGGAACAGCGCGGCGTTTCCCTGCCGTTGACGCTGGGACACGAAACCGTGGGCGAGGTCGTGGCGGCGGGCCCCGATGCGCCGGCCGACATCCGTCCGGGCCAGCGCTACCTGGTGTATCCGTGGATAGGCTGCGGCGACTGCAAGGTCTGCCGGCGGGGGCGCGAGAACCTGTGCGCGGCGCCGCGCTTCCTGGGCATCTTCCGGCCGGGCGGCTACAGCGACCACATCATGGCGCCCGACGCCCGCTATCTGGTCGGCATCGGCGACCTGCGTCCGGAACAGGCCGCGCCTTATGCGTGCTCGGGCCTGACCACGTACAGCGCCATCCGCAAGATCCCGCCCGAGGTGCTGGCCGAGGAAGCCGTGGTGGTGATCGGCGCGGGCGGCCTGGGCTTGATGTGCGTGACGCTGCTCAAGGCGCTGGGCTGCCCGGTGGTCGTGGTGCTGGAAGCTGATGGCGCGCGCCGTGGCGCGGCACTGGCCGCGGGCGCGCACGCGGCGATCGACTCCGGCGCTGCCGACGCCACGGCGCAGGCCCGGCAAGCGGCGGGCGAAGTCTGGGCGGTGATTGATTGCGTGGGCGCCGCCGGCACCGTGCAGCAGGGCATGGACCTGCTGACCAAGGGCGGCCAGCTGATCCTGGTTGGCCTGTTCGGCGGCGAACTGTCGCTGTCGCCCGCGCTGATCCCCATGCGTGCGATCAGCATCCAAGGCTCCTACATCGGCAACCTGGAAGAACTCAAGGCGCTGATGGCGCTGGTGCGCGAACGCAAGCCGCGCGCCATTCCGACCGACTGCCGCTGCCTGGACGACGCGCAGTCGGCCCTGGCCGACCTGTCCGCCGGTCGCGTGGTGGGGCGCTTGCTGCTGGGCCCGCATTCCGCCCAACCCGCCAGCCGGGCCTCCGGCGCGGCTTCCCGTCCACTTTCGGCCACTCCTCTACAGGCATCCCAACCATGATTGCGAATCTGGACTCCGATTACACGATGACGCTGAACGGCCGCGCGGAATCCTCGCCGCAGACCTTTGATGTGCTCAATCCCGCCACCGAGGAACGGATTGCCGCCGCTCCCGACGCCTCGCTGGACCAGCTGAACGCCGCGGTCGCGGCCGCGCGGGCCGCTTTTGGCCCGTGGCGCGGCCTGCCCATTGCCGAGCGTCAGGCGGCGCTGCGCGCCATGGCGGACAGGCTTGAGCAGAACGCCGACGGCTTCATGCGGCTGCTGACGCGCGAGCAGGGCAAGCCGCATGCGGACGCGCGCGCCGAGGTCGGGCGCTGCGTGGTCTGGCTGCGCGCCTTCGCGGCGCGCGACCTGCCGGTAGAAAGCCACGACGACGGCGCGGGCCACCGGTACGAAATCCGGCGCGTGCCAATCGGCGTAGTCGCGGCGATTGCGCCGTGGAATTTCCCGATGACGCTCGCCATCTGGAAGATCGCGCCGGCGCTGCTGGCCGGCAATACCGTGGTGCTCAAGCCCTCGCCGTACACGCCGCTGACCTCGCTGAAGATGGGCGAACTGTTCCGCGGCCTGCTGCCGCCAGGCGTGCTGAATGTGATCAGCGGCGGCGACCGCCTGGGGCCGTGGCTGACGGAGCATCCCGGTATCGACAAGATCGCTTTCACGGGGTCTACCGCCACTGGCCGCCGCGTGATGCAAAGCGCCTCGGGCCGGCTCAAGCGCGTGACGCTGGAACTGGGCGGCAACGACGCCGCAATCGTGCTGCCCGACGTCGATGTGAAGGAGACGGCCGGCAAGCTGTTCTGGGGCGCCTTCCGCAACTCGTCGCAGTATTGCCTGGCGACCAAGCGCCTGTACGTGCACGAGTCGATCTACGACGCCTTCGCCGACGCGCTGGCGGGCTATGCGGCGAGCGTGGTGGTAGGCGACGGGTCGCAGCCGGGCACCGGGCTCGGCCCCATCCAGAACCGCGCGCAGTTCGACCGGGTCAAGGATCTGATTGCCGACGCGCACCGCACCGGCGTGCGCTTTCTTACAGGGGGCGAGGTGCCCGAAGGCAAGGGTTATTTCGTGCCCGTCACCATCCTGGACAATCCGCCGGACGACGCGCGCAGCGTGGTGGAAGAGGCCTTCGGGCCGGTGCTGCCGCTGCTCAAATTCCGCGACATCGACGAGGTGGTGCGTCGCGCCAACGACACCGAATACGGGCTGGGCGGGTCGGTCTGGTCCAGGGACGTGGACCTGGCGCAGTCGATCGCGCGGCGGCTGGAAACCGGCACGGTCTGGATCAACCATATCCACGTCATGTCGCCGGACGTACCGTTCGGGGGGCATAAGCAGTCCGGCGTGGGCGTGGAGAACGCCTTGGACGGACTGCTGGAATACACCAACGCGCAGGCGGTGTCGGTGCTAGTCTAGGCCCTGCGCGCCAGCTAGCGCCGGCGTCGGCAGGCCCTGGGTTTTACGCGGCGTAGCGGCTGGCCGGGCCGTTGCGGCGCGCGCCTGGCCACAGGCGCAGGGCCAGCGCCGCGGCCGCCGCGCCCGCCGCGGTTACGGTGACGCCGGTCCAGCCCCAATGGGCCAGCGCCAGGCTGCCCAGCGCGCCGCCGGCGGCCATGCCGATGAAGACGCCCGTCATCAGGATGGCGTTGAGACGGCTGCGGGCGGCGGGGTCGATGCCGTAGACGATGCTCTGGTGGGCGATCAACGAGGTCTGGATGCCCAGGTCGAAGCCGACGGCGCTGCCGCCGATCAGCCACAGCGCGGCGTGCGGCGGCAGCAGCGGCAGGAAGATCATCGCGGCGAACGACACCATGGTCAGACCGGCGCCCAGGCTGGCGACCGCCAGCGGACCCCGCGTGTCGGCGATGCGGCCGGCCAGCGGCGCGGCCAGGGCGCCCGCGGCGCCTGCCAGGCCGAATGCGCCGGCCGCGCCCGCGCCCAGGTGGAAAGGCGCGCCGTGCAGCATCACCGCCAGCGTGGACCAGAAGGCGCTGAAGCCCAGCGACAGCAGGGCCTGCGCCGTGGCGGCGCGGCGCAGCCCGGGATGCTGGCGCCAAAGGGTCAGCAGCGAACCCAGCAGCGCGCGGTAGGCCAGCCGGGTCGACGGCTCGAAGCGCGGCAGGCCGCGCCACAGCGCCGCGCCCAGCGCCACGATGCTGGCGGCGGCGGCCGCGAACATCATGCGCCAGCCGAATTGCTCGGCGACGAAACCGCTGACCACGCGCGACAGCAGGATGCCGAGCAGCAGGCCGGTCATGACGGTGCCGACGATCTTGCCGCGCTGCTCGGCCGGCGCCAGGTGCGCAGCCGCCGGCACGATGTCCTGCGCCAAGGTGGCCGACAGGCCGATGGCAAAGCTGGCGGCCAGCAGCAGGCCGATGGTGGGCGACATGCCGGCCAGCAGCAGCGCCACGCTCAGCACCGCGGCCTTGACCAGGATGATGCGCTTGCGGTCGTAGCGGTCGCCCAGCGGCGCCAGCATCAGGATGCCGAAGGCGTAGCCCAGCTGCGTCAGCGTGGGAATCCAGCCGAGCGTTTCGGCGCTGGCGTGGATGTCGGCGCCCAGGACGCCCAGCATGGGCTGGCTGTAATAGAGGGAGGCGACGCCCAGGCCGGCGCCGACGGCTAGCAGGAAGACCAGGCCGCGCGACAGGGACGTATGGGGGGTGGGGGATGGCATGATGGGTATCCGGTGGCTCAAGTACGGGGCAAATTCTGGGCGTTCACCCCCGGATTTGGTAGCCGGACCACGGGTACATCCGTTATACGATAGGCGTATGACCACCTCCGCCCTGACCGCCGCGGCCGGCACCGACCGCATGCTGCTCATCGAAACGTTCGTGCGCATCGTCGAGGCGGGCAGCCTGTCGGCGGCCGCCGCCCAGATGAACGCCACGCAGCCCACCGTGAGCCGCCGGCTGCAATTGCTGGAGAAGACCATGGGGGTGCGGCTGCTGCTGCGCTCCACCCACGCCATCAGCCTGACCGAAGACGGGCAGCGCTGCTACGAACGGGGCAAGGAACTGATCGCCACCTGGCAGTCGTTCGAAAGCGAGGTGCGCGGGGCGGGCGACGAGCCCGTGGGCATGCTGCGCGTGGTCGCGCCGCATGCTTTCGGCCAGGATCAGTTCGTGGCGCCGCTGGCGAAGTACCTGCAGCGCTATCCGAACATGCGGGTGGAATGGCTGCTGCACGATCGCATGCCGGACCTGATCGCCGAGAACGTGGATTGCGCGATCCGGGTCGGCGCCGTGACAGACCCGTCGGTGATCGCGGTGAAGCTGGGCGAAGTGCCCCGCATCGTCGTCGCGTCGCCAGCGCTGCTCAAGGGCGGAACCCTGCCGCAGGATCCGTCGGCATTGGCGCATCTGCCCTGGCTGGCGCTGCGCACCTTCTACCGCACCGAAGTGAGCCTTACGCATTGCGGCACGGGCAGGACGGAACGCTTTGGCATCCAGCCGCGCCTGTCCACCGACGGCCTGCAGGCGCTGCGCAATGCGGCCGTGCTGGGCCTGGGCGTGGGGCTGGGATCGTCCTGGGCCATGGCCGGCGACCTGGCGGCGGGGCGGCTGGTGCATCTGGCGCCGGAGTGGCGGGCGGACGCCCTGCCCGTCTATCTGGTGTATGCGCCGTCGCGCTTCCAGCCCGCGCGCCTGCGGCGCTTCATCGAGACCATGCGCGAGCATCTGCCCGCGGAGCTGGCCGGCAACTGATGACTTCCGGACCGCCGAATTCGGTCAAGCTGATGGAACGTGCCTGCGTCATGGTTTGTCTCCCGCGTGGTGATGGATATCGCCGGACGGGCCGGCCGCATCCCTGACGGATTCATACACCAGCGTTGCCAGCGTCAGGTCTTCCAGCGCGCTGCCCACGGCCTTGAACACGGTGATCTCCTGGTCGTTGCGCCGGCCGGGGCGTTGCCCCGCGGCAAGCTGGTGCAAGTTGCCCTGGATGCCTGCGCGCGTCAGCACGCCGGCCTCGAAGGCCGACAGCAGGTCGCCGGATTTGGTGGGGGCTTCGTCGGTGTCCACGTAGACGGTGGTGCCGTCGAAGCAGGCGGGATCTGTCTCGCGCATTTCCGGCTTGAAGCTGCCGATCAGGTCCAGGTGCGTGCCGGGCTGCAGCCAGGCGCCCCGGATCAGCGGTTCGGTGGACAGGGTGGCGCAGCTGACGATGTCGGCCTGGCGGACGGCGGCTTCCAGGTCGGTCGCGGCCTGGGCGTCGAAGCCCTGTTCGCGCAGCCGGGCCGCCAGCGCCTCGGCGCCCGCCGGTCGCAGGTTCCACACCAGTACGCGCTGAATGGGGCGCACGGTGCGCATGGCCTGCGCGACCAGCCCGGCGATGCGGCCGGAGCCGACGATCAGCAGCGTGCTGGCGTCGGCGCGGGCCAGGTAGTCCGCGCCCAGCGCCGCCGCGCCGGCGGTGCGGTACACGGTGACGATGTCGCCGTCGACCTGCGCGATCGGCACGCCGGTGGTGGCGCTGTACAGGTTGTAGGTGGCGTGCAGGCCCGGCAGGCCCTGGTGTGTGTTTTCGGGAAAGATGTTGATGATCTTCACGCCGAAGTAGCCGCGGTCGCTCCAGGCAGGCATGATCAATGAGGTGCCGTGGGCATTGCCGGACTGGATGGCGTGGACGTGGCGGGCCGGCACGGTGGCGTCGCCGCGGAACGCGTCCCGCAAGGCGGGGATGACGCTGTCGAAGGACAGGGCGTTGCGGGTCTGTTCGGTATCAATGAAGCGCATCGGATCGTTGCCTGCGGTGGGTAGGTCAATCAAAGGGCCACAGGCAGTCTAGCAGCGCGGCGCGATCCGGGCGCGGCAAGAAAAGTCGGTTGAGTAGAATCGCCGGACTAGAGGAAAACAGCCAGCATGTCGGATTTACCCGCGAAGGCCCGGTCCGGGCCGTTGAACCTGCGGCAGATCGAGGTGTTCCACGCCATCATGGTCACGGGATCGCTCAGCGCCGCGGGCCGGCTGCTGCACGTCACGCAGCCCGCGATCAGCCGCGTGCTGGCGTCGATCGAACTGCGCCTGGGCTATGCGCTGTTTGAGCGGTTCAAGGGCCGACTTCACCCGACCCAAGAGGCGCGCAAGCTTTTCCAGGAGGTCGAGTCGATCCAGGCCGGCGTCAACCGCCTGAACGACATGGCCGCCGGCTTGGCCGGCCACGGCCCGGGCGTGGTCAGCGTGGTCTCCAGCCCCAGTTTCGGCGAATGGCTGATCCCCGCGGCCACCGCCCGCTTCTGCGCCCGCAAGCCGGGCGTGCGCATCCGCTACCGCCCGCTGGGCATGGACGCCCTGTTGCCGCAATTGCTGCTGGGGCATGCCGATATCGCGATATCGACCTTCCGGCCCGAACATCCCAACGTGGTCACCAGCGAACTGGCGCAAGGCGAAATCGTCTGCGTGCTGCCCGCGGGCCATCGCCTTGCGCGTGAAAAAGTCATCGAACCCGCGATGCTGGCCGGCGAGATGCTGGTGGGCTATGGCCGCGACACCCCGCTGGGCGAAACCCTGTTCCGCGGCTGGGCCGGGATGGGTCTGGAGTCCGATCCCGCCATCGAGGTGCGCTCGTCCCAGACGGCGTGCTCGTTCGTGCGCCAGGGCGTCGGTGTGGCCCTGGTGGATTCGTACGGCCTGTCGGATGCGCTGGTGCACGGCATGGTGGTGCGGCGAGTCGAGCCAGCGATTGCGCTGTCGGTGCATGTGTCCCATTCCCGGACCGAGCCGCCGCCCTCCGTCGCCAAGGCCTTCCTGAATCAATTTGCGCACGTCGTCAAAAAGGAAATGCCCGCGATGACGCGGGCAATCATCGACCGTTCCTAGTCGACTTTCGCCACGGGCAGCGGTTCGCCGGCGCCGGTGCGCTCGACGATCAGCTTGTAGTGCTGCGGGCTGCGGTGCTTGGCAAAGTTGAAGACGTGGTCGCGGAAGGTCTGGCCCATGCCCAGGTCGATGCGCGCCGTGATCACTTCGTCTTCCTCGCCGCTGGCGCGGGCCACGATTTCACCCGACGGCGCCACGATCATCGAACTGCCGATCATGTGGTGGCCGTCTTCATGGCCGCACTTGGCGGCGGCGCCGACCCATACCGCGTTCTGGTAGGCGCTGGCCTGCAGCACGATCTCGTGCGTCGTGGTGCGCAGGTGCGCGGGCTCGTCCCAGTGGATGTTCAGGGACGGCGTGTTGTAGCCCAGCACGATCAGTTCGGCGCTTTGCAGCGACATGACGCGGTAGGTCTCGGGCCAGCGGCGGTCGTTGCACAGGCACATGCCGATCTTGACGTCGTTGGTCTCCCAGACGCCGAAGCCCAGGTCGCCGACTTCGAAGAATTTCTTTTCCAGGTGCTGGAAGGGCGCGTCGACCTTGTGGTCTGAGTGGCCGGGCAGATGGATCTTGCGGTACTTGCCGATGATCTTCGCGCTGCGGTCCACCAGGATGGCGGTATTGAACTGGCGGCCTTCCGGCGTCAGCTCGGCATAGCCCAGGTAGAAGCCGACGCCAAGCTCGCGTGCGGTGTCGAACAGCGGCTGCACGTCGGCGTTGGGCATGGACTTTTCGAAGTAGCGTTCCACCGCCTCGGCGTCTTCCATCCAATAGCGCGGAAAGAACGTCGTCAGCGCCAGTTCGGGAAACACCACGAACTCCGCCTTGCGGGCCGCGGCCTCGCGCATCATCTCGACCAGTCGGCGCACGACCGCCGCGCGGGTGTCGGCAAGATTGACGGCGCCCATCTGGGCGACGGCCAGGCCCATCTTGCGGGAGGGGGATGCGTTACTCACGTTATGAAACTCCAGGTGTGCTTGTTGCCGCGGATCGGATGCGCGGCGCCGTGTCGGGCGCGTCTGTCGGCGTGCCGCTGAAGGTGCAAGCATGCATGCGTACGGAAGAATCCGAAACCGCGGCGGCTGGCGCGGCGCGGCGCTCCGCCAGCCGCCGCGGTTTTCGCTAATACCCTGATTTGAATGGGGATTTTGGAAGGGTGC
>NZ_AGUF01000097.1 GCF_000236785.1 Achromobacter arsenitoxydans SY8 | reverse complement strand
AGCGCCTGAACGGCGCGGCCCCCTCGTCCAGTTCCTCGGGTGGCTGTCATGAGTCGCGCCCGTCGATCCTTTCCGCCCGCGCTGCTGGATTCGTTGCGGGCAATGACGGTGCAGGAAACGCTAGACCGGCTGGGCCTGTACTGGAAACGTGATCCTGGCTTTGTGCCGGTGAAGGACAAGGCTACGGTGCGGCTGAATGTGTCCATTGGTGGCGGCGGTGTTGAGCTACTGGCGACCGGGCCGAAGTGGTACGACACGCGGAAAGAGCAGGGCGGCGGTGCCATCGACCTGGCCATGCACCTGTTCAGATTGTCATTTGTGGATGCGGTCAAACGGCTGTCGCCTTGATCGTGTTTGCAAGATGCCTCCGGCGGCCCTGCCGGGGGCCACTCGCCGCCGTGAGGCTCGGGGGGCAGGGTGGCGGTCTTCGCCCTTCGTCCTGCCCCCACTCGCTCAGGCTGGGGCGCTCCGAGGGCATCAAGCGACTTTCGCGGCATCAACGGTGCCCCCCTACGGGCTACCCCCTTTATTCCACGGTTCGCTTGACCCCCTCTCCACTAGTAGGCGGCCCGTGGCGGCGTTTTCTCGACGTGGCCCTGCCTGCCCCCTTTCTTACCTTCTCAAAACGCGCTGTAGGCCCGTTTCTGGCCGGAGCCGGGCGGCGGGCGGAAAGCTCCGCTTTTCGTTCGACGGCTGGCCGACAACGAGCCGAAGGCGAGGCGTCAGCACGGTGTTTCACCAAAAACGAGCAGCCGACCGGGCAGCGGTACGTTACGAAAACCGCTTGCGTATCGTATCTGTATTGCGTATCATATCTGTATTGATACGATTTACACCGATACGGTACGAAAGGAGCAACGATCATGGCACGTCAGGGCATCACTTTTGAGCAGGTCGCCGCCGTCGCTGATGCGCTGGCAGGCGAGGGTCAGCAGCCGACCATCCGGGCGGTGCGGGAGCGGTTGGGCGACACCGGCAGCCCGAACACCATCCACAAGCATCTGGCCGCGTGGCGTGAGGCTCGCCCGGTGGCCGCCGCCGCTGCGCCGGAACTGCCGCAGGCGCTGACCGCTGCCATTGCCGCCGAGATCGAGCGGGCCGCATCGCGGGCACGCGGCGAGATCGAGGGCCGTCTGGTGCAGGCGCAGGCGGAGGCCGCCGAACTGGCCGCCGCTGGCGAGGTGCTGGAAGACGAACGCGACGAGCTGGCCGAGCAGGTGGCCGTGCTGACCACTGAGCGCGACACGCTGGCAGGCAAAGCCGCCCAGCAGGCCGCCGACTTGGCCGAGGCGCAGCAGCGCATCGAGCGCGAGCAGCAGGCGGCAGAGTCTGCGCGGCTGGAGGTGGCAACCGCCCGGCACAAGATCGAGGCGCAGGCCGAGCGCGTGAGCGAGCAGGCCGCCGAGCTTGTGCGCCTACGCGCCGCATTGGCCGAGGCACAGCAGGGCCGCACCGCCGCCGAACAACAGGCCGCCGTGCTGGCCGCCAAGCTGGAGGCGTGCGCCGACCGTGTGAGCCGCGCAGAGGCCCGCGCCGAGCAGATCGAGCAGCAGGCCGCCAAGGCTGCACAGGCCCACGACACCGCCCGCGCCGCAGCAGCGCAGGAAACCCGGCAGGCGCAGGCCGAGCGTGACGAGGCTCGCAAGGTGGCAGCAGAGGCCCGCGAGCAGGCCGCACGACTTGCCGGGCAGCTTGAGGCGCTGCGGAAGGCAGATCCTGTCCCCGCCGTTTTTCCCCCCGCATCGACTGGCGTATGATGTGGTTATCGGTGGCGTAGTTGGTTAGAAGCAAGCCATGTTTTCGCTTCGCTCAAACGGCTTGGCATGGGCTGCGCCCCTGCACCCCGGCGGCGCTCCCTTCGGTCGGCACCGCCCGCCGCATTCACTCGTTGGAGGCTCGTTCATGACGGCAGAAACAACCCCACCGCGCAAAGGCAGAGGAGGCCGCCCCAAGGGCGACCCCTCCGCCGTGCGCGCCTCGACCATTGGCGTCCGGGTGTCGGCGGAGGAATACGCCGCACTCCGGGCCAAGGCCGATCAGATGGGCATGACCCCGGCACAGTGGCTGCGGGAAGCGGCGCTATCCCGACGCCTACCGTCGCCACCAGTCCCGCCCATCAACCGCGAGCAGTACGCCGAACTGGCGAGACTCGCGGCCAACCTCAACCAGCTAACCCGGCTGGCGAACGAAGGCCGCCCCGTCACCGTTGCCGACGCGCTTTTGCAGCGGCTGGCCGGTGAAGTCGGGCGGCTTCGGCTGGCCCTCATTGGCGCGGGTGGCGGCGAATGATTGCCAAGATGGTCAAGGGCCGCGGCTTCCGTGGGGCGCTGGAATACGACCTCACGAAAGAGAAGGGCCGCGTCATTGATAGCAACATGGCCGGGCAAAACCCGCGAGAACTCGCCGCAGAATTTGGCGAGATTCGCAAGCTTCGCCCGAACTTGGGCAAGGCAGTTATGCATGTTTCGCTATCCGCCGCCCCCGGCGAAAAGCTTACGGATGAGCAGTGGCGGGAAGTCGGGCAGCGTTATTTGCGCGGGATGGGCTTCAAGGACAACCAGTTCGTCATCACCCGGCACACCGACACCGAGCACGAGCACATCCACATCTTGGCGAACCGCATCACCCACGCCGGCGAGGTGGTCAGCGACGGGCAGGACTACAAGCGGCAGGAAACCATCATGCGAGAGATCGAACGGGATTACGGCCTGCAACGGGTGGCCCCGAGCATCGAGGCCGAGCGCAAAGCGCCGACCAAGGGCGAGATCGAGCAGCACGCCCGCACCGGCCAGCCCAGCGCCCGGCAGCAGCTCCAGCAGATTTGTGACGCGTGCGCCAGGGATTGCCGCAGCTTCAGCGAGTACCAGGAGCGACTGGAGGCGGCAGGCGTGGAGGTGGTGCCGGTGGCCCAGCTCAACGGCGCGAAGCTGTCCGGTCTGTCGTACCGGCTGGACGGCGTGACCATGAAGGGCAGCGACTTAGGGAAGGGCTACACCGCCGCAGGCATCCAGAAAAGGGGCATCAGCTATGAGCAAGACAGAGACTTTGCGGCAGTCCGCCGCAGCATCGAACGAGACGCGGCTAGAGCGTTTGGCGAGCCAGATCGAGACAGTGAGGCAGGCCAAGCACCAGAGCGCGGAGGACTTGGCCGCGACGCTGGAGCCGCTGGCCCAAGCAATGGCGGCGCTGGCCGACGAGACCCGGCAGACGCTGGCCGAGATCGACCGCAAGAGCCGGGAGCAGGGCGAGACGTTCACGCGCCAGCTATCGGAGTCGGTGAAGGGCTACAAGGACGCGGTAGCTGCAGCGAGCCAAGCCGCCGAGAGCCTGAACCAAGCCGGGCAGCGGATGGAGTGGAGGCACTACGGCCTAGCCGTGGTAACGGGGTTGGTTACGGCGGCGCTCGTGAGCGGCTTTTGGCTTTGGCTGGCCCCGCCCAAGGTGCAGAACATGCTGGACGCGCAAGCGGTGGCGGAGTACCTGAAACCCGCCGTGATCGAAGCCTTGAAGCCATCCAGAGGCAGGTGACGGCGCTGGACGTGCCGCGCTTCGAGGTGGGCATCCGGGAGGCTAAGACCGGCCAGATGATGAACCGGGAATGGAGCCGCGCCGAGCTGGAGCAGTCCGCCGCGTGGCTCAAGCGGATGAACGCCAAAGGCAACGACGTGTATATCCGCCCGGCTGGCGAGCATGGCCTAGTGCTGGTCGATGACCTCAAGCCGCAGGCTCTGGAGCGCATGAAGGCGGAAGGATTCGCCCCCGCTGCGACCATCGAAACCAGCCCCGGCAACTATCAGGCGTGGGTCAAGCTGTCGGATAAACCGTTATCCGCAGACGTGCGGCGCATCGCGGCGCAGGGGCTGGCGAAGCAGTACGGCGGCGACAGTCGCCACTATGGGCGGCTGGCAGGCTTCACCAACCAGAAGCCGCAGCACGCCCGTGACGGTCGCCAGCCCTACGTACTGGCCCACGACTGCCCCGGCAAGGCCGCCAGATCCGCGCCATCGTACCTAGAACGCATCGAGCAGCACCTAGACAGGGCAGCGGCCCAGCAAGAGCGGGAAAAGCGCCTAGAGGCGCTGGAAACGGCCAAGCCGGGCGGCTATGGCTCGCAATACGACCCGGTGAAGGAGTACCAGCGGCAGGCGCAGCGCCTGATGCAGCGGTACGGCAAGGAAGCCGACTTCTCCCGGCTGGACTGGATGATTGCCACGGACATGGCGAAATCCGGGCGCTTCACGGCGCAGGACATCGAGAAGGGCATCCTGGAATGCTCCCCGCACGTTGAGAGCCGCAAGGCGGGCCACGTCGAGGACTACGCCCGGCGCACGGCGGCCAATGCGTGGGCAGCGCCAGAGGTGCAGGCCCACCGGCAGGAGCAGGAGCAGGAGCGAGAGCGGCAAGCACAGCGCAGCCGCGACCGGGACGGCCCCGGCATGATCCGTTGAGACTTTCCCCCAGCCCAGCAGGGCGTGGGGGCTGT
>NZ_AGUF01000098.1 GCF_000236785.1 Achromobacter arsenitoxydans SY8 | reverse complement strand
CTGGATCAACCGCGCACCCTGCGCCAGGGCTATCTGTATGTGCTGCTGGACAAAGCGCTGTGGCAGGCCTACCAGGTCACGCCTGAAGGCGCGCTGCGCCAGTTCAACCCCTTCGCCATGCCGCGCGCCAAGCCTCAGCCCTTAAGCGAAAAGTGCATCAAGGCTGACCACGTTACCCCTGCCTCGTTCATCAACATCAACACCGCACGTCATTCAGAGGCGTGGATCGCCTTTTCCAGCGACCCGTGGTCGGAAAGCGTGCTGCATCGCTATGAAATCGGATTCGGTCAGGACAAGACCTCGCTCGAGCCGCGATTCCTCAAGCTCGACCTGAAAGCGGCGCGCAATGATCCCGCCAGTGTGGGAATCGCCATGACGGAAGACGCGCTGCAGGTCGACCAGCAAGTGCTGGAGTACGCCTCGCCCACGGCAGGCGACTTCAACAGCGTGCACGGATTCTGCACCCGCAATCACCGTCTTGAAGCCTTGCGCGGGTTTGTGCGGGTTCAGGCCCAGTGCGAGCACTTGCCCAACGGGGTGCTGGCGGTGGTGCTGCCGGATCCGGTTGGCCTGGTGCAGGAAATCAATCACCAGCGCGCGGGCTGGGTGCGTGAGCGGCAGGCCTTCGAGGCCGACCCCGCCAATCACTACAAGTTCTTCACCTCGGAAACCCTCAAGCGCCTGCGCGAACTCTGCAAGCAAGCGGCCGACGACTTTGTTCCCGACAGACCGAATGCGGGCTGGGAAATAATGCCTAGCGAAGCTGGCAGTCCGCCCATATTCGGAGATCCCGCACGCGAACGCGCCGAACAGGTGGAGCACAAGGCCCAGAGCCTGATCGCGCGCCTTGACGAGCGCTACGACGAAGCGGCGCGCGCAGCCTGGGAAAAGACCTTCGATGCCGCCAGGGATCGCTTGCAGCAGCAAGTGGATCAGATGGCTGAACTTTACGAAAGCCAGATTCGCCACGATCCCTTGTTTCGCCTGATCGAGCGCTACGACTACGATGCGCGAAACGTCTACTCGGTGGCCGCTTATATCCAGACCCTGGAACTGTGCCTGCGCGGCGGCATCACCGAAGCGCCGCC
>NZ_AGUF01000099.1 GCF_000236785.1 Achromobacter arsenitoxydans SY8 | reverse complement strand
AGTAATCAGCTTCGCTGATGAAGATGGGCACGGGTTGTGATTGCATTATTTTGTTCCAAGTTCTCAAGACTGGGGTGAATAACCTCAGACTGCTTTGAAACTTATGAACGGCACAAACGCTAATACTCAGGTCCTATAGCCTACAGCGTTATAGGATCAAGCGACTAAGTGCATATGGTGGATGCCTTGGCGATCACAGGCGATGAAGGACGTAGTAGCCTGCGAAAAGCTGCGGGGAGCTGGCAAACAAGCTTTGATCCGCAGATATCCGAATGGGGAAACCCACCGCAGCAATGCGGTATCCCTAGCTGAATACATAGGCTAGTGGAAGCGAACCGGGTGAACTGAAACATCTCAGTAGCTCGAGGAAAAGAAATCAACCGAGATTCCGAAAGTAGTGGCGAGCGAAATCGGAAGAGCCTTTACGTTTTAGCATGCAAGATAGTCGAACGGAATGGAAAGTCCGGCCGTAGCAGGTGATAGCCCTGTAGACGAAATTTTGTGTGTGGAACTAAGCGTAAGAAAAGTAGGGCGGGACACGTGAAATCCTGTTTGAAGATGGGGGGACCATCCTCCAAGGCTAAATACTCGTGATCGACCGATAGTGAACCAGTACCGTGAGGGAAAGGCGAAAAGAACCCCGGAAGGGGAGTGAAATAGATCCTGAAACCGTATGCATACAAACAGTAGGAGCCTCCTTGTGGGGTGACTGCGTACCTTTTGTATAATGGGTCAGCGACTTACATTCAGTGGCAAGGTTAACCGAATAGGGAAGCCGTAGCGAAAGCGAGTCCGAATAGGGCGATTCAGTCGCTGGGTGTAGACCCGAAACCAGATGATCTATCCATGGCCAGGTTGAAGGCACGGTAACACGTGCTGGAGGACCGAACCCACTAATGTTGAAAAATTAGGGGATGAGCTGTGGATAGGGGTGAAAGGCTAAACAAATCTGGAAATAGCTGGTTCTCTCCGAAAACTATTTAGGTAGTGCCTCAAGTATTACTGCGGGGGGTAGAGCACTGTTATAGCTAGGGGGTCATGGCGACTTACCAAACTATGGCAAACTCCGAATACCCGCAAGTACAGCTTGGGAGACAGAGCACCGGGTGCTAACGTCCGGACTCAAGAGGGAAACAACCCAGACCGCCAGCTAAGGTCCCAAATTATCGCTAAGTGGGAAACGAAGTGGGAAGGCATAGACAGTCAGGAGGTTGGCTTAGAAGCAGCCATCCTTTAAAGAAAGCGTAATAGCTCACTGATCGAGTCGTCCTGCGCGGAAGATGTAACGGGGCTAAGCGATAAACCGAAGCTGCGGGTGTGCACTTTTAGTGCACGCGGTAGGAGAGCGTTCTGTAAGCCTGCGAAGGTGGCTTGTAAAGGCTGCTGGAGGTATCAGAAGTGCGAATGCTGACATGAGTAGCGATAAAGGGGGTGAAAAGCCCCCTCGCCGTAAGTCCAAGGTTTCCTGCGCAACGTTCATCGGCGCAGGGTGAGTCGGCCCCTAAGGCGAGGCAGAGATGCGTAGCTGATGGGAAGCTGGTTAATATTCCAGCACCGTCGTACAGTGCGATGGGGGGACGGATCGCGGAAGATCATCAGGGTGTTGGATGTCCCTGTTGCTGCATCGAAGATGGCGCTTAGGCAAATCCGGGCGCGTAAATCAAGGGTGTGGCACGAGCGAGCATTGCTTGCGAAGTGATTGGAAGTGGTTCCAAGAAAAGCCTCTAAGCTTCAGCTGTACGAGACCGTACCGCAAACCGACACAGGTGGACGGGATGAATATTCCAAGGCGCTTGAGAGAACTCAGGAGAAGGAACTCGGCAAATTGATACCGTAACTTCGGGAGAAGGTATACCCCGGTAGTGTGAAGCGCCTGCGCGCTTAGCATGATGGGGTCGCAGAGAATCGGTGGCTGCGACTGTTTATTAAAAACACAGCACTCTGCAAAGACGAAAGTCGACGTATAGGGTGTGACGCCTGCCCGGTGCCGGAAGGTTAAGTGATGGGGTGCAAGCTCTTGATCGAAGCCCCGGTAAACGGCGGCCGTAACTATAACGGTCCTAAGGTAGCGAAATTCCTTGTCGGGTAAGTTCCGACCTGCACGAATGGCGTAACGATGGCCACACTGTCTCCTCCTGAGACTCAGCGAAGTTGAAGTGTTTGTGATGATGCAATCTACCCGCGGCTAGACGGAAAGACCCCATGAACCTTTACTGTAGCTTTGCATTGGACTGTGAACCGGCCTGTGTAGGATAGGTGGGAGGCTTTGAAGCGTGGTCGCCAGATCACGTGGAGCCATCCTTGAAATACCACCCTGGTTTGTTTGCGGTTCTAACCTTGGTCCGTTATCCGGATCGGGGACAGTGCATGGTGGGCAGTTTGACTGGGGCGGTCTCCTCCCAAAGTGTAACGGAGGAGTTCGAAGGTACGCTAGGTACGGTCGGAAATCGTGCTGATAGTGCAATGGCATAAGCGTGCTTGACTGTGAGACTGACAAGTCGAACAGGTGCGAAAGCAGGACATAGTGATCCGGTGGTTCTGAATGGAAGGGCCATCGCTCAACGGATAAAAGGTACTCTGGGGATAACAGGCTGATACCGCCCAAGAGTTCATATCGACGGCGGTGTTTGGCACCTCGATGTCGGCTCATCTCATCCTGGGGCTGTAGCCGGTCCCAAGGGTATGGCTGTTCGCCATTTAAAGAGGTACGTGAGCTGGGTTTAAAACGTCGTGAGACAGTTTGGTCCCTATCTGCCGTGGGCGTTGGATACTTGACGGAGCCTGCTCCTAGTACGAGAGGACCGGAGTGGACGTACCTCTGGTGTACCGGTTGTCATGCCAATGGCATTGCCGGGTAGCTAAGTACGGAAGAGATAACCGCTGAAGGCATCTAAGCGGGAAACTCGTCTGAAGATTAGGTATCCCGGGGACTTGATCCCCCTGAAGGGTCGTTCGAGACCAGGACGTTGATAGGTCGGGTGTGGAAGCGCAGTAATGCGTTAAGCTAACCGATACTAATTGCCCGTGAGGCTTGATCCTATAACACTGATGGTTATGACCTGGTGATATAGCGTTCCAAGTGTCGTTCAATACAAAATCTGGCTGCCCCGTCAGCAGCCAGCCAACACAATTACACCCCACTGTGCGTGATCATCGAGCCAGTCTCTGATCACCACACGTTGCGCTTCTTCCAAGATTGGAGCCGTTGCCTAACCGCAGCCGCTCAACCAGTTACGCCTGACGACCATAGCAAGGTGGTACCACTCCTTCCCATCCCGAACAGGACAGTGAAACGCCTTTGCGCCGATGATAGTGGACGGACGTCTGTGAAAGTAGGTCATCGTCAGGCTTTTATTCCGCAAAA
>NZ_AGUF01000100.1 GCF_000236785.1 Achromobacter arsenitoxydans SY8 | reverse complement strand
TGTCATTTTCAGAAGACGACTGCACCAGACAACGCGGTTTGAAGGCTGTTGTGCAGTCGTCTATTGAACGAACAGTATCAGGAGTCCGCTGCACGAATGATGACCTCAAGCCGGTTCTGGTCGCGCTGGCGACCGATCAGCCCCTGGATGTGCGATACCGCGACCACGATCTTTCCGGCGATTGGGCGGGCTACCGCGAATGCCACATCAAGCCCGACCTGCTGCTGATCTACCGCAAGTCCGACGCCGACACCCTGCGACTGGCGCGGCTTGGCTCCCATAGCGAGCTGTTCGGCTGATGCCAGTCGCCTTGTCCGCCAAACGATCATTAGTCGGCCATGCCGGACACTGTCCAGCAAAGTTATTGCACAACGGGTTGTCGGACATTAAGATAGGCGGACGGAATGACGGACAAGAGAGGCGGCAAATGGCACTGATCGGCTATGCGCGGGTATCGACGGCGGAACAGGACACCGCCTTGCAGACGGATGCGCTACGCAAGGCAGGCTGCGAGCGCGTTTTCGAGGACACGGCTTCCGGGGCCAAGGCCGACCGCCCCGGCTTGGCTGATGCGCTGGCCTACCTGCGCGACGGCGACGTGCTGGCCGTCTGGCGGCTGGATCGGCTCGGGCGCTCTATGCCGCACCTAATCGAAACGATAGGCGCGCTGGAAGCGCGAGGCGTCGGCTTCCGTTCTCTGACGGAAGCCATCGACACCACCACGCCAGGCGGGCGGCTCATCTTCCACGTGTTCGGCGCGCTGGGCCAGTTCGAGCGCGACTTGATCCGCGAGCGCACCAAGGCCGGGTTGACTGCCGCCGCCGCTCGTGGGAGGAAGGGCGGGCGAAAGCCGGTTGTCACCGCCGACAAGTTGCAGCGAGCGCGGGAGCACATCGCCAACGGGCTTAATGTCCGAGAGGCCGCTACACGGCTCAAGGTGAGCAAGACGGCCCTGTACACCGCGCTGCAATCCACCAGTGCAGCCGACTCCTGATATTCCGTGCAGTCGTCTTCTGAAAATGACAAC
>NZ_AGUF01000101.1 GCF_000236785.1 Achromobacter arsenitoxydans SY8 | reverse complement strand
GCATTGGCGCCCACCGGGGTCGAGCCGATCGTCATGCCATTGTTGGTCAGCGCGCCGCCGTAATCGAACAGACGGTACACGCCAGCGCCGAAACCGCCCAGATCGCTGATGTTCAGGCTGCCAGCCAGCGTCAGGTCGGCGGCCACATCAAACAGGCTGGACGAGCCCGGTGCGCCAAGCTGCACATTGACCTGGGAACCATTGTTGAGCACCAGTGAGTTCATGCTCAGTTGCTCGCCCTGCCTGCCGAGCAAGATGCCGCCGTCCTGGATGGAGACGTTGCCGAGCTGGCCAATGCCGCCAAGCGCTGCGCCGGCGCCTACCGTGGCCGAGCTGCCTGCGTGCAGCATGCTGTCGACCAGCAATGTGCCGCCCGTGGCGACGATCGCGCCGTTGAACGCGGGGCTGGCGCCATTGAGCCGGGTGTGGCCGGCGACATGGTTGATGGCGCCTGGGCCCGAGATCGGCACCGAGAAGGCATAGGCGCCGCTGCTGTCGGTGTGGTTGAAGTTGAGCTGGCCATTGCCGACGCCGAACCTCAGGCCGGAGACCGCGAGTGTGCCGGCTCGGTCGGCGGCTGCGCCGGCCGCGCCGCCGATATTGACGTTGGCGGTGGAACCGGCGCCCTGGGCCACGCTGATGAGGTTTGCGCGCACCTCGCCCTCGTCAGAGACGGTCAG
>NZ_AGUF01000102.1 GCF_000236785.1 Achromobacter arsenitoxydans SY8 | reverse complement strand
AGCCTGAGGGTGTCAGACACGCAATTAGCCCCCCGCCAACACGCGCAGCGTCACCCCTCGACGCAAGACCCCGCGTAAGTCCCTGGCCCGCCGCCCGCGCGGCAGGCCAGGGGCGGGCCCCGCAAGACGCTCTAACCCCACCCCAGCGCTGGCAAGAACCTAAAGAACCCCGCCCGCCCTAGCCCCCGTGAAGCTCAAACCACAGGAGCCCGGCGTGGCGGCGGCCTGGGGTGCGCGGGGCGTGTAGATGCGCCCGAGGGAAACCGTAGGGAGCCGAAGGCGGACGAGGTTGACGCAGGGGCAGTCCGGAGCGAACGCTCCGGACCGCAATCGTAGCCCCGCGCGCCCCAGGCCGCCGACGCGCCGGGCGTCTCAAGAACCAGCAATCCAGCCACGCCAAGCAGGCGCCAAAAGCACGCCCCCGCTCACCCCCTAATCCAGAAACCATCAACGTAAAAAACCCTACCTCCGCCCAGCCAGCCACCGCAAAGCCACCCGGTACCCCACAAACACATAAAACCCCGAACTATTCATCACCAACCAGGCCCCCAACCCGCCCACCACCGCCACCACCGGCCCCACGGCCCGCACATCCCCCTGCGTCCAGGCAATCACCCCAAACGCCCCCACCACCACCAAGCCGATCGACAACCACTTCAGCAACACCAGCCCTGCAGCCCGCCCAGCCATCAGCAGCACAACTCCAATCGCCAGCCCCAACGCCGTCCCCGCACACACCACCACCAGCGCAAACGCCGCCATTGCCGAACCCGCAACACCCAGCAGCAGGCTCAGCACCTCAATCCCGACCCCCAGCCCGCCCGCCATCACCAGCACCGCCAGCGCCAGCGGCGACCACATCCCCGGCGGCGTACGCCCCGCGTCCATCTGCGCAACAAAACGATGCATCGCCGCAGACGAAACGGCATCCTCCCCGCTCGCCAGCGCCGCCTCCAGCCTGCGGCACTGACCGATCAGGGCGTTCAGTCCCGAAGCCGGGCCGGGCGTCACGACCGCGCCGCTCCCGGCGCATGTTCCGCCACCGTCCCCCGCAACGCCGCCATCGCCTCCTCCACCGCCACCGGCCGGAAGCCGTCCTCGCGCCAGTACATCGCCACGGAGCCGAAGCCCGACAGCCGCACCGGGATGATGCGCATCGCCCGCATCTGCGAAAAGCGCAGCGCCGCGCGGTGCGACGCCACGCCGATCATGTCGCTGTTGTTGATGAGCGTGAGATTGACCGTGACCGAATTCGACTCGATATGGTCCGCCGGCGGCGCCTGTCCGGCCGCGGCCAGCGCCGCGTCCACCGCGTTGCGGATCGGCGTGCCCTTGGGCCACAGGATCCAGCGATACGACAACAGGTCCCGCCAGCTTGGCTGCTCTACCGCGAACAGCGGATGCCGGGGCCGCGCCACCAGGTGGATCGGCTCCAGGTACAGGGCCTCGAAGCGGATCGCCGGATCATGATGCTCCGGCGCGGAACGCCCCACCACGATATCCAGCTCGCCTTGCGCCAACTGCGCCAGCAGCCGGTCCGTGGTGCCTTCCACCAGCTTCACCCGCGCCTGCGGCATGCGCTCCAGCAGCTTCATCACCGCCAGCGGCACCGTGTCGGATGCCGACGCGCCCGACGCGCCGATCACCACCCGGCCGCCGCCGCCCTCGCGCAGCGCCGCCATGTCCGCGCTGGCGCGGTCCAGTTGCGATTCCACCCGCTGGGCGTGCGCGATCAGCACATCGCCATGCGGCGTCGGGCGCAGACCCCGCGCATGGCGCTCGAACAGCGGCAGTCCGATATCGTCTTCCAGATCCTTCAGCCATTTCGACAGGCCCGGCTGCGTCGTATTGAGCATCGCGGCTGAATGGCTGATATTGCGGGTCTGGGCCAGGCTGAGCAACATCTTCAGATTGCGCAGCCGCAAGCGGTGGGTCCAGTCCATGCAGGCCCTCGTCTTGGGGGGTTGTCTCGTAGGTATGTTTTTATTCGTATGGATAATAAGATAATTTCATTTCAAACCACATAGCTGCTTGCGCATAATCGTCTCCAATCAAGGACCAGCCGCGAACCCACGCGGCGGCCACCCGTAGAAGCCGGCACCAGCCGGACATACAGGAGACAACCATGCACGACGGTCACCCCACCGGCGCGGACAGCGCTGCCTCGGACCGCGCCCTCTACTACGCGCGCATCGCCAAAAAGCACATGGCGCCCCTGTGGGAATCGCTGCACAACCTGGTGCCGCGTCAACCCGCGCCGCGCTGCATTCCCGCCATCTGGAAATACGACGACGTGCGCGACGACGTCATGGCGTCGGGGTCGCTGATCACCGCCGAAGAAGCCGTGCGCCGCGTGCTGATCCTGGAAAACCCCGGACTGCCCGGCCAGGCCAGCATCACGCAAAGCCTGTACGCGGGCCTGCAGCTGATCCTGCCCGGCGAAGTCGCGCCCAGCCATCGCCACACGCAATCGGCCCTGCGCTTCATCGTCGAAGGCCGCGGCGCCTACACCGCCGTCAACGGCGAACGCACCACCATGCACCCGGGCGACTTCATCATCACGCCGTCCTGGACCTGGCACGATCACGGCAACGCCGAAACCGTCGAGGGCGGCGAACCGGTGGTCTGGCTGGACGGCCTGGACATCCCCCTGCTGCGCTTCCTGGACGCCGGCTTCGCCGAGAACTATCCGTCGGCCACCCAGCCCGTCACGCGCCCCGAAGGCGACAGCATGGCGCGCTTCGGCCACAACATGGCGCCCGTGCGCCACCAGGCCTCCAGCGGCTCGTCGCCGATCTTCAACTATCCCTACGAACGCAGCCGCGAAGCCCTGGACGAGCTCTACCGCCATGGCGAGCTCGACCCCTGGGACGGCGTCAAGCTGCGCTACCTGAACCCCGCCACCGGCGGCTATCCAATGCCGACGATGGCCACCTTCATGCAGTTCCTGCCCGCCGGCTTCCAGGGCAAGACCACCCGCACGACCGACTCCACCGTCTACAGCGTCGTCGAAGGCCGCGGCACCGCCCGCATCGGCGACCAGGAATTCCACTTCGGACCGCGCGACGTCTTCGTGGCGCCTTCCTGGATGCCCGTGCAGCTGGCCGCGCTGGAAGACGCCACGCTGTTCAGCTATTCCGACCGCCCGGTGCAGGCCGCGCTGGGCCTCTGGCGCGAAGAACGCGTCGGCTGAACCGCCGCGCCCCTTCGCATTCCGAAATTTCCCCCACCTTCAAATGGTGATCCATGTCTTTTGTGTTTGCTCCCGCCGCTCCCGTCGCCGCGCCCATCGCCGGCAGCCAGGACAGCTTTCCCGTGCGCCGCGTCTACTGCGTGGGCCGCAACTACGCCGCCCACGCCCGTGAAATGGGCTTCGACCCCGACCGCGAACCGCCGTTCTTCTTCTGCAAGCCCGCCGACGCCGTCGTGCCCGTGGCCGAAGGCGCCACGTTGTCCCTGCCCTACCCGCCCGAAACCGCGAACCTGCACTACGAGATCGAACTGGTCGCGGCCATCGGCAAGGGCGGCGCCAACATCGCGGTCGACGAGGCCCTGCAACACGTCTGGGGCTATGCCGTCGGACTGGACATGACGCGCCGCGACCTGCAGATGAAGATGCGCGAAGCCGGCCGCCCCTGGGAACTGGGCAAGGCCTTCGACCTGAGCGCGCCCATCGGCCCGCTGCATCCCGCCCAATCGGTCAGCGGCATCGAACAGGCCGGCATCTGGCTGCAGGTCAACGGCGCCGACAAGCAGCGCAGCGACATCGGCAAGCTGATCTGGTCCATCGCCGAAACCATCGCCTACCTGTCCCGGTACTTCCGCCTGGAAGCCGGCGACCTGATCTACACCGGCACGCCCGAAGGCGTGGGCCCCGTGGTGCGCGGCGACAGGATGGTCGGCGGCGTAGACGGGCTGGGCACGCTCAGCGTACAGATGGCCTGATCGGAGGACAAACGCATGCAACTCCACAGCTTCTTCAACAGCTCCACCTCCTACCGCGTGCGCATCGCGCTCGCGCTCAAGGGCCTGTCCTATGAATACCTGCCCGTGAACCTGCGCAAGCAGGAACAGCGCGCGCCGGACTACGTGGCCAGGAACCCCTCCGCAGGCGTTCCCCTGCTGATCGACGGCGATACGCAGTTGTCGCAGTCGCTCGCCATCATCGACTACCTGGACGCCACCCACCCCGAACCGCGCCTGATCCCGGCCGACACGCTGGCCCGCGCCCGCGTGCTGGAGCTGTCCGACGCCATCTCCTGCGACATCCACCCCGTCAACAACATGCGCATCCTGCGCTACCTGCAAGAGGTGCTGGGGGCCAGCGACGAACAAAAAAACGCCTGGTACCACCACTGGATCCGCGAAGGCCTGACCGCGGTTGAGGCGCTGCTGGCGCGCCACGGCCACGGCGCGTACTGCTTTGGCGATGCCCCCACGCTGGCCGACTGCTGCCTCGTGCCGCAGGTAGCCAATGCCCAGCGTATGGGCTGCGACCTGTCCGCCTATCCGCGCATCCTGCGCATTTTTGAACACTGCAACGCGCAGCCCGCCTTCCAGCAGGCCGCGCCCGCCCAGCAACCGGACTACACCAAGTGAGCAAAGAACCCGACACCCAGGGCGCGCCGCTGCGCGAATACACCGATCCCGCCTATCGCCCCCTGTGCGCCAACCTGGCTGATGTGCGCGCCAACATCGACCGGCTGGACGACGAGATCGTCCGGCTGATCGCCGAACGCGCGATGTACGTGAAGGACGCCGCCCGCTTCAAGCGCGACGCCTTCCAGGTGAGCGCGCCCGCGCGCCAGGCCCAGGTCTTCGAAAAGGCCAGGCAGCTTGCCGAGCGCCACAACCAGGGTTTTTCCAACCTGGAGCAGGTGGTGGACGCGACCTATCGCGCGATGGTGGCCGCCTTTATCGCCAACGAGCAGACCTATTTCGACACGATGAAGAACGTGGGAGACACGCATGACTGATTCCTTGCCTCTGCAGCCCGGCCGCGCGCTCGCCCGCCGGCTTGCGATCCGCACCCTGGCGCTGAGCCTTGCCGCGCTGGCGCCGCTGGCTGCGGCCTCCGCCGCCGACGCCTGGCCCACCCAGCCGCTAAAGGCCGTGGTGCCGTTCGGGCCGGGATCCAGCCCCGACCAGGTGGCCCGCATCGTCGGCGAAAAGGCCAGCGCGATCCTGGGCCAGACGATCGTGATCGAGAACAAGCCGGGCGCCAGCGGCAACATCGGCACCTACGCCATCGCCAACGCCAAGCCCGACGGCTACACCTTTGGCGTGTCGATCACCGGCCCGCTGGTGAACAACACCCTGCTCTTCGACAAACTGCCTTACGCGCCCGCTACGGACCTTTCGCCGCTGACCCTGGCCGTGCACCAGCCCAACGTGCTGGTCGTTCCCGCCAGCGCCGGCATCGACAATATCGGCCAGCTGCTGGACGCGCTGAAGAAGAATCCCGACAAGTACAACTTCCCGTCGCCGGGCGCCGGCACCGTGTCGCATCTGGCCGTGGAACTGCTGCTGCAGCAGATCGGCGCGCGCGCCACCCACGTGCCCTACCCGTCGTCGCCCGCCGCGCTGACCTCGCTGCTGTCGGGCGACACCCAGTTCGCCGCGCTGCCCCCCATCGCAGTCATGCCCATGGTGAAAGACGGCCGCCTGAAGGCCCTGGCGGTCACCTCGTCCCAGCGCTCCAAGCTGCTGCCCGAGATCCCGACCCTGGCCGAAGTGGGCGTGCAGGGCATCGAGGGGTCGGCGTGGATCGGCTTCGTGGTGTCGTCCAAGGCGCCCGCCGATGTGCAGAAAAAGCTGTCGGACGCGCTCATCCAGGCCATCCGCGACCCCGAAGTCGCCAAGCGGCTGCAGGCGCAGTTCATGGATCCCGTGGGCGACACGCCCGCCGAGTTCCGCGGCTACATGGACGACGAGCTCAAGCGCTGGGAGCCCCTGATCAAGAAGCTGGGCATCAAGGGCCAATAAGTGCGACGCGCGGCCGCGCCGCGCGCCGATAGCAATACGCAAGGAGATTCAGATGGTCATCACCGAACCCGCCCGCCAGATTCCGCTGTACGGCGAATATGAAGTGGTCGTCCTGGGCGGCGGCCCGGCCGGCGTGCTGGCGGCCGCCAGCGCCGCCCGCAACGGCGCCAGCGTACTGCTCGTGGAGCGCTACGGCTTCCTGGGCGGCATGGGCACCGCCGCGGGCGTGTCCAACTTCTGCGGACTGCACGCCAATATCCATGGCGATATCCGGCAGGTGGTGCACGGCATGACCGACGATCTGCTGGACCGCATGCGCGCAATGGACGGGCTGAACGATCCGCACCTGATCCTGGGCAAGATCCACGCTCAGGCCTACGACATCTCGGCTTTCAAGTGCGCCGCCGACGGCCTGGTGCAGGCAAGCGGCGCGCAGGTGCTGTTCCATGCCCTGGCCACGGGCCTCGCGCGCGACGCGCAGGGCCGCGTGGACGCGCTGTTCCTGGAAACCAAGTCCGGCCGCTGCGCCGTGCGGGCGAAGATCTTCATCGACTGCTCGGGCGACGCCGACATCGCCCAATGGGGCGGCCTGCCCTTCGAGAAAGGCGACGCGCATGGCCACATGCTCTACCCCACGCTGATGTTCAAGGTGGGCAACGTGGACGGCGCACGCGCACAGGAAGCCTGGAAGACCATCCCGCAACTGATGGACCAGGCCGCCGCCAGCGGCGAATTCACCTTTCCGCGGCGCGGCGCCATCGTCCGCCCGCAAAAGCACGACTACGAATGGCGGGTCAACGTCACACAGCTGGCCAACGCGGACGGCAGCGCGGCGGACGGCACCGACGCCGGCTCGCTGTCGGCGGGCGAACTGGAAGGCCGCCGACAGATCATGAACTACCTGGCGTTCCTGCGCGCCAAGGTGCCCGGCTTCGAGCAGGCCTATGTGCTGGATATCGCCCCGCAGCTGGGCATCCGCGAGACGCGCCGAATCGTGGGCGAGGCCGTGCTCAGCAAGGAGGACGTGCTGGGCTGCGCGGACTTCCCGGACAGCATCGGCGTGAACGGCTGGCCGCTCGAAATGCACACGGCCGGCGACGTGCAATGGATGTGGCCGCCCATACCCGAATCGCGCGGCTACAACCAGCTTCCGTTCCGCATGATGGTGCCCCGGCGCGGCCCGGGCGTGGCCGACAACGTGCTGGTGGCGGGCCGCTGCGCGTCCATGACGCACGAAGGCCAGTCGGCCGCGCGCGTCAGCGGCAGCTGCTTCGTCATGGGCGAGGCCGCGGGGACGGCATCCGCGATGGCGCTGCGCGCGGGCATCGCGCCTGGCGACGTTTCCATTCCCGCGCTGCAGGCGCAATTGAAGAAGCAGGGCGCCTTCCTGGGCGGCCAAGACTGAACCCGCGCGAGATTCCGACATGACTAGCAACCTGGCTGCAAAGCCTAAGACCCAAACCGTGATCGTCGTGGGCGGCGGCATCGGCGGCCTGGCGGCCGCGCTGGCGCTGACCCGCCAGGGCATCGCCGTGCAACTGCTGGAGCAGGCCGCGCACATCGGCGAGATCGGCGCGGGCATCCAGCTGGGACCGAACGCTTTTGCCGCGCTGGACGCCCTGGGCGTGGGCCGCACGGCGCGCGAACGCGCCGTCTTTACCGACCACATCATCATGATGGACGCGGTGGACGCCAGGGAAGTCGTGCGTATCGACACCGGCGAAGCCTTCCGCGCGCGCTTCGGCGGCCCCTACGCGGTGATCCACCGCGCCGACATCCACCTGTCCATCCTGGAAGCCGTGCAGCAGGACCCGCTGATCCGCTTTCGCACGTCCACCCAGATCGCCAGCATGTCGCAAGACGAGCACGGCGTCGAAGTCGTCGACACGCAAGGCAACCGCTACCGCGCCGACGCCATCGTGGGCGCGGACGGCGTCAAGTCCGTGATCCGCGAGCGCATGGTGGGCGACCCGGCCCGCGTCACCGGCCACGTCGTCTACCGCGCCGTGGTGGAGCGCGACAACATGCCCGAGGAACTGCGCATCAACGCGCCCGTGCTGTGGGCCGGCCCGCATTGCCACCTGGTGCACTACCCCCTGCGCGGCGGCCAGCAATACAACCTGGTCGTCACCTTCCACAGCCGCGAAAAGGAAGAATGGGGCGTGCGCGAGGGCAGCAAGGACGAAGTCCTGTCGTACTTCCAGGGCATCCACCCCACCCCGCACCAGATGCTGGACCGCCCCACGTCCTGGAAGCGCTGGGCCACCGCCGACCGCGAGCCGGTCGAACGCTGGGGCCAGGGCCGCGCGACGATCCTGGGCGACGCCGCCCACCCCATGACCCAATACATGGCGCAGGGCGCCTGCATGGCGCTGGAAGACGCCGTGACGCTGGGCCAGGCCGTCAGGCACTGCGACCACGACTTGCAGGCGGCCTTCCGGCTGTACGAATCGGTCCGCATCCCGCGCAGCGCGCGCGTGGTGTGGTCCACGCGCGAGATGGGCAGGCTCTATCACGCGCGGGGCGTGGAGCGCACCGTGCGCAACATGCTGTGGACAGGGCGCAGCCAGTCCCAGTTCTATGACGCATTGCAGTGGCTGTACGGCTGGAAAGTGGAAAACTGCCTCGCGGGAGGCATGCAGCAGTAGGCAAACTTGCAGGAAAAACGCCGCGTGGCGCAGAACATGCGGCAAACAAAGATAAGCACAAGAGGAGACAACCATGCACAAACGCACCATCCGCGGCGCCGCCGCCGTCATGCTGTCATTGGCCTCGTACGCGGCCAGCGCGCAGCAGAAACCCGTGGACATCGGCTTCATCGGCACCCTGTCCACGCCTGCCGGCTATATCGGCGAAGACGAACGCGACGCCTTCTTGCTGGCCGTCAAGGAGGGCGGCGGCAAGCTGGGCGGCGTGCCCGTCAACGTGCGTGTCGAGGACGACGCGCTCAAGCCCGCCAACGCCAAGCAGATTGCCGACAAGATGGTGCAGGGCGGCGTGCGCCTGTTCACCGGCATCAACTTCTCGAACGTGATGGCCGCCGTCGGCCCCACCGTGCTGAACGCGGGAGCCTTCTACGTCAGCCTGAACGCCGGCCCCTCCAATTACGCCGGCAAGGCCTGCAATCCCAACTACTTTGCTGTGGCGTTCCAGAACGACTCATACGCCGACACCGCCGGCATGGCCGCCAACGAACTCGGCGCCAAGCGCGTGGTCATCATGGCCCCGAACTACCAGGCGGGCCGCGACGCGGTCGCCGGCTTCAAGCGCACCTACAAGGGCGAGATCGCCGACGAGATCTACACCAAGCTGGAGCAGGCCGACTTCTCGGTGGAGCTGGCGCGCATCCGCTCGCTCAATCCCGACGCCATCTTCCAGTTCCATCCGGGCGGCGCGGGCATCAACCTGACCAAACAGTTCGCCAATTCCGGCCTGGCCGACAAGATCAAGATGATCACGCCCATCTACTCGATGGACGACCGCATGCTGGCCGCCACCGGGACGGCGGGCAAGGGCTTCTACCTGAGCTCGCTGTGGAGCGCCGACCTGGACAACGCGCAGAGCAAGCACTTCGTCGAGGCCTTCACCAAGGCCTACAACCGCGCGCCCACCGCCTACGCGGCCCAGGCCTACGACACGGCCAACCTGATCGCATCCGGCCTGAAGGCTGTGAACGGCGACATCGCCGGCCGTCCCGACGACTTCCGCAACGCCCTGCGCCGCGCAGACTTTCCCAGCGTTCGCGGCAACTTCAAGTTCGGATCGAACCAGCATCCCATCCAGGACTGGTACCTGCTGCATATCGAGGCGGGCCCCGACGGCAAGCTGGTCTACAAGAACCTGAAGGTCCTTGCCCGCAATCACACCGACGTGCACGCGGCGGACTGCAAGATGTAAGAACGCGGTTTCCGGCCGCGCGGGGACCGGGCTCGCCGCTCCCCGCGCGCCGCCATCACACAGACTCTCCCAAGAAGGAGTCGCAATGCTGATGTTCCTGGAGCAGGTTCTGAACGGCCTGCAGTACAGCGCCTTGCTGTTTCTGTTGTCGGCGGGATTGACGCTGGTTTTCGGCATCATGAACGTCATCAACCTGACGCATGGCTCGTTCTACATGGTGGGCGCGTTCTGCGCCGCCAGCGCAGCCGCATCCACGGGATCGTTCGCGGCCGCCCTGCTGGCCGCGCTGGCGGGCGCGGCCCTCTACGGCCTGATCGTCGAACTGCTGGTCATACGCCACCTGTACCGCCGCGACCACCTGGACCAGGTGCTGGCCACGCTGGGGCTGACGCTCTTCACCAATGAACTGGTGACCGTGCTGTTCGGGCGCAGCCCGCCCTTCATGGACATCCCGCCATTCCTGTCGGGATCGGTGGCGCTGCTGCCCGGCCTGAACTACCCCGTCATGCGGCTGGCGTTCATCGGCGCAGGCGCGCTGGTAGCCCTGGGCCTGTGGCTGCTGATCTCGCGCACGCGGGTCGGCATGCTGGTGCGCGCGGGCGCCGACGACGGCGAAATGGTCGACGCGCTGGGCGTAAACATCCAGCGCCTGTTCACCCTGATCTTCACGCTGGGCGCCCTGCTCTGCGGCTTTGCCGGCGTCATGGCCGCGCCCCTGCTGGCGGTGGAGATCGGCATGGGCGAACGCATCCTCATCACCACCTTCGTGGTCATCGTGGTCGGCGGCGTGGGCTCGGTGCGCGGGGCGCTGGTGGGTTCGCTGATGATCGGCATGACCGACGCGCTGGGACGCGCCTACATCCCCTTCTGGATGTCGCGCATGCTCCCTCCCGAACTGTCGGACTCGGCCAGCTCCAGCCTGGTGTCCGCCAGCATCTACATCCTGATGGCCGTCGTGCTGCTGTTCAAGCCGCGCGGGCTGGTGCCTGCCCAGCGCTAGGAAAAAATCCATGAACACTCGAACTCCATCGACGGACGCCCTGCCTGATCTGCGCGTCAGCGCACGCGAAACACGCATCACCCGAAGCGCCGTCGTCAACGCGGTCGGCCTGCTGCTGTTCGTCCTGGTACCGGCCATCGCGTCGGCCACGGGCGAAAGCTTCCTGATCAACCTAATGACGCGCTTTCTCATCTACGCCATTGCGGCTTTCAGCCTGGACCTGATCCTGGGCTACGGCGCCATGGTCAGCTTCGGCCACGCCGCATTCTTCGGCCTGGGCGGCTATGTCATCGGCATCGCCGGCTTTCACCTGGGCCAGGGCGACACGCTGTTCGGCTGGAGCGGCAGCAATGCCGCCCTGATCATGTGGCCGCTGGCGGTGGCCGTGGCCGCGCTGGCGGGGCTGGCGGTGGGCTTTTTGTCGCTGCGCACGTCCGGCGTGCAGTTCATCATGATCACCCTGGCCTTCGGGCAGATGCTGTATTTCATCCTGGTCGGCCTGATGATCTACGGCGGCGACGACGGCCTGTCCATCGACGCGCGCAACACCTTGCCCGGCCTGGACCTGAACCATCCCGCCACCTTCTACTACGTCTGCCTGGCGCTGATGACCGCCTGGATCATCGTTTGCCGGCGCATCGTCAATTCCCCGTTCGGCATGGCGCTGCAGAGCATCAAGCAGAACCCTCGCCGCAGCATCGGACTAGGCCTGGCTCCGCTGCGCTACCGGCTGACGGCCTTCGTGCTGTCGGCCGCCGGCACGGGCCTTGCCGGCGCACTGTGGGCCAACTACGCGCTCTTTGTCAGCCCCGACATGTCGGCCTGGCAGAAATCGGGCGAACTCATGGCCATGGTGATCCTGGGCGGCATGGGCTCCATCTTCGGCCCCGTCCTGGGCGTCGCCGTATACCTGGGGCTGGAACAGGTCGCCACCGGCTGGACCGAACACTGGATGCTGATCCTGGGCCCGGTGCTGGTGCTGGTGGTGCTGTTCGGCAAGCGCGGCGTCTACGGCTGGCTGGCGGGAGGCAAGCAATGACCGGACATCCCAAACTCGAAATCCGGGGCCTGAAGAAATCCTTCGGCGCCGTCCACGCGACGCAAGGCGTCAACCTGGAAGTCAGGCCCGGCGAACTGCACGCGCTCATCGGCCCCAATGGCGCGGGCAAGACCACACTGCTGTCCCAGATCAGCGGCGAAATCCTGCCCGATGCCGGCAGCATATGGCTAGACGGCGGCGACATCACCCGCATGCCCGCCCACAAGCGGCCCGCGGCAGGACTCGCGCGGTCCTTCCAGATCAGCCAGCTCTATCCCGACTTCACCGCCGAAGACAACGTCGCCATGGCCGTACAGGCGCACAGCCCCGGCGGCTTCAACCTATGGCGCAACGCCAGGCGCATGACGCGGCTGCGCGAACCGGCGCGGCAGGCGCTGGAGCGCGTCGGCCTGGGCGGCCGCTACGATGTACGCGTATCGGCCCTGGCGCACGGCGAAAAGCGCCAGCTTGAACTGGCCATGGCCCTGTCGCTGGACGCCTCCGTGCTGCTGCTGGACGAACCCATGGCCGGCATGGGCGCCGAAGAATCCCAGCGCATGACCGCCCTGCTGCAAACGCTCAAGGGCCGCTACGCCATCCTGCTGGTCGAGCACGACATGGACGCCGTCTTCGCGCTGGCCGACCGCGTCACCGTGCTGGTCTACGGCAAAACCATCTTCACCGGCACGCCCGACGAGGTGCGCCGCCACCCCGACGTGCGCGCCGCCTACCTGGGCGAGGAGGACTGATGCTGCAAGTCAAACAACTACAGGGCGGCTATGGCGCCAGCAAAGTGCTCTTCGGCGTAGACCTCGACATCGCCCCGCGCCAGGTCGTCTCCCTGATCGGCCGCAACGGCATGGGCAAGAGCACGACCGTCAAAACCCTCATGGGCATGCTGCCCGCCCAGGGCGGCAACATCCTGCTCGATGGCAAGCCCATCGCCGGACTGGCGCCACACCGCATCGCGCAGCTCGGCATCGGCCTGGTGCCCGAAGGCCGCCGCGTATTTGGTTCGCTGTCGGTCGAAGAAAACCTCATCGCCACCGCCCGCAACACGCGCGCAGGCTGGCACGTGGGGCGCGTGTTCGACCTCTTCCCGCGCCTGAAGGAACGCCGCACCCAATCCGCCCGCACCCTGTCCGGCGGCGAACAACAGATGCTCGCCGTGGGCCGCGCACTGCTCATCAATCCGCGCCTGCTCATCCTGGACGAAGCCACCGAAGGCCTCGCGCCCCTCATCCGCCAGGAAATCTGGAACTGCCTGCGCCGCCTGAAGGAAGAAGGCCAGACCATCCTGGTGATCGACAAAAACCTCAAGGAAATGGCCACACTGGTAGACCGCCACCACGTCCTGGAAAAAGGCCGCGTCGTCTGGCAAGGCAGCCCGGCTGAACTGGCCGCGCAGCCCGAACTGGCGCATCGCTACCTGGGCGTATAGCGCGGCGCGGAACGCTAGTCCTGCGATTCGCAAAAGGTCAGCCGATTGCCGAACGGATCAGTCACCGCCATCACCCGCCCCCATGGCTGATCCTGCACGCACGGCCGCATGTATGCGTACCCCTTCGCGCTGACTTCCGCGTGATAGTCATCCACGCCCCGCATCCGCACAAACACGGCGGACCCGGGCGTCGCATCGCCATGGTGCTCCGACAAATGCAGCACCAGATCCCCGCGATGCACCTGCGCATACAGCGGAAACCCGGCCTCGAAGCGATGCTCCCAGTCCCACGTAAACCCCAGAAAATCCAGATAGAAATCGCGCGCCTTCTCCACCGAGAAAATGCGCAGGATCGGTATGGCGGCTTGCAGATGCATGTCGGGCTCTTGGTAGTATGCGAAAAAAACAGCATAGACCACTGGCCCAAACATGCCCATCGCAACACCCGACTCCTGGAAACACCTGCCCGCCCCCGACCAACGCGAACCCCTGAATTTCCAGGCCCGCTACAGCGCCGACGAATACGCTCGCCTGCAAGCAGGCAGCATCCCGCGGGAAATGGAGGACAAGTGGTTCATCTACCTGCACGACGGCTGGCTCCGCCTGCATCGAAGCTGGACGGGGAACTGGATCTACGCATTGCGCCTGGAACAGGACGGCAGCGACTGGATCGTCGCCGACTCCTGGGTGAACCGCGATCCTGAACAGTACCGGATCACCGACGGAGATTACGACAGGCAACTGCTGGAACGCCTGCTGCAAGGCCTAATCACGCGCCCCCAACAATAACGCTTTGAAATGGGCGCCTGACACTTGGCGCCATCGCTTCCCATGTGGGGTGTCAGACACAGGCGATGTGCCAAAGGCCACCCATGCGCGCAGCGTCATCGCCACGACGCAAGACGCCGCGTAAGCCCCACAAGGCCGCCCGCGCGGCCGGCGTGGGGCGGGCCCCGCAAGACGCTTCCCCCCCACCACAGATGACGGCAAGAACCTAAAGAACCCTACCCGCCCCAGCGCCCGATAAGATCCAATCACCAAAGCCCGGCGTGGCGGCGGCCTGGGGTGCGCGGGGCGTGTAGATGCGCCCGAGGGAATCGGAAGGCAGTCGCCGAAGGCGACAACGACGATGACGAAGGGGAAGTCCGGAGCGAACGCTCCGGACCGCAATCGTAGCCCCGCGCGCCCCAGGCCGCCGACGCGCCGGGCGTCAAAAGAACCAGCAACGCAGCCCCCCGCCAAAGCCAAAGCCAAAGCCAAAGCCAGAACCAGAGCAAAAAACAAAAACGCCCGCCAGGAACCCCCGGCAGGCGTAAAAAACCACACAACAGGCATCTCAACAAAAGACGCCCATCAACATCAATTCAAACTAGCACCCGAGATCTTCACAATCTCCTGATACTTCGCCTTCTCGGCCTTCACGAACTCCGCAAATGCCTCAGGCGTCATCGCCTTCGCCTCGGACCCCATGGTCAGCAAACGCTGCTTCACGTCATCCTGTCCCATCGCCTCCACATAGGCCTTGTTCAGCTTCGCCACCACCGGCGCCGGCGTGCCGCCCGTCGTGAACACCCCGAACCACGTACCCAGGTCAAAGCCCTTCACGCCCGACTCTTCCACCGTCGGCACATCCGCCAGCAACGACGAACGCTTCGCCGTCGTAACCGCCAGCGCCTTAACCTTGCCGTCCTTGATCAGCGGCGCCGACGCCGCCAGATTGTCGAACATGAAATCCGACTGGCCCGACAGCAGCGCCAACTGCGCCGGCGCCGCGCCCTGGTAAGGGATGTGCTCGACATTGATCCCCGCGCGCGCCTTCAGCAACTCGCCCGACAGATGACCCGCACTGCCGTTGCCGCCCGAACCGTAATTCAGCTTGCCCGGATTCTTCTTCGCATAGTCGATCAGGTCAGCCAGCTTTTCAATCTTGTTCTTCTGCGCGAACTCCACATTCATCACCAGCACGTTCGGCACCGCCGCCACGATCGTCACCGGCGCGAAATCCTTCACCGGATCGTAAGGCAGATTGGCGAACAGCCAGGGATTGATCGCGTGCGTCGCCACCGCGCCCATCACCAGCGTATAGCCGTCGGGCTGCGCCTTGGCCACCAGGTCCGCGCCGATATTGCCGCCCGCGCCCGAACGGTTCTCCACGATCACCGGCTGGCCCAGCGAACCGCGCACCTTCTCGGCCAGCATCCGGGCCATCGTGTCCAGCGGACCGCCAGGCGGGTAGGGAACGACAAAGCGGATCGGCTTCGTCGGGAAATCGGTAGCCTGCGCCAGCGCCGGCGCGGCAAAAGGCAGGGTAGCGGCCAGCGCCACGGCGCCTTGCAACAGGGCGCGGCGCACAGCGCTGCGGGGGGTATGTGTCATGGTGGTGTTCTCCTCACTCCAGATCAATGGCGGTCAGTAGCATACCCCACAGGCGCGAAGGTCGTAACAAAGGGATACCAGGAAGTTCTGCCGGACTTCCACGGATTGGCCCCCTCCCCCCCCCTGGCCGCCCGGCGCCGGCAATATCCTCCGCCCAAAGAAAAACCGCCCGAAGGCGGCTTTGGCGGATCAGTGCAGGATCTGGCTCAGGAAGAGCTTGGTCCGCTCGTTCTGCGGGTTATCGAAGAACTCGTCCGGCGTGTTCTGTTCAATGATCTCGCCCCGGTCCATGAAGATCACGCGGTTGGCGACCTTCCGCGCAAACCCCATTTCGTGGGTCACGCAAATCATCGTCATGCCGCTTTCCTGGGCCAGGCTGACCATCACGTCCAGCACTTCCTTCACCATTTCCGGATCCAGCGCGGAAGTGGGCTCATCGAACAGCATGATCTTGGGGTTCATGCACAAGGAACGCGCGATCGCCACGCGCTGCTGCTGGCCGCCCGACAACTGGCCGGGGAACTTCGTAGCCTGCTCCGGAATCCGCACGCGCTGCAGATACTTCATCGCCGTCGCCTCGGCTTCCGCGCGCGGCTTCTTCAGCACCCACATCGGGCCCAGCGTCAGGTTTTCCAGCACCGTCAGGTGCGGGAAAAGATTGAAATGCTGAAACACCATGCCCACGTCCTTGCGGATCGTCTCGATGTGCTTCAGGTCATTGGTGAGCTCCGTGCCGTCCACGATGATGTGGCCCTTCTGGTGCTCTTCCAGACGGTTGATGCAGCGGATCATCGTGGACTTGCCCGAACCCGAGGGTCCGCACACCACGATGCGCTCGCCTGGCGCGACGTCCAGGTTGATATTGCGCAACACGTGGAACTGGCCGTACCACTTGTTCACGTCCTGCAAACGAATAATGGCATCCGACATGCCTGTACTCCCGTAAGTATCGCTGGGCGCGCCCGCCTTACGGCGGACGCGCGGCATATTGCTAGCGTGCGTGACCCGTGGCCAGGCGTTTTTCCAGCGCCTGGCTGTATTTGGACATGGAGAAGCAGAAAACGAAGTAGATGAGCGAAATAAACAGGTACGCCTCCACCCCGAATCCGCGCCATGCCGCGTCGGACAAGGCTGCCTTGGCCGCCAGCGTCAGGTCGAAAATACCGATGATCACCACCAGCGACGTGTCCTTGAACAGCGCGATGAAGATGCTGACCAGCGGCGGAATCACAATCTTGAGCGCCTGCGGCAGGATGATCTTGCGCATCTGCTGCCAGTAGTTCAGGCCCAGCGAATCCGCGCCCTCGTACTGCCCTTTCGGGATGGCCTGCAAGCCGCCGCGCACCGTTTCGGCGATATAGGCCGCCGCGAACATGATGATGGCGATCTGCGCGCGCAGAAGCTTGTCGATCGAAAAGCCTTCCGGCAGGAACAAGGGCAGCATCACCGACGACATGAACAGCAGGCTGATGAGCGGCACGCCGCGGATCAGCTCGATGTACACGACGCACAGCGCCTTGATCGCGGGCATCTTCGAGCGCCGGCCCAGGGCCAGCAGCACGCCGATGGGGAACGCGAAGGCGATGCCGAACGTGGACAGGATCAGCGTAAGCGGCAGGCCGCCCCAGCGCGAATTTTCCACGTAGGTCAGGCCGAACACGCCGCCCCACATCAGGAGCGCCACGGCCGTCAGGCCCACGGTCCAGATGACGGCAAGCTTCCAGTTCCAGAAGCGGCGGATGCCGCTGCAGACGATCACCGCCACCAGGATGATGGTGGCGATCAGCGGCCGCCATTGCTCATCGAACGGATACGTGCCGAACAGGATCAGCCGGTGCTTTTCGATGATGAACGCCCAGCAGGCGCCGCCGCTTGCACGGCATTCCTGGGCGTTGGCCGCATCGAAGTTGGCCTTGATGAAGGCCCACTCCACCAGCGCCGGAATCGCCATCAGCAGAAACCACGCCAGCAGCACCGTGATCAGGATGTTCAGCGGCGACGAGAACAGGCGGGACTTGAGCCACGCCCACACCCCCGTCTGGTTGCTGGGCGGCGGCAGGGCTTCGCTGGGGGTATGCGTAGTGCTGCTCATATCAACGCTCCACCAGCGCAATGCGCTTGTTGTACCAGTTCATGAAGATCGAGATCGACAGGCTGACCGTGAGGTACGCGCCCATGATGATGAGAATGCCCTCGATGGCCTGGCCCGTCTGGTTCAGCGTGGTGTTCACCACCGACACAATGTCGGGGTAACCGATAGCCACGGCCAGCGAGCTGTTCTTCGTCAGGTTCAGGTACTGGCTGGTCATCGGGGGGATGATCACGCGCAGCGCCTGCGGCAGGATCACCAGGCGCAGCACCTTGGCGCGCGGCAGGCCCAGCGAGCCCGCGGCTTCCCATTGGCCGTTGTTGACCGCCTGGATGCCCGAGCGCACCACTTCAGCGATGAACGCCGACGTGTAGATCACCAGGCCCGCCAGCAGCGCGGCGAACTCCGGCGACAGCGTCAGGCCGCCTGAAAAATTGAAGCCCTTGAGCTCAGGCATGTTCAGCGTCAGCGACGCGCCGCTGACCAGCCAGCCGACGATGGGAAGGCCGATCAGCAAGCCGATGGCCACGCGGCCCAGCGGGAAGATATGGCCTGTGGCTTCCTGGCGCTTCTTGCCCCAGTGACCCAGCAGGATGATGGCCACGATGGCCAGTCCCAGCCCGGCCAGCATCCAGTCCAGCGAATTGCCTTCCAGCGACGGCACCTTGAGGCCGCGGTTGGAAATGAACACGCCCGGCAGCGGGTTGTGCGCCTGGCGCGGACCCGGCATGTTTTCGGTGATCAGCGCATACCAGAAGAACAGCTGCAGCAGCAGCGGCACGTTGCGCATCACCTCGACATAGACGGACGTGATCTTGGACACCAGCCAGTTCTTGGACAGGCGGCCGATGCCGATGAGGGTGCCGAGGATCGTCGCCAGCACGATGCCGATGACGGCCACGCGCAGCGTGTTGAGCAGGCCCACCAGGATGGCGCGGCCGTAGGTGTCCGCGGGGTTGTAGGCAATGGGCGTTTCGCCGATCGCGAACCCGGCCTCGCGGTTCAGGAAACCGAAGCCCGTGGCGATATTTCGCACGGAAAGGTTATGAAGGGTGTTTGAAACCAGGAACCACACGGCCCAGGCTACCGCGGTCAGCGCAAGCACCTGGTAGACCACGGAGCGCACGCCGGGATCGTTCCAGTTCAGACGCCGTGGGGGTGCCGAAAGCGGGGCGTTTTTGTTGGGAGTCGTCATGATGAATCTACAGAAGTCGGACACCGGGTGGCCATCCGGAAAAGCCGCGCCACCCACTTCTGCCGCCCGCCCGAAGGCGGGTTAGGGCCTGTCAAGAATACACGTCAAGTGCAGACAGGCCCTAGGCAAAACGGAGCGCCGCGCTCCGTTTTGCCAGGCAGCCGCGCGTTAGCGCACCGGCCAGCCGTACATCAAGCCACCTTGCTTGTACGAAGCGTTCAAGCCGCGTTCCAGCTTCATCGCGCTGTTCTTGCCCAGCGTGTTTTCGAAGCTCTCACCGTAGTTGCCCACGTTCTTGATGATGTTGTAGGCCCACTTGTCGTCCACGCCCAGGTTCTTGCCCATGCCCGGGGTCACGCCCAGGATGCGCTGGATGTTGGGGTTGGGGCTCTTGGTCATTTCGTCGACGTTGGCCTTGGTGATGCCGTATTCCTCGGCTTCGAGCATGGCGTTGAGCGACCAGCGCACGATGTTGAACCATTGCTCGTCGCCCTGGCGGACCATGGGGCCCAGCGGCTCCTTGGAGAAGTCTTCCGGCAGGATGACGAACTTGTCCGGGTTCTCGAGCGTGGTGCGGGTGGAAGCCAGCTGCGACTTGTCGGTCGTGAAGGCGTCGCAACGGCCGGCCGAGAAGGCGCGGATGATCTCGTCGTACTTGTCGATCACGACAGGCTTGAATTCGATCTTTTGGCTGCGGAACCAGTCAGCCAGGTTCAGTTCGGTGGTGGTGCCCGGCTGCACGCAGATGGTGGCGCCGTTCAGTTCCTTCGCGCTTTTGACGTTCAGGTCCTTGGAGACCATGACGCCCTGGCTGTCGTAGTAGTTCACGCCCACGCCGATCAGGCCCAGGGTGGTGTCGCGCGTCAGCGTGACGGTCGTGTTGCGGGTCAGCACGTCGACTTCGCCGGACTGCAGGGCGGTGAAGCGCTGTTGCGTGTTCAGGGGGGTGAACTTCACCTTGGTGGCGTCGCCGAACATCGTCGAGGCGATGGCGCGGCACATGTCCACGTCGATGCCCTTGTATTCGCCCTTGCTGTCAGCGATGGAGAAGCCCGGGATACCCGTCGAAACCCCACACTGGACAAACCCTTTCTTCTTGACGTTATCGAAGGTTGCGCCCGCGTTGGCAGCCGAGGATGCAGCAAGCAGGGCAGCGCCAATGGCAGCGAGTTTCAGTACTTTCATCGTGATCTCCGTGTGGGATGAAGCGAATCCAAAGCGCAGGCCGGGTTGGGCCGACGCATTGGGCGGATGGTAGCGTCCGCCAAGCACGCGGCGCATCCGGGAATTCCCTTGAAATATAGGGACACTGGATGAAATGAAACGCTGTTTTTGACGGAAATCAGGGACGCGTTTTGGGCCTCGCGAACACGGCTTCGGCCATCCGTACGACGCTGCGCGTCCGCCCTCCCGACAAGGGTGTAGGCTGCCTTACTGTCCCCGAGTTACTATGGCGGCTTCATCTGACAGCCGCCATGATCGAATTCCAGCACGTATTCAAATCATATGGTCGCGGCCGCAATATCCTGGCCGACATCAACTTCCGCGTAAGCGCGGGAGAATTCGTTTTCGTATCGGGGCCGTCCGGCGCCGGCAAGTCCACCCTGCTCAAGCTGATCGGCGGGCTGGAGCCCGCCAGCCGCGGGTCCATCCAGGTCAACGGCCAGCGGCTGGACAAGCTCCCCGCCCGCGCCAGGCCCTACCTGCGGCGCGCGGTGGGCGTCATTCTTCAAGACACCCATCTGCTGTTCGATCGAAGCGCGTTCGAAAACGTGATGCTGCCGCTGGCCGTCCAGGGCCATCCCTGGGACTCCGCCGCGTCGCGCGCGCGTGCCGCGCTGGACAAGGTGGGGCTGTCGGGCAAAGAAGACCTCAATCCCATCGAACTCTCGGGCGGCGAACAACAGCGCCTGGCGATCGCCCGCGCCATCGTCAACCGGCCGGCCATCCTGATCGCGGACGAGCCCACGGCCAACCTCGACCATGACAACGCGCAACGCATCATGAATGTGTTCCGCGACTTCAACCGCGTCGGCGTGACCACGCTGATCGCCTCGCACGACCAGGACCTCATGGCGCGCTACGCCACTCGCACCCTGCGCATTGATCCGGGCAAGTTCGCCGATTCCCACGGCCCCGCCGCCCCGGCCGAAGCCGCGCCGCAGCCCGCCCAGGCCGCGTCCCGCCAGGGCCGCGCCGAACCGGGCCTGGGCCGCCCGGGAGAATCCGCATGAACGCCTGGCTGCGGCAACACCGCTACGCGCTCCTGGTCACCCTGCGCCGGCTGATCAAGCAGCCGTTCTCCTCGCTTGCCAACCTGCTGGTCATGGCGCTGGCCCTGGCGCTGCCGCTGCTGGGCAGCGCCATCCTGGTGTCGGTGCAACCGGTGGCGCGCGAAATGTCCGTTACGCCCGAGGTCACCGTGTTCATGCGGGTTGATGCCCCCGCGGGCGCGGCCGCGGACGTTGCCAAGCGCATCAAAGACGAATTCCAGCAGGATGTGCGCGCGGTCCGGGTCGTGGGCCGCGAAGACGCCCTGGCCGACCTGCGGGCCAATCCCGCCTGGCAGCAGGCGCTGGCCGTGTTGCCGGGCAATCCGCTGCCCGACGCGGTGGTGGTCACGCTGGCCGAAGGCGACAACCTTGCCGGCCGCGCCGACACCCTGGCATCGGCCTGGAAACAATGGAACCACGTAGACCTGGTGCAGCTCGACAGCGCCTGGGTGCAGCGGCTGGAAGCCATCCTGCGCTTTGCCCGCATCGGCCTGGGTTTCCTGGCCGCCTGCGTGGCGGTCGTGGTGTTGGCCACCGTCTTCAATACCGTGCGCATGCAGGCGCTCTCGCAGCGCGAGGAAATCGGCGTGGCGCGGCTGGTCGGCGCCACCGAATCCTTCGTGCGGCGGCCCTTTCTGTACCTGGGTGCGCTTTCGGGCGCCCTGGCCTCGCTGCTGGCCATCGGGGTGGCCGCGATCGCGCTGTCGCCCCTGAACGACGCCCTGGTGGGGTTGGCCCGAAGCTACGGCGCCGAGTTCGCCCTGCACCTGCCCGGCGCCTCAGTGCTGGTGGGCGCGGTCATCGCCTCGGCCGCCCTGGGCGCCCTGTCCGCCCGCTGGTCGGTTACCCGCAGCACCCGCTTCTAGGCCCGCCAGCTGACGCCCTTCCGGCCAAGCCCGGTCCGCGCCGGGCTTAAAGCTCCGTATGAAGCCCGTTCCTCCCCGTGATCCGGGGAAAGACCGCCTATCGCCCTGTGTAGGATGGTTGTCAGCCATCCGCGCGGGCGCCCGGGCTGCCGGGCCGGATGGCGGGATTCCCCCATAAACGACGGTCCTCGGTCGCATTTACATAGTTTTCTCCCTTTGACTGCCGGGATATGCAAGAATAAAGCGACATTTTTGTACATGTTTTGATACAAACACCGCTACGCCTAGCATTTCTAGTGTCTCAATCGCCGTTTTTGCCCAGATTTCAGTCTCATGGTCGCTCGTCTTGAAGCCCGCGCAACACGTCATTACTTTGACAGCGCGTTCCAATGTCAGGCAGTGAAGGTGCTCCCCAACGAGTACTACGTCACTGATGAAAACCTGATGATCTCGACCGTGCTCGGGTCCTGCGTCGCCGCATGCATCCACGATCCGGTTACAGGCGTGGGCGGAATGAACCACTTCATGCTGCCGGAAGGCGACATGCAGTCGCCCGCGTCGGCGACCATGCGCTACGGCGCCTTCGCCATGGAAGTCCTGATCAACGAACTGCTCAAGGCGGGCGCCTCGCGCGATCGCCTGGAAGCCAAGGTGTTCGGCGGCGGCGCGGTGCTGGCGGCCATGCAGCAGATGAACATCGGCGAGCGCAACGGCGAATTCGTCCTGAACTACCTGAAGACCGAAGGCATCCCCGTCAAGGCCCAGGACCTCGGCGACGTGCACGCCCGCCGCATCAATTACTTCCCGCGCGACGGCCGGGTGATGGTGCGCAAGATGGCGCCGCACCACCAGCGCGCCGAAGAAATCATCGCCAAGCGCGAACAGGCTGCGGCGCAAAGCGTGGCGGCCAAGACGGCCTCCCCGCCCCGCATCGAACGGTTCACGCGGCCCGGCGTGGAGCGCTTCGACCGTCCCGGCGTGGAACGTCTTGGCGCGGACCGTCCTGGCGTGGACCGACTGAACCGCCCGGGCGTGGAACGCTTCGACCGTCCGGCGCGTCCCGGCGTCGAGCGCTTTGATACCGGCGTTACGCGCCGGACCAAGCCCGAGACGGCCGGCACCTGATCCCGCCCGCCCGGAAGCCCTGCACAAGGGCGTCCGGCGCGCACTGCCCGCCGAGGGACGGCGGATCGGGAGGCTGCCGCAACTCGATGCGCGCCCCTACAATCTGCGCATGTCCACCGTCCGCCTCTTCTTCGCCCTGTGGCCGTCGCCCCCGCTGGCGGCGTCGCTTGCCGGCTGGGCGCAACAGGCGCGCCTGACCTGCGGCGGCCGCGCCATGCGCACCGAGACGCTGCACCTGACCCTGGCCTTTCTGGGCCCGGTCGACGCCGCGCTGGCGGACGAACTGGCAGCCGCCACCCCGGAACGCCGGCTCGCGCCCGGCCAGACCGCCATGGAGCGTTACGGGGTCTTCGGCCGCCAGCGCATCCTCTGGGCCGGGCCGGCTGAAACGCCCGCCGGCTTGCAGGCCGCACATGACGATCTGTGGCAATGGCTGAGCGGCTATGGATTGGCGCCGCCCACCCAGCCGTTCCGCCCGCACGTCACGCTGCTGCGCAACATCACCCACGCCCATCCGCCCGAGGAAGCGCCCGCGCTCCTGCCGTGGCAGTACGACCGGATGGTGTTGGTGGCGTCCGAATCGCTCACTGGCGGCAGCCGCTACCGCATGGTGGCGCAGTCCCGGCCACGCGACGGCTGAGGCACAATCCTGGGGTTGCAACCACCTGGGACCACCATGATCATCCTGCTGGATCAAGACGGCGTGCTGGCCGACTTCGAACATGCGTTCATCGACGCCTGGCGCGAACGCCACCCCGACATCGCGCCGGTGGCCTTCGAAGACCGGAAGTCCTTCTACATCCGCGAGGATTACGCCCCCGAACTACGCGGCATGGCCGAGGCCATCTATACGGCGCCGGGCTTCATCCGCAACCTGCCGCCCGTGCCGGGCGCGCTGGACGCGGTGAAGGAACTGCTGGCGCTGGGCATGGACGTGCGCATCTGCTCGTCGCCCCTGTCGCAGTTCGAGAACTGCGTCGCGGAAAAGTATCTGTGGGTGGAAAAACACCTGGGCCGCGATGCCACCAACCGGCTGATCCTGACCAAGGACAAGACGCTGGTGCAGGGCCATCTGCTCATCGACGACAAGCCCAAGATCGAGGGCGCCGCGCGGCCGCGCTGGAAGCACATCCTGTTCGACGCACCCTACAACCGCGAGGTCGTCGACCGCCCGCGCATCACCTGGCAAAACTGGCGCAACGTGCTGGCGGGCGAGCTCTATACGGCAGATGCCTGAGTCCTGTTCAGCTGTCATTGTTTGGGACTATCCTGTGGAGTCGTACGCCCCACCCAGGAGGAGCCCGCGCCATGAATCTGCACCGTCTGCTCAAGCAGCGAGAAGCCGACCACAAGCCCTTGCGTGTTGCACTGTTGGGCGCCGGAAAGTTCGGCGCGATGTTCATGAGCCAGGCTCCGCGCACGCCGGGGATCCGCCTGGTCGCGGTGGCCGATCTGGTGCCCGACCGCGCCCGGGCCGCGCTGACCCGGGTGGGCTGGCCCGCCAGCGCGCTCAACGCCACCAGCATCAATGACGCGCTGAAAAACGGCAAAGTCTATTTCTGCGATGACGCCCGCGCCGTCATCGCCAGCCCCGACGTCGACATCGTCATCGACGCCACCGGCCAGGCAGCCGCCGGCATCGGCCACGTACTGACCTGCTGCGAATACGGCAAGCACATCATCATGGTCAACGTCGAAGCCGACGCGCTGGCCGGCCCGCTGCTGGCGCGCCGCGCGCGCGAGGCCGGCATCGTCTATTCATTGGCCTACGGCGACCAGCCCGCGCTGATCTGCGAAATGGTCGACTGGGCGCGGGCCAGCGGCTTCGAGGTCATGGCCGCGGGCAAGGGCACCAAGTACCTGCCCGAATTCCACACCTCCACGCCCGACACCGTCTGGCCCTATTACGGCTTCACGGCCGAAATGGTGGCGGCGGGCGACTTCAACGCGCAGATGTTCAACAGCTTCCTGGACGGCACCAAGAGCGCCATCGAAATGGCCGCGGTGTCCAACGCCACGGGCCTTTTGCCTTCGCCATCCGGCCTGCATTTTCCGCCCTGCGGCGTGGACGACCTGGCCCGCGTGCTGCGCCCGCGCGAAGACGGCGGCATCCTGCACCACCGCGGCCAGGTCGAAGTGATCTCGTCTCTGGAACGCGACGGCCGGCCGGTGTTCCGAGACCTGCGCTGGGGCGTCTACGTGACGCTGGCGGCGGACAGCGACTACGTGCGGCGCTGCTTCCAGGAGTACGGCCTGGTCACCGATCCCAGCGGAAACTTCACCGCCATGTACAAGCCCTATCACCTGATCGGGCTGGAGCTGGGCATCAGCGTGGCCAGCGTGGGCCTGCGGCGCGAACCCACGGGCGCGCCGGCCGGCTGGCACGGCGACGTGGTCGCCACCGCCAAGCGCGACCTGCAGGCCGGCCAGATCCTGGACGGCGAAGGCGGCTACACGGTCTACGGCCGCCTGATGCCCGCGCCCGACTCCGTCGAGGAAGGCTATCTGCCGCTGGGCCTGTCGCACCAGGTCAAGCTGAAGAATCCGGTGCGCCAATCGCAGGCGATCCGCTGGCGCGATGTGGAATACGACGAGCGTTCGACGGCGGTGCAGTTCCGCCGCGAAATGGAGCAGACGTTCGCGTAGGGGCCCGGCGGGCTTTGCGGTAGCGGTTAGACCGGCGCCGGCCGTTCCGCCTGGAACAGCCGCAGCCGGTCCGCCGCGTTGCGCAGGTGCTGTTCCGCCGCGCGGCCCGCGGCGTCCGGGTCGCCGGATTCGATCGCGGCAAAGATGGCCTGGTGCTCGCTCTGCACGGCGGCCATGCGCTCGGCGTACATGCGCGCCGTGTTGTGGCGCGCGCTGCGGATGACCCGGCGCACGTTCGCTTCCAGGTAATCGTTCAGCGCCACCAGGTGCGGGTTGTGCGTGGCCTGCACGATGGCCTGGTGGAATTGATAGTCTTCTTCGTCGCCCAGCTTGTCGTTGATGAGCGCGTACTCCATGCCCACGAGCGCCTGGCGGATTTTCTTCAGGTCGGGCTCGGTACGCCGCTGCGCCGCGTAGCGCGCCGCCGTGACTTCGATGGACAGCATCAGTTCCAGGATGTGTTCCAGGTCCTGGTTGTCGCCCGGCGTGGGCGCGGCGATGCGGAAGGCGTTCTTCTGGAAGTTCGGATCGACAAACACGCCGCTGCCCTGCTGCGAGGTGATCAGTCCCTCGGATTTAAGGCGCGCCAGGGCCTCGCGCACGACCGCGCGGCTGACCGAATGGATTTCGGTCAGTTGCTTTTCGGTGGGCAGGCGGTCGCCGGGGGCCAGCACGCCTTGGCGTATCTGATCGGCCAGGGCATCCGCCACCGCCGCGGACAGCGAACTCCGGGGTGCGGCGCGTTGCGGATCTTGGTCTTGACTGGGCTGCATGTGGAATCGTTGGAACGTGAGGGCGGCGCGCTGGCGCGGCAGCCGTGTTTATAGGAGTGTCCCGCGCAGGGGTTCCGCGCGGCAATGCCCGCTTCTGGCAGCGGCGGCGCCCTTGAAAATTATAGGATTTTTGCCGGTTGTCCTGGAGCGCCGCCAAGCCACGCCGCGCGCTAGGCGATGTAGATGCCGCCGTTGACCTGCATGACCTCGCCCGTCACGAAGGCCGCCAGCGGCGAACACAGGAACGCGATCGTTCCCGCGATTTCCTCGGGCGTGCCGAAGCGGCGCAGCGGTGTGCTTTCCAGCAGCTGCGCGCCCTTCTGGCCGATCAGGTCGTGGGTCATGGACGTGGCGATGATGCCGGGCGCCACGGCGTTCACGCGGATCTGCGGCGCCAATTCCAGCGCCAGGCTGCGGGTGAAGCTCTGCACGGCGCCCTTGGACGCGGAATAGGCGGCGTGCGCATAGCTGCCGCGCTGCGCGGCCAGGGACGTCAATAAGACGATCGACCCATCGTGGCGCAGATGCCGCTGGGCGGCGCGGCACACGTAGAACGTACCGTCCAGGTTGACACGCATCAGCGTGCGCCAAGCTTCGTCGCTGGTGTCCTTGACCAATTGCTCCGGGTAGATGCCGGCGCAATGGACCAGGTGATCCAGGCCGCCGAAATGCCGGGCCGCGGCCTCGAACACGCGCTCGCAATCGTGCGATATCGACACGTCCAGCGCGTGCGTGTAGATCCGCTGCCCGCTGGGGTCCAGTTCGGCCGCGACCTCCTGCAGCCGCGCGTTGTCGATGTCGGTGAGCACCAGCCGCGCGCCGTGCGCAGCCATGAGGCGCGCCGTGGCCAGACCGATGCCGTTGCCCGCGCCCGTGATGGCGGCAACCTGCCCTTCGAACGAAATCATCCTGTCTCCTGGAACCTGTTTTTTGCGGGTTCGCATGCCTCTCGCGACCGCCGCGCAATCCAGATTGAACTCCTGAATCCACTGCTTGACACGAGAAAAACGCTTGCCCTATGATTTATCGGACAACTTAATAAAGTTGCCTGACAACTTGTCGGCAAAGCGTAAATCAAGTCGCGCTTCCAGGCAAGTTCGTCAGAAAAACACGGCGCACGCCGCATAACAGGCAGGGGACAACCAGGTGACCTTCACCGGCAGCATGACCGCATCCGCGCCCTCGGCACGTCCGCCGGCGCACATCCAGACGCCCCGGCGGCCCCATGTTTTGCCCGGCCGGCGCTGCGCCCCGGCGCGTTCCGCGTCCGTGGCCCGCTCCATCCCCTCGTCCCCGATTCGCCACGCCCGCTCGCCCTTCCGGCATGCGGGCGCTGCGGCCGCCGCGCCTGCCTGATCAACAAAATCACCCCACTCCCGTCCCACGGAGGAGACACGCATGAAATTGGCTTTCACCACCGGCCTGCTGTGCCTGGCCGGACTCGCCGCCTCGGCCCAGGCCGCACCCGTCAAGATCGGCCTGATCGAAACGCTGTCGGGCCCCCAGGCCTCGACCGGCCTGATGTTCCGCGCCGCCGTCAAATACGAGCTGGACCGCATCAACGCGGCCGGCGGCTGGAACGGCCAGCCCCTGGAACTGGTGGAGTTCGACAACCAGGGCGGCCCCGTGGGCGCGTCCGACCGCTTCCGCGCCGCCGCCGCCGAAGGCGTGCAGGTGCTGCTGCAGGGCTCGTCGTCGGCCATCTCGGGCCAGCTCACGGAAGACGTGCGCAAGCACAACCTGCGCAACCCGGGCAAGGAAATCGTGTTCCTGAACGTGGGCGGCGAAGCGCTGGAACTGACCGGCCAGAAGTGCCACTTCTACCACTTTCGCTTCACCACTAACGCCGACCTGCGCGTGAAGGCGCTGGCGTCGGTGATGTCGGCCGACGGCACGCTGGGCAAGCGCGTGTACGCCATCAACCAGAACTACTCCTGGGGCCAGGACATGGAAGGCGCCACCGAGCGCTTCGCCAAGCAGTATGGCTACGAAGTGGTGGGCAAGACGCTGCACGAAGTCAACAAGATCCAGGACTTCGCGCCCTATGTCGCGCGCATCCGTTCGGCCACGCCGGACACGGTGATTACCGGCAACTGGTCCAACGACCTGCTGCTGCTCATGAAGGCCACGCAGGCCGCCGGCCTGAAGGTGCGCTTCGCCACGGTGTTCCTGGACCAGGTGGGCAACCTGGCCAACGCCGGCGACGTCGCGCTGGGCCATTACATCGCGCACCCGTACAACATCGAGGCCGCCGGCGAAGAAGGCGCCGCGTTCGCCGAGGACTACAAGTCCAAGACCGGCCACTACCCCAGCTACACCGAACCGCAGACCGTGATCGGCGTGCGCTTCCTGGGCGAGGCGCTTAAACAGGTCAAGCCGCAGGACGGCAAGCTGTCGGTGCCGGAATTGGCCAGCGCGCTGGAGAAGGTCACGTACAAGTCGGCGCTGGGCGACTACACGATGCGCGCCGAAGACCACCAGGTGCAGCTGCCGATGGTGGTGTCCAAGGTCAGCAAGGACGCCAAGTACAAGGCAGACGGCACCGACATGGGCTTTTCGCCGGTCAAGGTGCTGGCCGCGGCGGATGTGTCCGCGCCGGTGCAGGGCACCTGCAAGATGCAGCGTCCGAAGTGATGCGGGCGCGGCGGGCTGCGCGTTGACGACACGCGCGCGGCCCGCCGCCAGCCCATGACAAGCGCACACCCGGCGCGGGCCGGGCAAAAACAACGTGCGCAAACGCTCGCGGGACGCCTGGCGTCCCGCGCAAGAATCCTGGAGCGGACATGGAATACTTTACCGTCTCGCTGTTGAACGGCGTGATCTACGGCCTGCTGCTATTCATGGTGTCGGCGGGCCTGACACTGATTTTCGGAATGATGGGCGTGCTGAACTTCGCGCACGCATCGTTCTACATGATAGGCGCGTACGCCGCCTACACCCTGACGCCCGTCACGGGCTTCTGGACGGCGCTGGTGCTGGCCACGGTCATCGCGGGCGTGCTGGGCATGGGCGTCGAGCGCTTCTTCCTGCGGCGCGTGCACAAGTTCGGCCACGCGCAGGAACTGCTGGTGACCTTCGGCCTGGCGTTCATCGTCGCCGAGCTGATCAAGCTGTTCTACGGCGACTTCCCGGTCGACTACCGCGTGCCGCAGTTCCTGAACTTCGCGGCGTTCCGGGTATTCGATGCGGACTATCCCTTCTATCGCCTGCTGATGGGCGGCGTGTCGCTGGCGATGTTCGCCGTGATCTACCTGCTGCTGTCGCGCACCCGCGTGGGCATCGTGGTGCGCTCGGCCATCTACCGTCCGCGCATGGCCGAGGCCCTGGGGCACAACGTGCCGCTGGTCTTCATGAGCGTGTTCGGCGTGGGCGCAGCCATGGCCGGCCTGGCCGGCGCCGTGGCCGGCGCGTTCTACACCACCAATCCGAACATGGCGCTGGAACTGGGCGTGCTGGTGTTCGTGGTGGTCGTGGTCGGCGGCCTGGGCTCACTTGAAGGCGCAATGATCGCCTCGCTGCTGATCGGCCTGATCAGCTCGTTTTCGGTCGGCATCGACGCCAGCCTTGCCACCCTGTTCGGCCTGTTCGGCGCGCGTGAATGGGCGGAAAGCGTGGGCGGCCTGATGACCGTGAAGATATCCAGCCTTGCCGCGACCCTGCCCTTCCTGCTGATGCTGGTGGTGCTGCTGGTCAAGCCGTCGGGCCTGAAGGGAGAACAGGCATGACCCAGGCCATGACCCATACCCGCCGCGCCACCGGCGCGCTGCTGCTGATCCTGTGCGTGGCCACGCTGTGCGCGCTGCCGTGGCTGCTGCCCGCGGGCCAGCTGGTGGCCGCCGTGCAGATGCTGATCGCCGCGCTGTTCGCCTGCGCCTTCAACCTGCTGGCCGGCCAGGGCGGCATGCTGTCCTTCGGCCATGCCGCGTACTTCGGCGTCGGCACCTTCGCCACCATCCACGCCATGAATGCGCTGGGCGGCGCGGGCCTGCTGCCCACGCCCCTGATGCCGCTCGTGGGCGGCGTGGCCGGCCTGCTGTTCGGCCTGGTCGCCGGCTGGTTCGCCACCATGCGCTCAGGCGTGTATTTTTCGATGATCACGCTGGCGCTGGCCGAACTGCTGCATGCGCTGGCGCCGCACCTGAAGGGCGTGTTCGGCGGCGAGGCGGGCGTATCCGCCATGCGCATGCCGGCCTGGGGCTTCACCTTCGGCTCCGACATCGAGGTGTATTTCCTGGTGCTGGCCTGGGTGCTGATCTCGCTGGCCGCGCTGTACGGCCTGACCCGCACCCCGCTGGGGCGGCTGACGCTGGGCCTGCGCGAAAACGCCAACCGCCTGCGCTACCTGGGCTACCGGCCGCATGCGCTCAAGACCATGGTGTTCGCGCTGTCGGCCATGTTCGCCGGCATCGCCGGCGGCCTGCAGGCCCTGAACATTGAGGCCGGCAACTACGTGCTGTTCGAGGTCAAGCTGTCCACGGACGCGGTGCTGTTCGCCTACATCGGCGGCGTCAACGCCTTCCTGGGTCCCGTGCTGGGCGCCTCCATCCTGACCTTCCTGTCGCAGACGCTGGCCGACATCACGCGGTCGTGGCTGCTGTACCAGGGCATTCTGTTCGTCCTGGTGATGCTGTTCGTGCCGGACGGCCTGGTCGGCCTGGTGCAGCGCGCGGCCAAGTCGCTGCGCGAGCGCGGGCTGGCCAACTGGCTGCCGCGCGCCGCGGTGTCGGTGGCCGGCGGCCTGCTGCTGACCGGCGCCACCGTCTTCACGGTGGAACTGCTGCAACGCATGTTCGCCCGCGATTACCGCGCCCTGCTCGCCATGAACCCCGACGCCGGCTGGCCCGCCATCCCGCTGTTCGGCCAGGACTGGGCGCCGCTTGCCGTGTCGACCTGGCTGGTTCCGCTGGCGCTGTTTGCCGCCGGCCTTGCAGCCTGCCGCTGGGCGCTGGCCCTGTGGCGCGACGCCGGCGAAGCCGCCCCCCTGCTGGAGCCCGCCAAATGAGCCACGAAATCCTCACCCTGACCGACGTGCGCAAGTCCTTCGGCGAAGCGCAGATCATCCGCGGCGTGAACCTGGCCATCGAGGCCGGCGAACGCCACGCCGTCATCGGCCCCAACGGCGCGGGCAAGTCCACCCTGTTCCACCTGATGTCGGGCTCGTTCGCGCCCACGTCGGGCGAGATCAACCTGCGCTCGCGCTCCATCGGCGGGCTGGCGCCCGAGGCTATCAACCGCCTGGGGCTGGCGCGCTCGTTCCAGATCACCAACGTGTTCCCGCGCCTGTCCGTGCGCGAAAACCTGCGCCTGGCGGTGCTGCGCATGCACGGACTGGTCTACAACTTCTGGCGCCCCATCGCGCGCAACCGCGCCGTGAACGAGGACGTGGACCGCCTGCTGGAAAAGGTGCGGCTGACGGCCAAGCAGGACACCGCGGCCGGCGACCTGAACTACTCCGAGCAGCGCTCGCTGGAAATCGGCATGACGCTGGCGTCGCGCCCGAAGGTCATCCTGCTGGACGAGCCCATGGCCGGCATGTCCCAGCACGAGGTCGACTACACGGTCGAACTCATCAAGGAAGTGACGCGCGACTGCACCCTGCTGATCGTCGAACACGACATGCAGGTGGTGTTTTCGCTGGCCGACCGCATCAGCGTGCTGGTCTACGGGGAAATCCTGGCAACCGGCACGCCCGCCGCCATCCGCGGCGACGCCCGCGTGCGCGAAGCCTACCTGGGAGAGGAAACGGTATGACGACGCAATCCCCGCTCTTGTCGCTGCAGGGCGTGCATGCCCATTACGGCAAGAGCCACATCCTGCACGGCATCGACCTGTCGATCGGGCGCGGCGAAGTCGTCAGCCTGCTGGGCCGCAACGGCGCGGGCCGCTCCACCACCATGAAGAGCATCATGGGGCTGGTGGACGTGACCGGCGGCCGCATCGCCATCGAAGGCCGCGACATCACCAACAAGCGCCCGTTCGAAATCGCCCGCGCCGGCCTGGGTTTCGTGCCCGAGGAACGCGAGGTCTTCGCCAACCTGACGGTGGACGAGAACCTGCGCATGGGCGAACAGCCGCGGCGCGACGACGCGCCGTTCTGGACCGTGGCGCAGATGTTCGACTACTTCCCGCGCCTGAAAGAACGCAGCAACACCAAGGCGGGCAACCTGTCCGGCGGCGAACAGCAGATGCTGACCATGTGCCGCTCGCTGCTGGGCAATCCCAAGGTCATGCTGATCGACGAGCCCACGGAAGGGCTGGCGCCGAAGATCGTCGAAGTGATCGCCGACGTGATCCGCGACATCCACAAGCGCGGCGTGTCCGTCGTGCTGGTGGAACAGAAGCTGACCATCGCCCTGAAGGTGTCCACCCGCGTCAGCGTGATGGGCCATGGCCGCATCGTGTTCGAAGGACCGCCCGCGCAGCTGCATGAGCGCCAGGACGTCGTCCAGGAATGGCTGGCGGTTTGAGCCGGCCACGTATTCATCCCCTACAGGCACACATCTTGGACAACCCCTCTGAAGTCATCCATGCCGAACTGCGCGGCCAGACGGTCGTGATCACCGGCGGCGCTAAAGGCATCGGCTACAGCACCGCGCAGGCCTTCGCGCGCCAGGGCGCGCGCGTCGCGCTGCTGGACTTGGACGCCGCCGCGCTGGACGCCGCCGCCGCAGAACTGGCGGCCTCGGGCGCCGGCGCGCAGGCCATGGCGGTGCAGGCGTCCGTCACCGACGCCGACGCGGTCGAGCGCGCCTTCGCGCAGGTCGAACAGGCCTGGGGCCGCATCGACGTGCTGGTCAATAACGCCGGCGTCTCGGCCAACAAGCCCACGCTGGACGTCACCGTGGACGAATGGCGCCGCGCCGTGGACATCAACCTGACCGGCGTCTTCCTGTGCGCGCAGGCCGCCGGCCGGCGCATGGTGCCCGCCGGCTCGGGCAGCATCATCAACCTGGCCTCGATGTACGGCGTGGTGGCGGCGCCGGACCGCGCCGCCTACTGCGCCACCAAGGGCGCGGTGGTGCTGCTGACCGAAACCCTGGCCGTGGAATGGGGCCCGATGGGCGTGCGCGTGAACGCGCTGGCGCCCGGCTATGTCGAGACCGACCTGGTGCGCGACCTGGCCGCGCGCGGCCGGCTGGACCCCGAACTCCTGAAGCAACGCACGCCCCTGCGCCGCATGGCGCAGCCGGCCGAAATGGCCGACCTGGCGGTTTTCCTGGCATCGCGCCAGGCCGCCTACATCACCGGACACACCCTGGTGGCCGACGGCGGCTGGAGCCGCTACAGCTACCTCTAATCGCACCGACGCTAAAAACACTCTGGAGATTCACTCATGGCCACCTACCAACCGCTCGAGCCCCAGGCGCCCTGGCGGCAACTGACGGCCGAGGCCTCGGACTGGCAGCAGGCGGACCCCGCCCTGCTCGGCACGATGCTGACCCAGCTGCACTGGATCCGCGCCTTTGAAGAAGCCGTGCTGGAATTGGCCGCCGAGGGCCTGGTGCACGGACCCGCCCACTCGTCGGTGGGCCAGGAAGGCGGCGCCGTCGGTTCGGTGCTGGCGCTGGGCGCCGGCGACCAGATCAACGGCTCGCACCGCGGCCACCACCAGTTCCTGGCCAAGGCGCTGCAGCATGTGGCGCCGCTTGGCCTGGCCCCGCGTAACCCGCTCACGCCCGCCATCGACGAGGTCCTGCACAAGACGCTGGCCGAGATCATGGGCCTGGCGGACGGGTATTGCCGCGGCCGCGGCGGCAGCATGCACCTGCGCTGGCTTGAAGCCGGCGCGCTGGGCACCAACGCCATCGTGGGCGGCGGCGTGCCGCTGGCGGCCGGCGCGGGCTGGGCGCACAAGCACGCGGGCACCGACCGCGTGGCCGTGACCTACTTCGGCGACGGCGCGGTGAACATCGGGTCCGTGCTGGAAACGATGAATCTGACGGCCGCCTGGAAGACGCCGCTGTGCTTCTTCATCGAGAACAACCGCTACGCCGTGTCCACCACCGTGGAAGAATCCACCGCCGAGCCGCGCCTGTCTGCGCGCGGCCTGGCCTTCAACATCCCGTCGTGGAAGGTCGACGGCATGGACCCGCTGGCCGTGCACCTGGCCATGTCGGAAGCCGTGGCGCACATGCGCGCCGGCAAGGGCCCAACCATTGTCGAGGTGGACGTCTACCGCTTCTTCCACCAGAACGGTCCCTTCCCCGGCAGCGCCTTCGGCTACCGCACCAAAGACGAAGAAGCGCAATGGCGCCAGCGCGATCCGCTGGACCGGATCGCGTCGGAAATGATCGGCCGCAAGCTCGTCACGCAAGCCGAGGTGGATGCGCTGCGCCAGCGCTGCAAGGACGTCATGAAAGACGTGTCCAGCCGCCTGACCGAGGCCGGCGACGGCGGCAAGCGCCGCGTGCGCGCCGACCTTTGGCCCAGCCCCGACTTCCGCGACGTGGGCCTGCGCAGCGACGGCTCGGAACTGGCCGGCCTGCGCTACCAGGATGCCGCGGACCACGGCGGCGCAAAGGTCGAACGCAAGTTCGTCGACGCCGTGGCCGACGTGCTGGACCGCCGCATGGAAACGGACCCGGGCGTGGTCGTGCTGGGCGAAGACGTGCACCGCCTGAAGGGCGGCACCAACGGCGCCACCCGCGGCCTGAAGGACAAGTATCCTGACCGCGTGCTGGGCACGCCGATCTCCGAGAACGCGTTCGCCGGCCTGGGCGGCGGCCTGGCAATGGACGGCCGCTACAAGCCGGTCGTGGAATTCATGTACCCCGACTTCATGTGGGTGGCGGCCGACCAGATCTTCAACCAGATCGGCAAGGCGCGCCACATGTTCGGCGGCGACATCGACGTGCCCTTCGTGCTGCGCACCAAGGTCGCGATGGGCACCGGCTACGGTTCGCAGCATTCCATGGACCCGGCCGGCATCTTCGCCACCGCGCCCGGCTGGCGCATCGTCGCGCCGTCCACGCCCTACGAATACGTCGGCCTGATGAACACGGCGCTGGCCTCCAAGGATCCGGTGCTGGTCATCGAGCACGTGGACCTGTACGCCTCGTCGGGCGAAGTGCCCGACGGCGACCTGGACTACGCCATCCCCTTCGGCAAGGCGCGCGTGCGCCGCGAGGGCGGCAAGGTCACCATCCTGACTTACCTGTCCATGGTCAGCCGCGCGCTGGCGGCCGCCGAGCGCGCCGGCGTGGACGCAGAGGTCATCGACCTGCGCACGCTGGACCGCGCCAGCCTGGACTGGGACACCATCGGCGCCAGCATCCGCAAGACCAACAACGTGCTGATCGTAGAGCAAGGCGCGCGCGGCACGTCCTACGGCGCCATGCTGGCCGACGAGATCCAGCGCCGCTACTTCGACTGGCTGGACCAGCCGGTCAAGCGCGTAACCGGCGGCGAGGCGTCGCCCAGCATCTCCAAGGTGCTGGAGCGCGCGGCGTTCGCCGATACCGACGAAGTGGTCGCGGGGCTGGAAGATGTGCTGGCGGACCTGGGAGAACAGGCATGAGCGCCCTGCACATGACCGTGCCGATGGAGGTCGGCATCTGCTGCGCGGACCTGGACGCGCAGCTGGCGTTCTACACCGGCATCGTCGGCCTTACGCTCGTGAACCGCGTGACCGTGCCCGCAGACAAGGCCCGCGCCACGGGCCTCACGCCCCACGGCTACGACGTGGCGCGCCTGCAGACGCCGTACGGCGAGCGCGTCAAGCTGCTGCAGCCCGCAGTAAAGCCCGAGCCCGCGGCGCGGGGCGCGGCCATCCTGGATCGCCAGGGGGCCGCCTATCTGACCTTCATCGTGCGCGACCTGCCCGGCGTGGTGCGCGGCCTGAAATCGAAGGGCGTCGTCTTCGACAGCACCCCGGCGCCGATGGAAGTGCGGCCGGGCACCTGGCTGGCCTTCTTCCGCGACCCCGAAGGCAATGTGCTGGAACTGGTCGAATACGACGATCCCGCCGCGTACCGGCCCGACCTGGCCGGCGCCGCTGAATAGGAAGAACATCGTGGCATACCTTATCAAGCTCCCCTCCGTTGCCGCCGACGCCTCGGGCGGCACCCTGCACCAGTGGCTCAAGCAGGAAGGCGACCGCGTCGCCGTGGGCGATGCGCTGGCGGAAATCGAAACCGAAAAGGCCATCGTCGAGATCAACGCCGAACAGGCGGGCGTGCTGGGCCGCATCATCGTGCAGGCCGGGCCCGCCTCGGTGCCCATCAACACCGTGATCGGCGTGCTGATTGCGCAAGGCGAGGATCCGACGGCGATCGACCGCGCGCTGGCCGAACACGGCGGGGCGCAGGCTGACGGAGCGCCGGCCGCCGGGACGCCGGCCGCCGGAACGCCGGCCGCCCCACCCGCACCGGCCGCCGCGCAAGTTGCCGCTGCGCCGCAGCCGGCAGGCGCCGCCGCTTCAGAAGCCAAGGCCGCGGCCCCCGCGACAAACGCGCCCATTCCGGGCGGCCGCCTCTTTGCCAGTCCGCTGGCCCGCCGCCTGGCCGCCCAATGGCATGTGGATCTGCTGGGCATCACGGGCACCGGCCCGCATGGCCGCATCGTGCGCCGCGACGTGGAAGCTGCGCGCGACCGCGCCCCGGCCCCGGCTGCCGCCGGCACGCCAAGCGCCGCCCGCCCCGCGGCGCGCCGGGTTCCGCACACCGGCATGCGCCGCGCCATCGCGCGCCGCCTGACCGAAAGCAAACAGCATGTGCCGCACTTCTACCTGACCGTCGATTGCCGCATGGACGCGCTGCTGGCCCTGCGCTCGCAGGCCAACCACGGCGGCGCGGTCAAGCTGTCGGTCAACGACTTCATCGTGCGCGCCGCCGCGCTGGCGCTGCGCGAAGTGCCGGAGGTGAACGCCTCCTGGCACGACGACGATATCGAGTACCACGCGGGCGCCGACATCTCGGTCGCGGTGGCGACCGACGGCGGCCTGGTCACGCCCATCGTGCGCGACGCGGACGTCAAATCGCTGTCCGCCATCGCGGGCGAAATCGTCGAGCTGGCCGGACGCGCCAAGGTCAACCGCCTGAAGCCCGAAGAATTCACGGGCGGCTCGCTCACGGTCAGCAACCTGGGGATGTACGGCATCAGCCAGTTCGCCGCCATCATCAACCCGCCCCAGGCCGCCATCCTGGCCGTGGGCGCGGCCGAGCGCCGGCCGGTCGTGAACGAGGACGGGCAGCTCGCCGCCGCCACCGTCATGACCGTCACGCTGTCGGCCGACCACCGCGTGGTGGATGGCGCGGTCGGCGCGCGCTGGCTGGCCGCCTTCCGCACGCTGATCGAAAATCCCGTGCGGATCCTGCTGTGAGCATCGCCATGACGAAAACGAGCTTTGACCTTGTCGTGGTTGGCGGCGGACCCGGCGGCTATGTCGCCGCCATCCGCGCCGCGCAGCTCGGCATGTCGGTGGCGCTGGTGGAGCGCGCGGAGCTGGGCGGCATCTGCCTGAACTGGGGCTGCATTCCCACCAAGGCGCTGCTGCACAGCGCGACGGTGCTGCGCGCGTGCCGCGAGGCCGCGCACTACGGCGTGACGGGCGCAGGCGAAGCGCGGCCGGATCTTGCGGCCATGGTCGCCCGGTCGCGCAAGGTGGCCGGCCGCCTGGGCCAGGGCGTGGCGCACTTGATGAAGAAAAATGGGGTGACGGTGTTCGCCGCCAGCGCCAGGCTTGCCGGGTCCGGCAAGCTGGCGCTGGACAACGGCGCCACGCTGTCAGCCAAGCACATCATCCTGGCCACCGGCGCGCGCGCCCGCGAACTGCCTGCGCTGCCCGTAGGCGAGCGCATCTGGGCCTACCGGCAGGCGCTCGTGCCCGCCGAAATCCCGAAGTCGCTGCTGGTGGTGGGCGCGGGCGCCATCGGCGCGGAGTTCGCCAGCTTCTATCGCGCGGTGGGCGCCGAGGTCACGCTGATCGACATGACGCCGGAAATCCTGCCGCAGGAAGACGCCGAAATCTCGCAGCTGGCCCGCAAAGCCTTCGAAAAGCAAGGTATCCGCGTGCTGACGCGCTGCGCAGTGACGGCGTCGTCGCAGACCGCTACGGGCGTGAAAGTCACGCTGGACCACGAAGGCAGGAAGACCGACCTTGAAGTCGACCGGGTCATCGTCGCCGCCGGTATCGTCGGCAACGTGGAGAATCTGGGCCTGGAGCAGACCCGCGTGAAGGTCGAAAAGACGCACATCGTCACCGACGGCCTGTGCCGCACGGGCGAACCCGGCGTCTACGCGATCGGCGACGTGGCCGGCGCGCCCTGGCTGGCGCACAAGGCCAGCCACGAGGCCGTGCTGTGCGTGGAAGCCATCGCCGGCAAACCCGCCCATCCCATCGACCCGCTGCGCATCCCCGCCTGCACGTACTCCTATCCGCAGGTGGCCAGCATCGGCATGACCGAAGCCCGCGCCCGGGAACACGCCAAACAACATGGCGGCGACATCCGCGTGGGCAAGTTCACCTTCGCCGGCAACGGCAAGGCGATCGCCATGGGCGAAGACCAGGGCCTGGTCAAGACCGTGTTCGACGCGAAGTCCGGCGAACTGCTGGGCGCCCACATCATCCATCCGGAAGCGTCCGAACTGATCACGGGCTACGGGGTGGCGGCTTCGCTGGAGGCCACCGAGGAAGACCTCATGCACACCGTGTTCGCGCATCCGACGCTGTCGGAGACGCTGCACGAATCGGTACTGGCGGCCTTTGGACGGGCGCTGCACGCGTAGGGCGCGGCGGGCGGGCAACGGATGGCCGCAAGGCCGCCGCTAGATCCGCCCCGCATAGAAATCCAGGAAGCACGCAATGCGCCGCGAAAGCTGCGTGTTGCGGTGGTACACGGCGTGCATGGGCTGCAGGTGATCGGTGTATTCGCTTTCCATCACCTTCACCAGCCGCCCCGCCCGGATTTCGTCCCGCACCATGAAATCCGACACGCACGCAATGCCGACGCCGAGCAGCGCCAGTTGGAACTGCGTCTCGCCGCTGGACGTCGCAAGCGTCGGCGTGATCAGATAGCCCGTGCCGCCCGCGTGGCGCAGCGGCCAGACGTTCAGGCTTTCCGGCTGGGTGAATCCGAGCAGCTCGTGCCCGGCCAGATCCTCGACGGTCTTGGGCGCGCCGCGCCGGGCCACGTAGTCCGGGCTGGCCATGAGCCAGCGCGGCGATGGCCGCATGGCGCGCGCGTGCAGGGTGGAATCCGTCAGCGGCCCCATGCGCAGCGCCACATCGGTGCGATGCTCCATCAGGTCCACGATGCGGTCGTTGCTGGTCAGCTCCAGCGAAATCTCGGGATACTCGCGCCGGAACTCCGCCACATGCGGCACCACGCAATGCAACATCACCGGCACCGACGCATCCACCCGCAAGCGGCCCGCCGGACGCTGATGCACCATGCGCATGCATTCCTCGGCCTCTTCGAGCGACGCGACGATCTGCCGGGCCTTCGGCAGGAAATGCCTGCCCTCCTCGGTCAGCTCCATGCGGCGCGTGGTCCGGTTAAGCAGCGTGACCCCAAGGTCTTCCTCCAGCCGCTGCAGCCCACGGCTGACGCCCGACGCGGTCTGGCCGAGCATCTCGGCGGCGGCGCTGAGGGAACCGGCGTCGACCACGCCGAGGAACAGGCGCAGGGCTTCGGAGTTTAGGGACATGGCGGTGGGCTCCGGTGGGTGACCCGTAGGATTTTATCGGCGGCCAGGAATCGCACTGCCACGACGGCCATGACGCAGGCGTAGCTGCGAAAAAAAAGCGGCGCCAAAAGCGCCGCTTTTTCCTCGCAACAGGCAATCAGCCCATCAGCGCTTGCCCTTCTGCTTGAGCTGCGACAGATCGCGCACCGCGCCGCGGTCCGCCGACGTCGCCAGGGCGGCATACGCCTGCAGCGCCTGCGACACTACGCGCTCGCGGCCCACGGGCTCCCAGCCGTCGGCGCGCGCGTCCATCGCGGCGCGGCGGCGGGCCAGTTCCTCGTCGGAGACCGCCAGATGCATCTTGCGGTTCGGGATGTCGATCTCGATCACGTCGCCTTCTTCCACCAGGCCGATCGTGCCGCCTTCCGCCGCTTCCGGCGATGCATGGCCGATCACCAGGCCCGACGAACCGCCCGAGAAGCGGCCATCGGTGAACAAAGCGCAGGTCTTGCCCAGGCCCTTGGACTTCAGGTAGGACGTGGGATACAGCATTTCCTGCATGCCCGGACCGCCCTTGGGGCCTTCGTAGCGAATCACCACCACGTCGCCCGCCACGATCTTGTCGCCCAGGATGCCTTCCACGGCGTCGTCCTGGCTTTCGAAGACGCGCGCGCGGCCCGTAAAGACCCATTGCGACTCGTCCACGCCGGCCGTCTTCACGATGCAGCCCTTTTCCGCCAGGTTGCCGTACAGCACGGCCAGGCCGCCGTCCTTCGAGTAGGCGTTTTCCTTGCTGCGGATGCAGCCCGTCTTGCGGTCCGTGTCCAGGGTCAGGAACGTGGCGTCCTGGCTGAAGGCGACCGTGGTCGGGATGCCGCCGGGCGCCGCGCGGTAGAACTTCTGCGCCGCTTCGCCAGCGCCGCCGGCCACGTCCCATTGCTGGATCGCGTTGCCCAGCGTGCCGCTGTGCACGTTGCCGCAGGACAGGTCCAGCAGGTCGGCGCGGGCCAGCTCGCCCAGGATGCCCAGGATGCCGCCGGCGCGGTGCACGTCTTCGATGTGGTACTTGTCGGTGGCGGGCGCCGCCTTGCACAGGCAGGGCACCTTGCGCGAAATGCGGTCGATGTCGGCCATGGTGAAGTCCACGCCGGCTTCCTGCGCCGCGGCCAGCAGATGCAGCACGGTATTGGTCGACCCGCCCATGGCCACGTCCAGCGCCATGGCGTTCTGGAACGCGCTCTTGGTGGCGATGCTGCGCGGCAGGACGGATTCGTCTTCTTCAACGTAGTAGCGGCGGCACAGGTCCACGACCAGGCGGCCGGCTTGTTCAAACAAGCCCTTGCGCCAGGCGTGCGTGGCCACGATGGTGCCGTTGCCCGGCAGCGCCAGGCCGATGGCTTCGGTCAGACAGTTCATCGAGTTGGCCGTGAACATGCCGGAACAGGAGCCGCAGGTCGGGCAGGCGCTGCGTTCGACTTCAGCCACGTCGGCGTCCGACACGTTGGGATCGGCCGCCTTGATCATGGCGTCGATCAGGTCGATCTTGGCGATGACGGTGCCGTCGGTGGGCGACTTGACCTTGCCCGCTTCCATCGGGCCGCCGGACACGAACACGACCGGGATGTTCAGGCGCATGGCGGCCATCAGCATCCCCGGGGTGATCTTGTCGCAGTTCGAGATGCAGACCATGGCGTCGGCGCAGTGCGCGTTCACCATGTATTCCACCGAGTCGGCAATGAGTTCGCGCGACGGCAGCGAATACAGCATGCCGCCGTGGCCCATGGCGATGCCGTCGTCGACGGCGATGGTGTTGAATTCCTTGGCGACGCCGCCCGCGGCTTCGATTTCCTTGGCCACCAGCGCGCCCAGGTCGCGCAGGTGCACGTGACCCGGCACGAACTGCGTGAACGAGTTCACCACCGCGATGATCGGCTTGCCGAAGTCTCCGTCCTTCATGCCGGTGGCGCGCCACAGGGCGCGGGCTCCGGCCATGTTGCGGCCGTGGGTCGAGGTGCGGGAACGGTAGTGCGGCATGATCTGTCTCAGGCTGTAGCTGTTAGCGTGGGCGGCAAAACGGTAAATAATACGCTGGTTCGGGGCGGGACCGCCCGGCGGCCGCGCCGGAGCCGGTCAATGGCCATCAGGCGGACGCCTGCCCGCGTGCCGCGAACGCGCTGGGCGACTCCCCCAGCGCCTTGCGGAACATCGCGGCAAATGCGCTGGGACTGTCATAGCCCAGGTCCAGGGCCACATCCAGCACACGCTCGCCGCGCGCCAGGCGCTCCATCGCGGCCAGCAGCCGCGCCTGCTGGCGCCAGCGGCCGAACGTCATGCCCGTGTGGCGCACGAACAGGCGATGCACGGTTTTGGGGTCCACCCCCAATTCCCGCGCCCAGTCGGCCGCCCCGTCCTGACGTTCCGGATGCCGCACGATGGCCCGGCAGATGCGGGCCAGCCTGGGCTCCGACGGCTGCGGCAGATGCAGCGGCAGCACGGGTTCCTGGCGCAGCTCGTCCAGCAGCAGCATCATCAGCCGGCCGTCGCGCGTGTCCGGCGCCCAATCCAACGGCACCTCGGCAGCGGCCGCCATCAGCTCGCGCAAAAGCGGCGACACCGACAGCACGCAGCATTGCGCCGGCAGGTGCTTTGCTGCGCCCGGCTCGATGAACACCGTACGCATGCGGGGCTCGCCGCTCATGCGAATGCCGTGCGACACCCAGGCCGGCACCCAGACGCCGCGCGTGGGCGGCACGATCCAGATGCCCGCGTCGGTATCCACCACCATCACGCCCGAAATCGCATAGACGAGCTGCCCGCGGCGATGCCGGTGGCGCTTGACCCGATGGCCGTCCTGATAGTCCACCGCCAGCCCGGCCACGGGGCGGCGCGAAGACTCATAGGGAAACAGGTCCAGATCGGCCGGGGAACGGCTCGGCGCAGGGGCAGGCATGTCCATTTCTCGATGATTGCAGCTCGGTTGACGCCAGATGGTACCGGACTGCGGCCCTGGTTCGCGGCCTCAAGAGACCGGCGCCAGCGCCAGCAGCGCATCCTGCAGATGGCGCAGCCCGCGGCTGAGCGGCTTGTCGCGGCGCAGGACGATGGCGAGGTCGCGCGACAGGCGCGGCGTCAGCGACCGCAGCGCCAGCGCATCGCGCCGGCCCGCCCCCGACACCGCCAGCCGGGGCAGAACCGCGCAGCCCAGCCCTGCCGCCACGATCTCTTTCATCGCCTCCGTGCTGCCCAGTTCCATGATGGGCTTGACCGCCACGCCCGCCGCCTCGAACCAGTCGTCCACCAGCCGCCGCGTGCGCGCGCCGGGCTCGAACAGCACCAGCGGCAGCCGCGACAGGGATTGCGGCGTGACAACCTCGGGAATGGCGGCCTCGTCCCGCGCAGGAAAAATCGCCACAAATTCGTCTTCCATCACGGGCGTCGCCTGGAACATGCGGCCCGGCGCGGGCAGCGTGATCAGCACAATGTCCAGCGTGTTGGCCTCCAGCCCGCGCAGCATGTCCGCCGTATTGCCCGTGCTGGCCACGATGTCCAGCGCCGGAAAGCGGCGGCGCAGGTCGGCCAGCAGCGGCGGCAGCAGATAGGTGCAGGCGGTGGCGCCCGTGCCCAGCCGGATCCGGCCGGACACCTGCGACGCGTGCGCGGTCATGGCCTGCTCGGCCTGCGCCAGCGCGCCGTCGATCACGCGGATATGGGCCAGCAGTTCCAGCCCGGCCGCCGTCGGCCCGGCGCGCCGGCCGATGCGCTCCACCAGCTTCACCCCGAACCGGCGCTCCAGCTGGCGGATCTGCAGGCTGACCGCCGGCTGCGTCACCCCGCCGCGCTCGGCGGCGGCGGAAAAGCTGCCCAGTTCGATGACCTGCGCAAACGTGCGCAAATGGTCCAGGTTCAGGCCACGCATCGGCTCAATCCAAAGTTTTACTTATGAAAAGCATAATAGACCAAAGCTTTATTAATGAAATCGCTTGCCGCACACTGGCGGCTGCCTGACCAAACTTTCGCCACCCACCTCGCCGGCCATTCCATGTCGCCCCATACGCCCACCGTCCTCATCCGCGACAGCGCGGAAGCCGATCTTCCCGCCATCAAGACCATCTACGCGCACCACGTACAGCACGGCACCGCCTCGTTCGAACTGGAGCCGCCGCCCATCGCCGAAATGCGCCAGCGCCGCGCCAGCGTGCTGGAAAAGGAAATGCCCTACCTGGTGGCCGAGATCGCCGGCGAAGTCGTCGGCTATGCCTACGTCACCCCCTACCGCCCGCGCCCGGCCTACCGCCACACGGTCGAAGACTCCGTCTACGTAAAGGCCGGCCGCGCCGGACTGGGCATCGGCGGCAAGCTGCTGGCCGCGCTGGTAGAGCGCTGCACGGCGGCAGGCTGGCGCCAGATGCTGGCGGTGGTGGGCGACAGCCGCAACGCCGCGTCGCTGGCGCTGCACGCCAGCCAGGGCTTCCACCCGGCAGGCACGTTGCGGTCCGTGGGACACAAGCATGGCGAATGGCGCGATACCGTCCTGATGCAACGCAGCCTGGGCGAAGGCGACACGACGCCCCCGCAGCGGCCATGATTCCCGCGCGCGCCATCATCTGCCTGGGCCTGACCCAGCTGGTGGGCTGGGGCGTGACCTTCTACCTGATCGGCGCCCTGGGCCCGGCCATGACCGCCGACCTGGGCTGGGACGCCCCCCTCGTCTACGGCGGCTTCTCGGCCGCCATCGTGGTCATGGCGCTGGTATCGCCCGCCGCCGGCGCTGCGGTGGACCGCTGGGGCGGACACCGGGTCATGCCTGCCGGCGCCGCGCTGTCCGCCGCAGGCTGCGCCCTGCTCGCCGCCACACACTCCCCCGTCCTGTATTTCGCGGCCTGGGCCGTCCTGGGCGTGGGCATGCGCCTGTGCCTCTACGACGCCGCCTTCGCATCCCTGGCCCGCGCCGCCGGCCCCGCCGCGCGGCGCTCCATGTCCCAGATCACCCTGTTTGGCGGCCTGGCCTCCACCGTGATGTGGCCCGTTGGCCATGCGCTGGCCGAATCGCTAGGCTGGCGCGGCGCCGCGCTGGCCTACGCCGCGCTGGCCCTGGCCACCGTGCCCCTCTACCTGGCCCTGCCCCGCCAGCGCCACGCCGCCGCCGCAACAGACCACGGCAAATCCAACACCGGCCTGACCCGAACCCCCGCCGAACGCCGACTGGCCGGCACCCTGTACGCGGTCATCGCGATGCTCACCAACTTCCTGGCCGCCGGCAACGCCGCCCACATCTTCTCCCTGCTCTCAGGCCTGGGGCTGGCCGCGGCCACCGCCGCCAGCGTCGCGGCCCTGTGGGGCATCGGCCAATTCGCCGCCCGCCTGGGCGACGTCGCCCTGGGCTCCCGCCTGCACCCGCTGACCCTCAACCTGGCCGTGGGTGCCGCGCTGCCGCTGTGCTTCCTGCTCGCCCTGCTGTCCGGCGGCAGCCTCTACGCCACCGCCGCCTACACCCTGCTCTACGGCGCCTGCAACGGCCTCATGACCATCACCCGCGGCACGCTGCCGCTGGCCCTCTTTGACTTCCGCAGCTACGGCGCCCTCGTCGGCTCCCTGCTGATCCCCAGCTTCCTGCTGACCGCCGCGGCTCCGATCGCGTATGCGTTCATCATCGAATGGCAAGGCGCGCACGCGGCCATGGCCGTGTCGGCAACCCTGGCCGCCATCATCGCAGCCGCGGCGTTCATGCTTAGATGGAAATTCATCGGACAGGCCAACGAGACGCCCGAGGCGGACGCCCGTGCGCCCGGCGCAGCGCCAGCCAGGCAAGAGACGGCGTGAGCCGCACTGGTCACATGGGACGGTGTCTGACACCCACAGGGCGCTGACGCAATGCGGACCGGCGTCCCTGGCGGGTGTCAGACGCTTGGTGAGCAACGAAGCACGACACACCAAACGCCCCCACACGCGCAGCGCCATCACCTCGACGCAAGACACCGCGTAAGCCCCAGGCCCGCCGCCCGCGCGGCAGGCCAGGGGCGGGCCCCGCAAGACGCTCTAACCCCACCCCAGCGCTGGCAAGAACCTAAAGAACCCCGCCCGCCCCAGCCCCCGTGAAGCTCAAACCACAGGAGCCCGGCGTGGCGGCGGCCTGGGGTGCGCGGGGCGTGTAGATGCGCCCGACGGAATCCGAAGGCAGCCGCCGCAGGCGGCAACAAGGATGAGGAAGGGGCAGTCCGGAGCGAACGCTCCGGACCGCAATCGTAGCCCCGCGCGCCCCAGGCCGCCGCCACGCCGGGCGTCAAAAGAACCAGCAACGCAGCCCACAGCCCACAGCCCATCATCACCCCTCAGCAGCAGAAGCCACCACCCACTTCTCCCACCCAATCTTCCTAAGCTTGCAAGCCGGACACTCCCCGCACCCATAGCCCCAGTCATGCCGAGCCCCCCGCTCCCCCAGATAGCAGGTATGGCTTTCCTCAACAATCGTCTCAACCAGCGCATCCCCGCCCAACTGATAAGCCAGCGCCCACGTCTCCGACTTGTCGATCCACATCAGCGGCGTCTCGATCGTCACCCGCGACCCCAGCCCCAAGCCCAGCGCCACCTGCTGCGCCTTGATCGTGTCGTCGCGGCAATCCGGATACCCCGAAAAATCCGTCTCGCACATCCCGCCCACCAGCACATCCAGCTGCCGCCGGTACCCCAGCGCAGCGGCCAGCGTCAGGAACAGCAGATTGCGCCCCGGCACGAACGTATTCGGCAGCCCGTTGGCCTGCATCTCGATCGCCCGGTCGCTGGTCATGGCCGTATCGCCCACCTGCCCCAGCACCTTCAGGTCCAGCAGATGGTCCTCGCCCAGGCGCGGCGCCCAATCCGGGAAATTCGCGCGGATCTCGCGCAGCACATTCAGCCGCGCCGACAGTTCGATGTGATGGCGCTGCCCGTAATCGAACGCCACCGTCTCCACATGGGCATAGCGGTCCAGCGCCCAGGCCAGGCAAGTGGTGGAATCCTGGCCGCCCGAAAACAGCACGAGCGCGCGACGTTGATGATTTTGCATAAAGGGGGCTTCTGGAATGACGAAGGGACAACTGGAACTTTAACCGAGCAAACCGCCTTCCCCGTAAGGAACGCTGCGTAAAATCGACCGGGTCATTTTCAAGGTTCACCCGTAACGCCCGCTTCGACGTCCCCTTTCCCACAGCCGCCAGACGGATCCCCGCACGATGAATGCCAAGCGCACGCAGTCCGATTCCGCAGAACCCTTGCGTCACGATATCCGGCTCCTGGGCCGACTGTTAGGAGAGGTCATCGAAGAATGCGAAGGCAAGCGCGTCTTCGACACCATCGAGACCCTGCGCCGCACCGCCGTCAAATTCCGCCGCGAAGGCAACGACGCCGACAGCAAACTGCTGGAACAGCGCGTCAAGCGCCTGCAAGGCAGCGACCCCAACTCCGTCGCGCGCGCCTTCAGCTACTTCCTGCACCTGGCCAACATCGCCGAAGACCGCGACCAGAACCGCCGCCAGCGCGCCCGCGCCCTGGCCGACAACACGCCCGCCCGCGGCAGCCTGCGCGAAGCCATCCAGATCCTGGGCGGGCAAGGCGTCGGCCTGGCCCGCATCCGCCGCCTGCTGGCCGAAGCCTGCGTCATGCCGGTCCTGACGGCCCACCCCACCGAGGTCCAGCGCAAAAGCACCCTCGACGTGCACCGCGAAATCTCCACCGCCCTCGCGCAGCGCGAAGCCCAGCTCACCCCCGAAGAACAGGCCGAACTCGACACCGCCCTGCTCGGCCGCGTCGCCACCCTGTGGCAGACCCGCATGCTGCGCTACACCCGGCTCACCGTGGCCGACGAAATCGAAAACGCGCTCTCGTACTACCGCAGCACCTTCCTGCAGGTCATCCCCCGCCTGTACGGCGACCTGTCCAAGCTGCTGAGCCGCGAATCCGCCAAGCCCTTCGCCGCCCCGCCCGCGCCGCTGGAACCCTTCCTGCGCATGGGCAGCTGGATCGGCGGAGACCGCGACGGCAATCCCAACGTCGACGCCTCCACCCTCGAACGCGCCCTGCTGCGCCAAGCCACCGTCCTGTTCGAACACTACCTGCAGGAAGTCCACGCGCTGGGCGCCGAACTGTCCATCACCACCCTCCTCATCGCCGCCGACCCGCAACTGCTGGCGCTGGCCGACAGCAGCGGCGACGACTCCCCCCACCGCCGCGACGAACCCTACCGCCGCGCCCTCGTCGGCGTCTACGCCCGTCTGGCCGCCACCGCGCTGCGCCTCACCGGCCAGGACCTGGCCCGCCGCAGCACCGTCGCCGCCTCCGCCTACGACGCGCCCGCCGAACTGTCGGCCGACCTCGCCGTCATCGCCGCATCGCTCGCCGCCCACCACGGCGCGCCCGTCGCCAAGCTGCGGCTGGCCGGCCTGCAGCAGGCCGTCGAAGTCTTCGGCTTTCACCTTGCCACCGTCGACCTGCGCCAAAGCTCCGACGTCCACGAAAACGCCCTGGCCGAACTCTTCTCCCGCGCCGGCGCCACCCGCGACGGCAAGCCCCTGGACTACCTGGCGCTTACCGAAGAAGAGCGCGTCGAACTGCTGCGCGCCGAACTGGCGCAGGCGCGCCCGCTCGCCTCGCCCTGGATCGCCTACAGCGAAGACACCACCCGCGAACTCGCCGTCCTGCGCGCCGCCGCCGCCGGCCGCGCCCGCTACGGCAAGCAGGCCGTGCGCCAGACCATCGTGTCCCACACCGAGACCCTCAGCGACCTGCTCGAAGTCATGGTGCTGCAAAAAGAAGCCGGCCTCATCGCCCCCGCCGGCCAGGACATCCCTGCCGAAGACGGCCTCATGGTCGTGCCCCTCTTCGAAACCATTCCCGACTTGCAGCGCGGCGCCGACATCATGGCCGCCTGGCTCGACCTGCCCGAAGTCCGCCAGCGCGTAAAACTCGCGCAGAACGGCGCGCAGGAAGTCATGCTGGGCTACTCCGACAGCAACAAGGACGGCGGCTTCCTCACCTCCAACTGGTCGCTCTACCAGGCCGAACGCGCACTGGTCGACGTCTTCTCCACCCGCAACGTCCGCCTGCGCCTCTTCCACGGCCGCGGCGGCTCCGTCGGCCGCGGCGGCGGCTCCAGCTTCGACGCCATCCTCGCCCAGCCCCCCGGCACCGTCGCCGGCCAGATCCGCCTGACGGAACAGGGCGAGGTCATCCAGAGCAAATACAAAGACGCCGAAGTCGGCCGCTGGCACCTCGAACTGCTCGTCGCCGCCACCCTCGAATCCAGCCTCGCCCCGCGCGCCGAAGCCACCAGCGCAGAAGACGCCCACATGGCGCACCACGGCCCCGCCATGTCCTTCATGTCCGAGACCGCGCAGCGCACCTACCGCGGCCTCGTCTACGACACGCCCCGCTTCGCCGAATACTTCTTCGCCGCCACCCCCATCAGCGAAATCGCCGGCCTGAACATCGGCTCGCGCCCCGCGTCCCGCAAGAAAGGCCAACGCATCGAAGACCTCCGCGCCATCCCCTGGGGCTTCTCCTGGGCTCAATGCCGCCTGATGCTCACCGGCTGGTACGGCATGGGCTCCGCCATCGAGGCCTATCTTGAGGCCGGCGCCCCCGACGCCCCGCGCTCGCGCCGCGGCCGCCTGGCCCAGCTACGCGAAATGGCCCGCGACTGGCCCGCCTTCCGCACCCTGCTCTCCAACATGGAGATGGTGCTGGCCAAATCCGACCTCGCCATCGCCGCCCGCTACGCCCAACTCGTCCCGCAGCGCGCCCTGCGCGAACGCATCTTCGGCGCCATCAGCGCCGAACACGGCCGCACGCTCGCCATGCTCAAGCTCCTGACCCAGCGCGAACTGCTGGCCGACAACCCCACCCTGCAGATCGCGCTGCGCGAGCGTTTCGCCTACATCGACCCGCTGAACTACCTGCAAATCGACCTGATCCGCCGCCACCGCGCCGCGCAAAAGCACCCCACCGCCGAAGTCGACAAGCGCGTGCAGCGCGCGATCCACCTGACGATCAACGGGATCGCGGCGGGGCTGCGGAATTCGGGGTGAGCGCCGTCGTGAATGCTGCCTTGAAGGTCACCTCGGGCGCCGCCACCATTGCCGCGGAAATGACTGGAAGCGGCGCCCCCGTGGTGTTTCTGCACGCCAACATCTGCGACAAACGCATGTGGCATGCGCAGATGAAAGCCAGTGGATCGGACTACCTGGCGATTTGCTACGACCGTCGCGGCTTTGGGCAGACACAGGCGCCAGCGGAAAGCCATTCCTCCGTAGCGGACCTGCTTGCGGTCATCGACGCAACCGCCGGCGCAGCTCCGGCGATTCTGGTCGGCTGTTCACAGGGCGCCAACATCGCCTTGAATGCTGCGGTGTCGCACCCGGCGCGGGTGCGTGGGCTTGTGCTGATCTCGCCGACGGTGAACGGCGCCCCGGCAGCGGTCTACACGCCTGAACTACAGGCGTTGGTCATCCGGCAACAAAACGCGGAAGCATCCAAAGACCTCGACAGGCTCAACGAGATCAAAGCGCACCTGTTCCTGGACGGCCCCTTGGCTGCCCCAGGACGGGTAAGCGGCCCCATGCGGCGCCTGTTCCTGGAGATGAACGCCATCGCGCTGGCCGCCACGCCATCGGGGACCAATCGCGACGATGGACAGGCATACCATCACCTCAAGACGATCACCGCGCCGTCCACGGTCATCTGGGGCAATCTGGACTTTCCCCATATCCAGGAGCGCGCCAGCCTGGTCGCACAACTGCTGCCCAATGCAGAAGCCCACGAATTGCAGGGCGTTGCCCACCTGCCGGGCCTGGAGCAGCCCGATATCGTCACCGGCCTGATCAGGCATCTGATCAAGCGCTGCGCTTGAGCGGGCGCAATCTCCAGATGCTGACGGTTGCGCCCGCAGGAGATACGAAAGATGTTCTCGCACATTTTTGTCAGCGTCAGCGATTTCGATCGCGCCCTGCATTTCTACAGCGCCATGTTCGATATCCTGGGCATCGAATCGCGGTTCTGCGAAAAAGACCGGCCCTGGGCGGGCTGGCAAAGCCATGGGCAGCAACGCCCCTACTTCGTGATATGCCGCCCCTACAACGGCCAGCCTCATGCACCCGGCAACGGCCAGATGATCGCCTTCATGGCTGATTCCAGAGAAGCCGTCCGCCGGGCGCATCGCACCGCGCTGGAAAACGGCGGCACCTGCGAAGGCCCCCCGGGCCTGCGGCCCGAGTATCACGCGCATTACTACGGCGCCTATTTTCGCGATCCTGACGGCAACAAGCTTTGCGTGGCTTGCCATTCGCCGGCCGACACTTAGCGCGTTGGCGGTCAGGAGTCGCAGGACATCCCAAGATGTCCCGGTCGTGCGCGCTGGCTTCGCATCAGAGGGATTCCATTAAGGGTAGATATCCCTTCGATGCGATTAGGACAAGTCCTAGCAATCGCCCGATAGATCAGGACTAGTCCCGTATACGAGAAGCCGGCGATTGCTCAGGATTGAGCGCTGAATCCACGCGCATCCACCGCAATCCATCGTTGCAAGCGGACGCCTATTCACAGGCGGGCTATTCGCCCGCTCTGGCGAACAAGGCCTGTCGCTGCACGGAGCATGCCATGCCTTCCCAATCCGATCTACGCTTCACCTTCGCCCCCATCGACAGCATTTCGATCAAACTGGCCTGCGCCAATCCCGCCATCAACGTCCGCCATGTACCGGAGGTGGCAGGGCGCTCAGAACTGCAGGCTGGTCAGTCGAACCTGCAGCGCACCGAAGACTATGAACTGCATGCCGGCGGCGGCAGCGGAAACAGCCTGGCTCAGCTCAGTCACTTGAACACCGGGTCCAAGGCTAAGTGCGCGGAGCGCTGCCGATGACTGCGGAACACGTCTTAACCTTCGCCGAACGGCATCGTGGCCCGCATGATCACCTGTACTTGCTCGTCGATGCATTGGCCGAGTGCGAATCATCCCATCCCCTGAGCGTTCCGTCGCTGAGCCAGGATCGCGGCGAGGCCGCGGTCGAACGGATCTTGCGGCCTGACCTTGCCTATGCGCGCGAAGCGTGTCCGGCTTTGGTGGAACTTGCGGCGCCGGGACGGGAATGCTCGAAACGGCTCCTTGAACTCAGCGCCTGCTACGCGCAGGAAGACCTCGCCTACAAAAAGCGGTACGTCTGCGGATGGCTGCTGAGTCCGGCTCCGCTCGGCGCTGTTGCCCGCCACGTGGCCGAGCAATGCCGAATTTCCTCGTCCAGTTCAAGCAACTCCATGACCCCATGGTACGAACCGCTGCGCCTGGAGCTGCTTGCAGCCGCCCTGGGGACTGGGCTTGCAGGAGTGCTTTCCCCCATCAGCGCCTGGCTGCTTCCAACCACTTGGGGCAGCTTCTCCATATTGCCGGGCGGCCCATCAAACGCCAAAAGAGAAGACGCCGACTTGGTCCGTCATACGCAGCGCGCGGCGAAGCTGGTGAGCGATTTTCTGGACGCTTGGCGGCTCGCGCAGCAAGGCCGCCATTCGTTCGCGCCCTGGCGGTGGAACGGAGCGGGGATTTTGCCCCCGCAGGCTGGCGTCCATGCCTTCCGGCTTGTCCGTGACGCCCAGCAGCTTGGGCTCAGGGACAGTCGCGACATCATCGCGCTCTGTCTGCAGCGGGTTGGGATTCATCCGCAATTGCCCAGGCATCCGAAGATCCAACGGGACATTCTTGATGCCGTTAAGGGTGTGGCTCCGTTGGAAGCCCGCTTCGAACGCTACAACGCCGCCGACTGGAAAGATATTTTTGCCTCCTTGCCGCAAGCAGCAAACTACTCATGAACACCAGCCAATTGCTTAGCAGAGCCCTGCACCACGCCGTGCCCAACCCCACCGGAGACTGCAACGCTTGCGAGCGCATGGGTTTTCCGATTCTGCCGTTGCGGGCCGCGTATGCGCCTTCGCCGCTGGCCATGGGGAAGCGGGCAGTCGCCGGCGCCGGTGGTCTGGAAGCCGTACAGATGCGGCTGGATCAACCGCGCACCCTGCGCCAGGGCTATCTGTATGTGCTGCTGGACAAAGCGCTGTGGCAGGCCTACCAGGTCACGCCTGAAGGCGCGCTGCGCCAGTTCAACCCCTTCGCCATACCGCGCGCCAAGCCTCAGCCCTTAAGCGAAAAGTGCATCAAGGCTGACCACGTTACCCCTGCCTCGTTCATCAACATCAACACCGCACGTCATTCAGAGGCGTGGATCGCCTTTTCCAGCGACCCGTGGTCGGAAAGCGTGCTGCAGCGCTATGAAATAGGCTTCGGTCAGGACAAGACCTCGCTCGAGCCGCGATTCCTCAAGCTCGACCTGAAAGCGGCGCGCAACGATCCCGCCAGTGTGGGAATCGCCATGACGGAAGATGCGCTGCAGGTCGACCAGCAAGTGCTGGAGTACGCCTCGCCCACGGCAGGCGACTTCAACAGTGTGCACGGATTCTGCACCCGCAATCACCGTCTTGAAGCCTTGCGCGGGTTTGTGCGGGTTCAGGCCCAGTGTGAGCACTTGCCCAACGGGGTGCTGGCGGTGGTGCTGCCGGATCCGGTTGGCCTGGTGCAGGAAATCAATCACCAGCGCGCGGGCTGGGTGCGTGAGCGGCAGGCCTTCGAGGCCGACCCCGTCAATCACTACAAGTTCTTCACCTCGGAAACCCTCAAGCGCCTGCGCGAACTCTGCAAGCAAGCGGCCGACGACTTTGTTCCCGAAAGACCGAATGCGGGCTGGGAAATAATGCCCAGCGAAGCCGGCAGTCCGCCAATATTCAGAGATCCTGCACGCGAACGCGCCGAACAGGTGGAGCACAAGGCTAAGAGCCTGATCGCGCGCCTTGACGAGCGCTACGACGAAGCGGCGCGCGCGGCCTGGGAAAAGACCTTCGAGGCCGCCAGGGATCGCTTGCAGCAGCAAGTGGATCAGATGGCTGAACTTTACGAAAGCCAGATTCGCCACGATCCCTTGTTTCGCCTGATCGAGCGGTACGACTACGATGCGCGAAACGTCTACTCGGTGGCCGCTTATATCCAGACCCTGGAACTATGCCTGCGCGGCGGCATCACCGAAGCGCCTCT
>NZ_AGUF01000103.1 GCF_000236785.1 Achromobacter arsenitoxydans SY8 | reverse complement strand
CTGGGGAGGCACGGCGGACGCGAGCTTTACCACGTTCACCGATCTCATCGTTTGGCGGTGGCTCTCTTGGGTGCGGTACTTATCCCGCACTGCGGACGTGAGAGGAACCGGACTGAAAAGGAAACGCAAATCGTCAATGCCGTCCACATCGAAGATCTTCAACGACCAAGCCAGCCTAGTTGATCCCCCCGCGCCAGCACCGGCCGACGCAGGAGGCTCCCAGGGCTTGTCCGCATCAATGTAAGTGAGCGTGCTGATCTCGGAGACACGGTACTGGCTGTGCCACTCATACGGCTTCTGCTTGCGCTTGATGAGCACATAGAGAAAGCCCTGACGCAGCGGCCGCAATGCGTAGGACGATTCGCTAAGCATTCCAACCTTGTAGGGGTCGGCGGCATTCACCGGCAGCGGCGGCAGCTGCTTGCGGGAGGTCTCTGCACCGCCCACCGCGCCATAGCGCAGGGGCAAAATGATGAAGCTGCGCGTGCAGGTGACCGCGGGACCCGACTTCAATTCGTTTTCGATCCACCTGCGGTTTTCCGCGCACAGTTCGAAGGTTTCTTTCCAGCTATACATAGATTTTCAATCCAGATTCGAAAAGGCGCGGGCTTTCAGCGCAACGGCGAGCGGCTTGCTTCCGTCGCGTGCGTCGTCCAAGGCTGCAAGCCAGGCGGACGCGCCACGCAACCGGTCGCCGTGCTGCGCGATCAGGGTGACGTAGTCGCTCAGGTCTGCTGGATCGTTCAAGCCATGTCCACGCGCTTCCGCCAGCAGCGTGCTAACCCGGCCGAGTCGAGTGCCGTGGCAATCCTCCGGCCCTACCCTGGCGGCTAGCGGCTCGCGCAGCTGCTCCGCGAGCTGATAACTCAGCGGATCTCCCGTCAAGGCATCCCAACATGCCTGATCCAGTCGAATCTGCGGCGCGCCGTAGTCTTGCGGCCTGCCGTCGCCCAGGAATTGCCGCCAGGCCTTCTGAGCGGGATGGGGTTCGACCACCCACCAGGCGCGAATGGGACCGAGCAGCTGTGCAATGCCCGGCAGGTCGCGCCGCGCATGCAGGATAGATAAGGCCTTTTCGGTATGGAAGCGCAACATGTACGCGCTGCCATCGGGCGCCTGGGCAATAGCCGCCTGGCTTAGATGCCCGGCCAGCGTGGCGAACGCCATGGCGCTGACCAGCCATCCGCACAGCGCATCGCCTGCCAGCTCCGTCAATCTGCAATGAAAGTCGTACTGACTTTGAAGGTCGGCATTAGGTCCGGAAGAAAAGAGCCAAGGCCCGATATCCCGAATGTTGGCAAAGCAATCCTGGCTCAACAGAGGGTGGGTCGAGTCTGGAAACTGGTCCCGGAGTTTCTGGCGCTCCTCTTCCGGCAGGCGAGCCATTTCCACGATAGCCATGAGCCGATAGGACGAGCTTTCTCGCAATTGCGCGATCAGTCCTTGCGCGAAGGGCGTCATCATCAGGCTGCTCCCCCCATCTGAATCAGGCTGCGCCCTTCCGCAATCGCCTTGAGCAGACAACCGACGCACACGGGCTCTCCCGGGTCTGGAACGCCAGCGATGGAGGTACTGTTCCCGCGTCCGGTGGGCGCGACTTTCAATGGCCCCCGCATTTGCACCGAAACCCCTTCCAGGGTGATACCCGAAGCGTCGATTCGGATGGTGCCTCCCGGCCCTTTGACGATAAAACTGTCGGCCGCCTCGGATTCGTAGACTCGGGTTGAGTAGCGGATTGCCTGACCTGCTTGAAGCGCCGAACGCCCTTCCACGGTGTGTTCCTGGTGCCCGCCAATACTCACCCAGTGATTCGCCACGGTCTTGTCCCGCCGGTGATTGCCTACCTCTTCGGTCCGGTCTTTGCCCGTCTGGATCGTGTGGTTGCGCCCCACGGTCAAAAAGTCATCCCGGCCGATGCCATGCCGCCGGTCCTGGCCGATGGTCACCTGCTCATCGTTGCCCACGGTCTCCTTACGGTCGTGGCCGATGGCGATGGTTTCGTCGTGTTCGACCTGTTCGCTGCGGTCGTGCCCGACAAACGTGGTCTCGTCGTGATTGACGTGGATGTTCTGGTCTTTCTGCGCGTGGACGTAGATTTCTTCCTGGTCGTTTTCGTCCTCGAAGCGGATTTCGTTGTAGCCCTCGCCCTTGTGGGTCTGGCTCTTGATGGTCATGCGCGTCTTGTGGCGCGGCAGTTCGTAGGGCGGCAACTGCAGGCGGTTGTAGGTGCGCCCCGTGATCACCGGCTGGTCCGGGTCGCCGTCGAAGTACGAGACGATGACCTCCTGGCCGATGCGCGGGATAGCCATGTGGCCCCAGGTGGCGCCGGCGATGTTCTGCGATACGCGGATCCAGCAGGAACTGTGCTCGTCGTTGCGGCCTTCGCGGTCCCACGGGAACTGCACACGGACCCGCCCGTATTCGTCGGTGTAGATCTCCTCATTTTTTGGGCCAACCACTATGGCGTTTTGCGGGCCGTCGATGCGCGGCCTGGGCAGCGGTTCGGCGCGCCATTCGGCGTCGTCCGGGACCAGTTCGGCTTCGTAGCGGTAGGACGTGCCCTGGCCCG
>NZ_AGUF01000104.1 GCF_000236785.1 Achromobacter arsenitoxydans SY8 | reverse complement strand
CTATGTATAGATAGATACGCGGGCAAAAAACTCAGCCAGCAACGGGCGGGTAGTCCAGTTCGCCGCTATCGGTCAGGCCTTGGCTGCGCGCTGCGGCCAGCTCTTTCTGAACCTGGGCGCGGCTCTTGTCGCCAGCGTGGGCAAACGGGGCGGCGGCGTAGCCTTCTTCGCCAGACACCAGTTCACCGTTGGCGCGGGCGGCGGCCAGTTCTTGCTGCACCTGGGCGCGGGTCACCGTGCTTTGCGTGTTCAAGGCGGGCGGGTAATCCAGCTCGCCGGCTTGGGCGGCGCCGATAAAGGAAGCGGACAGGATCAGGGCGGATACGAGGGTCTTCATGGTTGATCTCCGGAAGGAAGTTCGTTGTGCGATCTAGATAAACTATCTACTTATAGGTAGATAACAAGGGAAATAAAAAAGCGTTCCTACTGTATTTCTGGTGTCGGCGCTGGCGGGTTGGTTGGGTGCGCTGCGTCGATGGATGAATCTTACCTACTACTAGATAGATAGCGCAAGCGGTTAATGTGAAACAACGTATTTCATGATGCGCTTCGGCAACGGACCCGGGCGTTACGCGGCTCCCGCAGCAAGCTGCCGCGGGGGCCGTCCGTGGCGGTCGTCTCAGGCCGACAATGCCTGCATCACCGCATAAAGATCCGACTTGCCCTCGAAGCCGATGCCAGGCAATTCCGGCATGGCGACATATCCTGCCTCGACCTTGACCCCATCCGGGAACCCGCCAAACGGCTGGAACAAGTCCGGGTAACTTTCATTGCCCCCCAGGCCCAGGCCCGCCGCGATGTTCAACGACATCTGGTGCCCGCCGTGCGGAATGCACCGGCTGGCGGACCAACCGTGCTGCCTGAGCATGGCCAGGGTGCGCAGGTACTCGACCAGGCCATAGCTGAGCGCGCAATCGAACTGCAGATAGTCCCGGTCCGGCCGCATGCCGCCATAGCGGATCAGATTGCGGGCGTCCTGCATCGAGAACAGGTTCTCGCCGGTAGCCATGGGCTTGTCGTAATAGTTGCGCAGCGTTGCCTGAAGCTCGAAGTCCAGCGGATCGCCGGGCTCCTCGTACCAGAACAGGTCGTACTGGGAGAGCGCCTTGGCATAGGCGATGGCCGTGTCCAGATCGAAACGGCCATTCGCGTCCACGGCGAGCTTCTGGCCGTCCTGCAACACGCTCAGGATCGAATCTATGCGCCGCAGATCCTCGTCCAGCGATCCGCCGCCGATCTTCTTCTTCACGACCGTATAGCCGCGGTCGATGTAGCTGCGCATCTCGTCCTTGAGCTTGTCGTGGTCCTGGCCGGGGTAGTAGTAGCCGCCAGCCGCGTAGACGAAGACCCGGCGATCGGCCTGGCCATTGCCGTAGCGGTCGGCCAGCAACTGGAACAGCGGCTTGCCCTCGATCTTTGCGACGGCATCCCACACGGCCATGTCGATCGTGCCGATCGCCACCGAGCGCTCGCCATGACCGCCGGGCTTTTCATTCTTGAACATGGCGTCCCAGACCTTGTGGGGGTCCAGATTGCGTCCCGTGGCGTCGGCAAGCGAGTCAGGCTCGGCCTCCATGATCCGGGGAATGAACCGCTCGCGCATGAGTTTGCCCTGGCCATAACGGCCATTGGAATTGAAGCCGTAGCCGACCACGGGCTTGCCGTCCCGGATCACATCGGTGATCACGGCAACCAGGCTCAGCGTCATCTTGCTGAAGTCGATGTAGGCGTTGCGGATGGGCGAACTGATCGGGAGCGTCTGTTCGCGGATTTCGACGATTCTCATGGCTTGTCTCCGTTATGGCGGCGATGGGAACCGGTAGGTTAGTGGCGGAAAGCTGGCCTAGAATTCACTTATGTTCATTTGATTATTAACTTTCAGTGAAAGCCGACCTGGCCTCCGAACTGCATTTCTTCGTACTGGTCGCCCGCCTGGGCAGCCTGTCGGCGGCGGCACGGCAGCTTGACCTGACGCCCCCAGCGGCCACCAAGCGTCTGGCGCTCATGGAAAGCCGCCTGGGCGTGCGCCTGCTCAACCGCAGCACGCGCAGCATCAGCCTCACAAACGAAGGCGAAACCTACCTGGCTTACGCGACCCGCATCCTTGCCGACCTGCGCGAGATGGAGGACGTGGTGTCGAGCAGCGGCGCCGAACCGCGCGGCCTGATCCGGGTCAATGCCACGCTGGGATTCGGCCGCACCACCATCGCGCCGCTGGTCTCGGACTTCGCGAAACGCTATCCCCAGGTCGATGTCGAACTGGAGGTCACGGACCGGCCAGTGGACCTGGTGGAAGGCGGATTCGACCTGGCCATCCGCTTCGGAGAACTGCCCGACAAGCGCCTGGCCGCCCGCCGCGTCATGACCAACCGCCGCTTCCTGTGCGCCTCCCCGCTGTACCTCAAGGCCCACGGCACGCCGGCCACACTGGCCGACCTGGCGCGCCACCGCTGCATCCTGCACCGGCAAAACGACGAGGCGCACGGCGTCTGGCGATTCACGCGCGCCGGCCGCGCCGAGGTCGTGAAGGTGGAAGGCGGCCTGTCCAGCAATGACGGCGACATCGTGCTGGGATGGGCCCTGGACGGCCACGGGATCCTGGTCCGCTCCGAATGGGATTTGGCCAAGTATCTGGAAAGCGGAAGGCTGCGCGTGGTGCTGCCGGAATTCGCGCTGCCATCGGCCGACCTGTTCGTGTATTACCCGCAGCGCCGCAACCAGACGGCCAGGACGCGCGCGTTCATTGATTTTCTGGTCGAGGCGTTCCGGCCGGCCGACGCCGGCAAAACACCCAGCCGGCCAGGCCCATCGTCCGCCCCGCCCTGATAGCGCATCGCCACAAAACAAAACCCCGGCGTTCCTGAGGAAACGCCGGGGTTTGCGCGTGAAACTTCGCGGGCGCGAGGCTTAGAACGGAATGTCGTCGTCCATGTCGGCCAGGTTCGCGCCGCTGCTGGCCGGAGCCGCCGCGGGAGCCGGGCGCTGCTGGGGCGCCGGGCGCTGCGCCGGTGCGCGCTGCTGCTGCGGACGCGAAGGCGCGTCCTCGTAGCCGCCGCCGCCGTAGCTGGCGCCGCCGCCGCTGCTGTCGTCGCGGCCGCCCAGCATTTGCATCTGGTCGGCGACGACTTCGGTGCTGTAGCGGTCAGCGCCGGTGTCCTTGTCTTGCCACTTGCGCGTCTTCAGGCGGCCTTCGATGTAGACCGAACGGCCCTTCTTCAGGTATTCGCCGGCGATTTCGGCCAGGCGGTTGTACATGACGACGCGATGCCATTCCGTTTCTTCGCGCTTCTCGCCGCTGGCCTTGTCCTTCCAGGTCGAGGTGGTGGCGATGGACATATTGCAGATTGCCGCCCCGTCGGGGCTGTAGCGGACTTCCGGGTCGCGACCCAGATTGCCCACGAGAATGACTTTGTTAACCGATGCCATGCCGATGTCCCTCTGTTGTTGACAGCCTGCGCTTTGCGTTGCCGCGAGCGCGCCGGCAACAACATAAAAAAGCGATGTTGAAGACCGGCTTCATGAAACACGCCGGTCATCATAGCGATGACCGGCGATGCCAGGTGAAGCCCGTGTTGAAGCGTATTATCGACGAAAGCGCCCGCCGCGCCAAACGGGAAAAGTGACAAATCCATCCCGCCCGGGAAACAAATTCGCCGCCGTTGGACGCCGTTGGCGCCCTGATCGGCGACTTTCCGCGGGCCTGGGGAAAGCCCCCAAGTTCAAGCCAGCGGCCGCAGCGCCCAGGTGACCGCCAGCCAGACCGCCGACAGGATGGCGGCGGCGATGAATACCGCGCTGGAGCCCGAATGCGACGCCAGCCACCCGCCCAGGGCGCCGCCCGTAAACAGGCCTGCAGCCTGCGCGGTGTTGTAGAAGCCCAGCGCCAGTCCTTTGTAGGCTTGCGGCGCCACACGGGACACCAGCGAGGGCTGCAGGGCCTCCAGCACATTGAACGCAATGAAGAATCCGGTCAGCGCGGCGGCCAGCGTGTAGAAGCCATGGCTGGCGGCCGGCAGCAACGCACAGACCAGCACCAGGCCCGCGACGCTGGCGCGCAGCGCGCCCCGGTGCGCCCGGCGCTTTTCCGCCACGAACACCACCGGCACCATCAGCACGAAAGAAACCAGGATGACCGGCAGGTAGACTTTCCAGAGGTCGCGTGCGTCCAGCCCGCCCACCTTGGCCAACAGCGCCGGCACCACGACAAACAGCGACACCTGGATCAGGTGCAGCACGAAGACGCCGAAATTCAGGCGCAGCAGGTCGCGATGGGTCAGGACCTCGCGGGGACGGGCGGCCTGCATCGTGCGGGCCTGGGTGCGCGGCACCACCGGCACCACCCAGCGCGCCACGGCCAGGCACACGACGCCCAGGCAGGCAATGGTCCAGAACAGCCCCGACAGCCCCCACCAGCCCACCAGGACCGGCGACAGGACCAGCGATACGGCGAACGACAGGCCGATCGACCCGCCCACCATGGCCATGGCCCGCGTGCGCACCTCGTCGCGGGTGGCGTCGGCCAGCCAGGCCGTGACGGCGGCGGAAATGGCCCCGGCGCCCTGGATGGCGCGGCCTATGGTGATCCAGAACACATCCGTGGCCTGCGCACAGACGATGCTGCCCGCCACGAACAGCAGCAGCCCGAAGAGCACGACCGGCCGGCGGCCCCAGCGGTCGGACGCCAGTCCGAAAGGAATCTGCATGAAGGCCTGGGTCAGGCCGTACATGCCCAGCGCCAGTCCCACGCGCACCGGATCGTCGCCCCCCGGCATGCCGCTTGCGGCAACGGCAAACACCGGCAGCAACAGGAAGAGCCCCAGCATCCGGGCGGCGAACAGGCCGGCCAGGGCCACGCTGGCGCGGCGCTCGGAAGGGGTCAATTTCAGTTTTTTATCTGCCGGCATGCGGAAATTTCAACAATGACAAGGGCGTCGCGCATGCTTGCATGTCATACGCTCACGGTCTGATCTGGCGGTGCGGCGCCGGCCTCCGGCCTGTCCAACCAGATGGACGGCCCTGAACGCGAGAGGATTCGGCGCGCTATAGTACCAAGTTGGCCTTTGAACCCGCTTAAAGGCGCCCGATGGACGTGAGGCCGGGACGTAACTACAGGAACTGTGCGACAGACGTGACCATACGCATCCGGGGTGCACGCACCCACAATCTCAAGAACGTCTCCCTGGACCTGCCGCGCCACAAGCTGGTGGTGGTCACGGGCTTGTCCGGATCCGGCAAGTCTTCGCTGGCGTTCGACACCCTGTACGCGGAGGGCCAGCGGCGCTATGTGGAAAGCCTTTCCGCATACGCCCGCCAGTTCCTGCAACTGATGGACAAGCCGGACGTGGACCTCATCGAGGGACTGTCGCCGGCCATCTCGATCGAGCAGAAGGCCGCGGGGCACAACCCGCGCTCCACGGTCGGCACCATCACCGAAATCCACGACTACCTGCGCCTGCTCTACGCGCGGGTGGGCACGCCCTACTGCCCCGACCACGGCCTGCCGCTGCAGGCCCAGAGCGTCAGCCAGATGGTGGACGCCGTGCTGGGCTGGACGCCGGAGACCCGGCTTGCTGTGCTGGCCCCTATCGCCCGCGGCAAGAAAGGCAGCTTCGAGGACGAGTGCGCCAGCCTGCAGGCGCAGGGCTACGTGCGCCTGCGCGTCGACGGCCAGATGGTGGAAATCGACGGCATGGCGCCGCTCAAGAAAACCGAGAAGCACGACATCGACGTCGTGATCGACCGCCTGCGCATCAAGCCCGAAAGCAAGCAGCGCCTGGCCGAGAGCTTCGAAACCGCGCTGCAGCTGGCCGAAGGCCGCGCGCTGGCGCTGGACATGGACAGCGAGCGCGAGCAGGTCTTCTCCAGCCGCTATGCCTGCCCCGTGTGCAGCCACAGCCTGCCTGAACTGGAACCGCGCCTGTTCAGCTTCAACAACCCGATGGGCGCATGCCCCAGCTGCGACGGCATCGGCCAGGTCGGCTTTTTCGATCCCAAGCGGGTCGTCGCCTTCCCCGAGCTCAGCCTGGCTGCCGGCGCCATCCGCGGATGGGACCGCCGCAACGCCTTCACGCACTCGCTGCTGACGAGCCTGGCCGCGCACTATGAGTTCGACATCGAGGCGCCGTTCGAAGACCTGCCGGAAGCGCTGCGGGACAAGGTGCTGTACGGATCCGGCGACGAAGAGATCTCCTTCCTCTATCTGAACGAAAAAGGCCGCAGCACCGTCAAGCGCCACACCTTCGAAGGCGTCATCCCGAACCTCGAGCGCCGCTGGCGCGAGACCGACTCGGCGACCGTGCGCGAAGAGCTGGGCAAGTATCGCAACATCAAGACCTGCCCGGACTGCGCCGGTTCACGCCTGCGTCCCGAAGCCCGCAACGTGCTGATCGGCCACGACCACCGCGGCGGCGAACGCCACGGCCAGGCCATCTACGAAGTCGAGGCCATGCCGCTGTCGAGCTGCCTGGACTGGTTCCGCAACCTGAACCTGACCGGCGCCAAGCAAGAGATCGCGCAGCGTATCGTGCGCGAAATCGAAGCGCGCCTCAGTTTCCTGAACAACGTCGGCCTGAACTATCTTTCGCTGGACCGCAGCGCCGACACGATCTCCGGCGGCGAGGCGCAGCGCATCCGCCTGGCCAGCCAGATCGGTTCGGGCCTGACCGGCGTGATGTACGTGCTGGACGAGCCCTCCATCGGCTTGCACCAGCGCGACAACGACCGCCTGATCGGCACGCTGCAGCACCTGCGCGACCTCGGCAACAGCGTCATCGTCGTCGAGCACGACGAAGACATGATCCGCATGGCCGACTGGGTCGTGGACATGGGTCCCGGCGCGGGAGAACACGGCGGCGAGGTCGTCGCCCAAGGCGACCCGGAAACCGTGCAGCGCGACCCCAACTCGCTGACCGGCCAGTACCTGAGCGGCGCCCGCGCCATCGCCATACCCGCGCGCCGCCCCGTCAACGACGAATTGCCGTGGCTCACCCTCACCGGCGCCAGCGGCAACAACCTGAAGGACGTGGACCTGCGCCTGCCCGCGGGCCGACTGATCTGCGTGACCGGCGTGTCCGGATCGGGCAAGTCCACGCTCATCAACGACACGCTGGCGGTCGCGGTCTCGCGCCAGCTGCACCACGCCCAGAGCGAACCCGCTCCCTACGTGTCGATGCAGGGGCTGGAGAACTTCGACAAGATCATCAGCGTGGATCAGAGTCCCATCGGACGCACGCCGCGCAGCAATCCGGCCACCTACACCGGTCTGTTCACGCCCATCCGCGAGCTCTTCGCCGGCGTGCCGGAAGCGCGCACCCGCGGCTACGATCCCGGCCGCTTCAGCTTCAACGTCAAGGGCGGCCGCTGCGAAGCCTGCCAGGGCGACGGCGTGGTGAAGGTCGAAATGCACTTCCTGCCCGACATGTACGTGCCGTGCGACGTCTGCCACGGCAAGCGCTACAACCGGGAAACCCTGGAGATCCGCTATCGCGGGCGCAACATCAGCGAAGTGCTGGACCTGACGGTCGAGCAGGCGCTGGAATATTTCGACTCGGTTCCGGCCATTGCGCGCAAGCTGCACACGCTCATTGACGTGGGCCTGTCGTACATCCGGCTGGGCCAGAGCGCGACCACGCTGTCGGGCGGCGAGGCGCAGCGCGTGAAGCTGTCGCAAGAGCTGTCCCGCCGCAGCACCGGCCGCACGCTGTACATCCTGGACGAACCCACGACCGGCCTGCATTTCCGCGATATCGAACTGCTGCTGCAGGTGCTCAACCAGCTTGTCGACGCCGGCAATACCGTGCTCATCATCGAACACAACCTGGACGTCATCAAGACGGCCGATTGGCTGGTCGACATGGGTCCGGAGGGCGGCGACGGCGGCGGTCGCGTCGTGGCGCAGGGCACGCCGGAGGCCGTCGCGGCCACCCCGGCCAGCCACACCGGCCAGTATCTGGGCAAGCTCCTGCGCCGCGCGCCGGACGCCTGAACAGCAACCTTCAATCCGTAGGGAATGGCATGTACACCTTGATCATCGGCAACAAGAACTACTCCTCGTGGTCCATGCGTCCGTGGATCGCCCTGCGCGCCGCGGGCGTTCCTTTCACGGAACAGAAGGTCGGCCTGTTCACCGAGGAATTTGCAGCGCGGCTGGGCGCGGTGTCGCCGGCGGGCCTGGTGCCCGTCCTGCTGGACGGCGACTTCGCCGTGTGGGATTCGCTGGCCATCTGCGAATACGCCGCCGAACGCCATCCGGACGCCGCCCTGTGGCCGCAGGACGCCAAGGCCCGCGCACGGGCCCGCTCGCTGGCCGCGCAGATGCACAGCGGGTTTTCCGCCCTGCGCCAGGCCATGCCCATGAATATCGAGGCCGACCTGCCTGGCATCGACATCCCCGACGCCGCGCAACAGGACATCTCGCGCATGCAGGCCATCTGGCACGATACGCGCGCGGAGTTCGGCCAGAGCGGGCCTTTCCTGTTTGGCGGATTTTCGATCGCCGACGCCTTCTTCGCGCCGGTGGTGTCGCGCTTCATCACCTATGGCATCGCGGCGGCGGGCCCGGTGCGCGACTACATGGACGCGGTGCTGGCGCTGCCGGCCATGCAGGAATGGATGCGTGATGCGCGCGCCGAAGCCACCTTCGTGGCCGCGGACGAACCCTACCGCACGCACCGCTGACGAAGGCGGCTACGCCATGTCGAACAGCCGCTTGTGTTCGCGGATGGCGTAGCGGTCCGTCATGCCGGCGATGTAGTCGGCAATGGCGCGGGCCTGCTCATTGAACGTGGCGCGGCGGTAATCGGGCGGCAGCAGCCGCGGATCGTCCAGGAAAGCCGCAAACAGCTCGCGCACGATGCGCCGGGCCTTGCTGGTCATGCGCAGCACGCGGTAATGCCTGTAAAGGTTATCGAACAGGAATTTCTTCAGCGTGTCCGCTTCGCGCCGGATCTCGTCTGAAAACCCCGCCAGCGGCGGCGACCGCCGCACGTCGTCCGCACTGGCCGGCGCCGCGTCGCGGATGCGCGCAAGCGAAGTCCGCGTCAGGTCGACGATCAGCGTATTGATCATTCGGCGTATGGTTTCGGACACCGCGCGGCGAGGCGCCAGGCCCGGATAGCGATCCACCACGTGGGCATGATGGCGTTCGAAGATCGCCACCTCTTTCAACTGCTCCAGCGTGATCAGCCCTGACCTCAGGCCGTCGTCGACGTCGTGGTTGTTGTAAGCGATTTCGTCGGCCAGGTTGGCCAGCTGCGCCTCCAGCGAGGGTTGCGTGCGGCTCAGGAAGCGTTCTCCGACGTCTCCCAGCAGGCGCGCGTGTGCGACGGAGCAGTGCTTCAGGATGCCTTCACGGGTTTCGAAGCACAGATTCAGGCCATTGAAATCCGCGTAGCGCTCTTCAAGCTCGTCCACCACCCGCAGGCTTTGCAGGTTGTGCTCGAAACCGCCCGCTTCCGGCGCCAGTTCGCGCATGCAGGCGTTGAGCTCGTCCTGCCCGGCATGGCCGAACGGCGTGTGGCCCAGGTCGTGCGCCAGCGAAATGGCCTCGGTCAGGTCTTCCGAGAGCCGCATGCTGCGCGCCAGCGTGCGCGCGATCTGCGCCACTTCCAGGCTGTGGGTCAGGCGGGTGCGGAACAGGTCGCCCTCGTGGTTGACGAAGACCTGCGTCTTGTATTCCAGGCGCCGGAACGCGCCCGAATGGACGATGCGATCGCGATCGCGCTGGAACTCGGTGCGGTTCTCGGGCGGCGGCTCGGCGTGGGCCCGGCCGCGCGATCTGGACGGGTCGGATGCATAGGAAGCCAATTCATTCATCTGCGACACCGTCTGTCCCTGTTGGTTACTGTGTGGTGCGGGCCAGGACGGCTCGCACGGCATCGTCCGGAGCCGGCCGGGTGACGGCCTCGCCGATGCGTGTCATAAGCACGTAGCGGATCGAACCCCCTTCCGTCTTCTTGTCCACTTGCATCAGATCCAGCCAGCGGTCCGCCCCCAGGTCGGGCGCCACCACCGGACACCCGATGGCCTGCACCAGCGCGCGCACGCGCTCGACGTCCGCGCGCCCGAAGCCGGCCACGTCGGCCGACAGCTCGGCCGCCTGGACCATGCCGCAGCCCACGGCCTCGCCGTGCAGCCAGGCGCCGTAGCCCAGGCCGGATTCAATGGCGTGGCCGAATGTGTGGCCCAGGTTCAGGATGGCGCGCAGGCCGGACTCTCGCTCGTCCTTGCCCACCACCTGCGCCTTGAGTTCGCAGGAACGGCGGATCGCATGGGAAATGGCGTCGCGATCCAGGGCGCGTAGCTTCTGCGCGTTTTCTTCGCACCAGTTCCAGAACGCCGGATCCAGGATCAGGCCGTACTTGATCACTTCGGCCAGGCCGGCGGACACTTCGCGCGCCGGCAGGGTGCCCAGCACGTCGGTGTCGATCTCGACCGCGATCGGCTGGTAGAACGCGCCGATCATGTTTTTGCCCAGCGGATGGTTCACGGCCGTCTTGCCGCCCACCGAGGAGTCCACCTGCGCCAGCAGGGTCGTGGGCACCTGCAGAAAGCGCACGCCGCGCATGTAGACGGCGGCGGCAAAGCCCGTCATGTCGCCGATGACGCCGCCGCCCAGGGCGACCAGGACGCAGCGGCGGTCCAGGCGGTTGCCCAGCAGCGCGTCGAAAATCAGGTTCAGCGACTGCCAATCCTTGTAGGCCTCGCCGTCGGGCAGCTCGATGCGCAGCACCCGCTTGCCCGTGCGCGCCAGCGCAGCTTCGGCGCGCTCGGCGTACAAGGCCGCAACCGTCGGGTTGGTGACCACCGCGATCGCGGTCGCGTCCGCCGGGATGCACTGGTCCAGGGCGTCCAGACGGCCGGGGCCGATGTGGATCGGATAGCTTCCGCCCGGGGTTTCGACATCAACAACATTCATATGCGCTTCTCGAAAGCTTGTAATTGCGGCAACAGCGCCTTGACCAGGGTATGGATGGGCATCGACCCCGTTTCCACCACCAGGTCGGCCACTTCCTTGTAGAGGGGTTCGCGTTTGGTCATCAGGTCCCGCAGCGTGCCGCGGGGATCGGCGGTGGCCAGCAGGGGACGGTTGCGGTCGCGGCAGGTCCGGCGGAACAATTCGTCCACGCTGGCCCTCAGATAGACCACGATGCCGCGTTCATGCAGCAGCTGGCGGTTTTCGGGCGCCAGGATGGCGCCGCCGCCGGTGGCAAGAATTATGTTGCGCCGTTGGGTACACTCTTCCAAGGCGGCGGACTCCCGGCGACGAAAGCCGGCTTCGCCCTCGATTTCGAAGATTACCGGCACCCGCACGCCGCAACGCGCCTCGAGCTCATGATCCAGATCCATAAACTCGCGCCCCAGGGCCCGCGCCAGGCTACGCCCTATGGTCGTCTTGCCTGCACCCATCATCCCGACCAAAAATACGGGAAGATCATGCGGCAACGACGCGGTCTTGCCTGCGCCTTCGGCGGCGCAAGGCGGACTGTCAGGCGCCCCGTCGGAGGGCGCCGGGTCCGGGGCAACCTCCGGACATGAGTTAGCGGCAAAGTTCATGCCGGCATTATCACATCTGCCGCCAGTTGCCCGCGCACCACACTGAACTATTTTGTTACAGAAACCGATCCCCCGCGATGAGGCGGGACCGGAGATACCCGTAAAATCGCCGCGATGAGCAAGCCCCAGAATTCCTCCAAGAAAGACAAGCCCGCCCGCAGCGGCTCCCCGATCCTGCGATTCTTCGTTAAAACCGGCATCCTCTTTGCCGGCCTGTTCCTGTGCGGCGTGCTGCTCGCGGGAATGGCGCTGGCGCTGGCCTGGCCCAATCTGCCCGACCTGAACGCCATGACGGACTACCGGCCGCGGGTGCCGCTGCGCGTTTACACGGCGGATCGCGTCCTGATCGGCGAGTTCGGCGAAGAACGCCGCAACGTGCTGCGCTTCAATGAAATCCCGGATGTCATGAAGTCCGCGGTGCTGGCCGCCGAAGACGACCGTTTCTACCAGCACGGCGGCATCGACTGGATGGGCGTGGTGCGGGCCGGCCTGACCAACCTGATCAGCATGTCCAAGACGCAGGGCGCCAGCACGATTACGATGCAGGTCGCGCGCAATTTCTACCTGTCGTCCGAAAAGACCTATTCGCGCAAGTTCTACGAACTGCTGCTGACCTTCAAGATCGAATCCGAGCTCACCAAGGACCAGATCCTTGAGCTCTACATGAACCAGATCTACCTGGGCCACCGCGCCTACGGCTTCGCGGCCGCGTCGCGCACGTATTTCGGCAAGCCGCTGTCTGAAGTCACCCCGGCCGAAGCCGCGATGCTGGCGGGCATTCCCAAGGCCCCCTCGCGCTTCAACCCGATCGCCAACCGCCCCCGCGCCGAACTGCGCCAGCGCTACGTGCTGGGACGCATGCATTCGCTGGGCTACCTGACCGAACCCGAATACAAGCAGGCGATGGCCCAGCCCATCGTCATGAAGTCGGCTGAAGGCACGCCGGCAGGCGGCTACTCCATCCATGGCGAGTACGTGGCTGAACTGGCGCGCCAGTTGCTGTTCAACGTGTACCAGGACAACGTCTATTCGCGCGGCATCAACATCTACACCACCGTGCAGTCCAAGGACCAGGAAGCGGCCTACCGCGCCGTGCGCGAGGGCGTGCTCGAATACACGCGCCGCGCCCCCTACCCCGGCCCCGAGGAACAGCTGGACCTGCCCCCGGGCACCGAGAACAACCCCGCCGCCCTGGACGAGTTCCTGGATGGCGTATTCGACAAGTTCTCCGACAGCGGCGACCTGCTGACCGCAGTGGTGCTGTCCGCCAGCCCCACCGAAGTGAAGCTGGCGCGCAGCTCGCGCGAAATCATCACCGTCACCGACAAGAAAGTGCTGGGCGTGGTTGCCCGCGCGCTGAACGACAAGGCCAAGCCGGATCAGCGCATCAAGCGCGGCTCCGTGGTCTATATCCGCAAGTTCGGCGACAACTGGGAAATCATCAACCTGCCTTCGGTGCAGGCTGCCTTCGTGGCGCTGTCGCCGCAGGACGGCGCCATCCGCGCCATGGTGGGCGGCTTCGATTTCTACCGCGGCAATTTCAACCGCGTGACGCAGGCCTGGCGCCAGCCGGGCTCGAACATCAAGCCCTTCATTTATGCCGCCTCGCTGGAACGCGGCCTGACGCCGGGCACCCAGATCTCGGACCAGCCGTTCGAGCTGACCGCCGCGCAGACCGGCTCCAAGGCCTGGAATCCCAAGAACTACGGCAACCAGTATGAACCCATGCTGACGCTGCGCCAGGGCCTGTACAAGTCCAAGAACATGGTGTCGATCCGCATCCTGCAGGCCATCGGCCCGCAGTACGCGCAGGACTACCTGACCCGCTTCGGCTTCGACAAGGCCCGCCAGCCGCCCGTGCTGCCGCTGGCGCTGGGCGCGGGATCGGTCACGCCGCTGCAGCTGGCGGGGGCTTTCTCGGTCTTCGCCAACGGCGGCTATCGCGTGACGCCCTACCTGATCGACCGCGTCACCGACAGCAGCGGCAAGGTCATCATGCAATCCAAGCCGGTCGTCGCCGGCGACGCCGCGGCCCGCGCCATTGATCCGCGCACCGCCTGGGTCATGGACGACATCCTGCGCGGCGTGGCCACCTACGGCACTGCGGCGCGCGCCCGTGCCCTGCTCAAGCGCAACGACATCGCCGGCAAGACGGGCACCACCAATGAATCCGTGGATGCCTGGTTCTCGGGCTACACGCCCAGCCTGGTGGCCACTGCCTGGCTCGGCTTCGACCAGCCCAAGTCGCTGGGTTCGCGCGAAACCGGCGGCGGCGTGGCCATGCCGATCTGGGTCGACTACATGCAGGACGTGCTCAAGGGCGTGCCCGAAGAAAAGCCCCGCGCGCGCCCGGACGGCCTGCTCGTGGAAAACGGCGAGTTCTATTTCTCGGAATTCCCGCCCGGCCAAGCCGTGGCCCGCCTGGGACTGCCGGAAGCCGACACACTGGGAGAATTCCTCAATGGCCTGAGCAGCAGCTCGGGCCAGGACACCCGGATCAAGGTCGCGCCTGGCGTGGGCACACAGACCAACACGCCCTGGTCGCAGAAGATTCCGTTCTGATGCAAAAAAAGGCCGGCCCCGATGGGCCGGCCTTTTTATTTACAGCCGTATCGTCACGGGGACGCCGGCCGCGGCGGAGCAGATCTGGGACAGGGCGTCCGGCAACTGCGGACCGCCTCGGGTATCGTTCCAATGCTGGCCGTCGTAGCGGTAGTGGAAACCGCCGCTGCGCGCGGCGACCCACAGCTCCTGCATGGCGGCCTGGCTGTTCACCACGACGTGCGTGTCGTCTTCGAAAACCATGGTCAGCACATTGCCGCTGCGGCTGGTTTCAATGTCGACGTCGAGCGAAGCCGCCCAGTCATCGGCCTGGCTTTCGATGCTGTCCAGCACCTGGTCGATCAACGCAAGAAATTCGGTTTCGGTCATAATCGAGCCTGCAAGAATTACGGAGTTCCCAGTGTTCCAATTGGCATTCAGCCGCATGGCTCTTCGCATTGTAGCCACGCTATTGGCGACTGGCATGGTCGCCGCCTGCGGGTACAAAGGGCCTTTGTACATGCCCCCGCCCCCTGACGGCAAAGCGCCAGCGCGCTCGCAGCCGTCCCAGCCGCCGGCGCAGATACCTCCCGCTCCGACCATTCCATGACGCCCCCGTTCCCGACCCCGCCCGATCTGGCAGGCCACCCGTACTTCCAGTACCGCAACAACGTGTTGTACGCCGAAGACGTGCCGCTTGACCATCTGGCCGAACGGTTGGGAACTCCGCTTTACGTCTATTCCCGCGCGGCCCTCAAGGCCGCATGGCAGTCCTACCAGAGCGCCGTCGGCCAGCATCCCGTGCTGGTCTGCTACGGCATGAAGGCCAATTCCAACCTGGCCGTCCTGAAGGAATTCGCCCGCCTGGGCGCGGGATTCGATATCGTCTCCGGCGGCGAACTCAAGCGTGCGCTGGCCGCCGGCGCGGACCCGTCCAGAATCGTATTTTCGGGCGTGGGCAAACAGACCTGGGAAATGCGCGACGCGCTCCAGGCCGGCGTGAAGTGCTTCAACGTCGAATCCGAGGACGAACTACACCGTCTGTCCGACGTTGCGCAGCACATGGGCGTGCGCGCTCCCGTTTCGCTGCGCGTGAATCCGGACGTCGATGCGCGGACCCACCCCTACATCTCCACCGGCCTGAAGGAAAACAAGTTCGGCATCGCCATTGATGCCGCGCTCGATGCCTATCGCACGGCGCAATCGCTGCGCGGGCTGGAGATCGTGGGCGTGGACTGCCACATCGGCTCCCAGCTCACCGACATCAGTCCCTATTTCGATGCGCTGGAAAAACTGCTGGACCTCATCGACAAGCTCGACCAGGCCGGCATCAGGATCGCGCACCTGGACCTCGGCGGCGGCCTGGGCATCCGCTACACGGACGAAACGCCCCCATCGCCCAGGGACTTGCTGGACCGTGTATTCAAGCGCCTGGCCGCACGCGGCCAGCACCATCTGCAAGTGGTGCTGGAACCGGGCCGTTCGCTCGTCGGCAATGCCGGCGTGCTGCTGACCACCGTCCAATACCTGAAGCACACCCCGGCCCGCAACTTCGCCATCGTCGACGCGGCCATGAATGACCTGCTGCGCCCCGCCCTGTACGACGCCTTCCACGGCGTGCAACCGTTGCATCCGCGCGCGGGCGACGTGGCCGAATACGACATCGTCGGCCCGGTCTGCGAAAGCGCCGACTGGCTGGCCAAGAAGCGCCCGCTCGCCATCCGCCAGGGCGACGTGCTCGCCGTGGAATCCGCGGGCGCCTACGGCATGACCATGGCCAGCAATTACAACTCGCGCGGCCGCCCGGCCGAAGTCATGGTCGACGGCGACCGATACTACGTCGTGCGGCAGCGTGAAACCCTGGCTGACCAGCTCAGGGGCGAATCCATGCTGCCTTAAGCCCGCCGCGGCAGGACGCGGTTCCCTTTACTCGAATTCGTGAGTGATGGAGGCGGGCTGACCCTTTGCTACGGTCAGCGTCATGCGGTGGTCTCCCGCCGAGGCGTTGCGCACCGTCACCTGGTAGCGGCCGGGCGCCAGGGACAATTCACGCAACGGCGGACTGATCCCGCGCGAGCGCCCATTGACCAGAACCTCTCCCCAGGGACGCACGGCCACGCGCACCGTCACCGGCGCAACCTTGGATTGCTCCTGAGGCTGCGCCGCCGCCCCAAGAGCCGGGCCGGGCGCATCGGCAGTGCTTCCGGCCATGGCGCCGATGCCCTCGTCCTGCGCCCGAGGCGGCGGCGCAGCAGGCGCCGATGCGGGTTCAGCGGGCGTCGATGGGGGTTCAGCGGGCGCCGGCCGATTTTCCGCCGTCGCCGGCGGTTGCTCTGCGGGCGCTTGCTCTGCGGGCGGCTTCTCTGCAGGCGGTTGCGCGGCAGGCGGCGCCTGCGGGGCCGGCGCCGATGGCGCAGCCGCCAGGACCGGCGTTGGCTGCGGCGCTTCAGTCGCTGCAGGGGAACCCATCAATCGAACGAGGATATAGCCCCCTCCCGCCAGCAGCAGCGCGAGCGCCAGCGCGATGGGCAGGATGCGTGGTGCGCGAGCTTGCTGGTCCGGCCGCAACGCCCCAGCAGGCAACGGGGACGAGGGATCGTCCATCGCCTCGACGGGTGGTACGGCGACGGGCGGTACGGCGACGGGCGGTACGGCGACGGGCGGTACGGCGACGGCCGGTCCATCCTCGGCCTCGGCCGCGGGCGTCCGCGGCTCCTCGCCCTCCGCAGCCAGCGAAGCTCCCATCCCCGCGGCAAACGCCGCCACGGTCTGCGGCCGCGCATGCGCCGCCATGGCAAGGCCGCTATCGACCGCAACGCAAAACGCATTGCCGTAGGCGCCCGCCTCCCTTTCATGCAAAGGCAGGCAGTCGTCACGGACACGGCGCGCCAACGCGTCAGGCGGGGCGCTGCCCGTCGCCAGGAAATGCGCCAGAGCCGCGAGCCCGTACACATCGGTCCAGGGGCCGCAGGGATGGTCCGGATCGTCCGTGTACTGTTCGAACGCGGCATATCCGGCATGCCGCGCCGCGTCTTCTGCGTCAGGGGCCGGCGCTGCCGGCGGCTCCGCCAGCGTGGCCTGCCCTGACGGGCCGAAAACCACGGCGCCCGGATGGATTGCGCCGTGGACCCGGCCTGCCTCATGCAAAGCAACCAGGCCGGAGGCCAGGCCGGCGACGATCCGCGCGATGCCCTCCTGGCGCTTCAGGCCCGCCGGCAGGCGCAGCAGGTCCTCTAGACGCGTCGCGCCAGGCCCTTCGGCCTGCCAGCCGTCCGGCAGCGCTGCGGAAGATTGGAACATCATGCGCGGTCCTCCGGTTGAAGCTGGACTCATGGCCGCCAGGTGGGCAGCGACGAGAACAGACGGGCAAACAAGGTCGCGTTCAACGCGCCCCCGTGCACATAAGTCTGCAGCGCCGCGCCATCGGCCTGGTTGGTCCACCAATAGCTGGTGTGCGAGCTTGGATTGAAGCAAAACGGCAGGTCGGGCCAGGCGCCCAGCGCGCGACGCGCCAATGGCGCGGAATCCTGTTCCCGCCCCGACCGCAGGATATCCATGATGTCGCTGCCGCCCGGAGGCGCGCCCGCGCTTGGCGCGGCGGCGGGCTTGCGTACCAGCTGCAGGCTGCGGTCAAACTGCTCCGGCGCGCAGCCATGGCGCACGGCAGTCAGCAGGCTGGCGCCCACTTGGCGGTAGTAGTCGCTGGCGCCGTCCAGGATGCTGCTGTGGTACTGCGAAGGCGGGAAGGCCGCGACCACACACAAGGGGTACCCGCGTCCCACGCGATCACGGCTCGGGGTGATGCAGCCCAACTGCGCCACCCCCGCGCCCGGCCCAGCCGGTATGGCGAAGTTCCATATCGGCGCCGACGCGAAGCCTCGGGCCGCCGCGACGTCCGGCGCCTGCTTGAGCGCGGCCAGCCCGAACTGCAGCCAGCGGTCCCACCACACGATCAACTCGCGCGGCAGGCGCCGGTGCACGAAATCTCCGGCGGCCGGAATCTTTCCGTACCAGCCCAATTGCCCACTCTGCACTTCTGGCTCCATGTCCATATCCCGGTCACGACGCGCCGGGGCAGGCAAAACCCTGCATCTCGGCTAGATGAAAAGGACTTTTCACGCTGCTGGCCGTGATCTCCAGCACGACCTTGCGCCCGCCCAGGTCAAAGGTGGCGAGCGTGATTTCCGGCGAGGCGCCGCGCCGCAGTTGCGCCCGGTCCAGCATGCGGTTCAACGCCCAGGGGCCCGACGTCGTCATGCCCGCCGCGCCTTCCTGCGGCGTGAGTTCGATGCGCACCTGATTGCTGCCGCGCGGTCCGGGCCATTGCACCGAGGTCGCCACCTGCGGCCCATGCGCGTAGCGCACAGGCTGGCCGTCGACGTCCATCAGGAACTGCGTAATGCCGGCGTCCATCTCCACGGGCCGTATCGCCACGCGGTATGACGGCATGGGATTGCCCGCCATGAAATACACGTCGCGGATCACACCCGCGCGCTGAAATGCGTCCAGCGTGGCCGAGTTGGCCCCCGACCGCCCGTCGACACCGGGCTTGAAGCGCCAGCGTTGCCCCGACACATCAATCTGCGTCGCCAGGTTTTTCTGGAAGAAATCGTCCATCAGTCCATTGGGCGCGAACAGCCGCGCCATGTCGTTGGGCGCGACGTCGCGCGTCGACCGGCTGGAAAACGGATAGCGCCCCGCAACCGACTGGCTGCAAAACACGCCGATCGTGGCGGACACCGTCTCGCCCATGCGCGCCCGCGCCACATCCGACACTTCGCCCGACGCGTTCACGGACAAGGCATTGACCACATCGCGCAAAGGTCCGGGCAGGCGCCCGGCCTCGGCGCGCAGCTTGGTGACCGAATCGGAACTTGGAGCCGGGCTTCCGCTGCGCAGCGCCGCGTCGGCGGCGGTCAGGTAGGTGTAGAGCTCATTGATGAGGCCGGTTGTGGCGGCGATGGGCGCCGTGGCGCCTGCCTGCCCGCCTTCGCCCTGCGCCAGCCGCCGATAGGATTCGAAGTGCTGGTCCACGATGCTTTCCAGTTTTTCGTCAGACACGTCGCCGCGCGTGGCGGCGCCGGGTCCCGTCGGGCCGAACATCTGCTCAAGCGCCTCGCGCGTGCTGCTTACACGGTCTCGCGCCTGATCCACCAGAGAACGGTCCTCGCCGCGCGAATCGCGCAGCAAGGCGGTCTCGCGCGCGACGCCCCGGACCAGTTGCACCAAGGGAGATTCCGGCGCGGACAAGGTGCGCGCCATCTGGATGTTCTGCAGCAAGGATTTGCTGGGAGCCAGCTGCAGATCATTCAGGTACCCGTCCCACTGCGCCACATAATCGTTCATGTACAGACGCTTGATGCCGGCCACCAATTGGCGCTGCGCAGCCTGGTCCAGCACGCCGGGCGGGGGGATGTCCAGGATCCAGGCGTCATCCGACCGCAGCAGCTCCGCCACGCTTGTGATGCGCCTGTTGAAAACATCCCAATAGCCGCGGTAGCTATAGAGCGCGGGAATTCCCTGGCTCAGCGGTTTGCCGCTCTTGCGCACGAACACCGAACTGGCCTGCGGACCGCCAAGCGTCACCACTGTGTTTGGGGGGGCCGCATCGGCGTTGGCCAGCGTGCGGCGCAGCCGGCTGTAGGCGCGCTGCGCCAGCGTGTAGCGCGCCAGCTTCTCGCGCGCCTGCGCCACCAACGCATCGTCCTTGGGAAACGGCGACGCCAGCACGCGGCCCTGCGTCAGGTTGCGAAGGTGCAGCGACAGCTGCTCGTACTGGCGGCGCGTATAGCCTTCCGGCAATGTCGACTGCATATCCGAAAGCAGCCATGCATGCATGAAGTCCGCGTCGTAGCGCTCGGCGTCGTACAGCATCAGATAGGCCCGCAGCGCTTCGTAGGAATACTCCAGATCGCTGGCGGACGCGTCCCGCAGGGCGGCTTCGACGCGCCGGGCCACCTGCGGCAGCAATACCTGGTCCAGCGTATTGCCGTATACGCCCTGCGCCGCCGCCTGCAGCTTCCTGCCCTGGTACAGGCCAAAGCGGTATCCAAGCGGCGGCGCGTCGATCTCGAAGTCCTCGTGCCGCGGCAAGTACCAGAGGCTGTCCAGGAACGGCATCAAGCCCAGCAGGTCGCCGTTGCGCGTTATCTTGATGTCGCGCGTCAGTTTCTCCACGGCGGGCACGCGTCGTGCAACCTCGTCCACATAAGCCGAGTTGTTGCCGTAGCTCACGACCCATCCCGCGATCAGCGCGACGAACAGCGCCGTGACCAGGCCGTATCCCGCCCAGTGCAGTTGCCGATAACGCCGTTCCCAGCGCAGATTGCGCCCCGCCAGGCTCGCTTCGCGGAAGATGACGTCCCGCAGCAGATTCTTCAGAAAATAGCTGCGCCCCTCCCCCTCGCCCGGCGCGCTGGACGCGGGCGCAGCCGCGCCATCTATGCGCAGGTAGCGCTTGAGATGCCCCGTGACCTGGTCGAAGGTCTCGCCGCCCTGGGTGCCGCTCGTGAAGTACACGCCGCGCGGGATGACGCGCGCCTCGAACTTCGACGTGGCGAAGACATCGCTCAGGAAATGGCCCAGGATGGCCTGCAATCCCGCGAACTGCTGCGGCAGCATATAGGCCAGCGCGCGCCGCGATGGATCATCTTCGGCCGCCACCACTTCCGGCAAGGCGTCGTCCAGCCGGCGCTGCAGCAAGGCGTATTCGGCATGAAAGGCCTCGAACAGGTCGAACCCGGGCTCCTGCGTCCGCGCGTAAGGCAGCGTGAAACCCCAGACCTGCGCCAGCTCGTCCCGGCTGAACGACGCAAAGTACTCTTCGAAACCGGACAAAAGGTCGGTCTTGGTCACCAGCACATACACCGGAAACGCAATGCCCAGCTGCTCGCGCAGTTCCTGCAGGCGCCGCCGCAGGACTGCCGCGTGACGCGCCCGCTCGGCGTCCGACGCGGACAGCAGGTCCTCGACGCTGACCGTCAGCATCGCGCCGTTTATCGGCTGCCGGCCGCGGTACTTGGTCAACAGGCCAAGAAAGCCCCGCCACTCCTCCTCATCGCCAGTCGGATCGCTTTCGTGCGTGGTGTAGCGCCCCGCCGTATCCAGCAGCACCGCGTCGTCGGTGAACCACCAGTCGCAATTGCGGGTCCCGCCGACGCCTCGCAACGCCACCTTCCCGTACCGCTCGGCCAAGGGAAAGTTCAGGCCAGAATTCACCAGCGCGGTGGTCTTGCCCGCCCCTGGCGCGCCGATGATGACGTACCAGGGAAGCTGATACAGGTACTGCTTGGAAAAGCGGTCCAGCGCTCTGCGTCTGCCGCGATTCTCGAATCGCGTCTTGCGCAGGAGTTCGACCGCTTCGTCGAAACGCGCTTCGAGCTGACGGATCTCGTCGCTTCCGGGGCCTTCTGGCGCCGCCTTCTCGGCCCGCGGACGGGGCCGCAACTGCCCCAGCAGTTGGGTGTTCAACCGCCCTTCCCGCCACTTTCGCCATAAGATGCGCAACAGCCAGACCGAGAAAATCGCCACGATCACGATGATGCGCACTGCCTCGCTTTCCAGTGGACGCACCGCGCCCACCGCGATGAGCGGCCCCGCAATCCAGATCAGCAGCGCCAAGGCAACCAGCCCCAGGAAATTCCAGACGCGCCGGCTGAAGAACCATCCGAACACCCTGTAGATCATTCCTGGCCTCCCTTTGCCCCGTCCTCATGCGGCGTCGGCGGCACCAGCACCGTGATCTCCACCCGCCGGTTCATTGCGCGGCCCGCCGCCGTATCGTTGGGCGCGACAGGGTCCGCGTCTCCGCGCCCTTCCGCCCGGACCCGCGCCTTCTGGCCCAGGCGCTGCTCCAGCATCTCCTTGACGGCGTCGGCGCGCGCCTGAGAAAGATGCCAATTCGATGGAAAGCGCGCGCTGCGGATTGGCGTATTGTCGGAATAGCCGCGCACCAGGATGCTGCCGCGCGTCTCGCGCAAGGCGTCCGCCACGCGCGACAGCACCGGCAGATACTGGTCGCGCACCGAGCTTGCGCCGGATTCGAATACACCGTCGCCCCGCAACACCACTACGCTGCGGTCCACTTCGTCGCGCACGGCCACAAGCTGGTCGCGGATCTCGGGCGCCAGGAACTGCGCCAGGCGTGGCGCGGGCGCGGGACGGGGAGCGGGTGCTGGCGCAATCTGCACGGCAGGCGGCTTGAGCTGGCTGATGGACGCGAACACCCCATCGGATTGGCTGCCCAGCCGCCAGCCCAGCGCCCAATACAGAATCAGCGCCAGGACCGCCGCCAACGCGCCGAATACCCACAGCGGCACAGGCAGGCGGCGCAGCGGGGTCTGCGCGGGTTCGTCTCGCCAATGCGGGGACAGCGCCAGGGCGTACTCGCCGCGCGCCCCGCGCAGGATGCGAAGCAGCCGCTGCCGCAGCGTCTCAAGCTGCGAACGACCGTTGTCGATGACGCGATAGCGCCCTTCGAAACCCAGCAACAGGCAGTAGTAGAGCAGCTCCAACAGGTCCAGATGCTGCGCGGGATTCTGCGACAGCTTGGCAAGCAGCTGGAAGAATTTCTCTCCGCCCCAGGTTTCATTGTGGAAGGTGACCAGCAGGCTGTGCGCCGACCATACCCCGTTGCCGCCCCAAGGCGTAAGCGCCGCGGCCTCGTCCAGGGCGGTGCACAGGCAATAGCGCGCGCCGAGGATCGTCTCGTTGGCGATGCCCGCCTGCTGGGCCCGCAACTCGAACTGCCGGACCTCATCCAGCAGATGCTCGCGCAGCATGGCTGGCGACGGATGCGCGGCGGTCGCGCGTATCTGCGGAATCAGGTCCAACAGCGGATTGGCGGCCGCCACCAGCGGATTCGTGCCGCTGATGACGTAGTCATGTGGCCGCAGCCGGCCGGAAGCCTGAGCGGAGCCGTCGCCCAGGCTCCCGGGCGGCGCGCTCAAGGTGTGGTCCGATGCATGCATATCCGTCTCCGCGCTCAATCGCGCAATGCCCAGAACTCCATCGTCAGCCCTGGGAAATCACCGGCCAGGTGCAGCGCCAGCGCGCCCGTGCGCTCGAGCTGCTTCCAGAACTCGCCGTCTTTGTCCAACTCGAAATAAACGTGTCCCGCGCTGTATGGGATCTGACGCGGCGCCACCGGCAGCGGACGCACCGCCACGCCCGGAAGCTGCAAATGCACCAGGTCGCGGATGCGTTCGACCGGGCCGATCTTGACCTGCGCGGGAAAGCGCGTCCGCACCGTATCCGTGGGCAGATCCGCCTGGACAGCAAGCACGAAGCCGGCCGTGCGCAACAGGTCCGCGTCCTGGATCTGCGCCACCCGGACGCCTTGGCCCCTGTCCTGCAACGCAATCTGCAAGGCGCGCTGCTCCAGCACTGCGGACAGCGAACGGCGCAGCTCTTCCATCAAGGGCGCAAAGCTGGCCTGCAGATCATCGTGCTCATACGCGGGCAGCACGTCCGGCCGCCGCGTGGCGGACGTGAATGTGGCCAGATCGCAGGCCAGCATGAGCCAGTCGTGGAACAGCCGTTCAGGATGCAGCGCCGGACACTGGCGCGCGTGCCACAGGGCGCCCACGTAACGATTGACCGTCTCCAGCAGCATGAAATCGGAAACTTCGGAGACGCCCCCCCGGCCGGGCTGCGACAGGCGTTGGGAGAGGGCCTGGCCGCGGGCATCGAGCATGCCGTACAACTCGTGCGCGAGTCCGCGCAGGACAGGGTGTTCTCCCGCCGCCAGCCAGGGCGCCACATAGCCCTCGTCCAGCACCACCCGGTTGTCCGACCGGCGCTCGGCCACGCGCGCCACTCCCAGGCCCAGCCAGTCATCGGTAAGGTCGTCTTCCTTCATCAGGCGAAGCCGCAGCCGCCCCAATTGCAGCAGCGCGGGTTCCAGCCCCACGGAGCCGGTGTCTTCCAATTCGGCTTCGTGCACCAGATAGCGCGCCAGCGAGTCTTCCTCGCCCTCATAGACGACGTCCGTAGCGCCGGGGCGCAAGCGCGGCACCGCCAGCACGACGCGTGCATCGCGCATCTGCGCGGGCACCTCGAACGCCGCGGGCGCGGCGTCCGGCTCGGAGAAATCGAACGGCGTGCCGTCGGGCATCACCCCGCGCGCCTGCGTCAGCACCAGCTTGCCGACCGCCAGCGCGTCGCGGTCCAGCGACAGATGGCTGAATCCCCAAAAGAATCCCTGCCCCGCGGCCGCGCGCTGCTGCGCGGCATGCAGCAGATGACGCTCGAACTGCTGGAAATGCTGGGGCCGCAGGAACATGCCCTCCGACCAGACCACCTTGTCCTTGCTCACCATCGTCACGGTTCTCTTTTCCTGTTTCTAGAATGGCCACCACGACCGGCTGCGATCCACTTCCTGCAAGCCGCTGCGCGCGACCGCGACTTTCACCGTTTCCTCGTTCGGCGAAAGCTGCCAGACCTTGTAGATGTTGGTGTTCTGGGGCTCGGGCAGAGACACCAGCAGGCGCCACTTGCTCTGCTCCAGATCCCGATAAGCGGCTACCACGCCCACCACGCGCGCCTCGGGATTCCCGGCGTATCTGAGCACCTTCGTCTCGCCCGGTTTCAGGATCACCTGCTCTGTGTTGAGCAGTTCCGCGCCCAGCGCCGCGCGCGCATCGGCCTGCAAAGTGAAGAAGTCGCTGGATTCGAAGGCCCTTGCGGACTTCAGTTCGTAGACGGTCACCTGCACGGGAGAGGGCCGGCCGCTGGCATTCAAATTCACCTTGGGATCCGCGCGCAGTTCAATCGCATAGGGCGCAGGCACCACCTTTGCCGTCGACGAGCATCCTGCAAGCAACGCCCCGGCCGCCACGCCCGCGGCGACCCGCGCGCCTTGCCGCATGAGCCTGCCTGCAGGGCTTCTTCTCAAATCCGATCGTTGAAGTAGCGCGTTCATAAGACTCCGGAAATAAAGTACACACGTCTGTTACGCCACGACGCAACACTGCGGCGCTGGCCCGCTATCATCGGTTGCAGACTCGCGCCTCGCGCTCCGCAACCGGCAGACCCGCCCCATGAAATCGTCCGTCCGTATCAGCCTGATGTCGCTCCTTGCCATGCTCGCCGCCTGTGCATCCACGCCGTCGCCCCAAGCCACCGACGCCTTGCAGCAGGTCCGGGACGAGTACGCGGCCAGCCGATTCGGCGACGTGGTGCGCACGGTGGCAACATCCGACGCCCTGAGTTCCGCACCCAGGCCCATGCGGGTGGAAGCCTTGAAGCTTCAAGCCTTCAGCTATTGCGTCACCGGCTATCGCCAGCTCTGCGAAGACAGCTTCACGCAGATCCTGGCCCTGCAGCCGTCGTTCCAACTTGCCCCCAACGAGTCCGGCCATCCCCAGTGGGGCCCGGCATTCGAGTCGGCCAAGGCGGCCCAGACCAGATAAGGCGCGCCGGGCGCCAGGGAGACAGTCATGAAATTCACCGTGTTCCAGCACGCCGGCGATCCGGCATTCGAGCCCCTGCATGCCGAGTTCGCGGCGCCCGGCGGCACCGTCGGCCGCAGTCCTGACAACCAGCTCGCCTTGCCCGACCCCACCCGCACGATCTGCCGCGTGCAGGCGGCGATCCGCCTCAATGACGCGGATGCCGCATTTCTGGAGAACCTGAGCGCCATGAGCGTCGTCAGCGTCAACGGGCGTGTCGTGCCTTCCGGCCAGGAAGTGCCTATCAATCCCGGCGACGAACTGGAAATCGGCGCGTACCGGCTGCGTGCGGAAGCAGGCATCGGACCGGCCGAGCCGCCGCATCCGGCCGCCGCACCCGACGACGACATCTTCGGCGACCTGATCGGACCCGGCACCCTGCCGGTCGGCGCGGCGCCCGATGTGTCCGTCCATCCCTTCGACCTGGAATCCGCACAGACGCGCAACCCCGACGATCCCTTGCAGCATCTGCCGCGAGGCGACGCCGCGGTGTCCCGCCCGGCCGTGGATCCGCTTGCGATGTTCGACGTGTCCAGCGATGGGCCACCCAGCGTTTTCGAGGACACCACGCCTTCCACCCTGCCCGTGCACGACCCGCTGGCCGGGCATCGGGCGCATCCCGTATCCGAGGCTCTGGAACGCCCCCGCGACGCGGCGGACACCCACAGCGCCTCCGACCACGTGCGCGAAATCGGCGGCTTCCTGCGGCCGGCTTCCGTGAAAAAGCCGACCGGCGGCCAAGGCGGATAGCCGTTCACGCATATTCATAACGAAACTCCCCGTCGGCCGCGGACAACGCCACGCGCTGCAGCCGGCGCTCTTGCATCGACGCGCCCAACACCTCGCGGCTGATGTGCGGCAGCACCGTATTGGCAAGAATGGCGTCGACCATGCGCGCCCCCGATTCGACCTCGGTGCATCGAGCCGCTACAAGCGCCACCGCCTCGCGCGATACCTCCAGCGCGATGCCATGGTGTTCCAGCAACCGGCGGCGCACCCGCTCGAACTGCAGGTCGACGATGCGCGCCAGCATCGCATCGGATAGCGGAACATAGGGCACTGCGACGAGCCTGCCCAGCAACGCGGCAGGGAAGGCCTGCAGCAGCGGTTCCCGCAGCGCCTCCGCCAGCCCCTGCGCGTCCGGCATCAGCTCGGGGTCCCGGCACAAGGCGGCAACACGTTCCGCGCCCACGTTGGACGTCAGGATGACGACGGTGTTGCGAAAATCTATGTAGCGGCCCTCGCCGTCCTCCATCCAGCCTTTGTCGAAGACCTGGAAGAACATCTCGTGCACGTCTGCATGGGCCTTTTCGACCTCGTCCAGCAGAACCACGCTGTAGGGGCGCCGGCGCACCGCTTCGGTCAGCACGCCGCCCTCGCCATAGCCCACATAGCCCGGCGGCGCGCCCTTGAGCGTGGACACCGTGTGCGCCTCCTGGAACTCGCTCATGTTGATGGCGATCAGGTTCTGCTCACCGCCGTACAGCGCTTCCGCCAGCGCCAGCGCGGTCTCGGTTTTGCCGACGCCGCTGGGTCCGCACAGCAGAAACACGCCCACCGGCTTGCCCGGATCCGTCAGTCGGGCCCGCGATGTCTGGATGCGGCGCGCTACCGTCTCCAGGCCCGCGCGCTGGCCGATAACCCGCTTCTCAAGGGTATCCGCAAGGGCAAGGACGGCCTGCGCTTCGTCGCGAACCATGCGCCCCACGGGAATGCCGGTCCAGTCCGCCACGACCGAGGCCACAGCCGCGGCGTCGACGGACGCATGGATCATCGCCGTCTCGCACTGGCTCCGCGCCAACGCGGCTCCCGCCTGCGCAAGCGATTGCCGCGTCTCCTCCTGATCTGGCCCCGCCTGCTGGTCAAGCGCCGCACGCAACGCGAAGACCCGCGCGGCAAGCTCCCGCTCGCCTTCCCACTGCGCCGCCAGCGCCTGCTCTGCCTCAATGGCCTCGGCGCGCTCCATGGCCAGACGCTCGACACGCTGAGCATCGCCCGCTCCCAGGCGGAGCTCGCGCCCGGCAATGCGCTGCGTGATTTCGAGTGCCTGAATGCGCCGGCGCGCATCCTCCAGGGCCGGTGGCACGGCATGCTGACTGATCGCGACGCGGGCGCAGGCGGTGTCCAGCAACGCCACCGCCTTGTCGGGCAACTGGCGGGCAGGAATATAGCGGTGCGACAGGGTCACCGCGGCGTTGATGGCCTCGTCCAGCAGCACCACGCCGTGATGCGACTGCAAGGTGTCCGCCAGGCCGCGCAACATGTCGAACGCGCGCGCCTCGTCCGGTTCGTGGACCTGCACCAGCTGGAAGCGGCGGCTCAGCGCCGGATCCTTCTCAATGTATTTCTTGTATTCGGACCACGTGGTCGCGCCTATCGTGCGCAACTGGCCGCGCGCCAGCGCGGGCTTGAGCAGGTTGGCCGCATCGCCCGTTCCCGCCTCGCCGCCGGCCCCCACCAGCGTGTGAATCTCGTCGATGAACAGCACGATGGGACGTTCGCTGGACTGCACCTCGTCGATCACGCCGCGCAGCCGCTGCTCGAACTCCCCTTTCATTCCCGCGCCCGCCTGCAGCAGGCCGATGTCCAGCAGGTAGAGCGACACCTCGCGCAAGGGCGGCGGCACGTCGCCCGACGCCAGGCGCAGCGCCAAGCCTTCCACCACGGCGGTCTTGCCGACACCGGCTTCCCCCGCAAGCAGCGGATTGTTCTGCCTGCGCCGCATCAGCACGTCGACAAGCTGGCGAATCTCTTCGTCCCGGCCGGAAACTGGATCGATCCCCCCCTCGCGCGCCTTGGCCGTCAGGTCTACCGCGAACCTGGCTAGCGCGCCGCCCCGATCCTGCGCCGTTGCCGGCGCTCCGTCGTCCGACAGGCCCGTCGAGGCCGGCTCCTCGGGCGACCCCCGCAAAATGTCGCCCATATGTTCGAGCAGCGTGTCCGGCGCGATACGCGAAAACTGCGCAGACATGCCCAGCAGCACATGACGCAAGGCGTAGGTGCGGACGAGGCCCGCCAGCAGATGGCCGCTGCGGATGCGGGCCGCGCCGTAGCGCAGCGACCCCAGAACCCAAGCCCGTTCAACCGCATGGTCGATATGTTCGGACAGATCGGATACCGACCCCGCGCCGGCCGGCAGGCGATCAAGTTCGGCGACCAGTTCCGCCTGCAGCCGGGAAAAGTCCATCTCGAAGCGGCGCGCGATGCGGTGCAGGTCGCTGTCCTGCGCCTGCAGGATCTGATGCAGCCAATGGACCAGCTCCACATAGGGATTGCCCCGCAGCTTGCAGAAGGCCGTGGCGCCTTCCAGCGTCTGGTAAAGCAGCGGGTTGAGCTTTCCGAAGAGGTCGAGGCGGCCGATATCCGACATGGCTTTGGGCGCGTTCACGCGTGTGAAGTTCCAGAGGGTTGGGCCGGCACGCGGCCACGCGCCGGAGTTCGTTCCCGGCGTTCATAGTCCAGCAGCAGATCGCGCGCATCGCCTTGCGACGGTCTGCGCTGCCCAAGCCATGCCGACAGGCCCAGCGGGCTGGATGCGCCCAGCTTCAATCCGCAAGCGTGTTCCGCGCTCAAGACCGGCCGCAATTCCCACGCCAGCTCCACGCCGATGTATTGCCGGACCCAATGCGTCAATTGGCGAGCTCTCGTGCCCCCGGGCAGGAAGCTGGCATAGTCCTCCTGCGTCAACGGGCCGATCTCGATGCGGAACTTGTGCTGCGCGTCGCGCACCGCAACACCCAGCACCGTGTCGCGTCCCAGCCCGGCCGCATTGCCCAGACCCAGCCGCTGGTCCGGATCCAGGCGGATCCACTGCGGCACGAATTCGCAAATGTTCACGGGCAATCCAAAGAACGATTGCAGGATGTGCTTGAGGCCTTCCGGGTTGCGCGTCTGGCGCACCAAATGGCCAGCCATGTAGTACTTCGCGTGGTCGAGCACGGCATCGCGACGACGCATCGACGGCTCGCCCATGTGCAGCAGGCTGGCGATGTATCGGCTGAAGGACGCTTCCTTGCGATCCAGGCTGACCGTGCTCTGCGCGTCGGCCCACGCCCGATAGAACAGCAGAATCAGCCGATGGTGAAAAATGTCCGCGAACGCCGCAAGGGTGCGGTCGCCATAGTGCGCCATGCGTTCATGGGCGAACTCGGTCAGGTGCAGCGGCAACGGACCATTGGGACCGAACAGCCCGAAGCCGTAAATCGACAGCTGGGCCGGTCGGCCGCCGCGCGCTGCCTGGGCGCGCGCCACGGTGGACGGCGCGAACGCCAGCGACGGCTCCTGCCGCAGCCGCACGGGCTCATGCCGCGCCACGGTATCGCGCCCCAGCGGCTTGCGCGCGCCCGAGTGCGCGTCCATCCAGCGCAGGGCATGAAACAGGTCGTGCCCGTAAGGTTCGCGCTCCAACGCCCGCCACCAGCGCGCATACGCGTCGGAAGACTCTGCGGCATTCCGAACTTGCGGATCGGCAACGGGTTCGACGGCGTCCACCGCGTCACCCCACGTGGATCTGCTTGGCATCCACCTTCACCAGGTCGGAACCTGTCACCAGCGTGTAGGACGCGTGCAGGCGTGCGCTCTGACCGGCCTGGTAGTCGATGGTCCCGGCGCGCACCTGCTCCACCTCGGCGACGCTGCGCATCGACAAGCGCGCCATGACCGTCAACCTGTCCAGCGCCGCTTCGTAGGTCCTGCCGGTCAGCCTCGTTTCTCCCACGGTGGCGTGCAGGCTTTCCGCAACCACGTGCACGCGCTTGCAGACATGGCGCTCGTCTTGCGCCTCGACCGTGTACTCGGGCGCTTCCACGCGCACGGCGCCGCCTCCCTGCAACCTGACCTCGTCCGCGCCCTGCAACAGCACGCTTGCGCCGTGCGAGCGCAGGACCAGCTCCCCTCGCGTCTCCAGCGTCGCGCGGCCGGGATCCGCCTGCACGGTGACCGCGATCAGATACACCCGCGACGGATCCGGTCCGCTGATCAGCACCTCGTCGCCCGGCTGGGGAACGAGCAGGCAGCTGGCAGCCGGACGCGCGGACCACGTCCGGCCATCGCACGCCACGGCATACCCTCCGTCGGGTTCGCGGCGCAGCACCTCGCCCAGCAGGTGCACCGGGTCGTAGCTCATTCGGCTCAAGCTTGCGGCGGACGTCATGGTCAATCTCCTGGTCGTGGCGGGATGCGGGCTAGACTGCGGGCCGGCGCCCCATGCGGGGCTTGTAGCGGGCGACTTCGCCGCGCTGCAGGGTCGACAGGACCAGCTCCGACATCATGTTTATGGATACGTGGCGCGCAAAGAACTGCTCAAGCACTGCGCCAAACAGATAAGGGCTGATGCCCGAGAATGCCGCCTCGTCCACTTGCAGCGAGATGCGCACGCCACGGCCATGCACAATGGGGCCCGGAACCGGAAGGCGGTGGTGCACGGGCACGGCGCTGACGTGCCGCAATCCGGAGATATGCTTGCGCAACGCGGGATCCGCAAGACTGCCGTACACGTGCAGCATCTCGCGCAGCGTCTGCGCGCCCTCCTCTGCATCCAGATCCGTCAGGCTCAGATAGTTCAGCCCGAGGTGGCTGATCAAATGCCAGGTCGCGGCGTTCTCGGCCAATGCGGGACTGGGGCGCGTGGGTCCATGCAGGACCTTTACCGCACGCACCGGCGCCGACACGCGCAACGTCATATCCGTCTCGGTTCCCAGGGGCAGCAGCATCGCCATGTCCCGGTTCGAGCACAACGTTTCCAGCGTCAGGTGGCGCAACTGGCCGGAAAATGGCGCCTCCTGCCTGTCCACCAGCGACACAAAGACCTCGCTGCCCGTATAGCCCGTCCGCGTGCCGTTTCGCTGCGCCGTATCGGAAATCAGGCGCGGCTCGCGGCGCACCGAGAAATACGCGCCGTAGTCATCCGGATCGCTGCCCAGCGATCCGTAGAAAGGGCGAAACTCCTGCTCCTGCCGCTGCGCGCTTGCGTGACCGGTCACGCGGGTCACTCCGAACACCTCGTAGTCCAGCGGACGGCTGCGGTCCACCACCACGTGATACTCCGATGTCCGCGGCGTCACCGCAACACGGTCGGCCAGCTTGGGGAAAAGATTGATCACCGGCGCACAATGCAGGGCGAGGTTGCTCGCCTCAATCGCCCCCTCCAGTTCCGGCGCCGCCGCCGAGAACAGCAGGGTCAACTCGAACTCGCGCGTGTCGCCTTGCGGCCCCGACGCTTGGGTGCGGCTGCGCAATCCCGTCTTCAGTCCGTTGATGCTGAAGAACAGGTAACGCTGCGCAAACGCAAAGTACTCCTGCAGCAGCCGATACCCTTGGAACACCCGCGCATCGCCCGGCAAGAGCGCCTGATCGTCCGCGAAACCCTCATGGCGGATCGCACTGGCCGGCAAGCGGCTGATCCACCCGACAGGACGCGCCGCGTCGTGTCCCAGCACCGCCACCGTGTGCCCCATAATCACTTCCAGCAGGCGCTGCATCTGCAGGTCCTGGCCGCTCAGGTGAAAAACCAGCTGATCGAGATTCAGATCTTCCAGCCGCTGACCGCCGCCCACCTGCAGCCGTATGCGCAACGCGCTCAGTACACGCGCGGCGCGTCCCCCGAGCCCCAATCGCGCCAGCGGCAAGTCCTGCGGAGCAGCGGTGAATTCCGCCTGCGTCACCTGCAGGGGCCACAGCCGAACAGCATGACCTGTCGTGAACTCGCACGGCGTCTGCTCTCCGCGTGGCACGCGGCCGCGCAGCAGCGTGCCGCGCGGCAATTCGAAACCCTTGGCCAGAGTGCCCTCGTTCATGCTGGGGGAAAACTGCACGATGGCCATCGCGGGCGTGGGCGCGAGATAGTTCGGATACACCACTTCCAGCAGGCGCTGGGAAAAGCGCGGGAACTCCGCATCCATCTTCATCTGTATGCGCGCGGTGAGGAAGCTGAACCCCTCAAGCAAACGCTCGACATAGGGGTCCGCCACCTCGGTGGCGTTCATGCCCAGGCGCCCGGCAACCTTGGGATGGGCCTGCGCAAATTCCGCGCCCAGCTCGCGCAGATACACCAACTCGCGGTTGTAGTAGTCCAGCAGCCGGGCGTCCATCAGATTCCGCCCAGGTCATGCAGGTCCATATGTCCGTTCTCCAGGTCGATGTCCGTGCGAAACAGGAACTCGAGAGGATGCGGCACGCACCACAGCATGCCCCTGATCTCCAGGCTCAGCACGTTGTGATGTTCCAGTGAACCTGTGTCGGTTACGCAGCGCACCTCGACCGAGGAATCGAGGATGCGCGGCTCGAATGCCGAGATCGCATTCCTGATGGACTCTTCCACGTCGATCCAGTCGATCTCGGACATGCGTTTTCCGGCCATGGCGCGCACGCCGAAGTTGACCGTCGAAACCACCGCGCGCTGGTAAGGGGACAGGTCCTGGGATGTCTGCAGGTTGACCGTGTTGAGCAGCCAGCGCAGATCTCGCAGCACCGCCGCGCGCAGCTCCTCATGCGTCAGCATGGCGCTGTCGCGCGGCTCCTCGCGCTTGGCGGGATCGTTGTCCATCAGTCGATCCAACAGCGACGGCTGCAGCCGGTCGCGGGCGGCGCGCTGGCTGCGCGCCAGCGGCTCCCAGTTGTGGGCGTCGTCGGCATGGCCCATTACGCCATCTCCAGACTGCGGATATCGAGCAGGGCGAATTCATCCGCATCCGTCAGCCACATCTTCTGGCCCACCCCTGCGTAGGTGTCGCCATGCAGCAAACGCCAGTCCGACATCCTCCCCAGCTTGACCGGATCAGGCAGATCGACCATGCGTTCACCCGGCATTGGCGGGTAGCGCGCCGGGACCAGACCTTGAAGCGTCCGCCCCCCTTCCAGTTCGACTTCGGCCTGCGCCCACACCACGTCGCACAGTCCGTCCGGGGCAAGCAGGCGCACCTGCCGAAGCGCCGAGAACGGCAGCCAGACATACCTGCCCGCCGCGAAGAACTCGAACACCGGACCCAGCCGGCTATCGCCGTCGCAGATCCACTGGAACGGCATAGGCGCGGGCTGCATGGCGCCGCCAACGCGGCCTGCGCGCGTGCCGGCCGCGTCGAAAGCCTGTGCGCGCAGCTCGGCAGCCTTGGCGGCGGATTGGCCCTCGACATGCAGCGCCGACATCAGCGCCCGCATCCAATCCTCGGGTTCGTCCAGCAAGACCGGATCGCCGCTGCCGGCGAGCACGGCCTCCCGCTCGCGCTCGGCGGCGATCGCGCTTGCGTAAAGCGCGGCCATTGGACGGGCCTGCTCGCTGAGTTGCGCACACAGGTTGAGCTGCTCGCTGGCGCGTGTCCAGTCTCCCTGCGCGACGAGCAACTGGAACAGCTGTGCACGCAGGTCCGCGTCGACGGGACTGCGGCGGATATGCGACTGCACTTCGTCCAGCTGGCCATGCAGGCTGATGACGCCATAGGGAACCGCGGCGATGGACATGGGTGATCCCCCCTAGCCCACTTCCTTGTTCTGCTTGATATCCCAGGCCACCAGGCTTTCCGCGCCCTTGCCTCCCTTTTCTGTCTGCTCCCAATACTGCTGCTTGACCTTGGCGGCCTGAAACGCGAAGTTCACCACCACGCCTTCGGCGCTGCGGTCTCCGGATATCTGCACCGACGACACCAGAACGTCCTCCAGCGTGATCTTCGAATACTCGATCTGCTCTCCGCCCGCCTTGCACATGGACAGTTCGATCCTGCCCAGATGCTTGCCGCTGGCGCAGTGCTTCATCACCGCAGGGGCCGCCTTGTCGATGCGCGCGACGACGTGCAGGTCGTTAAAGCTCGCCTTGCCCGCTCCCAGGCCGCCCCCGCTGGCCATATTGCCTGGCTGCGTGGCGCCCCACGAGAACGACACGATATCGGTCCAGTCCTTGTGGTTGGCGTCCTTCGACTCGCCGTTGGCGCCATCAATTTTCATGAACATATCCACAGCCACATCTGTCTCCTGGAGTTATCGGGCGCGGATGCGCCCGTCTTTCTGACACTTAGCCTTCGCTCTGCTTGAGCGATGGCAACTTGGACACCAGTCGCAGCGACACCGTCAGCCCTTCAAGCTGATAGTGCGGCCGCAGGAAAAACTTGGCCGAGTAATAGCCCGGGTTGTCCTCGATCTCCTGCACCTGCACCTCGGCCGCCGCCAGCGGCTTGCGCGCCTTGGTTTCCTGGGACGAGTTCACGGGGTCCCCGTCCACGTAGTTCATGATCCAGTCATTCAGCCAGCGCTCCATGTCGTCGCGCTCGCGAAACGAGCCGATCTTGTCGCGCACGATGCACTTAAGGTAGTGAGCGAAGCGGCAGCAGGCGAACAGATACGGCAGCCGCGCCGCCAGCTTGGCGTTGGCGGACGCGTCCGCTTCGTAATACTCATGCGGCTTCTGCAGCGACTGGGCGCCGATGAAGGCAGCGAAATCCGAATTTTTGCGATGCACCAGCGGCATGAAGCCGTTCTTGGCCAATTCAGCCTCGCGCCGGTCGCTGATCGCGATCTCGGTCGGGCACTTCATGTCCACCCCGCCGTCATCCGTCGGAAAGCTGTGGCACGGCAGGTTCTCGACCGCCCCCCCCGACTCGACGCCTCGGATCGACGTGCACCAGCCGTACAGCTTGAATGAACGATTTACGTTGGCCGCCATCGCATAGGCGGAATTGGCCCAGGTGTAGCGGTCGTGATTTGCGCCGTCGGTGTCTTCCTCGAAGTCGAACTCGTCGACCGGATTGGTGCGCGCGCCGTACGGCAGGCGCGCCAGAAAGCGCGGCATCGCCAGGCCGATATAGCGCGAGTCTTCGGATTCGCGCAGGCTGCGCCATGCGGCGTATTCAGTATTGGTGAATATCTTGGTCAGGTCGCGCGGATTGGCCAGCTCCTGCCAGGAATCCATCTGCATCACGTTGGGGGACGCACCCGCGATAAACGGGCAATGGGCGGCGGACGAGATCTTCGCAATCTCTCCCAGGAGCTCCACGTCGGGCGGGCTGTGATCGAAGTGATAGTCGCCCACCAGGCAGCCTATGGGTTCTCCGCCGAACTGTCCGTACTCTTCCTCGTACACGCGCTTGAAGATAGGACTCTGATCCCAGCCGACGCCCTTGTGGCGCTTCAGCGTGCGGCCGAGTTCCGACTTCGACAGGTTCATCACCCGTATCTTCAGAAGCTCGTCGGTCTCGGTGTTGGTGACCAGGTAGTGCAAGCCGCGCCACGCGCCCTCCAGTTGCTGGAAGTCGGGGTGGTGCATGACGCCATTGATCTGCTCCGACAGCTTGCGGTCGATCTCGGCGATGATTGCCTGGATGGTCCGATAGGCGTCCGAGGACAATCCGACGCCGCTGTTTTCAAGCGCCTGATGCGCCAGCGTGCGCACGGCATGTTCGACCGCTTCGCGCGCCTGCTCGGTCTTGGGCTTGAACTCCTTCTTCAGGAGCGCGGACAGGTCGTCCGCCCCTAAAGTCTCGACAGCGCGCGCGTCAGCGCGTTTGGCCACTGCGGTCATGGCATTCTCCGAAAAGCGGTTCAAGCGGAAACTAGTCCGTGGAGGCGGTGTCGGACGCAGGCTGCGCATCGAGCTTGGGCGCGGCCGCCAGCGCGTTCATCAGCGCGGGATTCTTGAGCACGTTGCCGATCAGTTCCTCGGCGCCGGTCTTGCCGTCCATGTAGGTCAGCAGATTCGCAAGCTGGGTCCGGGCGCTCAGCAGCTCGTTCAGCGCGCCGACTTTTCTTGCGACAGTCGCCGGCGAAAAATCGTCGATGCTCTCGAACGTGATATCCACGTTCAAGTCTCCTTCGCCGGTCAACGTGTTGGGCACCCGGAATGCGGCACGCGGCTGGACCGACCGCATGCGCTCATCGAAGTTGTCGATGTCGATGTCCATGAACTTGCGCTCGCCCACGTCCGGCTGGGGCGTCTCGGACTTGCCGGCAAGGTCCGCCAGCACGCCCATCACGAACGGAAGCTGGATCTTGCGCTCCGCGCCGTAAATCTCGACGTCGTACTCGATCTGCACCCGCGGCGCTCGGTTTCTTGCAATGAACTTCTGGCCGCTTCCTCTCAGGCTGGTCGCCATGGTGTCGTCTCCTCTGGTGGGTTCTCGGGGCTGGCCTGCCCTACGTATCCGGCCGGCTCCCCGCGTCCCGCGGCAGCCAGGCCTCGAATTGCTCCAGGCCCTGTGGCGCCAGGTTTTTGATGATGTCGTGAAAGCTCATGGGTATCAGTTGCTGCGCGCGGCGGATGAGGTAAGGCGCGGGATGGCCGGGTTCGTTGGCCTCGAAGTACGCGCACACCTTTTCCAGCAGCGCCGCCGCCTCGTCGCGCGACTGGACGGATGCGTCCTGCCAGCGCGTGCCGGCATCGTGGGCGCGCATGGCTGCCGCGGGAGCCGGCTCATCTGCCGAAGCGATTGCGGAAGGTTCTGAAGCGGTGGGGGGCACATCGCGGGCTGCGTCCAGCACCAGGTCCAGCGTGCGCAGGACGGCGGCGTAATCGGGCGTCCATGCGCCGCCCAGCTTGTCCGTCACCAGTTTCCGTATGCGGCGCAGCGCATCTGCGGCCGAGGCCAGCGCCAGCACATCGGGCTCGCGTTGCGTCCATGCCTGTCTCAGGCGCGCGACGACGCGCGGCCGGCCGCCCGGGTAGCATTCGGCGTCCTGGCGGCTGCCGTCGAGCAGCGCCTCCGTGTCCCGCAGGGACAGCTGCCCGTGCACGCCGTTGACCAGGCTGGCGGAACGCACGCTGCGCGCACAGCTCTGCACGTCGCCAAACGCCGCCAGCGCATTCATGCGCGGCATCGGATCATCTTCGCCGACACTATCCAGACGAGGATGCAGGGGTTCCCAATAGCGCTCCAGCGCATCGACCGCCAGCGCAAGTCCATCGCTGTACCCCGGCAATCCACGGATCTCGGTCCAGGCGCAGGTCAACAGTCCGAGCACGCGCAGGTCCCGGGTGCGCTCCAGCAGCGCGCGGGCCAGGCGTTCGACCTCGCGCCAATCGGGCGGCTGCGCGGCGATGATGGTGGAGCCGAACTGCTGTTCGTCCCGTCCGGCCGCGGCCTGCTGAAGCAGCAGGAAGTCGGGGTCGTATTCGAGGTCCTCCCCGCAGGGCAGACGTGAATCGAGGGTATTTAGGATATCGGCGAATTCCATAGTCATTGCTTAAATGGCTGGGGATGCTGCCTGCTACCGCTACTACGCTCCGCGCTGCTCAACGGAAGGGTGAATTCTATGCACGTCTTTCTTTATGAAACTAACAACTCACACCTTCAGATTTTTCTTACAGACAACTAACAGCTACTAAACAATTGAACACTTCTTGCCCGGCTGTTCTGACGTTTTGACATAGACCTTACGCAGTTACGTGAAGTCCGTAGGCATTGTTACTAAAGCGTAAAAAGCACAAAAGCATGTGATCCCGCTATTCGGGCGCTTTGCGCGATGCCTACAATCGGCGCTCACGCTGGCGGCAGACCGGCGCGCATCCCGATCAGAGACAATCTTCCCCCTGGCCCGCCCCCTTTTTTTCCGGCGTCGCTCCATTTCCAGGCGGCCCCTTGAGCGGCCGCCATCCCTTTGCTTTATCACGGCACGCGCGGTTTCGCGGCCGTGCGGAACCCAGAGCAGCAAACGCAGCAGCAGCAGGTGAATTCTCATAAGGAGACGGTGAGATGGACCGCAACGTGCCAAGCGAACGTGTCGTCAGGGCGCATACGCCCCTGCCCCCGGACCAGCTCAAGTTCCGGGCGATGCACGGCGCCGAAAGCCTCTCTCAGCTATTCGAGCTGGAAGTCGAGCTGGTGTCGGAAACCTATTCACTGGACATGAAATCCCTGCTGGGCAAGCCGCTGACACTCGAGATCGAGACGTCCGCCGACACGCCCCGCTACCTGAGCGGACACATCACGCGCTGTGTGCTCATCGGACGCGAAAACAACACGTCGCGCTACACCATCTACCGCGCCACGGTGCGCCCCTGGCTCTGGTACCTGACGCAGACCTCGGACAACAAGATCTTCCAGAACAAGAACGTTCCCGACGTCATCCGCGAGGTTCTCAAGGACTACAACTATCCCGTAGAGTTCAAGCTGGTGGACACCTACCGCAGCTGGGAATACTGCGTGCAGTACCAGGAAACCGACTACGCGTTCATCTGCCGGCTGATGGAGCACGAAGGCATCTACTTCTGGTTCAAGCACGACAACGGCAAGCACACGCTCGTGCTGACCGATGACATAACGCAGCACGAGCCCGTCGCCGACTACGAACAGATTCCCTATTACGGTCCGGATCGCATCACGATTCCCCGCGAGGACTACATCGCTAAATGGGAAGTCGCCGAGCAGATCACGCCAGGCGCGTTCGCCACTACCGACTATCACCCGCTGACGCCCGCCGCGAGCCTCGAGGCGCGACGCAACAATCCCGGCGCACATGACCACGGCGACCTGGAGATGTACGAATGGCAAGGCGGCTATACCAATCCCGATGATGCGGACCACTACACCCGCGTGCGTCTTGAGGACCTGCAGTGCAGACAGGAGCAAAGCTCCGGCTCGTCCAACGCGCGCGGGCTTTCCACCGGCCATCTATTCACCCTGCGCAATCATCCCCGACAGGCCGAAAACCGCGAGTACCTCGTCGTCAGCACCTACTATCGCATCCGCGAATCTGGCTACGCCAGCGGCCAGGCTGATCCGGGCAGCTTTGACCTGGAGTTCGTGGTGGTGCCCTCCAGCACGCAGTTCCGCGCGCCGCGCATCACGCCGATTCCGCGCACGCATGGCCCCCAGACGGCGACGGTGGTGGGCAAAGAGGGAGAGGAAATCTGGACGGACAAGATGGGACGCGTCAAGGTCCAGTTCCACTGGGACCGCTACGGCAAGAAGGACGAGAACAGTTCATGCTGGGTGCGCGTTTCCAGTCCATGGGCCGGCGGCGGCTTTGGCGGCATCCAGCTGCCGCGCGTGCGCGACGAAGTGATCGTCGACTTCATCGGCGGCCAGCCTGACCGCCCTATCGTGATCGGACGCGTCTTCAACGCCAACAACCTGCCGCCTTGGGATCTGCCCGACAACGCAACGCAGAGCGGCTTCCTGAGCCGATCCAAAAGCGGCACCCCGGCCACCGCGAATGCGCTGATGTTCGAAGACAAGACCGGCAGTGAACTCATCTGGCTGCACGCGGAACGAGAACTCTGCACCGAGGTCGAGGCCAACGAGACCCACACCACCGACCTGAACCGCACGACCCATATCGGCGAGAACGACACCACGACGATCTGCGGCAATCGCGACATCCGGATTACCGGCACCGATTACCTGAAGGTCGGAGAACGGCGCGACGTCTACGTCACGGGGCACGAGGAATACACCGTCAAGGCCTCTCGCACCGTGCACGTGAAAGACGGCCTCATGGACGAGAAGTTCGACAACGGCCTGAAGACCACCGTGGCCGCGAAGGGCGAAGAGCGCGAGGTCAAGGGACTATTCAAGGAGACGCTGAAGACCGGCCAGGAAGTGTATGTGACAGAGGGCGACTCGCTGCATCACGTCCAGACCGGCACGCTGACCGAGAAGGCCAAAGGCAAGGTCGAAGTGCGATCCACCGATGAGAACATGGACGTGAAGGCCAAGACCGCCATGCTCGTGCAGTCGGAAACCGCCAAGATGGATCTGAAGGCCAAGGACAAGATGCACATGGAGTCCGAGGACGCCACCGTGCTGATCAAGGCCAAGGGCAACATCACCCTGGAAACACCCGCCGACGTCGTGATGGATGCGGCCAACGTCAAGGACCTGTCCAAGGAAAGCTGGCTGCAGGCCACACCGTTCTCCATCGGCCTGGCGGTCGCCAAGGCGGAATTCGGCATGCATCGCGTGGCCTTGTTCCGCACCACGGTCATGCTGAACGGGTCGTTCACCAACTATGCCCTGGTAAGCAACATCGGCCAGCTGGTGTCCTACCGCACCACAGGCTCCAGCTACGCGTTCGATGGCGCCAAGGCCGAGAAAGTGGGCTTGGGCGCCTCGATGGTGGGTCTCTGGACGATCATCTGAGCCTGCCATGTCGGATTTTTCGGATGCCTGGCCGGATTGGGGAAAGTGGGTACTGCTGGGCCTGTTGCTGTCATTGGCGCAGGCCGCCTTCATGCTGCGTCGCGAAAGCAGGCGCCGGGAGGCGGGCCGCAGGGACGCGCGGCGCCGCGAGGCCATACGGGTCAGCGGGCAATCGAGCACCGCGCGCATTACTGCGGCGCGCGACACGAACAAGCGCATCGGCGAGACGCTGTATTACGTCATCGAACTGACCGTGGACGTCGCCGCGACTTCGTGCACACCGGCCTTCACCCGCACGCTCGAAGTCCCGCTGTCGCCATTGAACCTGGCCAACTTCGGCGTGGGCAAGACCATTCAAGTGCGAGTGGATCCGTCAACGCGTGAACTTGCCGTGGACCAGCCGACCTGACATCCCATGAAAACCATCAAGCCGCTGCGCCTTGGCATCCTGACCCGACCCTACCGTCGGCAACGCCGCGACATGCTGGGCGTGGCCGTATTCGCGCTGGTGGATATCGCGCGGTCGCCAACGCTGCTGACGGATCAGGAATTGTGGCAGATTGCCGCCGCCGAAGGCATCGGCGCGCTGGACCTCGCCACGCCCAAGCTGCACCCGGAGGCGCTCGTCAGCGGCCACGCCTATCCCCATGATTCCGGCAGCCCCGGCGCCTGCGCCGTGCGAATGAAGCTCGGATCCATAGACAAGTCGCTGCTGGTGTTCGGCGACCGTTATTGGCTGGACGGCAAGGTTACCGCGCCCCAGCCGTTCGAACGCATGCGCCTGGACTGGAGCCGCGCATACGGGGGGCCCGGCGTCGCCGAGAATCCGTTGGGGATCGGGGCGCAGGACGAAGACATTCACGGCGTGCGCACGCGCCGGTTGCCTAATATCGAACATCCGCTACAGCGACTCGGCTCCCCGGCGCAACGCGTTGCACCGGTCTGCTTTGCCCCGTTGCCGGCCGAATGGCCACAGCGGGCCGCGCACATGGGCCGCGATTACGGGCAGGAATGGCTGGAGCACGATTTCCCCGGGTTCGCGTCAGACATGGATTGGCGTTTCTTCAACGCGGCGCAGCCGGACCAGTGGGGACCGCCGAATACGTCGTTCACTGGCGGCGCCGAGTATGAACTGTGGAACATGCATCCGGCGCACCCAGTGCTGCGAGGCCGCCTGCCGTCATGGCGCGCGCGCTGCTTCTTCAGCCGCGAGGCCGACGGCGCCGCGCTTCAGGAACTGGACCTGCGCCTGAGCACTGCCTGGTTCTTTCCCGAACGCGCGCAGATGGCGCTGATCTGGCACGGCGCCGCGCACGTGCGCGAGGACGACGCGGCCGATGTGCGGCACATCATGCCCGCTCTGGAGCACGCGCAGCTGCCGCGGGACATGGCGCATTACGAAGAGGTGCTGCGGCAACGCCTGGACCCTGAATTGGGCCCCGTATACGCATTGCTGGACGCCCAACTCGTACCGGAAGACATCTGCGGCGAGCTGGCGGAACCCGAAGCGCCGGACGCCCGTCCGTCGAACCGTAACGTGCATGCGGGCGCGGCGCGCCGCCATGCGCGCGAACGCGAATCGCTGCTGGCCCAGGGGTTGGATCCAGACCTGTACATGGCGCCGCTCGATCCGCCCCCGGCCGCGCCCAGGCTCGCCGACCTGCCACAAACGATTCTGCGCTTGCAACGGGAAATGGAAGACGCCAAGCGCCTGTCGGGCGCCACCGCGGCCCGCGCCCTGGAAGATCCCAACCTGCCCGGCATGGCCCAGGTGGCCGGCGTGGACCTCGACGCGCTGCGGCGGCTGGACGGCGCCGGCAAGCCTGCGGCGGCTTTCGATCCTCGCAAGCTCAAGCGGCACATTGCCGAGTTCGACACCAGTCCGCATGCGCAGGCGCGGCGCCATGCGCCTGGCGCAGGCGACGCTTCGCCTCCCCTGTCCGAGACACTGGGCGCGCAGGTTCATCAGGCCTACCAACAGTCCGCGCACCACTTCGCTCCGCCCCCGCCCATGCCGCCGCTGCGCGCGCAACGCACACGCCGCAAACTGGAGGCACGCCTGAAGGGCAACCGCGACTGCAGGGACATGAATCTCACCGGCGCGGACCTGTCCGGCATGGATCTGTCCAATGTGGATTTCCAGCGCGCGATCCTGGCCGGCGCCCGGCTCGTAGACGCCCGGCTGGACGGCAGCGACCTGACCGACGCGGTGCTGACAGGCGCGGACCTGACCGGCGCCTGCATGCGTGGCGCCACCCTCACGCGCGCCAACCTGGGCAACGCGCACTGCCTGCGTACCGATTTTTCCCTGAGCCAGATCACCGAAACTACGTGGGACGATGCATTCTGCGAGGACTGCAACTTTTCAGGCAGTGCGTGGCGGCTTGGCCGCCTGCACAAGGCGCGTCTCCTGCACTGCGATCTGCGTCGCGCCACGTTCAGTCAATGGACGAGCATGAACGCCACCCTCGAGGACTGCGATTTTCGCGAGTCGAGCCTGGACCAATGCGTATTCATGCAAGGCACACTGGAAAATGCCCGATTCGACGGCGCGACGCTGATGCGCGTGAGCTTCATGGATGTCGGGTTCCCGGGCCGCTTCAGCATGGAAAACGCCGCACTGGACGGCTGCGCGTTCGCGGGGCGCGTCGAACTGACGGGCGCCCGCCTGCAAGGCTTGCGGTTCAACCAGGGCAGCGCGCGTGGCGCCATTCTTACCGGGGCGGACATGCGCGGCGCCCGATTGAGCGCAAGCGACTTCTCCGAATGCCAGCTGCAGGATGCCGACCTGAGCGACATGTCCGCGCCCGACACGCACTTCGTGCGCGCCGACTTTACCGGCGCGCGGCTGCGCAACGCCAATCTGATCAATAGCCTGCTCGGCAAGGCCATTTTCCTGCGCGCGGATCTGACGGGCGCGAACCTCTTTCGCGCCGATGTCGCACAGACGCGGATGGACGATAGTACGAGCCTGGACAATGCTTATACGCAAGGCGCAAAGCGCTGGCCCGTCCGACAGCCGGAGACGCCAGCATGAATGTGGATCAGCTGCGGGACCGCATTCAGCATGGCGAACCGATACAACATCTCAGCCTTGCGGGATGCGACCTGCGCGGCCTGGACCTGGCCGGCGCGTTTTTCGATCACGTGGATTTCAACGGCACGCGCATGGACGGTTGCCAGCTGCAGGATAGCCAGTTCACCAACTGCATCATGGCGCGTTGGGACGCCAGCGGTGTCGACCTCAGCCTGTCGCGGCTCATTCGCTGCAGGGCCCCGGGCGCCGTATTCAACGGCAGCCGATTGCGCGGCGCCAGCTTCACGGAATGCGACCTGGGCGGGGCCGCGCTGAACGACGCCGAACTCTACGAGTCGTCTTTTACGGCCACCTCGCTCGAAGGCGCCTCCTTGCGTTCCGCGCTGCTGGAGCGCGCCGTATTCTCGCGCGGCGCGATGGCGCATGCCGATTTGTCGGACGCCCGGATCAGCCATACCCTGTTCCATCAGCTGGACCTGCGTGGCGTGGCGCTCTCAGGCGCCAACGCGGCCAGCACGATGTTCATTGAATGCAATCTGGCCGGACAGGATTTTTCCGGCCGGGCCTATCCCTTATGCCATTTCACGGATTGCCAGCTTGACGCTGCGGACTTCCGGCAGTCAGACCTGCGCCAAGCCGGCTTCAAGGGTTCCACGCTGCGCGGGGCGCGCTTTTCCGGCGCATCCGCGCCGCAGTGCCTGTTCCCCTCGGCCGATCTGAGCGGCGCCGACCTGCGCCAGGGCCGCTTCGACGGCGCCATCTGGGTCGAGGCGACGCTGGACGACGCCCTCCTTCAAGGCGCCAGCCTGAGCCTGTGCATCTTCCAACGCGCGCGTTGCGCCAGGACGGACTTTCGCGACGCCCATCTGGTCGATGCGGATTTCTCGCTGGCTGACCTGGACCACGCCGATCTGCGCAACGCGACTTTCCTGCGCACGCGCATGCACCGCGCGCTGACGCATGGCGCCCGATGGACCCACCGCCACGGCATCATCGAGAACGACGCGCCCTTGCTCGAAGCCGAGCTGTGGTCTGCCGGACGCGAATCCATCTGAACCCGGCGCAGCCGCGCCCCCCCAACGCATCAGGAGCCGTCTACATGCAAGTCCTCTGTCAACTGCCCAGCGTCGGTCTTGGATTTCCGGATGTGTGCAAGACGCCCGTTCCGCCAGTGCCGCATATCGACGTCTCGACGTCGTCCATGGGCATCCCGGTTGTCTGGAACGTGTGGCTCTGCTGCGCGCCGATGCACAACATGGCGACGGTGATTCCTGTCACGCTGGGTGACACCGCCGGCGTGGGCGGCGGGCTGATTTCCCAGACCTTCATGGGCCGGGCGCGCTACATGACAGGGGCGTTCACTGTCCTGGTGCGCGGCGCGCCGATGGTGCGCGTAACCAGCCTGACGCTGCAGAACACCATCAATGCACCGGGCTTCAAGGCAGCCACGCCGCAAAAATCCATGTTCGCGCTGGCGGCGTAACCGCCCGCGCGCCGATGGTCACAACTGGCCGTACGAGTGCAAGCCCGACAGGAACATATTCACACCCAGGAAGGCGAAGCCGGTGATCAAAAGGCCCATCAGCGCCCAGTAGGCCGCCATCGTGCCGCGCAGGCCCTTGATCAGGCGCATGTGCAACCATGCCGCGTAGTTCAGCCAGACGATCAGCGCCCAGGTTTCCTTGGGGTCCCACTGCCAGTAGGCGCCCCAGGCGTCCGCCGCCCACAGCGCGCCCAGGATGGTTGCGACCGTAAAGAACGCGAAGCCGATCGCGATGGCGCGATACATGATGTCGTCCAGCACCTCGAGCGAGGGCAGCGCCTCGGCAATGCGGCGGCGGCCCAGCAGGATGGCGCCCACAATCACGGCGCCCACGCCGAAATACAGCATCCAGGTCGCCGACAGGCCATCGGTGCGGAACACCATGGGCTCGGCGCACAGCAGCACGCCCAGGATGAATAGCGGCGCAAGCTTGGCCCAGGACGTGGTCTGCCCGTGCTGCTTGACCAGATAGGCGAAGCCCACCATGGCCGCCAGCGAGAACGTGCCGTACCCGATGAAGTTGGCGGGAACGTGCAGCTTCATCCACCAGCTCTTGAGCGCCGGCACCAGCGGCTGGATCTGACCCGCATCGCGCGTGAACGAATACCACAGCAGGAACACGACGGCCGACGTCACCACCAGGAGCACGAAGCCGCCCAACGCGCGCGTCGCGTATTTGCGTTCGTAGTACAGATAGAACAGCGCCGTGATCAGCGAGAACAGCACGAACACTTCGTACAGGTTGCTGACCGGAATGTGGCCCAGGTCAGGCCCCATCAGGTGCCCTTCGCGCCAGCGGACCAGCAGGCCCGTGACGCCTGCGAACACCGCCCCCCAGGTCAGCGCCGTGCCCAGCCATGCGGCAGTGGGGCTGAATACGCCGATCCAGTAGCAGACCATGGCCAGCGCGAACAGCGCGCTCATCCAGAGAATGGCGGACTGCGAGGAAAACAGATACTTCAGGAAGAACACCTGCTCGGCGCGGGCCAGGTCCGTGCCGTACAGCATCAGCGCCAGCCCCGCCGAGATCGCACAGGCGATCATCAGCCGGCGCAAGGGCCGCCACAGCCAGCCCAGCCAGGCCAGCGCGGGCACGGTCCCGCACAGGATGATTTTTTCGTAGTAGTCCATCGCGTTGCCATAGCGGGTCAGCGCGAACCCGGCGCCAACGGCAAGCAACAGGAAAAAGACGACGTCGGTCCAGTCGGGTTTGCCGCGCTGCGCGCGGCTGTCGCCAGTTTCGGACAAGGCGTCCTGCCAGAGCGTTTCGGGCGACGAAGGATGCGTGGTGGTCGTAGTGGACATAAAAAACCTTAGGACCTCTTCTGGCGCAGCAGCGCCTGCTTGAAGCGTTCGAACTCCTGATTGAAGTCGAGTGTACGCTTCTGTGACGTCATGGCGGCCAGGACGCTGCTGCCGCCGCCTTGCGGCTTGATCCAGATCCAGACGCGGCGGTCCCGGATATAGAACATCGAGAAAACACCCAGGACCAGCAGCAGGCTGCCCAGGTAGACCGTGTTCTTGCCCGGCGTGCGGCTGACCTGGAACACGCTGGCCTGCACATGGTTGAAGTCGGCCAGCGACAGGAACACCGGCGCCGGGTAGACGGTCAGGTCGGACAGCGCGGCCACGGCCAGCCTGGACCACGTCGCCGCGCGCTCGCCTTCCGGGCCCTCCACCGCGACAGCAGGCTGTCCGGCACGCTCGCGGGCGATGGCGCGCAGCTCGTTCATGCTGGCGCCGATCAGGCGTATCACGACGTCGGCCGCGCGCTCCAGGTCCGCCGCGGGCGTGTTGGCCTGCAGGAAGGCCGCCACGGCCTGCAGGCCGCCGGAGGCAAAGGTGTCCAGCGCGCGCTCGGCGGCGGTTTGAAGAGGTTGGCGATCCGCGCCCGACGGGCTGTTGCGTTCGGCGAAGCGGCGCGCGGCTTCCTGGCGCGCCGCAGGATCGGCCAGGGTGGCGCGCAGGCGCATGAATTCGGCGATCGAGCTGTCGTCATCCGCGGGGATGCGCAGATAGCGGAAGGGTTCGGACGCATTGTTGCGCACGCCGGCCAGGAACACGGCGGCGCCGTCCAGTTCGACGGGCAGCATGTAGTTCTGGAACTCGTGGGCCTGGCCGGCGTCGTCAATCAGCTTGTACTCGACGCTGGGCCCCACGTTGCGCAGGTTTTCGTTCTTCTTGCCCGCCGCGCTGCCGGACACCGACGCCACGTGCTCGGCGAAGCTCTGGTTGGCGCCCTTGGGGTCGCCGCGGGTCAGGTCTTCCACGTTGATCGGGCGCATGGCCGTGATCTCGATGCCCATGCTGCGGGGGCCTTTCGCCGTCTGGGCGGTCAGCTCGCTGGTCTTGCCCACCGTGCCGTCGACGGCGAACACCGCGTCGTTGGCGCCCACCAGCGGATAGCCCTTGAGCACGACGGTGCTGCCGCCGTCATCGAAGCTGGACTGGTAGACCGTCATGCCCTTGAAGCGCAGCGGCTCGTTTACTTCGATGGTGGAATCGAAGGTCTTGCCCGTATCGGGATCTGTCACCTCGACTTCGCTGGCGAAGCGGCTGGGCATGCCGGTGGAGTAGTAATCGACGATGAATTTCTTGAGCTTCAGCGTGAAAGGCATGGGCTGCACCAGCGCGCCATCCCCCACCATGACGACGGCCGTGCTGGCCTGGCCGCCCTCGGGCACCAGCACGCTGGCGCGGAAGCTCGGGTTATTGACCGACAGGCGTCCGCTTTCGGGCACCTCGGAGATCAGCATGTTGTCGACGATGGGCTGCTTGCCGCCGAACATGACCTGCAGGCGCGTCGGCAGTTCGCTATCCAGCAGGCCGCCGATACAGATGATGACCATGGCGGCGTGGGCGAACACGTAGCCCAGCCGGTTGGCGCTGCCCTTTTTGGCCGCCAGCAGCACGCCGTCGCGATCCTGGCGTTCGCGCACCGCATAGCCCAGCCGGCCCAGCAAGGCCTTCAGGCCCGCCGCCGTTTGCGGCACGTCGGTGGGTTCCAGGGTTTCCACGCGGTGCGGAAAGGCGCGCAGGCTGCCCTCGCGCACGTGCTCGCGGAACGAACGCGCGTCGCGCAGCATCTTGGGCGCATTGCGGATCAGGCACACCGACGTGGAAACGACCAGAAAGCCCATGATCAGCAGGAACCACCAGCTGTTGTACACGTGCCAGATCGAGAACTTGTCGAACACTTCGAACCAGAACGGGCCGAACTGGTCGATGTAGTTGTTGGATGAGCGGTTCTGCTGCAGAACCGTCCCCACCAGGCTGGCCACGCAGATGAACATCAGCAGGCTGACGGCGAAGCGCATCGACCCCAGGAGCTCGAAGAGGTCGCGTGGCAGGCTGCGCAAAGAGGGACGGGAGTGGGTTCGGGTCGAATTCATGAAAAAAGGGGGGCCGCGCGATTGGCTACCCCCCTCATAGACAGCGCGCGACGGAACCAGGTTCCGTCACGCTCAAGTTGCGTCAACGCGGACCAGCCGCGCACGTTGCGGCCGATCGCCTACCGAAGGCCAGCTGCGTAGTCCGACACCGCCTTGATGTCGGCATCAGACATGCGGTCCGCAATGGCGTGCATGACGTCGTTCTTGCGATCGCCGCTGCGGAAGAGCTTCAGCTGTTCTTCGATGTAAATGGGGAACTGCCCCGACAAGCGGGGGTACTGGCCGGGAATACCGGCGCCATTGGCAGAATGGCATGCCGCGCACGCAGGAACGTTGCGATCAGGCAAACCGCCACGCCAGATCTTTTGACCTAGCTCAACCAGTTTCTCGTGGCCTGCCGTGGCGGGCTCCTTGAGCGGCTGCTGCGCCAGGTAGAGCGCGATGTTCTGCATATCGGCCGGCGTCAGGTTCTGAACCATGGCCGACATGGGGCTCGGATTGCCGTCCGGGCCGCCGCGAACCGGGGCTTTGGCGCCCTGCTTCAGCTGAAAATCGGCCAACTGCTTGGCCAGATATTCGTGGGGCTGCGCGGCCAGGTTCGGGTTCACCGGGATGGTGCTATTACCCGCCGCGCCGTGACAGGATGCACAGGCAATGATGCCTCGAGACGCGTCTCCCTGGTCAAACAGCTGACCGCCCTTGGCGGCGTCTGGTTTGGCCGGGCCCGCAGCGCCATCGGCGGCGAAACTCGTAGCAGAGAAGGCGGAGGCGCCGAGCAACAGCCCGCTCGCGACCAACATCCGGGACAGCACACGCTTCATGAAGACCTCGACGATCACATCGATCAAGGCGCAAAAAGGCGCCTACGCCTGCCCGCACTCGCAGTAAACCGTATCGAACCTGTTTTGCTTGTCCTGCTTGCGATCTTGCTGCGACACTGCTTCGGTGCTTCCCGCAAGGGGCCTGACACCGGTAAAAGCAGCTAAACAGTAAGCAAAAAAGACGGCTCCGCGCACGGGGACCACTGTAGCAAACGCCGGATTATACAATAGGGCTCGAAACCAACCGTATCCAAAGCCATCCGTGTCCCTCCTACACCGCGCCTCTTTCCTCACTTCCGCAGCTCGCCTCGACCAGTTGCCGGCCGCCGGCGCTCCCGAGGTCTGCTTTGTCGGCCGCTCCAACGCCGGCAAGTCCACGGCCATCAACGTGCTGTGCAACCAGCGCCGTCTTGCGTTCTCCAGCAAGACGCCGGGCCGCACGCGGCTGATCAACATGTTCGGCTTGCCGGACCCCCTGGATCCGGAAGGCCACATTGGCTATCTCGTCGACTTGCCCGGCTACGGCTATGCATCCGTGGCCCGCAACGAGAAAGAAAAATGGGCGGACATTCTTGGCGGCTACCTGCGCGACCGCGAATCGCTGGTAGGCATTGTGCTGCTCATCGACATCCGCCGCGGCGTGACCGAACTGGACCGCCGCCTCGCCAACTTCATCGCCCCCACCGGACGCCCGGTGCTGGCGCTGCTCACCAAAGCCGACAAGCTGCCTTATGGCCAGCGCATGCGCACCGTCTTCTCGGTCCGCAAGGACCTGGCCGATATCGGCGCGCTGCACACCATTCCGTTCTCGGCGCCCGAGCGCATCGGTCTGGAAGAAGCCGGCGCGCATATCGAAAATTGGATTTCTCCCAAGGTCGTACCATGAACCCGCAGATCATCACCCCTGACTTTCCGGTTTCCCGCCCCCGCCGCCTGCGCCGCGACGACTTCACCCGCCGCCTGGTGCGCGAGAACGCCCTAACGGTCAATGACCTGATCTATCCGGTTTTCGTGGCTGAAGGCTCCGGCCTGCGGCAAGCCGTCCCGTCCCTGCCGGGCGTTGTCCGCTATTCCCTGGATACCCTGCTGCCCGTGGCGGAAGAATGCGTGGCGCTCGGCATTCCCGTGCTGTCCCTCTTTCCCGCCATTGATCCCGCCCTGAAGACGCCGGACGGCATCGAAGCCGCCAATCCCGATGGCCTGATCCCGCGCGTGGTGCGAGAACTGAAATCGCGCTTCCCGGAACTGGGCGTCCTGTGCGACGTGGCGCTGGATCCCTACACCAGCCATGGCCAGGACGGCGTCATCGACGCCGACGGCTACGTCATCAACGAGCCCACCGTGGAAATCCTGGTCAAGCAGGCGCTTACGCAAGCGGCCGCCGGCGTCGACATGGTGGCCCCCAGCGACATGATGGACGGCCGCATCGGCGCCGTGCGCCGCGCGCTGGAAGCCAACGGCTACATCCACACGCGCATCATGGCCTACTCGGCCAAATACGCCAGCGCCTTCTATGGCCCGTTCCGCGACGCGGTGGGCTCGGCCACCAACCTGGGCAAGTCCAACAAAATGGCTTACCAGATGGACCCGGGCAACATCGACGAAGCCCTGCGCGAAGTGGCCGGCGACCTCCAGGAAGGCGCGGACATGGTCATGGTCAAGCCCGGCATGCCCTACCTGGACGTGCTGCGCCGGGTCAAGGACGCGTTCCGCGTGCCCACCTTCGCCTACCAGGTCAGCGGCGAATACGCCATGATCAAGGCCGCCGCGGCGAACGGCTGGCTGGACCACGACAAGGTCATGATGGAAGCGCTGCTGGCCTTCAAGCGCGCCGGCGCCGACGGCATCCTGACGTACTTCGCGATCGAAGCCGCAAAGCTGCTCAAGAGCCAGCGGTAGAAAGGCGCGCCGGGCGCCACGCGCGGCCTTTGGCCGCGCCGGCGGCACCGGCGCAAGCTCAGGCCTTCACGGCTGCCTGCCGGGCCTGCGGGCCGCGCCGCAGCCCCAGCCAGGTCCCGCCCAATACGCACGCCAGCCCCGCGACGTGCGTAGGCGTGACGTGTTCATCCAGGAACAGCGCCGCGAACAGCAGCCCGAAAATCGGCAGCCAGTTCACGAACAGCGCCGCGCGGCTGATGCCCAGTCGGGCGATGCCCGCGTTCCACACGATGTTGCTCACGCCCGAGGCGATCACGGCCGAGAACAGCAGCACTGCCCAGGGCCACCATGGCATCTGCCAGGCGCCGGACTCGTACGCGGCCGGCGTCAGCGCCGCATGCGCCACCAGCATCAAGCCCCCGGCCAGGTACATGTACCAGAGCATCCCCAGCGGATCCATCATCCGCGACATGCGCTGGATGACCAAACCGCCGAATACGAACACCAGCACGGCCACGAAGACCACCGCGTCGCCCCACCCGGTGAGGCCGAGCTGCGCGCCGCCGCCGGCAACCACCATGCCCACGCCCAGCAGTCCCAGCAGCGCGCCGGAAATGCGCACCAGGGTCAGTTTTTCGCGGTAGAAGATCGCGGCCAGCAAGGCGGAAAGCAGCGGGCTGGTGGCCATGATGAGCGTGCCGTTGGCGGCCGACGAAAACCGCAATCCCGACACCAGCGCCACCTGGTGCGCGTACACCACCAGGAATCCGGCCAGCGCCACCCAGCCCAGTTGAGCCGCCCCCAGCTTCGGGATGCGGCCGCCGCGCGCCTTGATGATGAGCGTGACGGTGGCGAACGCAATGACGATCCGTATGGCGGCCAGCGCCTGGATGTCCATGTGCTGCGTCAGGTACTTGATGGAGACGATGTTCAGGCCCCAGGTGGCCATGACGAACATCAATTGAAGGTAGATAAGACCGTTGCGGTCCTGGCTTGCATCAACTGTTGGGGACGTCACGGGCGCCGGCCTGGTGGGGTTGGACGCGCCGCCCACGCGGCGCAGCGGACATGGTATATCGCCCCGTTCCCCGGTTCAATGCGCGTCCCCGCGCGTTGCGCGCATCAGACGCGAGCGGGCGCCTGGCGCCCGGCGTGGTCAGCGGACCAGCACCCGATCCAGCGATTCCGTAAAGCGCTTGGCGTCCTGGAATCCCACGACCCGCGCATCCTGGATCTCCTTGCCGCCCGGTTCGAAGAACATGATCCCCGGCGGACCGAACAGGCGGAAGCGCTTGAGCAGCGCCCGGTCGTCGGCATTGTTGGCGGTGACGTCCACCTGCACCAGCACCATTCCCGCCATGCGCTGCGCGACGCCCGGATCGGTGAAGGTGAAGCGTTCCATTTCGCGGCAGGAGACGCACCAGTCGGCATAAAAATCCAGCATCACGGGCTGGCGGCTTTGCGCCAGCATCGCGTCCAGTTCGGCGTTGGTGCGCACGCGCGTGAAATGGACCTCGCCGCTGGCGTTCACAGCGCCCGCCGGCGCATCGCTGCGCGCAGCCAGATGCGACAGGGGCTGCAGCACATCGCGTCCGCCGCTGGCCGCGCCCACCAGCCACGCAGCCGCCGCCAGGGCCAGCAGCAGGCCCAGGCCCTTGCCGAACATGCGCGCGGCGCCCGCGCCCTCGGGCAGGGCATCGAACGCCCGCAGCATCACCGCGGACACCACGGCCAGGAAGGCCCAGCCTGTCATCTGCACCCAGGTCGGCACCACAGGGATCAGCATCCACCACGCGGTCGCCAGCAGCAACATGCCGAACAGGCGCTTCACGCCGTCCATCCATGGCCCCGCCTTGGGCAGCAAGGCGCCCGACGACGCTCCCACGATCAGCAGCGGCACGCCCATGCCCCAGGCCATCGCGAACAGCGCGGAACCGCCCAGGACCACATCTCCGGTCTGCGAGATATACAGCAGGGCGCCTGCCAGCGGCGCGGCCACGCAGGGGCCCACGATCAGCGCCGACAGCGCGCCCATCACCAGCGCGCCCGTGTAGCGCCCGCCAGGAATGCGCGAAGACCTTTCCGACAGCATGGCCTGGATACCCGATGGCATCTGGAAAGTGAACACGTCGAACATCGCCAGCGCCAGCACGGCCAGCAGAATGGCGAACAGGCTCAGGATCCACGGGGTCTGCAGCCAGGCGGCCAGCCCGGCTCCGCTCAGTCCCGCCGCCACGCCCAGCGCCGTGTAGACCACCGACATGCCCAGCACATAGGTGGCCGCCAGCGCCAGTCCGCGCCCGCGCGATGGCCGTTGCTGCGCGGCGCCGCCCAGTACGATGGAAGACAGGATGGGAATCATGGGCAGCACGCAGGGCGTAAAGGCCAGCAGCAGGCCCAGCACCAGGAACACGCCGGCCGTCTTGAGCCAGCCCAGCCCGCCCAGCGCGTCAGCCAGGCTGGTGTCGCCCGCATTGATCAGCGCGCCCAGGCCGCCTGACGCCGCGGACGAAGCCGGAGCGGCCCCAGCCAAGGCATAGCCGCCGGCCACCGGCGTCAGCTTCACGCTGCTGTCCATCGGGGGATAGCAGAGGCCGGCATCCGCACAGCCCTGGCCCGTCAGCGTCAGGGTGAAGGGTTTGCCCCCCGCCGCCACCGGCACGCGTATGGCCACGTCCTTGTGGAAGACTTCCATGTCTTTCTCGAAGGTCGGGTCGTACTTGACCTCGCCCTTGGGAAAGACAGGCTCGCCCAGCGTCGTCGCGTCCGCCGGGGTGATGGCGATGGCGAAGCGCTCGCGGTACATGTAATAGCCTGGGGCAACCTTGAAGCGCAATTCCAGCATGTCCGGCGCGGTCATCTGGGCGCTGAAGACAAAGGCCTTCTCGGGTTCCAGGAAATCCGCCTCGGCGCGCGCGGCCGTCTGCCAGGACATCAGCAGGAGCAGCATCGCCAGAAACGCCAGGCATTGCCTCAAAAAGGCGGAAGTCGCGCTGGCGGCGCGCCTTGGCGCGATGCCGGTACCGGCTAGTTGCAACATCAGTCTCTCTTGTTCTGCGTAGTGGCCGTCTGCTCGCGCACCCATTCGAGGTATGGCGCCGCGCCGCCGATGACCGGCAGCACGATGATTTCGGGCACATCGTAGGGATGCATCTGCGCCAACGCCTGCACGACGGCGGCATGGCGCGCGTAGGTGGTCTTGATGTGGATGGGGATTTCCTCGGCCCCTTCGACCTCGCCGTTCCACATGTAGATGGACAGCCCGGCAGCGCCAAGGTTCACGCAGGCGGCCAACCCGTCCTCGACGAGCACATGCGCAATGCGCTTGGCCAGCAACAGGTCCGGCGCATTGCTGATGACCAGCACGACGTCGTCATCGCGCAACATGGAGCCTCCTTGGGATACCCGCGTGGGATGTAACTCGGGGTATTTTATCGGTATTGCGGCCGCACCCCGGCCCCTACCGGGCCCGGACGAGCCGCGCCGCCATTCCAATCGCCGAGGCAAGCATGTCCGACAACTGTCTGTTCTGCCGCATCGCCCGCCATGAGATCCCCGCGCACATCATCCACGAGGACGACCGCCTGCTGGCCTTCCTGGACATCCAGCCCGTGCGGCCGGGCCACGCGCTCATCATTCCCAAGCAGCACTATCCCTACTACGAGGACATGCCGGCGGACCTGGCCGGGCGCATCCTCAACCTGGGGCAGAAACTGGGACGCCACATGAAACGCCTGTACGGCGTCGAACGCGTGGGTTTCGCCTTCACGGGCATCCACGTGGCGCACGCGCATGCGCACGTCATTCCCATGCATCACCCGCAGGACGTCACCTCAACGCAGTACATCGAACAACAGGACCTCACCTTCAGAATGCCGCCCCAACCGCCGCAGGAGGCGCTGGCGGCGACCGCGGCGCAACTGCGCGACGAACTGCACTCATCCTGATGCATGCCGTCCTGCACCGTTTTGGCGCGACCAGGACGGATCTAGCGGCGTAGCGCGACCCACGCGTGACGGGCCAAGATACCGAGCGGCAAAAAAACAAGGGCGGGTCCGAAGACCCGCCCTTGTCGCTTATCGAGCTACCGAGATTTACTCGGCGCTGTCCGCAGCGGCTTCATCGACTTCCGGACGGTCGACCAGCTCCATGAAAGCCATGGGAGCGTTGTCGCCCTGACGGAAGCCCATCTTCAGCACGCGGGTGTAGCCGCCGTTACGGGCCGCGTAGCGCGGGCCGATTTCGGCAAACAGCTTCACAACCGCATCGCGATCGCGCAGACGGGCAAATGCCAGACGCTTGTTCGCGAGCGTGGGCTCCTTGCCCAGCGTGATCAGGGGTTCGATGACGCGGCGCAATTCTTTCGCCTTCGGCAGCGTGGTCTTGATTGCTTCGTGGGTGATCAACGAAACGGCCATGTTGCGGAACATGGCAAGACGGTGACTGCTGGTGCGGTTGAGCTTACGCAAGCCATTACCGTGACGCATGATAAGTTTCCTTTGAATCTAAAGACGGCGTTTCCGCCATCGGGTTGCCGGCTCTTCTATCAGCCTGCAATCAGGCCGCGGTCCGGTAGAAAACGGTGCATTTTACGACGGTTTCGCAAACCGCCCGGCGGCGAGGCCGGGCGCTGCGGGAGACGCCCCTTTTCAGGGGCGGCACCCTTTCAAGACTTAGGGACGCTCCAGGCCCAGGGGCGGCCAGTTCTCGAGCTTCATGCCGAGCGTCAGGCCACGTGCAGCCAGGACTTCCTTGATCTCGTTGAGCGACTTGCGGCCCAGGTTCGGGGTCTTGAGCAGCTCGTTTTCGGTACGCTGGATCAGGTCGCCGATGTAGTAGATGTTTTCGGCCTTCAGGCAGTTGGCCGAACGCACCGTCAGCTCCAGGTCGTCGACCGGACGCAGCAGCACCGGGTCGATTTGCGGCGTGCCGCGGACCGGGGCTTCGTACGAATCGCCAGCGCCTTCCAGGGCGGCGAAGACCGAGATCTGGTCCATCAGGATGCGGGCCGACTGGCGCACCGCTTCCTCGGGCGAAATGACGCCGTTGGTTTCGATGTCCAGCACCAGCTTGTCCAGGTCGGTGCGCTGTTCCACACGGGCGCTTTCGACAGCGTAGCTCACGCGGCGGACCGGGCTGAACGAAGCGTCCAGGACGATGCGGCCGATGGTGTGGGTACGGTCTTCCGACAGCGCACGCACGTTGCCCGGCACGTAGCCGCGGCCCTTCTCGACCTTGATCTGCATTTCCAGCTTGCCCGCTTCCGTCAGGTTGCAGATGGCGTGGCCGGGGTTGATGATTTCGACGTCGTGCGGCAGCTCGATGTCGCTGGCCAGCACGGTGCCGGCGCCGGACTTGCGCAGAACCAGCGTCACTTCGTCGCGGTTGTGCAGCTTAAAGACCACGCCCTTCAGGTTCAGCAGGATGTCGACGACATCTTCGCGAACGCCCGGGATGGTCGAGTATTCGTGCACCACGCCCGTCATCTGGACTTCGGTCGGCGCGTAGCCGGTCATCGAAGACAGCAGGATGCGGCGCAGGGCGTTGCCCAGCGTGTGACCGTAGCCACGCTCGAACGGCTCCATCACGATCTTGGCATGGTGCGTGCCGACCGGTTCGACTTCAATGGAGCGCGGCTTCAGGAAACCTTGAGTGGACATGTACTGTGTTCCTTTTCAATACCCTCGGCTCGTTACACCGATAAGGCTGATGGACAGGGTGAAACTTGAATCGCGGACAACGAAAATCATCGTCCGATACTTACCGCAAAGCCCGCCCCGCCGAAAGGCGGAAAGCGGGCTGCTGCGGGACGTGCAAACAGGTCGCGGGACCAGCTTGCCAGCGCTTCCGCGAAGGAGGCGCCGGCAGGCGTGATTAACGCGAGTACAGTTCGACGACCATCGACTCGTTGATGTCGCGAGCGACATCAGCGCGGTCGGGGGCCGACTTGAACGTACCGGTCAACTTGGTCGTGTCGACTTCCACCCACTGGGGGATGCCGATGCTGGTGGCCAGGTCGAGCGATTCCTTGATGCGGCCTTGCTTCTTGGCCTTTTCGCGGACCGAGATAACGTCGCCAGCCTTGACCAGCATCGAAGCGATGTCAGCCGTGTGGCCGTTCAGTTCGATGGCGCGGTGGCTCACCAGCTGGCGAGCTTCGGCGCGCGTCGAGCCGAAGCCCATGCGGTAGACGACGTTGTCCAGGCGCGATTCCAGCAGCTGGATCAGCGTTTCGCCGGTGTTGCCACGGCGACGCTCGGCTTCAGCGAAGTACTTGCGGAATTGCTTTTCCAGCACGCCGTACATGCGCTTCAGCTTTTGCTTTTCGCGCAGCTGCAGGCCGTAGTCGGAAGTGCGGGCACCCGAAGTGCGGCCGTGTTGGCCAGGCTTGGAATCCAGCTTGCACTTGGAATCCAGCGAGCGGCGGGCGCTCTTCAGGAACAGGTCAGTACCCTCGCGGCGCGAGAGCTTGCATTTGGGTCCAATATAACGTGCCATGTGGATTCCCTTTAGATACGACGACGCTTCGGCGGACGGCAGCCGTTGTGCGGAACGGGCGTGATGTCGGCGATGGACGAAATCTTGATGCCCAGCGCGTTCAGAGCGCGCACCGACGATTCGCGGCCGGGGCCGGGGCCCTTGATGCGAACTTCCAGCGTCTTGATGCCGTACTCGAGAGCAACGCGGCCGGCCGTTTCAGCGGCAACCTGCGCGGCGAACGGGGTCGACTTACGCGAACCCTTGAAGCCAGCACCGCCCGACGTGGCCCACGACAGCGCGTTGCCCTGACGATCGGTGATGGTGATGATGGTGTTGTTGAACGAAGCGTGAACGTGCGCGATGCCGTCCGAGACGTTCTTCTTGACCTTTTTGCGCACGCGCGAAGCGCCGCTGGTGGAAGCTTTCGCCATAATCCTGTTCCTCGATTATTTCTTCAGGGACGCAGCAGCACGACGCGGGCCCTTGCGGGTCCGGGCGTTGGTGCGAGTGCGCTGGCCGCGCACGGGCAAACCGCGCTTGTGACGCATACCGCGGTAGGTTCCCAGGTCGATCAAACGCTTGATCGAGAGCTGTACTTCACGACGCAGGTCGCCTTCAACCGTGAACAAACCAACATGTTCGCGGACGCGTTCCAATTCAGCGTCGCTCAGATCCTTGACCTTTTTGTCAAAGGGTACGTTTGCCGCTTCGCAAATCTTGCGAGCGCGCGTACGACCGATGCCAAAAATGGCGGTCAGGCCGATCTCGGCGTGCTGTTGCGGCGGAATGTTAATGCCAGCAATACGGGCCATGACTGTTCCTTGAATAAATCCGTTGCGTAGTCGCTAACCCGAGTTAGCCTTGACGCTGCTTGTGACGCGGGTCGGTGCAGATAACGCGCACCACGCCGTGACGTTTGATAACTTTGCAGTTGCGGCAGATCCGCTTAACCGATGCCATTACTTTCATGGTTGACTCCTAATTTTCCGTAATCCGGTTCCGCTCATTTGGAGCGGAAAACTATCCTGGCTCGCGTCAGGTCATAGGGCGTGAGCTCCACTGTGACCTTGTCACCCGGCAGGATCCGGATGTAATGCATACGCATCTTGCCGGAAATATGGCCCAACACCACGTGGCCGTTTTCGAGCTTGACGCGAAATGTCGCGTTCGGGAGGTTCTCAAGAACCTCGCCTTGCATCTGAATGACGTCGTCCTTGGACATTCTTTTGCTTACCGCATCGGCAAACCCGCGCCCTTGAAGTTAGCCTTCTTGAGCAACGAGTCGTACTGGTGAGACATCATGTAGGCCTGAACCTGCGCCATGAAATCCATCGTCACCACCACAATGATCAACAGAGACGTACCACCGAAGTAGAAGGGAACGTTCCAGCGCATCACCAAGAATTCCGGCAACAGGCACACCAACGTGATGTAGATGGCACCTGCGAGCGTCAAACGCATCAGGATCTTGTCGATGTAGCGCGCCGTTTGCTCGCCCGGACGGATGCCCGGAACAAACGCACCACTCTTCTTCAGGTTGTCCGCCGTTTCGCGGCTGTTGAAAACCAGAGCCGTGTAGAAAAAGCAGAAGAAAATAATCGCGACCGAGTACAGCGTGATGTAGAGCGGTTGACGAGGCGACAGGGCCGCAGCCAGGTCGCTAAGCCAGCGCATGTTCTCGCTGCTGGAGAACCAGCTCGTGATCGTGGCCGGGAACAGAATGATCGACGACGCGAAGATCGGCGGAATCACCCCTGCCATGTTCAGCTTCAGCGGCAAATGCGAGCTTTGACCACCGTAGACCTTGTTGCCGACCTGACGCTTGGCGTAGTTCACCGTGATCTTGCGCTGTCCGCGTTCCACGAACACCACAAAAGCGGTAACCAGCACCACCAGAGCCACGATGAACAGCGCCGAAAGCACGGACATCGCGTTGGTGCGGACCAGGTCCAACAGAGCAGCCAGCGCCGCGGGAAGACCCGCCACGATACCTGCGAAGATCAGGATGGAAATCCCGTTGCCCAGACCGCGTTCGGTAATCTGCTCACCCAGCCACATGACGAACATGGTGCCAGTGACCAGAGTCACGACGGTCGTGAAGCGGAACAGCATGCCCGGATCGATCACCAGTCCCTGCTGGGACTCCAGCGCCACCGAAATGCCCACAGCCTGCACCAGCGCCAGCACGACCGTGCCGTAGCGGGTGTATTGGGTAATCTTCCGACGTCCGGCCTCGCCCTCTTTCTTGAGCGCTTCCAGCGACGGCACCACCACCGACATCAACTGCATGATGATGGATGCCGAAATGTACGGCATGATCCCCAGGGCAAAAATCGAGAAACGCGAGAGCGCCCCGCCCGAGAACATGTTGAACAGGCCCAGGATCCCGCCCTGGTTCTGACGGAACAAGTCCGCCAGCGCGTCCGGGTTAATACCCGGAACCGGGATGTGTGTACCCAAACGGTAAACCACCAGGGCGAGCACCAGGAACACAAGACGGCGCTTCAGATCGCCGTATCGTGCTCCGGATTTGCCCAATGCCTGCGCGTTAGCCACTCGTCACCTCTGATCAGGCAAGCGAGCCGCCCGCGGCTTCGATGGCGGCGCGAGCGCCGGCCGTCGCGGTAATGCCCTTGAGCACGACCTTGCGCGAGAGTTCACCCGACTTGATAACCTTGGCGAAACGAACCGCCTGGCCGATCACGCCGGCAGCCTTCAGCACTTGCACATCGATTTCGTCGATGGGCAGGGCCTGCAGGTCCGACAGAAGAACTTGGGCATACAGGTGTTGACCCAGCGGGGTGAAACCACGCTTGGGCAGGCGACGTTGCAGCGGCATTTGACCGCCTTCGAAGCCAACCTTGTGGAAACCGCCCGAGCGCGACTTCTGACCCTTGTGACCACGGCCGGCGGTCTTACCCAGACCCGAACCGATGCCACGGCCGACGCGGCGCTTGGCGTGCTTGCTGCCCTCGGCGGGCTTCAGCGTATTAAGTTGCATATCCGACATGGTGATTCCTTAGGCTTCCGAGACGGAAACGAGATAATCCACCTTACGGATCATCCCACGCACCTCGGGCGTATCGACCAGCACGCGGCTGCTGTTGATACGGCCCAAGCCCAAACCGCGAACCGTATCACGGTGCGATTGCTTGGTACCGATCACCGAGCGCACGAGGGTCACTTTGATCTGCTTCTGAGCCATGATTTACCCCAGGATTTCTTCGACCGTCTTGCCGCGCTTGGCAGCAACATCGGCCGGGGTCAGGGAGGCGCGCAGGCCGTTCAACGTGGCGCGAACCATGTTGTAGGGGTTGCTCGAGCCCAGGCTCTTGGCAACCACGTTACGCACACCCATCACTTCGAAAATAGCGCGCATCGGGCCGCCGGCGATAACGCCAGTACCTTCAGCAGCGGGCGAGATCAGCACGGTAGCGGCGCCATGCTTGCCAACCACGGTGTGGTGCAGCGTGCCGTTCTTCAGAGCGACCTTGAACATGCCGCGACGGGCTTGTTCCATGGCCTTCTGAACGGACACCGGCACTTCACGCGCCTTGCCCTTACCCATGCCGATGCGGCCATCGCCATCGCCAACCACGGTCAGCGCGGCAAAGCTCATGGTGCGACCACCCTTGACCACTTTGCTCACGCGGTTGACCGCGATCATCTTTTCGCGGAGGCCGTCATCGTTCTCTTTTTCCGCGGCGTTCTTGCCTTGTACTTTAGCCATTTGACAGATCCTCGCTTAGAACTTCAGGCCGGCTTCACGCGCGGCATCGGCCAGCGCTTTCACGCGGCCATGGTAACGAAAGCCCGAGCGATCGAAAGCGACCAGTTCGATACCGGCAGCCTTGGCCTTTTCGGCCACGCGCTTGCCAACCAGCGTAGCAGCGGCCTTGTTGCCGCCCTGGCCGGTTTGGCCGGCCAGTTGCGCACGCACTTCGGCTTCCACCGTCGAGGCGCTGACCAGAACGCGATCGCCTTCCGGCGAAATGATGTTGGCGTAGATGTGCTGGTTCGAGCGGAAAATCGAGAGGCGGTGAACGCGCAGCTCGTTGATTTTCCGGCGGGTCGGAACCGCACGACGCAAACGGGAAACTTTTTTGTCCATGATTCGTCCTTGCGTGCGCCGTTATTTCTTCTTGGTTTCTTTGATGACGACGCGTTCGTCCGAGTAACGCACACCCTTGCCCTTGTAGGGTTCAGGTTCGCGGTACGCGCGGATTTCAGCGGCCATCTGACCGACGACTTGCTTGTTGGCGCCCTTGATGACGATTTCCGTCTGGGTGGGGCATTCGGCCTTGATACCGGCCGGCAACTGATGCAAGACATCGTGCGAGAAACCGAGCTGCAGCTTAACGGCATCGCCTTGGATCGAGGCGCGGTAACCCACGCCGACCAGGGTCAGCTTGCGCTCGAAGCCCTTGCTCACGCCGGTGACCATATTGGCAACCAAGGCGCGCACGGTACCCGACATGGCGTTGGCGTGACGGGTTTCGTTGGCGGCGGCAAACGTGAGCTTGCTTCCGTCCAGCGAAATCGTGACGTCGCCAGTCAGGGCTTGGGTCAGGGAACCCAGCGGGCCCTTGACGGTGATCTGATCCTGCTTGATGTCGGCTTCGACACCCTTGGGCAGTTCGACCGGATACTTAGCGATACGTGACATTCGAATTTCTCCTTAGGCCACGTAGCACAGCACTTCGCCGCCGACGCCGTTGGCGCGAGCCTTACGGTCGGTCATGACGCCGCGCGAGGTCGAAACGATAGCCACGCCCAGGCCGTTCATGACCTGAGGAATGCTGGTACGGCCCTTGTAGATACGCAGACCGGGACGCGAAACGCGCTCGATGCGCTCGATGACCGGACGGCCAGCGTAGTACTTCAGGGTGATCTCGAGCTCAGGCTTGGCCTGGCTGCCCTTGATTTCAAAGCTGTCGATGTAGCCTTCGTCCTTCAGCACAGCGGCAATGGCCGCCTTCAGCTTCGAGGAGGGCATGCTCACCGTAACTTTGTCCACTTGCTGCGCATTGCGAATGCGGGTCAGCATATCGGCGATGGGATCGCTCATGCTCATATTGTTTCTCCTACCAGCTGGCCTTGGTGATGCCGGGGATTTCGCCCTTCATCGCCATTTCACGCAGTTTGTGGCGCGTCAGACCGAACTTGCGGAACACGCCGCGAGGACGACCGGTGACCACGCAACGGTTGCGTTGACGCGTCGGGTTGGCATTGCGCGGCAGCTGTTGCAGCTTGAGCCGAGCTTGGTAACGTTCTTCGTCGGTCTTCGACTGGTCGTCAATGATCGACTTCAACTCAGCGCGCTTGGCAGCGAACTTGTCAGCCAGCTTGGCGCGCTTGATGTCGCGATTGATGAGGGAAAGTTTAGCCACGTCATCAGCCCCTTAGTTACGGAACGGGAAGCTGAAGGCCGTCAACAGCGCCTTGGCTTCTTCGTCGGTCTTCGCGGAGGTGGTGATGCTGATGTTCAGCCCACGCAGCGCGTCGATCTTGTCGTACTCGATTTCGGGGAAAATGATCTGCTCTTTCACCCCGATGTTGTAGTTGCCACGGCCGTCGAACGCACGACCCGAGATACCGCGGAAGTCGCGCACGCGAGGCAGCGCAACCGCCACCAGGCGATCCAGGAATTCGTACATGCGTTGACCACGCAGCGTGACCATGCAACCAATCGGGTAGTTTTCGCGGATCTTGAAACCGGCGATAGCCTTCTTGGTCTTCGTCACGACAGGCTTCTGGCCGGCGATCTTGGTCAGATCCGACACAGCGTGTTCGATGACTTTCTTGTCGGAGACCGCTTCCGAGACACCCATGTTCAGGGTGATCTTGGTGATGCGCGGCACTTCCATTGCGCTCTTGTAGCCAAACTTGGCCTGCAGGTCGCCAGCGACCTTGCTCTTGTAGAAATCTTGCAAACGAGACATGTCTATCGCCCCTTACGCCTTGGCGCCGACAACGGCACCATTGGAACGGAACACGCGGACCTTGCGACCTTCGACTTCTTGAACGCCCACGCGGTCGCCACGACCGGTTGCGGGGTTGAAGAGCGCCACATTCGAGATGTGGATCGGCATGGTCTTTTCGACAATCCCGCCCGGGTTGTTAGCCATCGGGTTGGCTTTCACGTGCTTCTTGGCAACATTGACGCCTTCGACCAGGACGTGGTCGGCGCCAACGCGAGCCAGCACGGTGCCGCGACGCTTCTTGTCGCGGCCGGTCAGGACGATGACTTCGTCGCCTTTACGGATGTTGTTCATCGTAGGGCTCCTTACAGCACTTCCGGGGCCAGCGACACGATCTTCATGAACTTCTCGGTACGCAGTTCGCGCGTAACGGGTCCGAAGATGCGGGTGCCGATGGGCTCCAGCTTGGCGTTGAGCAACACGGCGGCATTGCCACCGAAACGAATCAGCGAACCGTCTTTACGGCGCACGCCCTTGGCGGTACGAACCACCACAGCGTTGTAAATTTCGCCTTTTTTGACGCGTCCGCGCGGAGCCGCATCTTTGACGCTCACCTTGATGATGTCGCCGATACCGGCATAACGGCGCTTGGAGCCACCGAGCACCTTAATGCACATCACATGACGCGCACCAGTGTTGTCGGCCACGTCCAGCGTGGTCTGCATTTGGATCATGATTTTTCCTGTTCCAACTTAACTGGAAATACGGTTTTCCCAACAAGGGAACACTGCAATTCCTGCCAGTTTTGGTCCCGTCAGGTCAGCCGCCCTGCTTTTTGTCGGCAAGTCCACAACTTCTGGACCAGCAACTGGTTGGCAACGCAACGACCCTGGGTTGAAATCCTGCGGGTATTCCCCCCGACGCGCTCAGCTAATTTGATAGATGAATCGACAATCTGGGAAAGCTGATAATTCTAACGTGGTTAAACTTTGAGCGCAAGCACTTTGTTGGCATCGCGCACAAAACACCACACCACCCGGAAAAGGCGGCAACTTACGGGCTATCTGCCCCTATTTCTGGCGATAGTAGCCCTTCTCCCAGGCATCATGATTTGCCTTGCCGCGACGAATTTCGTCCGTGAACGGCGCAGCCATGAGCACCAGGCGATTGAGCCATTTTACAGGAGCCCGGCAGGGGCGTTCGAAGTCGACGAACAACACGGCCCGCAAGCCCTGGGTGTCGTTGTGCACCTGGTGGGGGTAAAGATCGTCAAAAACGACGGCCTGCCCTTCCCGCCAGTTGTAGCGTTCGCCCCCGACCTCAATCCAGCACCGCTCGGGGGGATCCGGCACGACCAGGCCCAGATGCAGGCGCAACACGCCGTTGTACGGACCGGTATGCAGCGGTATGCGCTTGCCCGGCTCCAGGATGGAGAAGAAGGCGGTGCGGATGCCCGGAATGCCCCGGAGCGCCCGGGCGGTAGCCGGACACCGCGCCAGGTTGCGCTCGGAACGCAAGCCGTAGCCCATGAAGACAAAGGTCTTCCATTGGTCGTCGGACGTGATCATGCCCACGTCGGGGGATATCTCGTGAAACGCCGGCAGAAGCTGACGGTCGGCAAGCAACTCCGACAGTTCGGCGCGGATCGCGGGCGCCTGGGATTCCAGGGCGGCGACCCAGGGAAACTGGCTGTTTTCAAAAATGGGCTTGTCCCCGACCAGCGAGGCCTGCGCGATGCGTTGGCGCAGCCAATCAATAAAGCGGAAGAAGACCCGCGAGAAGACACTGGACTTGGAGGCCGGGCGCGCGTCGACGGTTTGCACGATAGGTATCGAACAGGACAGCCAGAGACCTCCTATTTTGTCCATGGCGGAGCGCTGGCGCAAGCGCTCCGCACGGCATTGGCCCCAAGCCCGCGCCCGGGAGTGGTCCTCTCCGCTGGGGGGAAGCTGGTTTAGACTGCCGTGGGCGACCGCGGTCGCAATCCACTCCTATTTCGCAAGGAACGACAGGCATGTATGAACAGTTGGCGCTGTATATCGACGGCGAATTCGTCGCCGGCGAGGGCAGGCGCACCCAGGACGTCATCAACCCGGCCACGCTCGAAGTTCTCGGCCAGCTGCCCCACGCCACCGAAGCGGACCTGGATCGCGCGCTTGCCGCTGCCCAGCGCGCCTTCGAATCGTGGAAGAAATCCTCGCCCATGGACCGCTCGGCCATCCTGCGCAAGGTCGCCACGCTGTCGCGCGAACGCGCCAAGGAAATTGGCCGCAACATGACCCTGGACCAGGGCAAGCCCCTGGCAGAGGCCGTGGGTGAAGTCACGTCCTGCGCAGAGCATGCCGACTGGCACGCCGAAGAATGCCGCCGGATCTATGGCCGCGTTATCCAGCCGCGCAATCCCGATGTCCGCCAGATCGTGGTGCGCGAACCCATCGGCGTCTGCGCGGCATTCACGCCCTGGAACTTCCCGTACAACCAGGCGATCCGCAAGATCGCCGCGGCAATCGGCGCCGGCTGCACCGTGGTGCTCAAGGGCCCCGAGGACTCGCCCAGCGCGGTCATGGCGATCGCGCGGATGTTCCACGACGCAGGCCTGCCCAAGGGCTGCCTGAACATCGTCTGGGGCGAACCCGCCAAGATCTCCGACTACCTGATCCGCTCGCCGATCGTGCGCAAGGTGTCCTTCACCGGCTCCGTGCCGGTGGGCAAACAACTGGCCGCGCTGGCCGGCGCCCACATGAAGCGCGTCACCATGGAATTGGGCGGCCATTCGCCCGTGCTCGTGTTCGACGACGCGGACATCGACCGCGCCGCCGAAATGCTGGCCAAGTTCAAGGTGCGCAACGCGGGCCAGGTCTGCGTATCGCCCACCCGCTTCTATGTGCAGGATGGCGCATACGAGCAGTTCCTGGCGAAATTCTCGGACGTGCTGAAGAACATCAAAGTCGGCGACGGCCTGGAAACCGGCACCGAAATGGGCCCGCTGGCGCACGAGCGCCGCGTTCCCGCCATGAGCGCCTTTATTGATGACGCCCGCAAGCACGGCGCCAAGGTGGTGGTCGGCGGCGGCCCCCTGGACCGCAAGGGTTTCTTCTTCGCCCCGACGGTCGTGACGGATCTGCCCGACAATTCCATGCTGATGACCGAAGAGCCTTTTGGTCCGGTCGCGCCCGTCGTCCGCTTCAGCGATACCGATGAAGTGCTGCGCCGCGCAAACAGCCTGCCCTTCGGCCTGTCGTCTTACGTGTTCACGAATTCGCTCAAGACGGCAACCAAGGTCTCCAACGGCCTGGAAGCCGGCATGGTCAACATCAACCATTTCGGCAGCGCGCTGGCCGAAACGCCGTTCGGCGGCATCAAGGACAGCGGCATCGGCAGCGAAGGCGGAACGGAAACGTTCGAAGGCTATCTGGTCACGAAGTTCATCACGCACATCTGACCCCGCGCCTGCCGCACTGCAAAGCCCCGCACTAGAACGCGGGGCTTTTTTTTGCCAGTCTGTGCCGAAGGCACCGGCGATCCGCTCGCAAGGCGGGCCGTTGCGCGCTCTTTGCGCGGCGGGGCGGCCCCGTTCAGGCCGAAGCCGCCCGGCTGCCCGCGCGCAGGTCCCGCGGCGTCATGCCGAAGCGGTGCTTGAAGAGCCGGCTGAAATGGGAGGGGTGGGAAAAGCCGACCTGGTAGGCCAGTTCGGCAATGCTGCGATGACGATGCCGCGAGTCCAGCAGGAGCTCGCGGCACCTGTCCAGCCGCTGCTCGAAAATGAACGACTCCACCGACAGCCCGCCTGCGCGCAGGATTCGGTGTAGATAGGCCACCGACACGCCGCAACCCTGCGCCACCCGCAAGGGCGACAAGTCCGGATCTGCAAGATGCTGGCGGATATAGGCAAGAACGCGCGTCCGGTGCGCGACCGTCACGCTGCTGTCGGCTTCCGATACCTGCCCCTGCCCCGGCTGCACCAGGAACAGGACGATCAGGTCGATGAGCCGCTCGCCGAGTTCGGCCGCCTCGGTGTCGGACCAGTCATCCATGCCCTTGAAAAGATGATCCATATAGCCTGCCAGCAGCGTGCCCCGCGGAGACCCGTCGTCGGTCCGCAGCTTGTAGAAGGCGCCAATGCGTGAATCCCGTTGCGACAGCGCGCTGCGCGGGAACGACACGCTCAGGCTGCGGTAGCCCGACGCGCCCTGCGCCGTCGCCTGGTACGGCAGGCTTTGATTCATCAGGTACACGCAACCCGGTTCTACCTGGAATTCTCGTCCCTGCTGGCGCACCGCCAACGGGCCCGCCAGCGGCAGGCCAAAGGTGTAGAACTCCTGGTCCAGACGCGACACGTTGCCCGCGGTGCGTTCCAGCCGCTGGCCCTGGTAATGCAGATCATTGAACTGAAGGCTGGCGCGGCGCGCGTAGCGCACGTGGCCCGCGAAATCGTCCGGCTTGCCGCCATGCACCTCGAACGGCCCGAAGGCATCGGACAGCGCCTCGCGCCACTGATCGCGCCGGTCGGCGCCGGCGCTGGCCGAAATGGCGAATTCCGTATCGGGCATGGCACGGTCTCCTGGTGCACGGGATGCGCAAATTGATCTTGCGTCTACATATTCTTGACCCACCCTGCTGCGGGGCGGACGGCGCATTGTGGACGCGCCCGGCACAAGTCTATATTCAGCCAGATAAGCACACAACCTGGACAACCCGGGAGGAGACTCATGGCACAGGCAAGCGCGGCGGCCGCCCGCCCCACGCCGGCGTCGCGCTACCTGCGCTGCGCGGGCCGCGAGCTGCACTACACGGAATGGGGCGCCGCGGATGCGCCCCCCATCGTCATGTGGCATGGCCTCGCCCGCACGGGCCGCGACTTCGACGAGCTGGCGCAGGCGCTGGCCGGCGACTACCGCGTCATCTGTCCGGACACGATCGGACGGGGGCTGTCCCAATGGAGCCCGGACCCCAAGGCAGAGTACCGGCTGGACTTCTACGCGACGCTGGCGCGCGCCCTCCTGGACGGCCTGTCGCTCGCCCGCGTGCGATGGGTGGGGACGTCCATGGGCGGCGCCACCGGTATGCATGCTGCGGCCACCACCTTGCGCGGCCGGATATCGCATCTGGTGGTCAACGACATCGGACCCGAGCTGCCGCAGCCGGCCATCGAGCGCATCCTCGCCTATGCCGGCAATCCGCCCGCGTTCGACACGGTTACCGAGCTGGAGACCTGGCTGCGCGCGGCTTACAAACCCTACGGCTGGCAAAGCGACGAGCAGTGGCGCAGGATGGCCGAGACCTCCGTGCGCCGGCTGCCTGATGGCCGCGTGACCACGCACTACGACCCTGCCATCGTGGGGCAGTTCAGCCACCACCCCGACGACTACGACCGCTGGAGCGGCTACGACTCGCTGCGCATGCCGCTGCTGCTGCTGCGCGGCGCCGATTCCGACCTGCTGCTGCCCGAGGTGGCCTGCGCCATGACGGAGCGCGGCCCCCGCGCTGAACGCATCGACTTTCCCGACTGCGGCCACGCCCCCGCCTTGAACGTGCCGGGCCAGATCGAACCCATTCGCCAATTCCTCGCCAGGCCGGACGACTCGGCCGCGCGCGCCGACTGACAACAGGAGATTTCCATGAAACGCATTCTGCTCGCCGCGCTGGCCGGCCTGTGCTTGAGTTCCGGGGCTGCCGCGAAAGACCTCGTCGTGGCGCATGTCTACGACAAGACGGGGCCTCTCGAGGCCTACGCCAAACAGACCCAGAACGGGCTGATGCTGGGCCTGGAATACGCCACCCAGGGCACCATGACGGTCGCCGGACGCAAGATTCGCGTCATCGAAAAGGACAACCAGGGCAAGCCCGACGTCGCGCGCGCGCAGCTGGCTTCGGCCTATGCCGACGACAACGCGGACATCGCGGTGGGCCCCACGTCTTCGGGCGTGGCGCTGGCCATGCTGCCCATCGCGGAGGAATATGAAAAGATCCTGCTGGTGGAGCCCGCGGTCGCGGATTCGATCACTGGCGAAAAGTGGAACAAGTACATCTTCCGCACCGGCCGCAACTCTTCGCAGGATGCGATCGCCAACGCCGTGGCCTTCGACCAGGCCGGCACGTCGATCGCCATGCTTGCGCAGGACTATGCATTCGGCCGCGATGGCGTCAAGGCGTTCAAGGGCGCTCTGAAGAACGCCAAGATCGTGCACGAGGAATACCTGCCCGCCAACGCCACCGACTTCACGGCCGGCGCGCAGCGCCTGTTCGACGCGCTGAAAGACAAGCCGGGCCGCAAGATCATCTTCATCCTCTGGGCGGGCGCGGGTAATCCGTTCAAGATCGCCGACCTGGATCCCAAGCGCTACGGCATCGAGATCGCCACGGGCGGCAACACGCTGACCGCGATGACGCCGCTGAAATCGCTGGCCGGCATGGAAGGCGCCACCTATTACTACTACGGAATACCCAAGAATCCGGTGAATGAATGGCTGGTTGCGGAACACCAGAAACGCTTCGGCCAGCCGCCCGACTTCTTCACCGCCGGGGGCATGGCGTCAGGCATCGCCATCGTGGCGGCCTTGAACAAGACCGCTGGCGACTCCGACACCGACAAGCTTATCAAGGCCATGGAAGGCATGAGCTTTGACACCCCCAAGGGCAAGATGACGTTCCGCCCCGAGGATCATCAGGCGATGCAGTCCATGTACCACTTCCGGATCAAGAACGATCCCTCCGTGCCATGGGCGGTACAGGACCTGGTCAAGGAGATCACGCCCGACCAGATGACCGTTCCGATCCAGAACAAGCGTTGATCCGGCGTCGTCCATGCTGGAAACACAATCGCTCACGATCCGGTTCGGCGGGCACGTGGCCGTCAACGACGTCAGTTGCGCGTATGCGCCCGGCAGCCTGACCGCCATCGTCGGCCCGAACGGCGCCGGCAAGACCACGTACTTCAATCTCATCTCCGGCCAGCTGCGCGCCAGCGCCGGCACGGTGCGCCTGAACGGACGGGACCTGACCTCGCTAGGGGCGCCTGCCCGCATGCATGCCGGGTTGGGACGCGCGTTTCAGCTCACGCAACTGTTTCCGCGCCTGAGCGTGCACGAAAACCTGCGGCTTGCCCTGCAGTCGCGCCAACAGGGCATGAGCTGGCGCCAGATCCGCTTCTGGCGCACCTGGAATGACGACCGCCGCCTCATGGAGCGCGCCGACGCCCTGCTCGAACGCACCCGGCTGACGGCCCGCCGCGATCAGGCCGCGGCAGACCTGCCTCATGGCGACCAGCGCAAGCTGGAAATCGCCATGCTTATCGGCCTGGAGCCGCAGGTGTTCATGTTTGACGAGCCCACTGCCGGCATGAGCGTGGACGACGTCCCTGTCGTGCTGGACCTGATTCGCGAACTGAAGACCGATTCCTCTAAGACCATACTGCTCGTGGAGCACAAGATGGATGTGGTGCGCGAGCTTGCCGACCGCATCGTCGTGCTGCACAACGGCCAGCTGATGGCGGACGGCGACCCCGCCACTGTCATCGCCTCGCCGATCGTCCAGCAGGCCTATCTGGGTGTCAGCCCATCGGAGCCGGCCCCATGACGTCGACGCCCCTTGTTGAAATGAAGGACGTGCATACGCACATCGGCGCGTATCACATCCTGCACGGCGTGAACCTCCGCGTGCCGCCTTCTGCCGTCACCATGCTGCTTGGACGAAACGGCGCCGGCAAGACCACCACGCTGCGCACGATCATGGGACTATGGCGCGCCTCGCAAGGGCAGGTCAGCTTCGATGGCGCACAGATCGGCGGGCCCGGCGCGCGCACATCGCCGCCGGACATGGCGCGCATGGGCATGGCTTACGTACCCGAGAACATGGGCATCTTCGGCGACTTGTCCGTGAAAGAGAACATCCTGCTGGCAGCGCGTGGCGCCAGGAATGCCGGCCAGCTGGACACGGCAAGATTGGAGTGGATTTTCGGCTTCTTCCCTGCGCTCAGGAAATTCTGGCTTCATCCCGCGGGCAAGCTGTCGGGCGGTCAGAAGCAGATGCTGGCCATGGCGCGCGCGATCATCGAGCCGCGCCGCCTGCTGCTGGTGGACGAACCCAGCAAGGGCCTCGCGCCCGCCATCATCCAGAACATGATCGACGCTTTCATCGAACTCAAGCAAGCGTCTACCACCATCTTGCTGGTTGAACAGAACTTCAACTTCGCCCGCCGCGTCGGCGACTATGCCGCGGTCATGGACAACGGCAAGGTCGTGCACGCCGGCGCCATGGAAGAGCTGGCTGCGGACGACGCGCTGCAGACACGCCTGCTGGGCCTGTCACTGGGAAGCCACCAATGAATACGCTAGACATCGAAGCCCCGCTGCCGCGGGCGCGCGCGGATCTTTTGCCCGCCCTCCTGGTCGTGGCGCTGGCGGCCATTGCGCTGCCTCTGGTCGGCTCGTTCTCCACCTGGGTGACGTTGACCTTCGCGGGCCTGGCCATGGGCATGATCATTTTCATCGTGGCGTCAGGCATGACGCTGGTATTTGGTCTGATGGACGTGCTGAATTTCGGGCACGGGCTGTTTATCGCGATCGGCGCCTATATGGCGGCAACCGTCCTGGGATCCATGGCGGACTGGACGCAATCCGGCAGCCTTTGGACCAATCTGCTCGCAGTACTGCCCGCCATGATCGTCGGCATGCTGGTGGCGGGCGCGGTGGGCCTTGCGTTCGAACGCGTCATTGTGCGCCCGGTCTATGGCCAGCATCTCAAGCAGATTCTCATCACCATGGGCGGCATGATCATCGGCGAAGAGATCATCAAGATGATGTGGGGGCCGCAGACGATCACGCTGCCGTTGCCGGAGTCGCTGCGCGGCGCATTCCTGCTGGGCGATGCCGCCATCGAGAAGTACCGTGTCGTCGCGCTGCTGGTCGGATTGGCCGTACTTGGCGGCATGCTGTGGGTGCTCAATCGCAGCAAGCTCGGCCTCCTGATTCGCGCCGGCGTCGAAGACCGCGAGATGGTCGAAAGCCTGGGCTACCGGATCCGCCACCTGTTCGTCGGCGTGTTCGTCGCTGGGTCGATGCTGGCAGGGCTGGGCGGCGTGTTGTGGGGGATGTATCAGCAGTCGATCGTTCCCCAGCTTGGCGCGCAGGTGAATGTGCTGATCTTCATTGTCATCATGATCGGCGGCCTGGGCTCCACCGTGGGTTGTCTCATCGGCGCGCTGCTGGTCGGGCTGATGGCGAACTACACCGGCTTTCTGATGCCCAAGGCCGCCCTGTTCTCGAACATTGCGCTGATGGTCGCCATCCTGCTGTGGCGGCCGCAAGGCGTGTATCCCGTCACGAACCGCTAGGAGCCGCCGACATGTCGTTTCGCCTGCTTTCCGGCGACCCTCCACGCAGCGCGATCCTGGCGCTGCTGCTCATGGCGATTGTGGCCGCGTTGGCCGCTGCGCCGTTCCTGTTCCCGGGCCCGAAGGCGCTTGCCGTGGCGGCGAAGATCCTTGTCTTCATCATTCTGGTCGCCAGCTATGACCTGCTGTTGGGGTACACCGGCATCGTGAGCTTCGCGCACACCATGTTCTTCGGGATAGGCGCGTATGGCGTGGCGATCGCCAGCATACGCATGGAGCCGGGGTGGACCGCGGTGTTTACGGGTGTTGCGGGGGGAATGGCGGTTTCGCTGGCCTTTGCCTTGCTGATCGGCCTTGCCAGCCTTCGCGTGCGCGCCATCTTCTACGCCATGATCACCTTGGCCGTGGCTGCCGCATTCCAGACACTGGTGTCGCAACTGTCGGACCTGACGGGCGGAGAAGACGGCCTGAACTTCAAGGTGCCGCAAATGCTGCGGCCCGCGTTTCGCCCCTTTTCGGAGCCCTTGTTCGGTGTCGCCGTGGATGGGCGGATCATCACTTACTACCTGATTGCGGCGGTCTGCCTGGTGCTCTTCCTGATGCTGTTGCGCATCGTGAATTCCCCGTTCGGCCGCGTGCTGCAGGCGATCCGCGAAAACCCGTTCCGCGCCGAAGCCATCGGCTATCGGACCGTGCTGTACCGCAGCCTGTCGAATCTGCTGGCGGCCGCTTTCGCAACGCTGGCGGGAGCGATGTACGCGCTATGGCTGCGCTACAACGGCCCGGACACAACCCTGTCATTCGAGATCATGCTCAACATCCTGCTGATGGTCGTGATCGGCGGGATGGGGACCATGTACGGAGCGGTCGTCGGCGCCACCCTGTTCGTGTTCGCTCAGAGCTACCTGCAGGACGGGCTGCACGCGGTGCACGAGGTCGTGTCGGGCATCCCGCCATTAGCCTTGCTGTTCGAACCAGACCGCTGGCTGTTGTGGCTGGGCATTCTGTTCGTGCTGTCGGTGTATTACTTTCCTACGGGTATCGCGGGACGGCTGCGGGAACTCGCGCGGCGCCCCACGGGCCATACCGCGCTTCCGAAATCCCGTGGCCTGCGCTAGCGCCCGCCCTGGCTCAGCACATCCGCATCGCGCCGCAGCGCGTTGACACGGCGCTGCATCTCGTCGACGCTCTGACGCGAATTGCCACCCGCCCGATCCAGTTGGGAGCCCGAAGGCGTGGGCGCCAACCTGGGCATATTCATCGGACCGCCGGAGGTCAGCGGAATCATGGCGGGGGGATGCGGATCGGCTCCCTGCGGCGTCGCATTCAGCACTCGCTCCAGCACCCGTAGCTGATCGCGTTGCGCCTGCAGCGCACGCTCCTGGTCCAACAACGCCTGTTCATCCGGATCGTCGGTGCCGAAGATCGCCGCGTGATCACGCGACAGTCCATCCAACTTGACGCGCGGGTCCGGCCCGGCGTTGAGCACCGCATGGCCGATCGCCGTCGGATCCGACGCCGGCGTCGGCGCGGCGTGGTTCGGCGTCGCTACGCCGGAATCCGTTTGCGCCGTCGCGGCAATGCTGGTGCCGGACACGGCGGGGACTGGCGTCGACCGCCCCTGGCTCTGGGCGAACGCAGCGGCGCTTGCCATGGCAAGCGCGCCGGCCGCCAGCCAGGCTGATCGACGGGATTTCATGTAACGCTGCATGCTTCCTCTGCTTCGCCGCAGCCAAGCGGCGAAAAAAAACGGCAAGGGGATTAGCCCTTGCCGTTTTATATCAGAACGGCGAACCGTTCAGATGTCCTGCTTTTACTTAGATGATACGTGCGGCTTCAACCAGACGCACCACGCGCCACGACTTCGAGCGCGAGATGGGACGGCCTTCAGCGATTTCAACCGTATCGCCTTCGTTGTACTGGTTCGATTCATCGTGCGCCTTGTACTTCGCGGAGCGCATGATGATCTTGCCGAAGATGGGGTGCTTGACGCGGCGTTCAACCAGAACCACGACAGTCTTGTCCATCTTGTTGCTGACGACCTTGCCAACCAGCGTGCGCTGGCGCTTGGCCACTTGGGTGTTTTGAGTTTCGCTCATCTTTATTTCCCTGCCTTCTCGGTCAGCAAGGTGCGGACGCGAGCGATGTCGCGACGCACGTTGCGCAGCTGGCTGGTGTTGGCCAGTTGCTGCGTGGCCTTCTGCATGCGCAGACCGAATTGTGCCTTCAGCAGGCTTTCGAGCTCTTTGCCGAGCTCGGCGGCGTCTTTCGAACGGAGTTCGCTAGCTTTCATGTTAGTACTCCTTAAGCACCGATATGACGCGCGACGAACGTGGTCGAAATCGGCAGCTTGGCAGCGGCCAGGCGGAAAGCTTCACGCGCGAGCTCTTCGCTAACCCCTTCCATTTCGTAGAGCACCTTGCCGGGCTGAATTTCAGCAACCCAGTACTCCGGGTTGCCCTTACCGTTACCCATACGGACTTCGGCAGGCTTCTGCGAGATGGGCTTATCCGGGAAAATGCGGATCCAGATACGGCCGCCACGCTTGATGTGACGATTGATGGCGCGACGAGCAGCTTCGATCTGACGAGCGGTCAGACGGCCACGGCCCGTGGCCTTCAGGCCGAACTCGCCGAACGACACGTGGGTGCCACGGGTCGCCAGACCGGTGTTGCGGCCCTTCTGCTCTTTGCGATACTTTCTGCGAGAGGGTTGCAGCATGGTTATTCTCCTTCAGGCGCCGGAGCAGCATCCGCCTTGCGGGGAGCGCGGCCACGACCACCCGGACGACCGGTGCGAGCACCGTCCGGACGATCACCACGCGGAGCGCGGCGCGGACGACGTTCTTCTTCACGCGGGGCTGCGGTTTCCGGCGGCAATTCGCCGTTGGCCAGCATGTCGCCCTTGTAGACCCAGACCTTGATGCCGATCACGCCGTACGTGGTGTGGGCTTCGGAGGTGCCGTAGTCGATATTGGCCTTGAGGGTGTGCAGCGGCACACGGCCTTCGCGATACCACTCAGTGCGGGCAATTTCGATACCGTTCAGACGGCCCGAGCTCATGATCTTGATGCCTTGGGCACCCAGACGCATGGCGTTCTGCATCGCGCGCTTCATGGCGCGGCGGAACATGATGCGCTTCTCGAGCTGTTGCGAGATCGAGTCGGCGATCAGTTGAGCATCGGTTTCCGGCTTGCGGATTTCTTCGATGTTGACGTGCACGGGCACGCCCATCAGGCGCTGCAGATCAGCCTTCAGGCTTTCGATGTCTTCGCCGCGCTTGCCGATCACCACGCCCGGACGAGCCGAGTAGACGGTGATGCGGGCATTCTTGGCGGGACGCTCGATGATCACGCGACCGACGGAGGCGCTCTTGAGCTTCTTCTTCAGGTACTCGCGAACGCGAATGTCTTCGGCCAGCATCGAGCCGAAGGCCTTGTCGTCGGCGAACCAACGCGAGGACCAATTACGGGTGACCGCGAGACGGAACCCAGTGGGGTGAATTTTCTGACCCATCGTGACTCCTTAAGCTCCGACCTTGACCGTGATGTGGCAGGTCTGCTTCTCGATACGGTTGCCGCGGCCCTTGGCGCGAGCGGAGAAGCGCTTCATCGACTGAGCCTTGTCCACGAAAATCGTGGTGACCTTCAGTTCGTCGATATCGGCGCCGTCGTTGTGCTCGGCGTTGGCGATGGCGGACTCGACAGCCTTCTTCAGGATGACGGCAGCCTTCTTCGGCGAGAAGGTGAGGATTTCCAGCGCACGGCCGACCTTCTGACCGCGGATCATGTCCGCAACCAGACGGGTCTTTTGTGCGGAGATGTGAACCCCACGGATAATGGCAGTAGTTTCCATCGCTTACCTCTTCGCCTTCTTGTCCGCGGCGTGACCCTTGAACGTACGGGTCAGCGCGAACTCGCCCAGCTTGTGACCGACCATGTTCTCGTTGATGTACACGGGAACATGCTGCTTGCCGTTGTGCACAGCGATCGTCAGACCGATGAACTCGGGCAGGATCGTGGAACGACGCGACCAGGTCTTGATCGGCTTCTTGTCTTTGCCCGCGACGGCCGTGTCCACCTTTTTGATCAGGTGAGCATCGACAAACGGGCCTTTCTTGATCGAACGTGACATAGTGTTCGCCTCTTACTTGCGCTTGCGCCGTTGGACGATCATATTGTTCGTCCGCTTGTTGCGACGGGTCTTGAAACCCTTCGCCGGAGTGCCCCACGGGCTGACCGGCTCGCGTGCTTCACCGGTACGGCCTTCGCCGCCACCGTGCGGGTGATCCACCGGGTTCATGGCGACGCCACGAACCGTCGGGCGGACACCGCGCCAACGCATTGCACCGGCCTTGCCGATTTGGCGCAGGCTGTGTTCTTCGTTACCGACTTCACCGATGGTGGCACGGCATTCGATGTGCACACGGCGGACTTCACCCGAGCGCAGACGCACTTGAGCGTAGATGCCTTCGCGAGCCAGCAGGACGGCGGAAGCGCCGGCCGAGCGGACCATCTGGGCACCCTTGCCAGGCAGCATTTCGACGCAGTGAATCGTCGTACCCACCGGGATGTTGCGGATCGGCAGCGTGTTGCCAGCGCGGATCGGAGCTTCGGTGCCCGACAGCACGGTCGAACCCACTTCCAGGCCACGGGGAGCGATGATGTAACGACGTTCGCCGTCGGCGTAGCACAGCAGAGCGATGTGCGCCGTACGGTTGGGGTCATATTCCAGACGCTCGACCTTTGCCGGGATGCCGTCCTTGTCGCGACGGAAGTCGACGACACGGTAGTGCTGCTTGTGACCACCGCCACGGTGACGGATGGTGATGTGACCGTTGTTGTTACGGCCAGAACCACGGGTCTTCTTTTCGAGCAGCGGCGCGTAGGGCTCACCCTTGTGCAGGTTCGGGCTGACAACCTTCACCATGCCACGGCGGCCAGCCGAAGTCGGCTTAACTTTTACGAGGGCCATTTACTTCACCTCCGCAAAGTCGATTTCCTGGCCGTCCTTGAGCGACACGTAAGCCTTGCGCTCATTACGGCGACGGCCAACGAATCGGCCAAAGCGCTTGACTTTGCCCTTACGGTTGAGGACCTGCACGGACTCGACCTGCACCTTGAAGAGCAGTTCGACGGCAGCCTTGATTTCCGGCTTGGTAGCGTCAGCCACGACACGGAAAGCGACTTGCTGATTCTTCTCAGCGACGAACGTGGCCTTTTCGGTCACGATCGGAGCCAGAATGACTTGCATCAAGCGTTCAGCGTTCATCCCAGCATCTCCTCGAGTTGAGCGATGGCCGGCTTGGTGATCAGCACTTTCTTGTAGTGGACCAGCGACAACGGATCGGCATAACGGGGCTCGACAACAGCAACGTGCGGCAGGTTGCGGGTGGCGAGGTAAACATTTTCATCAACGCTGTCGGTGATGATCAGGACCGAGTCCAGGCCCAGGCTCTTCAGCTTTGCAGCGGCAGCCTTGGTCTTGGGCGATTCCAGATCAAACGATTCGACGACGGCGATGCGGTCTTCGCGAGCCAGCTGCGACAGGATCGAGCGGATCCCGGCGCGGTACATCTTCTTGTTGACCTTCTGGCTGAAGTTCTCTTCGGGCGAGTTCGGGAAAGTCCGACCACCGCCACGCCACAGCGGCGACGAAGTCATACCGGCGCGTGCGCGGCCGGTACCCTTTTGGCGCCAGGGCTTCTTGGTGGAGTGCTTGACTTCCGTACGGTCCTTCTGAGCGCGGTTACCCGAGCGGGCGTTGGCTTGGAAAGCCACCACGATCTGGTGAATCAGCGCTTCGTTGAAGTCACGGCCGAAGATGGTGTCGGGCGCGCTGAACGTAGCAGCGGCCTGACCTTGGTCGTTCAGGAGCTTGAGATCCATTTACTTACGCTCCCTTCTTGGCCGGGGCCTTGATGGCCGGGCGCACAACGATGTCGGCGCCAGCGTGGCCGGGGACAGCGCCCTTGACCAGCAGCAGGCCGCGCTCAACGTCAACGCGAACGACGTCGAGGTTTTGAACGGTGCGGGTGACGTCACCCAGGTGACCAGCCATGCGCTTACCCGGGAAAATACGACCCGGATCTTGTGCTTGACCGATCGAGCCGGGAACGCGGTGCGAACGGGAGTTACCGTGCGAAGCGCGTTGCGAGCCGAAGTTGTGACGCTTGATGGTACCGGCAAAGCCTTTACCAATGGTCGTGCCCGTCACGTCGACCTGTTGGCCGGCTTCGAACACGGATTCCACGGCGATCACGGAACCGGCCGCAAATTCAGCGGCGCGAGCGGGATCAAGGCGGAATTCTTTGAGGATGCTACCGGCTTCGGCGCCGGCCTTGGCGTAGTGGCCCGTTTGCGGCTGCGCCACACGCGAGGCACGACGAGTGCCATAAGCCACCTGGATCGCGGCGTAGCCGTCGGTTTCCAGCGACTTAACTTGGGTCACGCGGTTGTTCGACACGTCCAGCACGGTTACCGGGATGGATTCACCTTCCTCGGTAAAAATGCGGGTCATGCCGACCTTGCGACCCACCAGCCCCAGCCGGTGAGCGGCGGGCGTGGGTGTCGAATTCGACATCGTTTTCTCCATTCCCGACTGCGATTGGTCGGGGCTAATCAGGCAAAAGGTAACGGCCTTTGCCCTACGACTATGTTCAACCTGGACTGAACAAACCGTTCCAAAAGCAGACGGATTGCGTTTCGTCCATGGTCAGACTTGCCACAAAATGGCAAGCTTCGCATATTAGCACGTTTTTTCCAGCCAGTACAAGCACTTAGCCCAATTGGGCGCGTCTGGCGTGCGCATTTTTGCCACGGTCCGTGCGCCCAAAGCGAACAACGCCCTGGTACACGCGACTGCGCAAATAGTGAGCGCCCGCTAACTCAACCAGTTCAGACGTTTCGGCCAAAAAACAAAATGGCCGCAATCCCTGGGGAGTGCGGCCATCTTTTGCGAACCTGCCGGCGAAGGTAGCAGGTTCGAGGGGCATTACTGCAGTGCGATCTCGACGTCGACGCCGGCCGGCAGGTCCAGACGCATCAGGGCGTCAACGGTCTTGTCGGTGGGATCAACGATGTCCATCAGGCGCTGATGGGTACGGATTTCGAACTGGTCGCGCGAGGTCTTGTTGACGTGCGGCGAACGCAGGACGTCATAGCGACGGATACGCGTGGGCAGCGGCACCGGACCGCGGACGACGGCGCCAGTACGCTTGGCGGTGTCGACGATTTCAGCGGCCGATTGATCGATCAGCTTGTAATCGAAGGCTTTCAAGCGGATACGGATCTTCTGGTTTTTCATGGCGTTTCCTAAAGAACGAGATGCGAGGGCGGGATCACGCCCTCGCTGGTTGTGTGCTGCTTAATAGATCCGAATTACTTCAGGATCTTGGCGACGACGCCGGCGCCGACGGTACGACCGCCTTCACGGATGGCGAAACGCAGACCTTCTTCCATGGCGATCGGAGCCAGCAGCTTGACGGTCATGGCAACGTTGTCGCCCGGCAGGACCATTTCCTTGTCGGCCGGCAGTTCGATCGTGCCCGTCACGTCCGTCGTGCGGAAGTAGAACTGGGGACGATAGCCTTGGAAGAACGGGGTGTGACGGCCGCCTTCTTCCTTGGACAGGATGTAGACCTCGGACGTGAAGTCCGTGTGCGGGGTGATCGAGCCCGGCTTGGCCAGAACCT
>NZ_AGUF01000105.1 GCF_000236785.1 Achromobacter arsenitoxydans SY8 | reverse complement strand
CGTCGGCGCTTTCTTCGGCCTGGCTGGTGTGCTGCGTGCCGTAGTGGACGATGTTGACCGGCCGCCAGCCGCGGTTCATATCGTCCCGCGGGTGGCCCGCCAGGGTGAAGGAGATGCCGGGCTGCAGGCGCGGATCGTCGCCCTCGACCACGGCCATGCGCGCGTCGCGGCGGTGGCCGCGCAGGCGGTTCTCGGCAAAGGGGCGGCCAACCTCGTCGAACTTGGCGCGGGCGGGGTAGTCGTAGCGCTCGTAGCGGGCGCCCTGGCGCGCCAGGTCCTGGCCGTCGCGGCTGTGCTCGTGGGCGTAGCTGGGATGCTTGAAGGTGTAGTCGCGCTGGGTCTGGCGCGCCGTGCGCACGTTCTCGGCATAGGCGAAGCGGCGCAGCGCAGGCTGGGGCTGATCGCCGCCGGGCGTGGGGTTGTACTGCACAGGCTCGTCGCCGATGCGGCCGTGGATGAACAGGCGATCGCTGTGGACCAACTGGTGGCCCTCGGCGCTGTGGCGGAAGGAATAGAAAAAACCTTCCTCGCGCATGATGCGCTCAAGAAAGTCGTAGTCGGTGTCGCCGGCCTGCACGCAGTACTCGCG